>JBNLBG010000079.1:0-12949 GCA_050303195.1 Allomuricauda sp. | reverse complement strand
TACTGTGAATGATATTTTTCTTGGCCAATTTATCAATCATACCAACAACAGTGGGCAATAAGGCTTCGGCAGCTTTCTTGTCCTCTTCGGTACGCAATTTTTTGATTGCATTACGCACGGTCTTGTGCTGGTATCTGTTACGCAAGCGAACCGCTTCGTTTCTTCTGATTCTCTTTAATGCTGACTTATGATTTGCCATTGTCTTGATTTATACTTTCTAATTTCTTTTTAGTAGCCCGTAGGGGAATCGAACCCCTGTTACCAGGATGAAAACCTGGCGTCCTAACCCCTAGACGAACGGGCCGAATGTCAGATTTTAGACATGAGACTTTAGATGGTTAGACTTTTTCTTTGAGGATGATGCCTCAATCTTATGTCTTATATCTTACGTCTCAAATCTACTTTAGTAGCCCGTAGGGGAATCGAACCCCTGTTACCAGGATGAAAACCTGGCGTCCTAACCCCTAGACGAACGGGCCATAAGGTTGCATAATTGCGGATGCAAAAATACAACTATTTTTAAGTCTTGCAACAGTAATTATTATTTTTTGCCCCCTGTTTAATAGGCCTTTGCAAACAGTACCCTTTGAGTGGATGGTTTTCCTGTCACCATACATTTTCCATCTTCCTGTTTTGCATCCAAAGGTATACAGCGAATGGTCGCTTTGGTCTCCTCCTTGATCTTATCCTCGGTCTCCGCGGTACCATCCCAATGGGCTGAAACAAATCCGCCTTTTTCTTCAATCACCTTTTTGAATTCTTCATAGGAATCTACCGTGGTGATATGCTCCTTTCTATAATCGAAAGCTTTTTGGTAGATGTTTTCCTGAATTTCCGTCATCAGCGATTCCACTTTATCTACAACATCCTCTGCCTTTACCGATTCTTTTTGAAGCGTATCTCGTCTTGCCACCTCATACGTCCCGTTCTCCAAGTCGCGAGGTCCAACCGCCAAACGCACAGGCACCCCTTTCAATTCATATTCATTGAACTTGAACCCTGGTTTGTGCGTATCTCGTTTGTCGTATTTCACCGAAATTCCTTTGGCCTTCAGTTCCTTCACCAAAGGTTCCACTTTTTCGGAAATGGCATCCAG
This sequence comes from Allomuricauda sp., assembly GCA_050303195.1. Classification (GTDB taxonomy): domain Bacteria; phylum Bacteroidota; class Bacteroidia; order Flavobacteriales; family Flavobacteriaceae; genus Flagellimonas. The sequence continues at coordinate 11,853 of JBNLBG010000079.1, read as the reverse complement.
CTGGTCCAATCCCTTATAAATAGGTACAATCACCACCTGAATAGGTGCCAATTTTGGTGGAAGTACCAATCCATTGTCATCACTGTGCGTCATGACCAAAGCTCCCATCAATCGGGTGGAGACCCCCCAAGATGTTGCCCAAACGTATTCTTGCTGCCCTTCCTTATTGGCAAACTTCACATCAAAAGCCTTGGCAAAATTTTGTCCCAAAAAGTGGGACGTACCGGCTTGAAGCGCCTTTCCATCTTGCATCAATGCCTCAATGCAATAGGTCTCTTCAGCCCCAGCAAAACGTTCGCTCTCGGTTTTCGTCCCTTTGATCACGGGAACCCCCATATACTCCTCTGCAAACTCTGCATACAAGTTCATGATCAGTTCAGCCTCTTCTACAGCTTCTTGCCGGGTAGCATGGGCAGTATGACCTTCTTGCCACAAAAACTCAGCGGTACGCAGAAAAAGACGGGTTCTCATTTCCCATCGCACCACATTGGCCCATTGGTTGACCAATATGGGCAAATCACGATATGATTGTACCCATCTTCTGTAGGTATCCCAAATTATGGTTTCTGATGTAGGCCGAACGATAAGTTCTTCTTCAAGTTTGGCATCCTCATCCACCACAATACCACTACCATCCTCGGCATTCTTTAAGCGATAGTGCGTCACAACTGCACATTCCTTGGCAAAACCTTCCACATGGCTTGCTTCTTTGCTTAAATACGATTTTGGAATGAACAGCGGAAAATAAGCGTTTTCGTGACCCGTTTCCTTAAACATTGAATCGAGCTGGGCCTGCATTTTTTCCCATATGGCATATCCATAGGGCTTTATCACCATACAACCCCTAACTCCTGAATTTTCAGCTAAATCCGATTTTACGACAAGTTCATTATACCATTTGGAATAATCCTCGGCTCGACTTGTTAAATTTTTACCCATTTACTGTAGTTTGGCACAAAACTTGTGTTTTTATTAGCAAGAATAATTCGGTAAAACTAATTATTTTTAGTATGTTCAACAATAAAAATTGCACAATGATAAAGTCTACACCCCTTCCAAAATTTATGGCATTTGCCATACTCCCTCTGGCCGCTTTATTTGCAGCCTCATGTGGATCGTATCAGCAAGCTTCATATTATGACGACGGCATCTATTCCAGTGGCAATAGAGTCGTTCATGTAGAGAAAAAATCTGCAGAAGCCGTTCGTCTTGAAGACCAAGAAAGCAACCTTTATGGTGATTATTTTGGCGATAAGGCCAATGAATATGGAGAAATTCTTGATGAGGAGATTTTCACCGATGTTGACAGCTATTCCAGCCAAACACAGAACGACTCCATTCCTTATGGGGAACAAACTGATTATTTTGCTTACAACAATACCTACAACGGCAATCCCGGATGGGGCGACAATCCCACAAGCCTAACCATAAATGTCTATGACAATTGGGGTTGGGGTGGTTATTATGGATGGAACAGCCCATACTGGGGCTTCGGCTATGGTTGGGGTGGATACCCCTATTACAATTGGGGTTGGTACAGCCCATGGCGATATAACCGTTGGGGCTGGGGTGGCTACTACGGATGGGGATACCCCTATTATGGTAGCTGGGGCTATGCCGGCTATTGGGGATGGGGTGGTTATTACAACTACGGTTGGAGACCCTATTACTATAACAATTACTATGGAAGAAACTATGCCTATAGTCGTGGACGTAGAGGATATTCCTCTTCCACAATCCCTGGCACCTCACTTCGGGGAAGATCTAACTTAGCCTCAAGGACAAGTGGATATACCTCCAGATACAGAACGGATAGTGGTCGCTCCAATAGATCTGTGGGTGCATCCAGAACGTCTCGATCATACCGAAGTGGAACAACGGCTAGAAGAACGGTAAGTCCCGATGCCATAGCAAGAAACCGAAATTACCGAACCAGCAGAAGTACCCGTACTTCTCCCAATTATAGAAGTAGTTCCAGAACCTATCGTTCATATGGTACTTCGCCTTCATCCAGAAGTAGCGGAACCTACAGTAGAAGCGGTTCTGTGAATAGAAGCTCCTCTTCTCCAACATACCGAAGCTCTGGAAGAAGCACAAGGAGTTATCAATCTTCTCCAAGGACCTCAGCACCTAGTAGAAGTAATTATAACAGGTCTTCAAGAAGTTCCGGTTCCAGCAGCTATAGAAGCAGCGGTTCTGGAAGCTATAGAAGTAGTGGTTCTAGAAGTTCCAGTAGCGGAAGCTACAGAAGCTCTGGCGGTAGCTCCAGAAGTTCAGGGGGCGCAAGTAGATCAGGTGGATCTTCCAGATCTGGAAGAGGTAATGGAAGAAACTAATATTCCTCTAAAATTTATCGTAAAACTAAATCTCGAGAAATGAAACGAATTTCAACTCTCATCATGGTATTGGTATGTGCATACTCAAGTGCCCAGATCATAGATGACGTACTTAGATATAGCACGGAAGACATTATTGGAACGGCACGATTTCAAGCCATGGGCGGTGCTTTTGGAGCCCTCGGTGGCGACCTGTCCTCCCTCAATGTCAACCCAGCTGGCTCTGCCGTTTTCAACTATAGCGAATTGAGCGTAACTGGTTCAAACTACCACAGAAACAATGATGCACTTTTTGGAAACAGTGTGCGAAACACCACGCTCAACTCATTGGATTTGAACCAAGTGGGAGGGGTACTTGTCTTTAAATCCAATAATAGTCCTTGGAAAAAGATTGCCCTGGCCTTTAATTACGACATGGTTCAAAATTTTGACAATGAGTTTTATGCCGCTGGAAATACGGCATTGGGTATAGACAATTACTTTTTAAACTTTGCCGATGGTGAACCCTTGGGTCCGCTCCGTGTGCAGCAAGGCGAGTACATTGAAGATGCCTATTTGGATATAGGCTCAAGCCTTGGTTTTGGAGCCCAACAAGCCTTTTTGGGCTTTCAAGCAGGTCTTATTGAGCCTGACCAAGATGACGATGCCAACACGTCTTACTTTTCCAATGCCAACTACAGCAACGTACGCCAAGAATACGTGCAAAATACATCAGGATACAACAGCAGGTTCACCCTGAACTTTGCAAGCCAGTACGAAGAAAATCTGTACCTGGGCGCATCTTTGAATTTTCACACCGTGCTTTATGACCGAGTGAGCTTTTTGGATGAAGATGGGTATGACCAAGATTCACCTGTTCAGTTTACCTCATTTGACAATCTGTTGCACACCGAAGGTTATGGGTTCTCCTTTAGTTTGGGAGCCATAGCAAAATTGAACGAAAGTGTCCGTGTAGGCGGTAGTTATCAATCCCCTACCTGGTATGAGTTGACAGACGATTTCTCGCAACGCATCAATTCCAACTTAGCTGTTTCGGATATCAACTTTATAGACTTTGGCATTGTGAACCTTTATGATGATTACCGAATAAAAACGCCAGGAAAACTTACCGGTAGTGTTGCCGTTGTTTTTGGAGATGATGGTCTTCTAAGCTTTGATTATGGCTATCAAGATATGTCGCAAGCAGAACTTCGACCTACTTCAGACCCAAATTTTTCAAGCGAAAACGATTTTATCGCTGATGCATTGGGTGTGGTGAACACCTATAGATTGGGAGGCGAAATTCGCTTTGATGAAGTAAGTCTACGAGGTGGTTATCGTTTTGAGAGCAGCCCCTATGAAAATGGAGACATTGTAGGTGACCTTAACGGGTTCTCTGGAGGTGTTGGCTATAGTTTTGGCGGAAGCAGATTGGATTTAGCCTTCAGCAGAACAGAACAGGATGTAAATGCCTACTTTTTTGATTCGGGTATAAATAGTTCCGCCATGGTAAACCGCATAAACACTAATATTTCATTGGGATATACGTTTAAATTCTAATCAGAAGAAGATAATAAAACAAGGGTCAGGAGGAGTTCTGGCCTTTTTTTTTGCAGCTAAATCTTAGCGCACCAAAGAAAAGTGTCTACGAACAGAACGCGCCACCAAAACCCCACTATCATCCCGCTCATAGTCCAATCTAAACCAATAATCCGAAGAAGGGAGATTCCTACCGTTGTAGGTACCGTCCCAACCTAAAGATGGATCCAGCTCTTTTAATAATTTACCGTAACGGTCAAAAATATAAATCACCGGATTTGTAAGTTCTTCAATACCAAACACATTCCAAGTGTCATAAAAAGAATCTCCATTGGGTGTAAAAAACTTAGGGTAGCCAACTACTAAAAACTCAAAAGGTTCACTGGTTCCACAACCATTTTTATCATTTATGATGACTGTATTGAGCCCAGGTGGGACATCCAAGAAAATAGGATCATCTTGAAACTCTCCATCATTGATGGCATATTCGTAGTCGCCATCACCCACGGGAACTATTTCAATATTGTAAGGGTCGGTCTGGTCACTATTGACCAAATCGTCCAAAACCCTTACCTCATCCAGTTCTGGGGTTCCATAAAATGTAATTAGAATATCATCTTCAATTGGATTTCCAAAAGGCCATTCAATGGAAACATAGTATCTTCCAGAATTAGGACTTGAAACCGTCAGTTCAGCACCAAAAGGCCCTGTTCCTACCAAAGTATCATCTATTGCACCATCATCATCATAATCCACAGTCCATTCAACCGATGTAATATTAGATCCAGCGGGCGAGTTTAAAGCACTTAGTACAATATCGGGGTCACCCTCACAGGCCACAATATCCAACCCTAAAAATTCGTCACGAAGGGTACAATCCAAAGCATTGTTCTGATCGGCATCCACAGAGCTTCCTGTAAAGGTCAGTTCAAAAGATTCGGGGTCTCCATCAAAATTGGTATTATAGTTATTGATGTAGAGGTAATAAATCTCTCCGGCGGTTACATCCAGCCATTCATCATACGTGTTTTGGCTCTGTTTCACAAAAGGGGCCCCTTCCCTTCCATCAACTGGGTTAACTCCTATTCCAGTAAAGTTGGTGTCATTGGTTTCGTAGTTGCAGCGAATGGGCTGGGCGCTTCCATCACCAATAATGGTACAAAAGGTTTGCCCAGAGGTTTCATCAAAAGGTCCGTATAAAGCAAAATCCCACTCTGCAGTAATAATTCCGGTGGGACCTGGTAGCGCTTCAATGTCAAAACCAATTTGACCATCGGTTCCGGCCCTGAACACATACCATTCTGTATTGTTTTCAATATTCGCCGAGCTGTTGCTCCCTTTTTCCAAACAGCCGGTCTGGGTAATTACTTCTGGATCAAAATCATCAATATCACCCCCTCCGTCTGTGGTTCCCAAAATAGGGGCATCGGCACAAACTGGTATGGCAGTTCTACAATCTGGGGAGTTTTGAGCGCTGGCTGCAATGGAGAATAGTAATAAACAGATAGCGCTAAATAGAGCTCTCATAGAATTTTGGGGCTAAAAGATTATTCTACAATCTAACCTGTATAACTCCTATAATCACAGTTTTAGTATAATTTATCCGAAAAAATATGCAGTTAATCGATAAAATGCATTTTGACCTATCGCACTAAGGAAAAATGGCTCTGAAGGTATTTGGCAATGACTCGATTTCCATTATCATCCACATAGGACAACTTAAACCAATAATCGGTGGAAGGGAGCGGTTGACCATTAAGGCTTCCATCCCAACCAGTATCAAACTCCGTCATTTGTTTTATCAATTTTCCATACCGATCATATATGGTCACAATTGGAGAATTGAGCTCTGAAAGCCCTTCAATATGCCAACTTTCATTAAGGACATCCCCATTGGGTGAAAAAGTGGTCAAAAAACCGACCACAACAATGTCGTCCTCAACCTCACCACAACCGTAAACATCGCGCAAGTATACTTTGTGGTCGCCCGGGGTAACGCCTTCAAAAACATTACTGGCTTGATATGCACCGTCATCCATCCTGTATTCCAGATTTGATGCGTCACCTTCAGTCATGATGGTCACTGTATTATTGGTGCGTAAATCTTGTACATCAATGGATACATCGGTGATACTGGGCAAAGTAGATATGCTCACGGCAACCATACTACTGGCTTCACAGGATGTTCCATTGGAAGAATTTGTCACCGTTACTGTGTATTCACCTTCATCGGACACTGTAATAGAAGGCGTCTGTTCCCCGGTGCTCCATTGATACGTATAAGCCGGATTGGGCATGGTTTCCCCAATTTCAACATAGCCCATACTTTCACAAATAACAGCTTCTTCCGAAAAAGTGAGCTCAGGAGTTTCAATAGCATCCAAAACAAAACTTTCAGAAGCATCGTAGCAATCAGGATTGGCCAAAGAGGTGGTCCGTACATAAATTGTTTCCTGTCCAGGACTCTTTTCATACTGTTTTTGCAATGGGTTGATTCCCAAATTGGCATCGGACTGGGAGCTATGGTAACTTACTACAAAATCATCAGGATCTTGGGAGCCTAAGGCTTCTAAATCCTTAGTGCCAAGATCAAAGATCATGTCGGGCACATGACAAAAAATAGCATCTGTCATGGCCTCTGTAACAGGCACAGGAGTAAATCCAACCTGAACGTCACTGATTATCGTCTCCATTCCGGTAGTAACTACCACACGATATTGTGCTGAGGTTGTTACCATATAGGTGGAAGCTGTAGCTCCTGAGATAAGCTGAAACCCATTTCCTGTATCACTATACCATTCATAGCTCATAGCTCCTGAAGTGGTGGCATCCAATAGTATCGTCTCATTTTCACAAGCAGCTATGGGTGGCCCCAAAAGGTTGTTGATGATGGAACAGTCCAACGCATCAGTAGGATTGGTGACCCATATATTTCCTGTAAACTGAATGGAAAAACCGGAGTTCAGGTTACTAAAATTGTTGATAAAGAGATAATAATCCTCTCCAGGGTTTACTTCAAGCCAATCCTCATAATGCACCGAATCCTCATCCCCAGTTGGGTCTACGCCTACGCCAATAAAGCTTTTGTTTTCGCTATTATCAAAAAAATTACAGCGGATAGGTTCTCCCAAATTATTGCAATCAGAAGCAAGGTACAGTGCAAAATCCCAGTCCTCATTGTTATTGTGCCCAATATTAAAGCCGAGTTGGCCCGAAGCTGCCGTCCTAAATCGGTACCAAGCCGAATTAGACTCTATGGCTCCGGACAACGTCTGTTCCAAACATCCACTGGAAGCTGCCCCATTAAAATCATCCACACCAAAACCATTGGTTCCCCCATTGATGGGCGTGTTGCTACAAATAGGTATAGCATTGACGCATTCCTGGGAAACTTGGGCATACGAAAATTGCCAGAAGAGGCAAAAGATTAAAGCTCTAGTAACCAATTTCACCATAAAAGACTGTAGGTTTGGGTATTATAAAAATAGTAAGGGCCATGCCTTAACAATAATTTATGTTGTCAAACTCCCCATACTGGATGTTAAATCATACATTAATGTTATCTTTGCTGTCTTGAAGAAACAGCTATGAAATTAGAGCAGGCTTTGGAAGAACAGTATGAGGAAAGGGGCAACGATCATGTTGGCTCTTCAACCGAGACCCCGATACGGGAAGATGCTTTTGTATTGAGCGATGAGGAAAAAATCGAAAGAATACAGAAGAATGTGCGAGAAATTATGTTGACCCTTGGTCTTGATTTGGACGATGACAGTCTTTCAGGTACTCCTAAAAGGGTCGCAAAAATGTATGTGAAGGAAGTGTTCGGCGGTTTGCACCCCAAGCGCAAACCTCAATCTTCCACTTTTCAAAACAAATATAAGTACGGTGAAATGTTGGTGGAAAAGAACATTGTGCTCTATTCCACTTGTGAGCACCATTTGTTGCCTATTATTGGCAGGGCGCATATTGCCTATATCTCCAACGGAACCGTTGTTGGTCTATCTAAAATGAACCGCGTGGTTGACTATTATGCCAAACGTCCGCAGGTACAAGAGCGATTGAGCATACAAATTGTAAAAGAATTGCAACAAGTACTGGGCACAGAAGATGTAGCTTGTGTGATAGATGCCAAGCACCTATGCGTCAATTCCCGGGGCATTCGAGATATTGAAAGTAGTACCGTTACTGCAGAGTACGGCGGCAAATTTAAAGATGAAGCCATAAGAAGGGAATTTTTGGACTACATTAATCTGGATACCGACTTTTAACTCCACATTTTTCAATGCAACTTTACAAGGACCAAACCCTTAGAGTACACAATTCACTTACCGGAAAAAAAGAGGTTTTTCAACCCATAAACGAAGGCCATGTGGGCATGTATGTCTGCGGCCCAACCGTTTACAGCAATGTGCATTTGGGCAATTGCCGCACATTTATGTCCTTCGATATGATTTTTAGGTACTTTAAGCACTTGGGCTATAAAGTGCGTTATGTTCGTAACATAACGGATGCTGGACATTTGGAAAATGATGCAGATGATGGTGAGGACAAAATCGCCAAAAAAGCAAAACTGGAACAGATTGAGCCCATGGAAGTGGTGCAACGTTATACCGTTGATTTTCACCATACGCTGCAGCAGTTCAATTTACTACCACCAAGTATTGAACCCACCGCTACCGGCCATATTATTGAGCAGATTGAAATTATCAAGGAAATTCTGGAAAAAGGCTATGCCTATGAAGCCAATGGCTCAGTTTATTTTGATGTGATCAAGTTCAACAAGGACCATGAATACGGTAAACTCAGCGGGAGAAAGTTGGAGGACATGATTGCCAATACCCGTGATTTGACCGCTCAAGACGAGAAACGAAATCCACAGGATTTTGCGCTTTGGAAAAAGGCCGAGCCCCAGCACATTATGCGCTGGCCCTCCCCGTGGGGCGATGGTTTTCCAGGATGGCATTTGGAATGTACGGCCATGAGCACCAAATATTTGGGAGAAACCTTTGATATTCATGGAGGCGGAATGGACCTTAAATTTCCGCACCACGAGTGCGAAATTGCACAAGCCGAGGCCAGTACAGGAAAATCTCCTGTAAAATATTGGTTGCATGCCAACATGCTCACCCTGAATGGTAAGAAAATGTCCAAATCCACGGGCAACAATATCTATCCATCAGAAATCATCAGTGGCAAAAATGATATTTTAAGCAAGGCCTATTCACCGGCTGTGGTCCGCTTTTTTATGATGCAGGCCCATTATACCAGTATTTTGGACCTGAGCGATGATGCGTTGCAAGCTTCTGAAAAAGGGTATAACCGATTGATGGATGCATTAGGTAGTCTTGATTCCCTAAAAACCGGTCCAACATCTGATTTCGAGGTGCAAGCATGGAAGCAGAAATGCTATGATGCCATGAACGACGATTTCAACACACCCATCCTTATTGCACATCTTTTTGATGCGGTAAAACACATTAACCTCATCAAGGAAGGAAAGGAAAGCCTTACTGAAGCTGATAAGGCCGAATTGGAAAGCACCATAAAAGCTTTTGTCTATGATGTATTGGGTATTGAAAACCAATCCTTGGCCAAAGATGATTCCAACGCCTTGAACGGGGTAATGGAACTCTTGATCCAATTGCGCAATGAGGCTCGTGCGAACAAGGATTTTGCTACTTCAGATAAAATTCGGGATGAACTTACCGCTTTGGGAATTCAACTAAAGGATGGTAAGGATGGAACAACGTTCAGCCTGAATTAAGCCTTTTAATCCGTAAATTTTGATTGGTATTCCCCTGGGGATGCCTGTACTTTTCGTTTGAACAAACGGTTAAAATAGGAACGGTTTTCAAAACCACATTCTAAGTAAATTTCCTTGATTTTCCGGTTAGGGTCCTTCAACAGCTTCACGGCCAATTTAATTCGTTCACTGTTGATGTACTCTATAGGCGTTATCCCCAATTCTTCCTTAAAGGTCTTATAAAAATGGGACTCGCTCATACACGCCTTTTTACTTAGCGCGCCTATCGTTAGCGGTTCATGCAAATGTGTGCTGATGTATTCAATCGCATACGCCAAACGATTATTGGAGGATAACCGGGATGCTCGTTCCTCAAGGGTTTTTCGGGAATTTCCTTGAAGGATACGCACAATAAGTTCCTGCAGCATATTGTCCACAAAAAAATCCTTGGACGGATGGTTTTCCGTAAACAGGTACAACAATCGTTGAATAATTCCATAAATACTGGCATCATTGGTAAAATGGAAGTTGTAGTCCATAAAGGCCCATTCAGAACCATCATGCTTGGGGATGGTTTCATTCATTATCCTAATTACCCTACGTATTTTCTCTTCGGAAATAGCCATGGCCAAACAGCGCGTGGGATTATCATGATGCGCTTCCGGAAAATCAATGCACATCATCTCATTCGATGGTAAAATCAAGGATTCCCCCGGGAGAAAATCAAACGCTTTCTTATCCCGTAGATGCATTATTTTCTTTCCGATGAGCATGGAGGCCAAAACCGGTTGGTCAAACTGCAACAAAACCCTGTCTGCCTGCAAATGCGTTTCAAATACATGCATGGCCGCATTGTTCAAAGTATAGGAAGTTTGGTTCTCCACCAATTGCTCCAACCTACGCTCCTTAAAAAACTTCTCCGAAAGTTGCATATTTCTAGTAAATTCTCAAAATTAAAGCTTAATACTTATTAAATGTAAAAAATAATATCTGTAATTTTGCCATAATCCCAACCAAAAGAGAATCGGTCACTACATTCATAGAATACGTCAGATACTCGGAGTTCAAAATCAATACTTTTAAAATCAGCTACTTGGACATCCCTGTCCATCGCATAAAAATTAACTGTAACCCATAAAAGTATGTATTATGAGCAATGTACAAACAACCGAACGCAGTGTTTTGCAGAAACCCTCGTTCAAAAATCAGTATGAAAACTATATCGGTGGAAAATGGACCGCACCTTCCAAAGGGGAGTATTTTGACAATATCTCTCCCGTGGACGGTAAAGCCTTTACCAAAATTGCGCGGTCTACCGCCGAGGATATTGAAAAAGCCATTGATGCCGCTTGGAAAGCCGCTCCTGAATGGAACAATTCTTCCGCCACCTACCGAAGTAACCTTTTGTTGAAGATTGCCGACATCATGGAAAGTAACCTAGAAACCTTGGCCCGCGCCGAAACCTGGGACAATGGAAAACCGTTACGGGAAACAAGGGCTGCCGACCTTCCCCTGGCCATTGATCATTTCCGGTATTTTGCCGGGGTCATTCGTGCTGAAGAAGGTTCTGTTAGCGAATTGGATTCCAATACTGTTTCCATGAATGTTTTGGAGCCCCTTGGCGTAGTGGGGCAAATTATTCCTTGGAACTTTCCACTGTTGATGGCGGCCTGGAAAGTGGCACCCGCCCTTGCTGCGGGAAATTGTGTTGTATTGAAACCTGCTGAGCAGACTCCTGTTGGCATTCTGGTGTTCATGGAATTGATTGAGGAAATTCTCCCTGCCGGAGTACTAAATATCGTCAATGGATTTGGCGTTGAAGCTGGAAAACCTTTGGCCTCCAGTCCGCGTATCAACAAAGTGGCCTTTACCGGGGAAACCACCACAGGACAGTTGATCATGCAATACGCTTCAAAAAACATCACCCCGGTTACTTTGGAGTTGGGTGGTAAATCCCCTAACGTGTTTTTTGAAAGTGTTATGGATGCCGATGATGAATTCTTCGATAAATGTTTGGAAGGTGCGGCCATGTTTGCTTTAAATCAAGGTGAAGTCTGTACTTGTCCATCCAGGATTTTGGTACAGGAAAGTATTTACGACAAATTTATGGAACGTGTCGTTGAACGAACCAAGGCAATTAAACTGGGGCATCCTTTAGATCCAGATACCATGATGGGCGCTCAAGCCTCCAATGACCAGTATGAGAAAATCCTGAACTATATCCAAATTGGCAAGGAAGAAGGATGCAAAGTTCTT
>JBNLBG010000078.1:0-12954 GCA_050303195.1 Allomuricauda sp. | reverse complement strand
GTGCCATCTCATTACGGGCCTCCACGGTGGAAGAACCAATATGGGGCAGTACGGCCACATTTTCCATTTGGAGCAGTGGATTGTTGGGTTGCATGGGTTCGGGGTTGGTCACATCCAGTCCGGCACCCCAAATATAACCTTTTCTCAAGGCTTCTATTAAATCCACTTCATTGTGAACTCCCCCACGGGCGGTATTGATAAAAATGGCGCTGTTTTTCATTTTAGAAAAGGCATTTATATCAAAAAGTCCTTTAGTTTCTTCGGTGAGATTACAGTGCGCCGAAATCACATCACTTTGGGAGAGCAGTTCATCAAACGAAACATATTTTGCATTGAGCGTCTCCTCAGCCTCTTGGTTTCTGGACCGATTATGATACAAGATATCCATACCATAAGCAGCCTTGCAGCGTTTGGCCATGACCATGCCAATGGTTCCCAGCCCAAAAATGCCCAACGTTTTGCCATCCAACTCAAAACCGAGGTTGGCGGTGGGGACAAAGTGCTTCCATTGCCCTTTTTCTATGGTTTTGTGCATGTGGACCATTTTCCGGGAGACCATAATCATAAGCCCAAAGGCTACATCTGCAGTGGCCTGGGTCATGGCACCGGGGGCATTTCCAATAACAACATCAAATTGTTTGGCGGCTTGCACATCGATATTGTCATAGCCTACGGCAAATTGGGAGATAATGTCCAAATGCTGGCAGCTTTTCAAGAAATGGGCATCGATTTTATTGGATCCCGTACTCAGTAGCGCATCATAGTTTTTGCAGATGTTAATCAGCTCATCTTGGGGTATGGGATTATTGCTTTCGTTGATGGTGATGTTAAACCCTGCTTGTTTCAGCATATCAATAGCGAGCTGGGGGTACTTTAAACTGAGGAAAACTTTTTTGGACATATGGGTTTAGACTGCTTTTAATCTTAAAGGTACAGTTTTTGGATTTTTTAATTTCTCGGATTGCGGATTTGAATAAAAAGGGAGCTTTTGGTTAAAAAGGAGGAGCTAAATTAAAATGGGGGCTCGTTATCGTTATAAAATATGATTTGTTTCAATACTTCGGCTGCGCTCAGTACGAAGTGATTTATATCGACCGATACTGAAATGAATTCAGCACATGTAACGAAGTTAGAAGAAAATCAGCAGAGTTTCAATACAGTCCACAAAGTAGAATACATAAATTACAAACCTTTCTTTACTTTCTAACTCTCAACAAATCACTATCTTTGCGGCCCTGAAACAAGGTGGGTCAATGAATAAAAAAGTCGCTTTTTATACACTGGGTTGCAAACTCAATTTCTCCGAAACTTCCACCATTGCACGAAGTTTTGAAAAGGAGGACTTTGAGCGGGTGGACTTTTCCGAAAAGGCTGACATTTATGTGATCAACACCTGTTCTGTTACCGAAAATGCGGATAAGCGCTTCAAGACCATTGTGAAGCAGGCCCAAAAGGGTAATCCAGATGCTTTTGTGGCCGCTGTGGGTTGTTATGCCCAATTGAAACCGGAAGAATTGGCTGCTGTGGATGGGGTGGATTTGGTTTTGGGTGCCACTGAAAAATTCAAAATTACCAATTACTTGAACGACCTCTTGGATTCGGATCCAGAGCGGAGTCGAAGGGTCGCCCAAATACATTCCTGTGAAATAGAGGAGGCTGATTTTTATGTGGGCAGTTATGCCATTGGCGACCGTACCCGTGCTTTTTTAAAGGTTCAGGATGGCTGTGATTACAAATGTACCTACTGCACCATTCCTTTGGCAAGGGGCATATCACGTAGTGATACTTTGGAAAATGTTTTGCTGAATGCCAAGGAAATAGCCTCAAAAGACATCAAGGAGATTGTGTTGACAGGTGTAAACATTGGGGATTACGGCAAGGGCGAATTTGGCAACAAAAGGCATGAGCATACGTTTTTGGATTTGGTCAAGGCGTTGGACCAAATTGAGGGGATTCATCGGTTGCGTATTTCGTCCATTGAACCCAATCTTTTGAAGAACGAGACCATAGATTTTGTGGCCCAGAGCAATTCCTTTGTACCACATTTTCATATTCCGCTGCAGAGTGGGAGTGATGAGATATTAAAACTCATGCGCCGTCGCTATCTGTCCAATCTCTATGTGGATAGGGTAAAACGCATCAAAGAGACTATGCCCCATGCCTGTATTGGGGTGGATGTGATTGTGGGATTCCCTGGGGAAACGGATGAGCATTTCTTGGAAACCTATCATTTTCTGAACGAGTTGGACATTTCTTACCTCCATGTGTTCACCTATTCAGAGCGGGACAATACCTTGGCGGCAGAAATGGATCATGTGGTCCCCAAGAAAGTACGTAGTAAGCGCAGTAAGATGTTGCGTGGGCTTTCGGCCAAAAAAAGAAGAGCTTTCTACGAAAGTCAACTGAGCACGATTAGGACCGTTCTTTTTGAAGGAGAGAACAAATCGGGCTATATTCATGGATTTACCGAAAATTACGTAAAGGTAAAGGCACCATGGAATCCAGAATTGGTCAACACCCTGCACCAAGTGGAACTAACCGAAATCGATGAGGATGGTTTGGTGCGATTTGAGTTTGTTTCCGCTTCCGTTTCGGCATAAAAAAACCTCCCATTACTGAGAGGTTCAAAATTCTTTAGTTGTAGTTGGATCAGATACGGATGCCTACGGGCAGCATCTCTTTGTATTGTCTGTTCTTTCTCAAAAAACCAGCTATATGTGGGCTTGTAGGTACAACCCTTAGGTTTTTCTCTTGAATCTCATTTAGAACGGCTTTGATAAAAGCTTCTTTGAAGCCTTCTTGAGTGATTTCTTCTGGAATTACCAGCTTCGTCAAAAATACTTTACGCTCTTGGGAAGAGTATTCAATTTTGGCTAAATGCCCGTTGACCTTAGTTTCAAATTGGCGTAAGAAACTATTGTCGTTAATTTCCATTTCTGTCATATAGTACTGTTTTAAAATTGACACCGTACAATTACCAAAGCGGTAATTTGTTGATACCCCTGTTATAAAATGTGTTCAAATAGGTGGGGTTAGTTACAAAAGGGATACAAAATTAGTCAAAATATTGTTAATTTCCTAGACCTTATCGATATTTGGTGTGAAATGTCCGACAAGAAAATTCATGTCTACTTCATGCCCGGGATGGCTGCCAATTCATCTATTTTTGATGGAATACAACTTCCCGAAGCTACTTTTGAGACCCATACTTTGGAGTGGTTTCTTCCCGAAAAAGGCATGTCATTGGAGGATTATGCCCAAAAGATGTGCGAAAAAATCAAACACAAGGATCCTGTGCTCATAGGGGTCTCTTTTGGCGGGATGTTGGTACAGGAAATGGCAAAGATCATCCAAACTAAAAAAACCATTGCGGTTTCCTGCGTAAAGACCAAAGAGGAATTGCCCAAACGAATGATTTTTGCCAAGTATACCAAAGTCCATAAGTTGTTGCCCACAGGTTTGGTGAACAATGTGGAGCTTTTGGCCAAATACGCATTTGGTGAAACCGTGACCAAGCGGTTGGATCTTTATGAAAAATATCTTTCGGTCAGGGACAAGTATTACATTGACTGGTCCATAGACCAAATTGTAAATTGGAAACAGACCACACCTCCTAAAAACTTGGTTCACATTCATGGGGAAAAGGATGCGGTTTTTCCCATTGCAAATATCTGGGATTGCATTGCCGTGAAAAATGGGACGCATACCATGATCATTCATCGGGCGAGATGGTTTAATGAACACCTCCCCACAATTATTTTGGAATAATTTCGTCTTTATAATAGTATCTTTATGGTACTCTAATAAACGACTTGCTATGAAATACATAAAAAACATATTAGCTTTTATAGGACTGGTTGCTGTAGTTAGTACGCTTGTTTTTGCGGTGCAGTCGAGCGAAGTGAAAGAAGCTCCCAGTATAAAGGAGTCTGTGGCCAAGGATAAGAATGTGGCAGACACTTATCAGATCAGTGCCATAGATATTCCAGAGGATTTAAACTTTGCGGGTGAACCGGTTCCACAGGAAGATCCGGAAATCATGGAGCGTGTGGATCGTGAGTTCTTGGTGAACACCTATTGGCAATCGAATGCATTGTTGCTTATCAAGCGTGCGAACAAATACTTTCCCATTATTGAACCCATTTTAGCCAAAAATGGCATCCCCGATGATTTTAAATATCTGGCCGTAGCCGAAAGTGGTCTTGAAAATGTGGTTTCCCCTGCCGGAGCAACCGGGTTTTGGCAAATCATGAAAGCTACGGGAAAGGAATATGGCTTGGAAGTAAATGATAATGTGGATGAACGGTATCATGTGGAGAAATCCACACAGGTAGCCTGTGATTACATCAAAAAATGGAAAGAACGCTTTGGCAGCTGGACCTTGACCGCTGCAGCCTACAATGCAGGACCAGCCGGAATCCAAAAATATATGGGCATCCAGCAGGTAGATGATTATTACGATTTGTTATTAGGACAAGAGACTGGAAGATATGTATTTCGAATATTGGCCATAAAAGAAATTATTTCCCATCCAGAGAAATATGGTTTTGAGCTGGATCAAGAAGATATGTACGAAAAAGTACCCACCTTTACTGTGGAAGTAGACACGGCCGTGGCCAATTGGGCCGATTTTGCAGAACTCTACGAAATAAACTATAAAGTACTGAAGCGCCACAACCCGTGGTTGCGAGAGCCCCATTTAAATAACAGTTCCCGAAAAAACTATTCCATAGAAATCCCCAATAAGGGGTACTACAGGTAACATTGAGCAAAGCAGAGCTGTCCTTAAGATAATTTTTTTTGGATTCTCACATAGATTACTTACCATTGTTGGGTTCGATATAAAATTGAAAATGTGAAATGAAAAAGCAAGTAATTATTATCATCTCGGTTATTGGCCTGTTTTTGGTCGGTTTTCAAGTAATGAACAACCAACTTCACTTATTACAGTCACCGGGAGCGGTGGTTGAAGATTATGTTGAGCCCGATTATGGATTGGGCTCAAGCCATGTAGATTCCCTACTACCTTTTCCAGATGTAAAAAAAGGGGAGCGCACTCCCTTTGATCTATGGAAATACGGCGGTAAGGGAAAAACCTCTTTTACTACCCCAGATTTACCCATGTCTTGGGAGGAATGGGTGGCTTTTCACAAAAAACAGAAGCCGGAACTTATGGCCGATGTAAAAAAATACATGGATTCCCGCTACGATTTTAACGGGGAAGTGCATGAAGGTGAATTTATGTCAGGAGGTAGAAACCCTATCATGAAAGGGCCCATTGCCAGACTTCCCAAGGGCATTTCTTCCTATGAGGAACTAGCAAAACTATCGGCCACAGAAATCAAGGAACGGGATTTGTTTCCCTTTAAACCACTGGCACACCCCTTGGCTTCAACAGCCCATATGGTGTTTCCCGACAATTGGAATGAAGTACACCCAGAACACAAAAGAATTGATGTGGACCATGATTTTCCGAAAGAGTATTTACCGGAATTCCCACCTCCAATGTTCCTGACTACGCACAAGGAGTTGGGCGATGTAACCAAGGGCAGGGAAGTGACCATAGCCAATTATTGGGAGATTTTTGATGGATTGTTGACACCAGAGCAAATGGAAGGATTGAAGGAATTATTGAAGCCAACACCCACCACTTGGTTCAACCATACCACACATCGTGTTACTGTGGAGCCCAGCGCTGGGGTGGCCTGTTTCTCTTGTCACGTCAACGGACATACCAATGCAGCGTTTGAGCTTGGACCCGATAGCCGGCCTAATTTGGCCAGACTACGTGTGGGAACACCTACCATGCGTGGGAATTTCAATTTGATGCAATTATCATCCAAACGTTCCATACGGAGTATGGACCATTTTGCTGAGGTTGAGGAATATTTTGATGGTGATCCCGGCATGCAACAGCATATCGGCCCCCGTAGCCAAAAACGGGAGGTGACCAATCGCATGGGCGACTTTAATTCCATTTTGGACTTTTCTCCCGCACCTAAATTGGATGCCATGGGGAACCTCATTCCCGAAAAATCCACCAAACAAGAGTTGATGGGCGAGAAATTGTTCCGCGGGAAGGCCAAATGTGCGCAATGTCATTACGGGCCCGCCTTTGTGGATGATTATATGCACGATCTTCAAGTAGAGCGTTTTTATAAAGGAAGGCCTGAAGGGCCTATCAAGACCTTCCCACTACGTGGGATAAAAGATTCCCCTCCCTATTTGCATGACGACCGTTTACCGACCTTGGATGATGCTACCGAATTCTTTAACCTCGTTTTGGAATTGGGCCTCAACAAAGAGGAGAAGGATGCCATAACGGCGTATATGATGTGTTTGTAAAATAAAAAAAGTGGCTTAAGAGCCACTTTTTTCTTTTCAAGATCAAATTAGGAGATTCACTTAGCGGTCTCGGCTATGTGGCGTGCCGTATGTGATTTGTGTGGCACCGAAAAGGTCAACCGAAAAATTGTATGCGGCTGGGACGCAAGTCTAGCAGCGGAACTTTCCTCCAAAACCAATTATTGTTTTTCTAAATTTACGCAAGGCCCGGTTAAAATGTGGCATGTGACATAGGTGTTGTTGTACACTGGCATTTTAACTCCAATTAACATGATTTTTTTTAACCAATCATTTGCTTTTAATCTTTTCAGCAACTTGGTCATAATACTCTTGTGTCACAACTTCAGTCCAAGTGGTTGGTTCTTCACCACCATATAAAGCCAAATATGTTACATCACTAAATTTGGTTGAGGAATGCCAGTGTTCGATATCTTTTTTACATTTTATCACATCTCCTTTCTGAAGAATTACAGGTTCTTTTCCTCTTTCCTGATAATATGCTTCCCCATTTACAATTATTAAAACTTGTGCTGAACCATGTCTGTGCCAATCCAAAGTTGAATTGGCTTTAAAGGTTGCTTTTGTGATATTGTAACCCAATTCTACATCATCGTGAATTATAGCATTCAGCCAAGCTTCTCCTATATAATGAGTATTTGGTGCTTTTCTACCCTCTGTTAGATATGAGGAGACTGTATATTCAGAATCTTGAGAAAATGCTGAAAATGAAGCTAAAATAAACAGGGCTAAAATTGAATTTTTCATTATATGCTTTTTAATGTTTCTATATTTCTTGTTTGTTTGGTAGTCTTTGCTTGTGTACAACGTTATAAGATATGATTCGTTTTTAAATGAATTATATCGACCGATACCTGCCTGTCGGTAGACAGGAGTGAAGTTAGGATTTTTCGATTAAAAAATCCAGATCGGATTGTTGAATAGATAGTCTTGATTGACCAAAATTAACCAAGCACCAAAACCTAAGCTCCAAACTCCAAAAAAGGAAATTGGTATTTCAGGTTTTGCAATTTGGGATTTACAACTAGATTTTCTTCATCTGCTGTTGCATCATCTTGATCTGTTCGGTAAGCATGTTGTTTTTGTCCAACTTTTTGGCTTCCTGTAACAATTGGGTGGCTTCGCGCTTTCTCCGCTTTTGCATGGCTATGCCCGCCAAGCTCAATTTGGTCATGGCCACATCATAATCCATGGTGAGGCCAAACTTTAATGCTTTTTTAAAGTATTTTTCCGCTTGGGTAAGGTTCTTTTGGGAGTAAATAATGCCATGAAGGTAGTTGTAGTAGCCCTCTTGTTTTTTAATCAACGCAGCGGATGGGTTCTTGATCTTGTCCAACCACTTTTGGGTGCCTTCCATATCTTGTTTGCGCATTCTGAGGAAGGCCAACAAAATCATTTCGTTTCTAAAATAGAGGAAAATAAATATCAACGAAAATAGGATCAAGGCAATTCCGTTGCCAATATACCCTTCAATAATTTGATAAACGGCATATCCAATGATTAATGCGGCGATAACAAGTTTGATGTTTTTGTTGAACATATTCCAGTTGATTTTTTCCTTGGTTAACGAGGTGGCAAAAGTACTAAAAACTAAATTAAATATTTTTCAGCTTGACTTGCCAAAATAAAAAGTCTTTGTATATTTGCGCCCAGAATTTTTCGGGAAGATTTTCTTCCCAGCAACAAAATCCATTAAAAGAGTTCCGAAATGAAAAGAACGTATCAGCCGTCAAAAAGGAAGAGAAGAAACAAGCATGGTTTTAGGGAACGCATGGCGACTGCCAATGGTAGAAAAGTTCTTGCGAGAAGAAGAGCCAAAGGAAGAAAAAGATTAACGGTTTCCTCTGAGCCAAGACATAAAAAATAATGACTGTATTTTAGTTTTAAATTAAAGGTGTTACTTTTCCAGTAACACCTTTTTTTTGACGTACCAGCAAAAGAAAACGAGTAACACCCTATAGAGAATGCCTAAAAGAAAAGATTTAAAGTCCATTTTGATTATTGGTTCTGGCCCCATCATTATTGGTCAGGCATGTGAGTTCGATTATTCAGGTTCCCAAGCGCTCAGGTCGCTACGCGAGGATGGCATGGAAACTATCTTGATCAATAGCAACCCCGCTACGATCATGACAGACCCCACCATGGCAGACCATGTGTATTTAAAACCGTTGACCACCAAATCAATCGTTGAGATTTTAAGGAAACATCCCAATGTAGATGCGGTATTGCCCACAATGGGAGGTCAAACTGCACTGAACCTTTGTATTGAGGCCGATGAAAAAGGTATTTGGGAAGATTTTGGTGTGGAAATCATTGGTGTTGATATTAATGCCATCAACATTACTGAAGATCGCGAAAAGTTTAGGGAATTGATGCTTAAAATTGGGGTGGGAATGCCACCGCAAGCTTCAGCAACATCATTTTTGGAAGGAAAGGAAATCGCCCAAGAATTTGGTTTTCCTTTGGTGATTCGAGCTTCTTTTACCCTTGGAGGAGCCGGGGCAGGTATCGTTTACGATGCAGAACATTTTGATGACGTATTGAGCCATGGTTTGGAAGTATCACCTATTCATGAGGTGATGATTGATAAGGCCTTAATGGGCTGGAAAGAATATGAGTTGGAGCTGCTTCGCGATAAAAATGACAATGTGGTCATCATTTGTACCATTGAAAATATGGACCCGATGGGAATCCACACAGGAGATTCCATTACCGTCGCGCCTGCGATGACCCTTTCGGACCGAACTTTCCAGCGGATGCGGGACATGGCCATCCACATGATGCGAAGCATTGGCGATTTTGCCGGTGGATGTAATGTGCAGTTCGCGGTGAGTCCAGATGAAAAAGAGGACATTATCGCCATTGAGATCAACCCAAGGGTTTCCCGATCATCAGCCTTGGCATCAAAAGCTACAGGGTATCCTATTGCAAAAATAGCCGCTAAATTGGCCATTGGGTACACGTTGGATGAATTGGACAACCAAATCACCAAGTCTACTTCGGCTTTGTTTGAGCCCACTTTGGACTACGTTATCGTTAAGATTCCACGTTGGAATTTTGACAAATTTGAAGGCTCGGACAGAACCTTGGGCCTCCAAATGAAATCCGTTGGGGAAGTGATGGGCATTGGACGTTCATTCCAAGAAGCCCTCCACAAAGCCACACAATCCTTGGAAATCAAGCGAAATGGCTTGGGCGCGGATGGAAAAGGCTACAAAGACTATGATAAAATCATTCATAAATTAAAAGTGCCCAGCTGGGACCGGGTCTTTGTCATCTATGATGCCATTCAGTTGGGGATTCCCCTACAGAGGATTCATGATATCACCAAAATCGACATGTGGTTCTTAAAGCAATACGAAGAACTTCATTTCCTGGAGATGGAGATTTCAAAATATACGGTGGAAAGTCTTCCCAAGGCTTTACTCTTGGAAGCCAAGCAAAAAGGCTTCGCCGACCGCCAGATAGCACACATGTTGGATTGTTGGGAGAGTGAGGTGCATACCAAACGTACCGATTTGGATATCAATAGGGTATACAAGCTGGTGGATACCTGTGCCGCTGAGTTTAAAGCCGTCACACCATACTACTATTCCACTTTCGAAGAAGAAATTGAAACACCTGAAGGTGAACGCTATGTGGCCAACGATAGTGTGGTTACAGATAAGAAAAAAATTGTGGTTCTTGGTTCAGGCCCCAACCGAATAGGGCAGGGGATAGAGTTCGACTACTGCTGTGTGCATGGGGTCTTGGCCGCTGCTGAATGTGGTTATGAGACCATCATGATCAACTGTAACCCTGAAACCGTTTCCACGGATTTTGATACAGCGGACAAGCTCTATTTTGAGCCCGTTTTTTGGGAACATATCTACGATATCATTCGCCATGAAAAACCTGAGGGGGTAATTGTGCAGTTAGGTGGTCAGACCGCCTTGAAATTGGCCGAAAAACTGGACAAATATGGTATCAATATTATTGGAACCAGTTTTAAATCCTTGGATTTGGCCGAGGACAGGGGAAGTTTCTCCACATTGTTGAAGGATAACAATATTCCCTACCCAAGATTCGGGGTGGCAGAAACCGCTGAGGAAGCCTTGGAATTGGCAGACGAGTTGAACTTCCCCCTTTTGGTGAGACCTTCGTATGTTTTAGGAGGACAGGGCATGAAAATTGTGATCAACAAGGAAGAATTGGAAGCCCACGTAGTGGACTTGTTGCGAAACATCCCAAACAACAAACTCCTATTGGACCATTATTTGGATGGCGCCATTGAAGCAGAAGCTGATGCGATATGTGATGGAGAAGATGTATACATCATTGGAATCATGGAGCATATAGAACCCTGTGGGATACACTCCGGGGATTCCAATGCCACCTTACCACCTTTCAATCTTGGAGAATTTGTTATGCAGCAAATCAAAGATCATACCCGTAAAATAGCGTTGGCTCTGAATACTGTGGGATTGATCAACATTCAGTTTGCGATCAAGGATGACATTGTTTACATCATTGAGGCCAACCCCAGAGCGTCCAGAACGGTGCCTTTTATTGCCAAGGCGTACGGTGAACCTTATGTGAACTTTGCCACTAAAGTGATGTTGGGTGAGAAGAAAATCAAGGATTTTGACTTTAAGCCACATTTAGATGGCTACGCGATAAAACAACCTGTGTTCTCGTTTAATAAGTTCCCGAATGTGAACAAAAACCTAGGTCCGGAAATGAAGAGTACGGGGGAAAGTATCCTGTTCATTGACAGCCTTAAGGATGACGAGTTCTACAATTTGTATTCCAGAAGAAAAATGTACTTGAGCAAGTAATTTTAATAGACCGAAAATTAAACCTTTGCGATAGTTGCTTAATCCTTGGTCTTAAAAGATTGGGCAATTGTTTCAAAGGTTTTTTTGTACTCCTGTTTTTTGCTTTTCAAGGTCCAGGACATGATCATATAGATGTTGTTTTTTCCATCGATAAAAGTTAAGAAGTAGCTCAGTTCTTCCTCAATGTTATCTACCTTAGCATCAATATCAATGGTTTCGGCTTGAAGCCCATTGATAGGCGCCGAACTTGGATTGGATTGATGGGTGATGTGCATGCGTTCTGCAAGGCGTTGTAACTGAATATCCCTGTAGAGCGTAATATTCGGTTTTTCCTCGTATCCCAGTTCGTTTAGAGCAGCAATAAATTCTTTTTTGGGTTCATCAATGACAATGGTATACAACTCTTTATGGATATTTTGATACTGAAGCGAAGCATCACTGTTTAGACCTGTGGTCTTTTGCATATCGCTCGGAAGGCTGATTTCATAATCATCAACACGTATTTTTATAAATTCATTTTGGCCGGCTGTTGTATCTGCATTTTTCTTTTTGCCATCAACACATGAACCCAAGGAAAGAGTGATGCTTATCGTAAGTAGGAGAATGAATTTTGTTTTCATGGATTTGGTTTGAAAAGTGTAAGGGCTAAATAAAGGAATTAATTGAGAAATCCATAAAAAAGGCCCCAAAACCGGGGCTTGCTCAATCCATTACAATTGTAAACCCTATTCTTCAACAGGCTTATGGGTGCTAACGGCAATTCGGTTCCAAGCATTTATGGTCACCACGGCCATAATGATTTGGGAGAAATAATGCTCATCAAATAATTCCATAGCCTTTAGATAGGTTTCCTGGGTTAATCCCTTTTCATGGATCAGGGTAACTTCTTCGGTAATCTTAAGGATGACCTGTTCCTCTTCAGAATATAGATCGGTGTCCCACCATGCATCCAATAAAAACAGGCGCTTTGGGTTTTCTCCCAGTTGTACGGCATCTCGGGTGTGCATATTGATACAAAATGCACAACCATTGATTTGGCTGGCCCTGATCTTGATGAGTTCGTAATGGATTTTACTCAATTGCCCTTCCTGCATGTATTTTTCAAGCGCAAACATGGCATTAAAAGCTTGGGGTTCAACGGCATCAATTTGAATTCTTTTTTCCATGGGTTATTTGTTTTTGAATATGGAGCGAAGGTATTCCATGCCCTATCCAAAAAACTTAAACAGGTTTAAGAACGCTTTTTGGCTCGTATTTCACTCACATATTCCGGGGTAAGTCCTAAAAAGGAAGCAATCAAATATTGGGGGACGCGTTGGGCAAAATCAGGAAAGTGCTCCGTAAAATGAAAGTAGATGTCCTCTTTTGATAAATTGAATAAGTATTTCATTTTCATCAAGGACGAACCATACCCAATTTGATACATGATTCTAAAGTAGCGTTCCAATTGTGGAAATTCGTTGAGCAATTGCTCCTGTTTGCTAAAAGAAATCGATAAGAGTTGGGTCTCTTCAACCGCCTGGATGGTAAAACCCGATTTTGTTTGGTTCAAATAGGCCAGGCAATCTGTCATCCACCAATTGTCAATGGCAAATTGAACCGTTCGCTCTACTCCCTTTTCGTTGGTAAAATACATGTGTAGACACCCATTGAGCACAAAATAATTGTGGGTGCAGGAATTTCCCGCTTCAAGCAATAATTGTTTTTTGAAGACATTTTGGAATTCAAAAAATGTAATGATTGCCTGAAAATCCTCATGACTGACCGAGATAAA
>JBNLBG010000077.1:0-13011 GCA_050303195.1 Allomuricauda sp. | reverse complement strand
AATGGTACCTGTCTACTACCGGCAGCATCATCTTCAGGATTGTTCTCGGCTTCCAACCATTCTTCTTTACCTTCCTCATAATTGGTAATGACCAACTTTAATGGATTAAGGACTGCCATCACCCGAGGTGCAATTTTGTTTAAATGTTCACGTACATGAAATTCCAACAAGGAAACATCAACCACGTTCTCCCGTTTGGCTATACCAATAGTATCAGCAAAATTCTTGATGGATTCCGGGGTATAGCCTCTTCTTCGCAATCCTGATATGGTGGGCATTCTTGGGTCGTCCCAGCCCTCAACAACCTTACTTTCCACCAATTGAAGCAATTTCCGTTTGCTCACCACGGTATGACTTAGATTTCTTCGGGCAAACTCTCGCTGTTTTGGGCGCAGCTTATCTTTAGATACCAATTGGTCCAAAAACCAATCATACAACTCTCTGTGTGGTAAAAACTCCAATGTACACAACGAATGGGAGACCTGTTCTATATAATCACTCTCACCATGGGTCCAATCATACATTGGATAAATACACCAATCGGTATTTGTGCGGTGGTGTGCTTTATGAAGAATGCGATACATGACGGGATCACGCATTAACATATTGGGTGAAGCCATATTGATCTTAGCCCGAAGTACATGGGCGCCCTCTTTGAACTCTCCATTCTTCATGCCTTCAAAAAGTTTTAGATTCTCCTCTACTGAGCGACTTCTATATGGGCTTTCTATTCCTGGTTCCGTTGGTGTCCCCTTTTGACCCGCAATTTCCTCTGAAGTTTGACTATCAACATACGCCTTTCCTTCCTTGATCAAGGCAACGGCCCAATCATACAACTGCTGAAAGTAATCTGACGCATAACACTCCGTATCCCACTCATACCCAAGCCAAGACACATCATTCTTGATGGCCTCCACATACTCCCTTTCCTCTTTTGCGGGGTTGGTATCATCAAACCGCAGGTTTACCGGCGCATTGTATCTCAATCCCAGCCCAAAATTTAAACAAATAGAACTTGCATGGCCAATGTGAAGGTACCCATTGGGTTCAGGTGGAAATCGAAAACGCAAGTCGTCTTTGGTGTAACCACTTCGCAAATCCTCTTCGATGATATGCTCTATAAAATTTAATGATCTAGCCTCCTCTGCCATATTCAAAATTTGAAGCGCAAATGTAGTAAAAACCAGTGTTCATAGCTATTATTCCCCACTTGGTGTATACAAAGAAAGCCATTTCACAACACTTTTAGTGCGACCTACAACAATATCTTTCCTTTCGACGAAAATAAAATCATATTTGTTATTAGAATGCTATATGAAAAAGTGGCGCCAGAACAGCGCTACAACGAACTAAAGAAATTAAGGGGCACAAACTAACTGGGCAAACATTGCCCTCAACCTCTTAAAACTAACGCTGATGAAAAAAAGTAGTTCAACGTATGGCATTCTAGTTCTGGCTATGGCCATGATGCTTTTGGGCACCAACTCCTTGATGGCCCAAATACTCAATAAGCCCACTGCCGCAGACAACCCAAACTTGGCTGGTACATCAGCCTGGACCGCAGCATGCGCCTCAGCAAATTTCAACGAGTACTTTGTAAACTTTACCTGGAGCCCGCCCTTGGTCGACTCTAGTAATGAGTTTGTTCTAGAACTTTCCGACGCTTATGGAAACTTTGGCTCTCCTAGGGAATTAGCTCGCGTATCGGACAAAAACAGTGTCTTTGACTTCGAATTTGAGTTTGCCCTTCCCAACGATATCCGCGGTGAAGGCTACAAGTTCAGGGTTCGAAGTACCAGTCCCGCCAAAACAAGTCCGGCTTCTGACGCCTATTCCATGTATTATATTGATTACAACTTACCATTGCTTATCAGTGAAGATGGGAGCGGAAACATTCCAAATGGAGGCATAATCCAAATATGTGATGGCGGTTCAGTCACTCTGAAGCCCCACAATATTCCCAATGCGGACACATATCTGTACAACTGGTACAGAAGTGGCACCCTTTTGCCACAAAAAATAGAAAGCATAACCGTTTCAACCCCCGGCATGTATTATGTGGAGTTGGATTATGGTTCTGTTTGTTCCGGTTCTGCTAACACCCTTTCCAACACTATTGAAATTAGTAACGGAACCAGTGTGGGCCTAGCTATCAATGGTGAAAGCGACGTGCAACTATGCCCAGGAGACCCTTTTACTTTAGAGGCCAACATTAGTGGTATGGGCCTAACGTATACTTGGTATAAAGATGGCAATGTAATCAGTGGTCCAACCTTAGAAGGGTCAACTTTTGCAGTAAATACAGGAATAACAGGGTTTGAAGGAAGCTACGAAGTTGAAATTGGTGGTGCTTCAGCCTGTACAGAACGTTCATCAGCAGTAGTTCTAAGAAGTGCAGGTTCTTTTGAGGTGTCCAGCCAGAATGCGGCCAATATTGTTTTATTGCCTTCTCAAACCAAAACGCTTTCCGTTAGTACTACCGCAAGCGCTCCAGCCTACCAGTGGTACAAAGATGGTTCGCCCATCACGGATGCCACTAGCAGTTCATTGGTAATCAACTCAATAGGTGAATATTACGTCGAAGTGACCGACAACGGTGGTAGTTGCTCTTCTGGACCTAAAACTTCTGAAATCACAACCATTGTTTCTCCTGATTCCTTTGAGTTTGTGATTGAATTTATAGGAGCGTATTCCGATTGTGAAAATACGGATGCTACCATAAGCCTTTCTACGGTTAATGCCGTTAGCGATACCGGCGCAAAGACCGATGTTACTTCTGAACTAGAATCGGCATTCACTTATCAATGGAAACTAGACGGCACTAACATAAGTGGAGAAACCTCCAAAACCATCACGGTTTCCAATCACGAAAAAAATGGTATTTACAAATTAGACGGAACCTTGGATGGCTTTAACGCTGCGTCCAACAACTTGAATGTTAAGCTATCCTCCAACCAAAACTTGAGCATTTCTGCCAACGGAACTGTTCTTTGTGAAGGTGGTGAACCCATTATATTGACCAGCTCCCAAGATTTAACTGATCAAACCTTCGAATGGAAAAAAGACGATACGGTTGTGGACACCTCATCCCAAAACTATACCGTAAATGAAGTTGGTGTATATCAGTTGACTATACGAACCAACGATTGCCCAATAGTATCCAATGAGCTTACAATCAGAGCTTTCGATGAATCACTGCTTGTTCTTGACAAACCTAAGGACCTTATTATTATAGAAGGTGAAACGGAAACCATTACCGCTAGCGGTGCAGATTCTTATGAATGGTTTGATGCCAATAGCAACCTTATTGCCTCACAAGATTCTTATGGCTTCCAAGAAGAAGGCCAGTATCTATTGGTGGCCAACTTTGGTAGCTGTACAGTGAGTCGCGTTATCACGGTGACTTATAGGGATATGTTCGCGATTCCCAACGTAATCACCGCCAATGGCGATGGAATAAACGACCTATGGATTTTGCCAAATACATATTCGAGAGACCAGAATGTACTTGTAACCATCTTTAATGAAAGAGGGGAGCAGGTCTTCAGTCAAGCTGCTTATGATAATAATTGGCCCCAATCAACAATAGCGTTCAACAAACCCAGTATGATTTTCTATTACAAGATCACTCGGGGAGGAAAAGCCCTGAAGCAGGGCACCATAACTGTTATTAAATAGCGATGCAGACCAGAAAACCGATACTATTACTTACATCCTTCTTGCTACTAAATTTTACCTCTATTATGGTTCACGCACAAGAAGAAGACCCCTTTGTAACCTACAACGTCCCTTCGCAAAACTTGTTGAAGTTTAATAGGTTTTTGATAAACCCTACTTTTTCAACAGTTCGTGAGGACAAGTCATACATCAATTTATTTCACAGAAACCAATCGGTATCTTTTGATGATAACAACCAGGTGTATTTTTTGAGTTATAGTGGTCGGGTAAGTGATAGGAGCGGTGTCGGTTTAAGTTTGTTTACCAATCGTGAAGGGCTATTTAACAACTTTGGTGTGCACGCCAACTATGCCTACGGAGTACGGTTGGGTGAAAAAAGTGCTTTTACCTTTGGAGCCAACTTTTCATACTATCAAAGTGCCTTTAATCAAGACAGGGCTAACGCCGTCGAGGACGATCCTTTCTTGAATACTTTGGAAAGTAGTTCGTTAGTTAGTTTTCAACCCGGCTTCAACTTCTCTTTTGGAAATTTTGACATTGGTGGATTCGCGGAAAATCTTTTTGATTACAACCTGAAAACCAGTGAGTCAGTAACTGATTTTGCTGAGAAAACCTATTCCGGACACCTACAATATACCCATCAGTTTGAAAATGGAACGGGCATCATGGAACAGGCCCGATTAATGCCTTTGGCCCGTGTACGAAAGGTAGGTGAAGAAAATGTAGTGTTGGGAGGAAACCTCATTCTAGATTTGCCAAAATTAGGTTGGATTCAAGCAGGATACGATGATTTCTATGGAGCATCTGCAGGTTTGGGATTCAACTTAAACAAAAATCTTTCATTGGGATATACCGTTGAAAAAGGGTTGACCAACAATTTCGAAAATTTTGGTGTAAGTCATGAGATTTCCCTAGCCTACTCGTTTACTCCCAACCTCACGGAAGATCGCGTAATGCTTGAACAAGAAGGCGAAGAGCTTGTAGAAAACGAAGATGTTCCACAGGACAGTCTTAACATCACTGAAAAAGACCTTGAAATAGCAGAACTCAAAGAAAAATTAGCCGAAAACGATGCTATTTTGGATGAGCTCCTCTTGCGCCAAGACTCTATTGAAACCACTCGAAGACAAGATTTGGAGAAAAGGTTTGAGACGGTCATGAAAATGGTTCGCCGCGAAACCCAAGGTGAAAATCCACAATTAGAGGAAAAGGCTAAAGAAGTCTACTTTGCCAATATGGATAGTGCTGACTTGGTTACAACCAGAAAGCAACCATTGTCCAATCATGGTTTGTCCAATACAACCGCAGCCAAAAAAGTCATTCGTTTGAATGATGATGGTGCCGACAGCAGAATGGCCAACACCTCTGGCGTTAAAAAGGACAAAACAGTACGAGCTAGAAGATCCTCAAAGACGCATTTTAAATCCCACACCATTCCAAATGTTACAAGCGGTCACTATTTAATTGCCAATGTGTTCAGAAATGAAGACAATGCAACGGCATTTGTTGAAAAGTTACAATCAGAAGGTATTGATGCTGGATACTTCACCAATCCAAAAAATGGCCTCAATTACGTGTACTTGAATGGCTATAAAGAGAAAAAAGAGGCTTTGAACGCCTATCATTCCAATTTGAACGGAGCCTATCAAGGCGATGCTTGGGTAATGAACGTTAATGAAGGGAACTCCGGTTTTGGGGGGTTCAGCACAACGGCCGATACCAGAGATTCAAAATATGATGATACTGTGCTACACAAGAATGTGGCCAAAAACAAAGCGGGAAGACCCAAAGTAGCCTATAGCAGCTACAAAATTGGTGGTATTGGCTCTGGTTATTACATCATCGCCAACGTTTTTAAAAGCTCATCAAGTGCCAATCGCTTTGTAAAAGAATTAAACGCAAAAGGGTTAAACGCCAGTTATTTCATAAACCCACAAGATAACAATAGGTATGTGTACTTAAAAAGACATGAAACCTGGAACAACGCCCTAACCTCTTATTACTCCAAACTAAATGCCTCGTATGACGACGAAATGTGGATCATACGAATAAAACCAAACACTAACAGTTAACCATGACCAAACTTTTACTCAAATACTTCGTATGCCTTTTGGGCTTCGGGTTTCTTAGCTTTAATGTAAAGGCTCAGGTAGAAGTGCCTTTTACCCCAAGGTTGGACAATTCCTATATAAATATTAAAGGAGACTATACGTTTCTTTCCAATAGCATTATAAACAGAGTTGATGGCAGCAATACTGCAAACGACCCCTATAATGGCAGTTCCAATAACAATGGATTTCATAGGGACTATATAGATATTGATGGAGACCCATCAACCTTCAGTTCAAGTAGCTCCACGCTTTCCCTGCCTTCTTGTTCAAGAGTTTACTGGGCCGGACTTTATTGGTCCGCCAATTACCAGCAAGAGGTATTAAACAATAGCCAAATCCCTGGACTTCCAGCCAACGATACACAAAGATTAGACTTTACGGCCATAAAATTTAAGGTTCCAGGCGGGAGTTATATTGACATTGTAGCGGATAACAATCCCGACCCTGTTGGAGAGGAAGATGCTATTATTCATGATGATGTTACCTTTAAAGATTCCCCATATACTTGTTTTAAAAACGTTACCAATGAACTTCAAGCCTTGGCTGACCCTGCTGGGGAGTATACTGTAGCCAACGTTAGGGCCACACGAGGTGTTAGTGTTGGAGGTGCTGGTGGGTGGACCTTGGTAGTCATTTATGAAAATCCCACGCTTACCGGAAAATACATCTCCGTATTTGACGGTTACGCCGGGGTAAA
The DNA here is from genome assembly GCA_050303195.1 of Allomuricauda sp. Lineage (GTDB taxonomy): Bacteria > Bacteroidota > Bacteroidia > Flavobacteriales > Flavobacteriaceae > Flagellimonas. The sequence goes on along the minus strand of JBNLBG010000077.1, from coordinate 6,525 downwards.
CGGTACTGCAACCGCAGACATCTCCATTTCTGGCTTCAATACCATTCCAACAGGACCAGTAAGAGCAAGATTAGGAGCCAGTGTTGTAGAGGGTGACCGAGGATTGACCGGTGATGCCTTTAGGATTGAAACCCCTATGAACCCTGGTTTTACCAGCCTTTCCAATGCGGCAAACCCTGCGGATAACTTTTTCAACTCTAATATCACCATTGACGGTGTTGATGTTAGTACTCGGAATATCTATGCGACCAACACCCTTGGTTTTGATTCGGATATTTTTGAGATCAGTAACCCTTCCAATAGTGTTATTGCCAACGGAGAAACCGATGCGACCCTACGTCTATATACGCAAGGTGATGCCTTTGGTGCCTTTTTGGTGACCTTTGGGGTAGAAATCATTGAGCCTAATATTGTTTTAGAGAAAAAAGTAGAGGACATCGCTGGTAACGACATTACTGGTGCGGGGGTAAACCTTGGTCAATACCTAGATTATGTTTTGTCTTTTGTGAACACTGGAAATGACGACGCGGTCAACTATACCATCCGTGATGTCCTTCCAATCAATGTTACCTTGGACGAAGCGTCGATGTCTTTGCCAACAGGGGTTACCTATACTTATGATCCTGTGACCCGCGAAGTTACCTTTACAATTCCAGACAACTTAGTGGAAGAAGGTGACCCTGTTTCAGAAATCCGTATGCGTGTACAGGTTGCGGAAAATTGTTTTGATTTTATAGATGCTTGTACCGATGTAATCCAAAACTTGGCATATTCCACCTATCAAGGGGAAATTAACGATAACCAAATCAGTGATGACCCCAGTGTTTCCGATTTCGATGCCTGTGGATTTACCACGCCTGGAGCCACTAACTTCTTATTAGATGATTTGAGTGCCTGTAACTTCACTAGGACCGTGCAATTGTGTGGAACCAGTGTTGTTTTGGACGCTGGTGATAATTTTGACAACTATATCTGGTACCGAGATGAAAATGGCAACAACACAATCGATGTTGGTACGGATACTGTTATTAATGATGGGGATCCAGACGGAGATCCAAGTACCCTTTTAGTTACACAAACAGGTACCTTTTTAGTAGACAAGCAAGTGGCCGACCCTTGTAAGGATTTCTCGGAAATCATTATTGTTGAACTCTTCGGAAGTGTTCAGTCCAACCCTATTACGGCAATGATCAATGACACTTCAAACACCATTGATGGAGATATTGCTATTTGTCCCAATGACGGTAGTGAGCTGCCGGAAATTTTCCTGTGTGGTCTTAACGACACCGAATTGATTCAAGTAAACATTCCAGATGCCCTAAGCATCGTTTGGGAGCAATTGGACGAAGCCAGTTGTTCCGCTGCCGTGGAAGACTGCGCCAATACCAACAGCGCCTGTACCTGGAACACCGTAGACACTGGAAACGACTTTTTGGCCTCTGATTCTGGTCAATATAGATTGGTCATCAATTACCAAAATGGATGTTTCAGTAGATTCTACTTCAACATCTACAAGAACCCTCTTGATCCGCAATATACGAAGCGTGATATTATCTGTGACACCGATGGGAACATTACCGTTACTAATGTGCCTGCCAGTTATGAGTTTCGACTTATTGATCAAACCAACGGCACTGTCTTGGTTCCTTACCAAACAAGCCCAAGTTTTGACATAACCACCAATGGTGCCTATGCCGTTGAAATGAGACAACAAGGTGTTACGGATGGTTGTGTTTTTATGCTGGAAAACATTGGTATTCTGGACAGGGATTTCCAAGTTGATATCACCTCACAAGACTTATATGATTGCACGGGATTGGGAGAAATTTCCATTTCAGTATTAAACGTTGAGGCCCAATATTATTATGAAATAGCCACTGGTGGTACCGTTGTGGATACCCACGGTCCTTCAATGGATAACAACTATACCTTTGAAAACCTTAATGATGGCACATACGATGTAACGGTTACCACGGATGATGGATGTACCTACACGGAGCAAATCTTTATTGACGACCTTCTAGATCTAGAGTTGACCGCAAGGGTTTCCCAACATATTACTTGTAAGGAAGGTAACATTTTAATGGAGTCCACTGGAGGTAAAACCCCCCACGTATATGCCATTTGGTCCTATGTGGATGATAACGGAATAACCCAAATATCGTATCCTTCCGTAGCGGATATCCCTGCTTCAGAATTCCAGACCAGTCAAATTTTTGATATCTATGACCCAGGAGACTACACTTTTGTGGTTGTGGATAGATACAACTGCTACGATATCTCAAATACAGTTAATATTGAATTTAGGCCGGCGGCTGAATACAACGCAACCTCTGTCATCGATGTGTTATGTAACGGAGAAGCCTCTGGATCCATCCAGTTCAACTTGGTGGATGACAATGGCTATCAACTTACCTATTATTTATTCGATGCAACTGGTTTTGATGAAGATAATTATAACTATGCAGATGCCATTGCTACCAATGCTTCCGGTTATTTCCCAGGTTTGACCAACGGGGACTACGTGGTTGTTATCAACCAAAGAAAAGGAAGTGCTTCCTGTGATTATTTTGAGTATCATTCCATTTCGGCACCAGCTACTGCCATTTCTGGAACTGCTGTTTTGGTTCAAGATTATACCTGTCTCCAGAACGGTATCATTGAGGCACAAAATGTAACAGGAGGAACCGCTCCCTACGAATACAGTATTGATGGGGTGAACTTTGTAAGTGGGCCCGGAGCTGAAACCTTCTCTGGATTGACCGATGGAACCTATACCATTACCATACGGGATGACAACGGATGTACATTCGTTACCAACCCTATCACCATTGATCCATTGGATCCGCCAACCGACCTAACTTTTACAGCTACCAACCCCAGTTGTCCAACCTTCGTTTCTGATGTTACGGTTACTGTAGTGGGAGGAAACGCACCATTTGTTTTTGAGATCATTGCTCCATCAGCCATTGCCGCTACCTCCACATCTGGTGGTTCCGCCGATTTTGATGGATTGTCTCCCGATACATACCTTTTTAGGGTAACTGATGACAAGGGCTGTACGTATGATGAATCCTTTACCATAGATCCCGTAACCGAAATCAGTGTGGTAGGTCAGCTTGTTAGTAACATTTCCTGTTTTGGTCTAAGTGATGGGGAACTACTGTACACCGTAAGTAACTTTAATTCAGATTACGATTATACCGTATCGGGTCCAGCTTCTTTTTCCGGAAGTGCCCAAACCAGCGGTACCATTTCCTTGACCGGGTTGGCCGAGGGAACCTATACCATTACCGTTACCGACAATTTTACCAACTGTACGGATACCGCAGATGTGGCCATCAATGCACCTACTTCTGCTTTAACAGCTTCCGCTTCGGTTACACAACCCACCTGTCCTACCGACGGTTCTGTTACCATTACAGCTTCCGGCGGATGGGGTAGTTTTGACTATGAAATTACCTCGGGTCCAGCAGGATTTGTTCCTCCACCCGCTCAGACCAATGGCTTGTTCAATAACTTGACCATTGGTGGAACTTATACCTATACCGTTACCGATGCCAATGGTTGTGTCTTCACAGATACATTTGACATCATAGAAGCCGTAGCTCCTGTATTGGCCATTGTGCCCAACGATATTTGTTATAATAATGCCACTGGACTTACTTTGACCGCCAATGTAACTTCCGGCGGTGATGGCAATTACCAATACAGTTTAAATGGAGGTCCTTTTGGTGCAAGCAATGTCTTCACCGGATTGGGTCCTGGCACCTACACCATTCAAGTAAGGGATGGAAACACCTGTTTGGATTCAGCGACCATTACTATTGATCCTGAACTAAGTGTGGTAGCATCTGCTCCAAACATTACGGCCTGTGCCACAGATACCGATATTGATATCACCGCCGCCGGTGGTGATGGAAATTATGTCTACGCTGTCGTTGCTGATGGCGTAACACCAACCGCTGGGGATTTCTCCACAACCAATCCTGTTACCGTAACTGGTGCTGGAGATTATGATGTGTATGTCCGCGACAATGGAGGTGCTGCAGGATACTGTGAGGCAACTTACGATATTACCATAACCCAAGATCCGCCATTGGCTATTTCTGTGGCCGACACCGGAATATTGTGTAGTGGCGAATCTCAGGCCACCATTACCATTACTGCTTCGGGCGGTGAAGCCCCTTACCAGTATAGCATTAATAATGGGGCTACGTATCAAACTTCAAACATATTTGTTAATCAGCCAGCCGGCAGTTATAATATACGTGTAAGGGATGCCAACAATTGTATCGTAAATGAAATTTATACCATAATCGAACCATTGACCCTTTCCGCATCTGCAGCAGTTACGCAGTTGGCAGAATGCAACCCAGGATTGGGTGCCGAGGTTCGTATTACCAATGCCATTGGGGGAACTGCCCCTTATGAATATAGTTTTGATGGGGGAACCACTTATGGTCCAGGTTCCATTGGATATTTATTGCCCGGAACACATACACTTTACATCAGAGACGCAAATCTGTGTACGTACCCCATGACGGTGACCATTGATCCGGTACCAACACCGCCAAATGTTACACCCACCATTGACTACGAATGTGATGGGGAGGGAACCATTACCTTGACTCCTGATAGTGCCGATTTTGACTATACCTATGCATTGGATGGCACTCTCAACACTCCTGCTAACTCAAACATATTCAATAATGTAAGCGTTGGTTCACATACGGTTAACGTTGACTATACCAGCAATTCCGCACCCACTCCAAGTGTGTTGTTGTTGGAAACTTTCGGAACTGGGCCAAATACCAGTATCCCAGAAGTTGACCCAGCATATTGCTACGAGCCTCAAAATGGTTCTGTAAATTCCTGTGGATGGGCTATTGACACCCGTATTCAAGATGGGGAATACTCCGTAACACAAACTATTGTAAACCCTTACGGTACTTGGTTAAGTCCAAATGATCATTCTGCATTGGCCAATGGTAGATTCTTGGCCATGAATGTAGGTGGTGCTGTTGGCCCTAATGGCATTATATATGCTAAAAGAAATATTGAAGTGGTCGCCAACCGAGACATTACCATTTCCTTGTGGGCATTCAACTTGTTGCGAAACGGAACCGGAGGTGCCGACCCCGATATTGATATTCAATTGGTGGATGGTGTTGGAACTGTAATTGCCAGCACTACTACAGGGCAAGTTCCCAAAAACAATGGTGCCAACGATTGGCAGAACTATACTGTTACATTAAACCCCGGTACGAATACCAATTTGGATATTGTTATTCGCACTAATTCAGCTGTTACAGGTGGTAATGACATTGCCATTGATGATATCGAAGCTTTCCAAACTCCAGAGGTTTGTTCTGGAACATTGACCCTAAATATAAATGTTGAAGATGGTAACGCTTTTAATGGTGCAATTACAGCTTTTTCCAACTTAACCTGTAACGGTGCTGCAGATGGTTCCATAACCTTTGAGGCCGAGAATTTTGACCCAGGAACAGGGTTCACCTACCAAGTGGACGGTGGTGCGGTTTCAGGTGCACAATTTGCCAGTCCAATTACCATCAACGGATTGGCCGCTGGACTCCACACCATTACCATTGCCGACCTTAGGGATCCTGCATGTACCACAACCTTAAATCAAACGCTGACCGAGCCAAACGCCTTGGTAACAACGGCTTCGGTAACCAGTGTTATGACCTGTACCAATGGTGGTGCCACCATTACGGCTTCAGCAACAGGTGGAACTCCTGCCTACCAATACCAATTGGAAGACAATGTGGGCGGCGTATTAACAGCGTACCAAACATCCAATGTTTTCTCAGGACTGGCTCCTGGGGATTACATTGTCCGTGCCAGGGACACCAACCTTTGTGAAGACCCTACCGATGCTTCTATTACCGTTGTGCCCCCGGCTACCATAACCTTTACCGCTACACCAACGGCGTGTTATAGTGGAAATAACGACGGTACCATTCAAGTGGATGTTACTGATGGTAATGGCGATTATCAATTTAGTTTGAACGGTGGTCCTTGGATTACGCCAAGCCCTTCAAGTTCAACTTCTCATACGTTCTCCAACCTTACCGCAGGAAACTACACAATTAATGTTAGAGATGGTTTTGGATGTGAGGGTACTTTACAAAATATTACCATTGAAGATGCCCTAGAGGCCACTGTGGATGTGGTAGATGTGAGCACTTGTGCCGATGGAAGCATTACCGTAACCGCTTCAGGTGGTGTTCCTAATTTGGAATATGCCTTTGTATTGACTGGGGGAGATCCAACAGGATTGTTCTCCACAACCAACGTGTTCACCGTGACCGCTGGAAACGAAGGTGACTACGATGTGTACGTCCGGGATAACTCAGCCACCAGTCCATATTGTGAATATGTGGAAACTGTAACGGTGAATCCTGCTATCCCATTGACCATGACGGTCACGCCAACAGACCCCCAATGTCACGATGGAACCGGATCTATTTTGGTGGACATTACCTCTGGTGTTGGTCC
>JBNLBG010000076.1:0-13120 GCA_050303195.1 Allomuricauda sp. | reverse complement strand
TTGGATCAATAAACTGCAGTTGCCTTACATGCGATTGCCCGGTTTTGAAAACGTAAAGAAAAACGACATTGTGGTGTTCAGTCTACCTTCTGATACGCTGTACCAATTTTTCAAGGCCCAAAGAGCGGTGATCAAGCCCATCGACAAAAAATCAAATTACGTAAAACGCTGTGTGGGTACTCCTGGTGACTCTCTTCAGGTTATTGATGGTTACGTATACATTAATGGCAAACAGTTGAAGCTATCGGATCGTGCCAAACCCATGTATGAGTATAACATCTATGCGGAAAAAGGTGTTTCAACAAGATTGCTTCTAAGTTTGAATATTGATGAGTTTAGTCGGACTTATGTTTCAAACACTCCCCTAGCAACGTCACAAATACAGGCTTTAAGGAGTATGGGGTATGGTGTTTTCACCCAAAACTCAACCAATGTTATCCTCACTGATAGTAAAGGTCTTCAACCCGAAACCATTCGCGCTTTAAGATTATCATTAAAAGAGATAACAGGAAGGGAACGAAATGCCAATATGACCAACGAAATGGTCACTGAACTAAGAAAAAACCCTGCCATTGATTCCGTGGTAAAAACCGAAGAACCAAAAGGCATGTATGGTGCAAATATATTCCCCCAGAAACCAAATCTATATCCTTGGAACAACGATAATTTTGGGCCCATTTATATTCCAGAAGCGGGTGCAACGGTAGACATTAATTATAAGACTATTCCGTTGTACAAGAAAATTATTCGGGATTATGAGCACAATGATGTAAAAGTAACCGGGCAGAAGGTGTTTATCAATGGAGAAGAAGCCAACTCCTATACCTTTAAACAGGACTATTATTGGATGATGGGCGACAACCGTGACCATTCAGAAGATAGTAGGACTTGGGGCTACGTGCCCGCCGATCATATTGTGGGCAAACCTGTTTTCCTTTGGATGAGCTTTGACAACTTTAAAGAAGGGATTGCCAATTGGAAACCCCGTTGGGAGCGGGTTTTCACTACTGTGGGTGGAAGCGGAGAGCCTGTATCGTACCGATGGTACTTTGTTGCTTTGATCGTGGGATGGTTTGTGTTTGACTTCATTAGAAAACGTAAAAAGAAAAAGGAAAATAGTTAATTTATTCATCTGTTAATATAACTTTTGAACAACTTAACCTATGTACACCTATTCTTTTGAAAAGCTTGAAGTATGGAAAGAATCTAAAGATTTTACGAAAGAAATCTATACCGTAACCTCTACCTTTCCAGATGATGAAAAATTTGGGTTAACATCGCAAATGAGAAGGGCAGCCGTTTCAATTTGCTCTAACATCGCTGAAGGGTCAGCGCGAAAAACCAATAAGGATAAAGCCCATTTTACCACCATTTCCTTTGGTTCTGCGGTAGAAGTCCTAAACCAATTGATTTTAACGGTTGAATTAGGCCTTTTGACCCAAGAAAGTTATCAAGAGCTGAGGTTGAAATTGGAAAGCATCACGAATAAACTCAATGCATTGCGGAACCATCAAACCAAATAGCAAGTTAAACCTCATAAGTATCAAATTGTCAAATCAACAAATACTAGTTCATCCCACCTATTTTCCAAGTATTGCCACTTTTGCTTGTCTGGTGCAGAAAGATATGGTTTGGGAGGCCCATGACAATTTTCAGAAGCAAACCTACCGGAATCGCTGCTATATCTGTACCGATAAGGGGAAGCACATGCTAAACATCCCCATAAAACATGTTGGGGGCCATGAAGGACGCCAAAAATATACAGACGTTGAGCTGGACAATACCTATAATTGGAAAAAGATACATTGGCGAACTTTGGAAACTGCCTACAGAACATCTCCCTTTTTTGAGTTTTATGAAGACGATATAAGACCAATGTTCGAGGGAGATGAGACATCATTGTATGAATTTAACCTTAGGACCATACGGGCGATATCCAATTGTTTGGGACTGGAATTTTCCAAGACTAAAACTTCATCTTACGAACTACACCCAAAGGAATTCTTTGATGCCCGGTTTTTGGTGGAGGCCAAAAAGGAACTTCCTATAAAAATGGAATCATACACTCAGGTTTTTGGGGAACGCCATGGCTTTATCCCCAACCTAAGCATCTTAGACCTTTTGTTCAATGAAGGAACCAATACGCTTTCCTATTTAAAAAACCAATCCCTAGACTTTTTGGATGTATAGGCATATCATACATTACGGCATCCATTTTTTGGTCCCCATTCTCATTGCTTTTTTCTTTTTTAAGGAGAATAGAATAAAAGCGGCGCTTATTCTTTTGGCAGGATTTATAATTGATGTGGATCATCTGTGGGCAGAACCCCTGTTTGACCCTAATCGCTGCAGTATTGGTTTTCATCCCTTGCACTCGTATTGGGTCATTTTGCTGTACTGCTTCTTACCTTTTTTTAAAATCACCCGGATTATTGGATTGGCACTCATTGTGCATATTATTGCCGATTTGGTGGACTGCCTACTACTCTGATGCCATTCGCAAAGTGGCCATTACGGGATAATGATCGGATAATTTTTCGTCATAATTTGTATGGGAGACTACCTCAAAAATAGGGTCGGTTAAGATGTAATCGATTCGCAATGGAATTTTCCACAATTTATACGTTCTACCATAACCCATTCCCTTTTCCAGAAAAGTATCATTTAATTCTCCCTTTACAATCTTGTATACATTGGAAAATTGGGTGTTGTTAAAATCACCGCAGATAATATTGGTGTAGGGACTTTTGGCAAGGTGAGCTTCAAATATCTTGGCCTGCTCCAACTGTTTGTTAAACGTACGGATCAATCGTTTATAGTTTTTCTCGGATTGTTCTCCATCCGCAAATGCCCTTTTTGAAGGGATGATTTTAAAGGATTCCAGATGCAGGTTATAAATCCGTATGGTGTCCTTCCCATATAGGATATCAGCATAAATAATATTATTGGTTGTATCCGGGAGGTCTAGGGAACCATTTCCAACTATTGGGTATTTTGAGAATATGGCCTGAATGGTTCTAGAAGACACATAAGGAGTCTCACTTCTATATGGGTATTGCCTTAGTTGTCTATGTCGAATTCTATTATGCTCTTGGATGCAAATGATATCGGGGTCTGCTTTTTTTATGAACCCTACAATTCGGTCTCCAGTATTTGGGTCTTTGTTCCATCCATATTTGTTAAATCCCAGTACGTTGTAGGTCATGATTTTTAAATCCGATGGTTCAGTTTCACCCGCTTCGTTTCCCATTCCATAAAAGGAACCAAAAGCAAAGTACCCAACGATCAAAGTGACCAGGGACAACAAGAATTTCTTTTTTCTTTTATAAATCCAGTATCCTGCAAACAAAAGATTAAGGGCAAAAAGCAGGGGCACAAATAAGCTCAGTACAGAAAGCACAGGAATCATCTGAAACGTTAAATACGAGGACAGGGAAGTAATGAGTAAGAAAAAAGCAATCAATATATTGATTGTAAAAATAATCCCGTCAACTATTGAAGTTGTTTTTCTCACAGCTTAATCTTCCTTACCTGCTTTGAACAAAAAATCTTTTTCTTCCTTGGATAGACTTTCATAGCCCGATTTACTGATCTTATCCAGAATGGCATCTATTTTTCGCTGTTGTGCCTCTTTGTCATACTCTGCTGCACTCTTCCTTTGTGTATTCTTTTTATATACCGTTTTTAATGGTGCCTTCTTCTCTTTGGGCTTGAATAGTTGACCGATAGAACCCCACAATTTGGTAAATCCTGAACCAATATCCCTTCCATGCAACAATTGTCTTGCATATATATAGCCTAAGAAAGCACCGCCCAAATGAGCTAATCTACCTCCAATATTTCCGCCATAGGGAATCTGTATCAAGTCAACCAAAACAAAAAATACCCCTACATACCACAGCTTTACATTAAAGAAGATGACCCTAACCTCTTGGTTGGGGATATAAGCACAAATAAAAATCAACACAGCGGTAACCCCAGCCGAGGCTCCAATTAAGGCCGTATTGGTATTTAAAAGGGTGGGGAATATGTTGTAGCTCAGCAGAAATACCAATCCACCGATGATTACGCCCAAAAAATACACATTAATGAATCGTTGGCTATCAAAAAGATTGAGAAAAATCCGTCCCGTAAAATACAGCATCAGCATGTTCCAAAAAATATGCCCCAGTCCCCCATGAAAAAAGGAATAGGTGACCAAAGACCACGGCTGACCAAAAAAGTCCACAAAATTCTTGGGCAAATGAAACCACTGCGACACAGAATATCCCAAAAGCGCCTTGGATAATCCATCCAAAATAAAAATCAGCACATTAATGGCTATCAGCTTTTCAGCGACATTCATTCGTGCCATATAATATTTAATACCCCCGCTCGCCATAAATCAATTCCAACGCTTATTGTTAAACTGGTTCTTTTTCCAATACCACATCATTATAAACCCAATCAATGCACCGCCAATATGTGCAAAGTGGGCCACACCCGTGTTTACATTACTGATACCAAAAATCAAATCTCCCGCAATCAACAAGGGTACAAAATACTTTGCCTTAATGGGTACGGGAAGAAAAATAAGCATGAGTTTTGCCTCGGAATAAACAAAAGCAAAAGCCACCAGGACTCCATAAATTGCTCCCGATGCTCCGACTGCTGGGGTGTTAAACGCGGTAAGCATGCTGTCAACTGTACTTTTGGGAACGATATTGTACCAACCTGGGCTGTATTGTCCACTAGAGATGACATCCATCACTTGGGCCTTGGCCACTCCGGCACTTTCCAAGGCATTCAAGCCCTCACTAAAAAGATAATAGTTTACTCCGGTATGAAGCATAGCAGAACCCAATCCTGCTGAAAAATAAAAGAAAAGAAACTTATTCCTGCCCCACATTCGCTCCAGAGGGGTTCCGAAAGCCCATAAAGCATACATGTTGAATACAATATGCATAAGTCCGCCATGCATGAACATATGGCTCACCACCTGCCACCAATGAAAATTAGTGTTCTTTGGAAACCAAAGTGCCAACCATTGAAACATTTGCTCTCCGTATATTTGTGTGGCAAAAAACAGGATCACATTAATGATCAACAGGTGCTTTACTGCCTCGGTCATTCTACCCATCTAGCTAAATTTTTTATCAATATCTCCTTCGGAGATAATAGTGTATGTCAATTTTTGAAACGGACTCAATGTAGGTTCCTTGCAAGCAAACAAATTGTTCACCAACGCCTGTTGCGATTCCTGATCAAGGGATTCCCCGGTCCGTATCGCCAAGTTTTTGGACAACACCTTGGCCAGCACTTCGGCTTGTGATAGGGAACCATCGGCAAACCCTTCTTGATAATCCGCTATCAAGCGATCCAATACCGTGCCAATCCCACTTTCGGGTACCACCAGTGGAACACCTGTCACTTTTACAGTTTCTTCTTCTAAACTTTCAAAAGCAAAGCCAATATTTGTTAGGCTATCCTTGATTTCTTTCAAGATGGCCAGTTCTTGTTTGGTAAAGGGAAGCTCCAAAGGAAACAAAAGCTGCTGACTTACGCCTTCCTTTACGGTTATCTCTCCCAAGAATTTTTCAAAAAGGATACGTTCATGGGCCCGGTTTTGATGGATGACCAACATTCCGGATTTGACAGTACTCACCACATATTTTCGTCGCAATTGAAAGGTTGTGGCCGAGTGCTCTTCTAAGTCGGTATCCGAATAGAAAGTTCCCTGTACCTCACCTTCTGATTCAATAGCCACACTACTGAATTCCTCAATGTCCACATCCTTTTCAAGGCCTTCATACAGCCCTTCCCATCCCTTGCTGCTCTTTTTTTGAAAACTACTTCCGCCGCTCCTTCCCCTTGAACTATCCTGAAATGGATTAAAAGTCGGGTCCACCGTAACTTTTGGTAATGTTGCCCCCTTCCCTTTGTAGGCATACGGAGTATCCAGATTGGGGTCATGGTCAAAATCCAAAACTGGGGCTACGTTAAACTGCCCCAGACTGTGCTTTATGGTCGACCGAAGGATGGCATACAGTGTATTCTCATCATCAAACTTCACCTCGGTCTTTGTGGGATGGATATTGATATCGATGGAGGACGGGTCCACATCCAAATGCAGGAAGTAGCCCGGGTACATGTCTTGTTTTATGAGCCCCTCAAAAGCAGCTATTACGGCATGGTGCAAATAAGGACTTTTAATAAACCGATTGTTGGCAAAGAAAAATTGCTCCCCCCTGCTCTTTTTGGCGAATTCGGGCTTGCAGATAAATCCCGCTATTTTCACCACTTCGGTCTCCTCATTCACGGGAACCAAACGGCTTTCCATTTTGCTTCCAAAAATATGGGCAATACGCTGTCGATGTTTGGTCTTGGGGAGATTGAAAATCTCTGAGCCGTTATTGTAAAAATGAAATTCAATATTGGGATGCACCAAGGCCACCCGATGGAACTCATCCGTGATGTGCCGTAGTTCCACCTGATTGGATTTCAAAAAATTTCGTCGTGCTGGAATATTGAAAAAAAGGTTCTTCACCGATAAGGAGGTACCTACAGGTGTTGCCACCACTTCATGGGAAACAATCTTGCTTCCTTCAATCTTGATATGGGTGCCGACCTCTTTGGATTCGGTTCGGGTCTGCATATCCACATGCGCAATAGCCGCAATGGAAGCCAAGGCCTCACCCCGGAATCCTTTGGTCTGCAAATTGAACAGGTCTTGTGCCGAGGATATTTTTGAGGTGGCGTGACGTTCAAAGGATAGTCGGGCGTCCGTTTCACTCATCCCTATACCATCATCCACCACCTGAATCAAGGCTTTCCCACCATCCTTAACAATCAGTTTAATGCTGGTGGACCCAGCGTCGATGGCATTCTCCAATAACTCCTTCACCACAGAGGCTGGCCGTTGAACCACCTCCCCTGCTGCTATCTGATTGGCAACATGGTCCGGTAAAAGTTTAATGATGTCGGCCATTATGGATTCAGGAATATCGATAAATCAAAGTCAATCACAAAGAGGAACAGCAGCACCAAAATGGCCACGATGATGACAAAACGAAGTTTAAGGTTCCTGTCACCCTCCACTTTCAGGTCATCCATGGCAGAGGTAACCTTATTTTTGATGCCTCTATTTGTATTTGCAGTACTTCGAAATTTATCTAGTTTGTGTTCTATTTTAAAAGGATTGCCTTCGCCCTTGTAATAGCGCGGTGAATAATTGAACGACTTATTTTTTTTGAGCTTTAGCGGGTTTCGCATGGTATCCTTTTCCGTATAACTTCAAAGGTACTCAAAATAGAAAAAAGGCATTGGCGACAGCTCCCAAAAAATGTTAACAGCAGTTGGGATTAATGGATTGTTGGATTACTGGACCTTGATACTTACTTCCCCAACACCGCCATTTGTATTGCCGCGATAGCCGCTTCCGTTCCTTTATTACCATGTTTACCGCCACTGCGATCCTTGGCCTGTTGCATGTTGTTATCAGTTAGGACACAGAAAATCACTGGAACATCATAGGCAACGTTCAAGTCTTTGATGCCCTGGGCGGTAGCACTGCACACAAAATCGAAATGACTGGTTTCCCCACGAATAACGCTTCCAATGGCAATGACCGCGTCCACCTTTTGGGTCATAATCATTTTTTTGCATCCGAAGGTGAGTTCAAAACTGCCAGGGACATCCCATTTAAGGATATTCCCTTCTTGGGCACCACAATCCACTAAAGCGTCAAATGCTCCTTGGGCGAGTGCCGAAGTAATTTCAGCGTTCCATTCAGAAACAACAATCCCAAACCGAAGGTCCTTCGCGTTTGGGATTTTCGTCTTATCGTAAGTGGATAGATTTTTATTCTCGGTGGCCATAATTTAATTTTGGGCCATTCCAATAAGGCCATCGATACCGATGCCCTCAGGAGATTTTGGATATTCTTCCTTAATACGCTCAAAATACTCCAAAGCCTTTTCTTTCTGGTCCATTTCCATGGCAACCACACCTGCTTTGTACAAAAATCTAGGCGTCGTAAATTCATTATCGCTATGAGCAATTGCTTTTTCGTAGTAGTCCAAAGCATCCTCAGGTTGGTTTAACTGTGAAAAGGCATCACCGATACCTCCCTTTGCCATGGCACCCATAATGGCATCATCGGATGAAAAATCCTCCAAATGGGAAATAGCTTCACCATACTGCTGAAGGTTCAAATAGGTCATTCCTGCGGAATATTGGGCCAAATTTGCAGCCTTGGTACCATTGTATTCCTCAATAATGTCCAAAAATCCGTATTTCCCTTCGGCTCCATTCAAAGCCAAAGTAAATAGGGAGTCCTTCGCCGTTTCACTAGCCAAAGCTTGATCAAAATATTGCTGCGGATAGAAAAGCTCGTTAGCCGCAGAGGCCTCTTTGGGCTTCTGAATGAATTGATGGTAAGCCAAATAGGCCAATACGCCAATGGCCACGGCACCAATAACCCCTAAAATATAATTCTGGTTCTTCTGAACCCACGCTTCGGTCTTGGAAGCACTCTCATCCAGAGTGTGGAAAACCTCGGCCGTTGTACTGTCATGTTCTTCAATTTGAGCTTCTTCAGCCTTATTTTTTGGCTTAAAGCCTCTCTTCTTGTATGTTGCCATGCGTCATTTAATTGGTCGCGCAAAAATAAAGTTTTTATCCAAAACCTAAAGGCAATTTATTCGTTATTTTTGGAATCTTTAATCGGTTCCCAAACCCTAAAAATCACATAGTTCCACTAATTTTTTATGTTTTTAAGGCATTTATCTTTAGTCAATTACAAAAATTTTGATTCCAAAACATTGGATTTTGACCCCGTTATCAACTGTCTTGTGGGTGACAATGGTGTGGGCAAGACCAACATTTTGGACGCCATTTACCACCTTTGTTTCGGCAAGAGTTATTTTAATCCGGTATCCACACAAAACATAAAGCATGGAACGGACTTTTTTGTGGTGGAAGGCGAATTTGAAAAAGAAGGGCGAACCGAAAAAATACTCTGCTCCTTTAAAAAAGGCACCAAAAAGGTCATTAAACGCAACGGGAAGGCCTATGAAAAGTTTTCGGAGCATATTGGATTTTTGCCATTGGTCATCATCTCACCTTCGGATCGTGACCTAATACTGGAGGGAAGCGATACGCGAAGGAAATTCATGGATGGGGTCATTTCGCAATCCGATAAAGCGTATTTGCAGGCTCTTATCAGATACAATAAAGTGTTGGTGCAGCGTAATTCACTATTGAAATATTTTGTGGTCAACCATACCTTCGACCCGAACACCTTGGCCATTTACAACGAGCAGTTGCACCAACTGGGAACCGAAATCCATAGGAAAAGAACAGCCTTCATTGCCTCTTTTGTTCCTATTTTCCAAGAACAGTACGCGCACATATCGGACAAAAATGAGGAAATCATGCTGTCCTACGACAGTCAACTTTCCGAAGGAAATCTTTTGAAACTTTTGGAAAGCAACATCGATAAGGACAGGGCCTTGCAATATACTTCCGTGGGCACCCACAAAGACGACCTGAACTTTACCATTGCCGGACATCCCATTAAAAAATTTGGGAGTCAAGGGCAGCAAAAGTCGTTTTTGATTGCGTTGAAATTGGCTCAGTTCCATTTTATTAAAGAGCTGGCCAGTACTACCCCCATTTTGCTTTTGGATGATATTTTTGACAAGTTGGACGAGAACCGGGTATCCCACATCGTAGGATTGGTGAAAAATGAGAATTTTGGACAGATTTTTATCAGTGACACCCATGCTGAACGCACCGAAAATGTTGTTAAAACCATTCACCAGAGCTATAAAATCTTTACCTTGTAGTATGTCTCGAATTTTGCCGTTTTTTATGATTTTGTTGATAGTAGGTTGTAAGAAAACCTCGGTGACCGAAGCAGACCTACATCACCTGAACGGCTATTGGGAAATTGACGAGGTGGTATTCCCAGATGGTAGCGTAAAAGAGTATGGAATGAATCCCAGCATCGATTTTATTCAATGGAAAGAAAACGAAGGCTACCGGAAAAAGATGCAACCCAAATTTGATGGAAGCTATTCTACTTCAAATGACATGGAAACGTTCACTATTACCCATATAAATGATAGCTTTACCTTACGTTATCAAAACGATTTTAGCGAGTGGGAAGAAACTTTGGTGCAGTTGGATTCCATTTCATTTGCTGTGGTCAACCAAGAAGGCGTCACCTATTTCTACAAACGATTTGAACCCATTAAAATCCCAAAATAATGGCCAAGCGACAGAATTCCCATTTACCTTTGAGTGAGGCGCTCAGCGAGTTTATTAAAGAAAATAAGCTCCAAAAAGGCATGGACAAAGTGGATGCTCGGGAAGCGTGGGCCAATTTGATGGGCAATGGGGTGAACAACTACACCACAGGTGTTGAGCTTAAAAATGAGACGCTTTTTGTGTCCCTTTCGTCCTCGGTACTTCGGGAAGAATTGAGTTTGGGCAAGACCAAGATCATTACTATGATCAATGAGGAATTGGGAAGGGAACTCGTGAAGAAATTGGTGTTGCGTTAAAGAAAAAAAGCCACTCAGTTTGAGTGGCTTTCCCCATAATTTTCATTTTCAATTAAAACACTTCCCTTCCTGAAAAATGGAAAGCACTTTCTATGGCGGCATTGTCATCGCTGTCAGAACCGTGAACGGCATTCTCTGCGATGTCATTTGCATATAATTTTCTGATGGTACCTTCCGCAGCTTCAGCTGGGTTGGTAGCACCTATCAATGCACGAAAATCATCAACGGCATTGTCCTTTTCCAAAATGGCAGCCACAATAGGCCCACGGGTCATAAATTCAACCAGTTCTCCAAAAAATGGACGCTCTTTGTGGATAGCATAGAATTCCTCGGCATCCCTTTTGCTCAACTGTGTGTACTTCATGGCCACAATCTTGAATCCAGCAGCCGTTATTTTTTCCAAAATCGCACCAATGTACCCATTCTCAACGGCATCGGGCTTGATCATGGTAAATGTTCTATTTCCAGTCATTTACTTTAAATTTTGCGCAAAAGTACGCTTTTTCACATAACGGGCAAGGCTTAATAGGTCTGTTTTAATTCCTGCAAAACCGCTCCATTATCGCCCATTATCTTAAAATCAACTTCTTTACTTTTTAAATTTAGGGTTATGGTTCCGTAGCTTTTGCTGGAAATTACATCCCCTACCCGATATCGGTTGGGCTCTCCACTATAACTAAAATACGAATGAGTAAGTCCACTGCTGGTAAAGTCAATTAATGGATAAGACATACCAGGCAATGTTTTTCTGGAGAATTCTGAAATGTGTCGGTCTCCCGACAAGATCATCACCCCTCTTGCCTTTGAATCCACAATCATGTTTTCTAGTTTTTCCACCTCTTTGGGAAAGTTACCCCAGGTTTCAAACCCATGCTCTCCCGATAAAAACTGGATACTGGACATAATAAGATTGAAATCGGCATCTGAAGTATTCAATTCTGTTTGCAGCCATTTCCACTGAACATCTCCAAGAACCGTGGCATCATCGGCAAGGTTGGGTTTATAGCGTCGGTCAGGGTCTTCATCGTTCACCAATTCGCTCCTAAAATAACGCGTGTCCAAAATCAGAATCTTCACTTTTCCATTTGGAGTTTCATAGTCATGGGAAGTATAAATCCCTTCCTGATTTCTTCGCTCGCTATCTTCGGGCACTCCCATAAAATCCAAAAACGCCTGCTGACTCTCTTTTTTCACAGCAAACTCGGCACCACCATCATTCAACCCAAAATCATGGTCATCCCAGGTGCCAATAATGGGAACTTCCGCCTTCAAAGCCGCATAGCCTTGAACCGTATCTTGTTGGGCATAAATCGCCCGCAATCTTTCAATATTATCGGTATCCGCATAGACGATATCACCACCCCAAATCCAAACATCCGGGTTTTCTGCCAAAATATCATCCCAAAATGGGTTGGGCTCTTGTGACATATTGCACGAACCAAAGGCCACCACGAAAGTAGAATCCTTTGGATTCTCTTTCTTTTTGCACCCCAAAAGGAATACAATCACACCCAACAAAAAGGAAAAAAGTCTCATTCCAATGATTTTTCAAAAAACAAAAATAGGGTACTACAAGTTACCTCTATATTATATTATTGTATATTTGGCCGCATGAATTTAGCGGATATCACGACAGTTAAGTCGATTCTTTCCCAGCCTCAAAAAATCGTAATTGTACCCCATAAAAACCCCGATGGTGATGCCATGGGCGCTTGTTTGGGGCTTTGTGGTTTTTTAAAGGGAGTAGGGCAAACGGCCCATGTTATCTCCCCAAACGATTATCCAAAATTCTTAAAGTGGATGCCCGGCAACGAAGAGGTTATCAATTTTGAATGGGAAAACCAAGAGGCCAAAGAAGTGCTGGATGAAGCCACCCTGATTTTTACTCTGGATTTCAATGATTTGTCCCGGGTCGGCCAAATGGAAACTGTTTTGAAAGGGAGCCAGGCAGATTTCATAATGATTGACCACCACCAGCAGCCAAGTGATTACGCCAAAGTGACCTATTCTGATGTGACCATGAGTTCCACTTGTGAGATGGTCTACAATTTCATTGCGTATTTAGGGCATACCGATAGCATTACTGCTGAAATTGCAACCAACCTCTACGCTGGCATTATGACGGATACAGGGTCTTTTAAATACAAATCCACCTCTAGTAACACCCATCGGGTGGTCGCGGACCTGATAGACAAAGGGGCGGACAATATGGAAATCCATCGTCAAGTTTTTGACACCAACTCCCCCTCGCGCTTGCATCTCTTGGGAGTTGCCCTCAGCAACATGGTCATTCTACCCGAATATAGAACGGCTTATATCACCTTAACCCAAGAGGAATTGGACCAGCACGATTTTAAAAAAGGGGATACGGAAGGCTTCGTAAACTATGGATTAACGTTGGAAGGCATTATTTTTGCCCTGATTTTTATTGAAAACAAAGACGAAGGCATCATCAAGATTTCATTGCGTTCCGTTGGGGATTTCTCCGTCAATCAATTTGCACGTGAACATTATGATGGCGGTGGACATGACAACGCCGCAGGTGGAAAAAGTGAATTATCCATGGCAGAAAC
>JBNLBG010000075.1:0-13134 GCA_050303195.1 Allomuricauda sp. | reverse complement strand
ATATACACTGTTATTGGCTATGGGGCTCACAATTTTGGCTTCATGCGAAAAAGATACACCAAGGTACCTTCCTTATGAAGGGTATGCCTTTACCAAACTCGATGAAAACGGAGGGGATTGGACCTCAGTTTTATTGGAAGCAGGAGATGCCATCGATATAGATGCTCCCGCTGCTGTAGATTCCCAAGCGTATCAAGATGAGCTCGATGCTGTAAAAACGGCCACGGTGAGCATGACCTCAAAACAAAAAAATGCCTTAAAATATTGGACCAACAATCCTACAGTACGCTGGAACGAGATTGCATTGGAACTCATAGCCAAATACAACCTTATTCCAGGTCCTAATGAAGACGGCTCCTATACGTTGCCGAATCCGGCAAACCCAGAAGGGCCACCAGCATTTCCGTTTGCACATCCACCGTATGCCTGCAGGGCATTGGCCTATATGTCGGTTGCCCAGTTTGATGGACTCATCAGTGCTTGGCATTATAAATACCAATACAACAGGCCTGCCCCGTATCAGGTGGATGAAAACATCAGATATGCCTATGAAGAAAATGACATTCCTTCCTACCCCTCTGATGGAGCTGTGATTGCCAGAGCTTCGCGAAATATCTTGACCGCCATGTTCCCGTTGGAAGCAGAATATCTACAAAAATTGGAAGAAGAACATTTAGAGAGTCTTATAAATTCTGGCAGCAATGTACAGAGTGACATTACGGCGGGTGTGACCATTGGTGATGCCGTTTCGGCCATGGGACTGTCCCGCGCCAGTACCGATGGAATGAAAAACGCGCAAACACCAAAAGCAGTTTCGGATTCCATTAAACAAGCCGCCTTTGAACGATTTGGTTGGGCGTGGGACAACCTTGAAATTCCTGAACGACCTGTGGGTCTGACTCCGTTTTTCAGTAAAGTGACCATGTGGAGCATTGATGATGTTGAGAGTGTTCGCCCTATTCCTCCACCCGCATTGGATTCCCAGGAATATATGGATGATGTAGAGGTATTGAAGGATTATGCCCGCAACATGACCGATGAAAAACGAAGAATTGCCAACTTTTGGCAAGATGGATTGGGTACCTATACCCCTCCCGGCCACTGGAACCGAATTGCCAATGAAATAATCGTAGAACACCAATTGAATCCATTACAAACCGCCCGTACCTTAGCCTATATGAACATGGCCATCATGGACTCAGGAATCAGTTGTTGGGATGCCAAATATTACTATCATTACCCTAGACCCATTCAACAAATTGAAGGATTTGAAACTATAGCCGGTACTCCAAATTTCCCAAGCTACACCTCAGGACACAGTGTGTTTTCCGCTGCTGCATCTGAAGTGCTGGCCTATATTTTCCCGGATGAAGCTTCAAAGGTAAGAGCATGGGCCGAGGAAGCTGCAATATCACGGGTATATGGTGGAATCCATTGGAGTTTTGATGCCACGGTAGGTACAGACCAAGGTCGAGAGGTTGCCCAATATACCATTGACCGTGCAAAAGCAGATGGGGCAGATAATCCCTAAAAGACGATGTGACCTCAACATTGGAGGCCAAGTTGAAGGAGCTTAAGGACAAAAACAAGAAACTTCAAACCGCCTCTAAATAAATAAGTTCCTTAAAAAATAGGCACGGTTACAGCTGAATCTATAGATAACTCCCAAGAATACCTGAAACATTCTTGGGAGTATTACAAGTTAAAGCTATTCATGCACACGGCCGAACTCAGTATCGGCTCAGTAAAGTTGGCCTTTTTCTCCATCTTGGAAATGATGGCCATCGGGCTCTTCTCCATTGCTCTCTCCATCTATTTGGGAAACCTGCTTGAAAATTTGGCTTTGGACTATGCGCTTACGGGTTTATTGTACCTCATATTGATGTTTGCCGTTTATGCCCTATTCAAAAAGAAAATTGAAAAAAGAATCATCAGAAAACTTTCAAAAACCATTTTAAGGGATGAGTAAGACCGATTTTTTAATCCGTGAAGGAAATAAAACAAGAGTTGAAAATCTTACGGCTTAAGAAAGACATCAACCTAGAGGCTCTTAAATCCAATAAAAATGATTTTGAGGGCTTCTTTCAACCTTTGACCGTGGCCAACAGAATCCTCAGCCCCATAAAAGGCTTTGTGTTCGCCTATATTCTTAAAAGATTGTTCCGGTAAAGACGATTTGGGCTAACAAAAACCTAATTTAGACTTTGGATTTCGTCAAATACCTACTCCTTAATCCATAAATCAACATTACGACAGCAGCAATCAAAGAGCCCAAGGATTCCCTCCCCTCTTCAATATTTACAGTTTTCATACCATGGTCCAACTGGACCCCTTCGTAAGTTTCTGGCCAATACACCACAAAAAGTACCAAAAAGAATACGGTAAGCACAAAATAGATACTTGATTTCAATTTCTTAAGTAGAAAAAGAACCGATGCTACAGCTGCGGTCAAATAAATCAATATCCATTTTAGCGCATCTGGATCGTTAAACTGGACCGCTATGGCATAGCCAAACAACAGTGTAAAAACAATTGCGAAAATTTTAAAGAACGTTTCCATATTTATTGAATCACATGATTTTTTAGTACTCCGTAAACCTCTGTCGCGAGCAGTTCCTGCTTGGACAAATTGACTTTACTGTTTGTGACAAGAATTGGCCAATCGGCTTTGTCTTCGGGAATTCTTCCGTGGGATCCTTTCACCAATTCAGCCTTTAATGGGATTACATCCATTACCGTTCTAAAACCCAGCTTCTTTTTGAAGAGTTTCCATATGACTTTGGGAACAACCAACTTATCCGCAGGATCGGTAAACATTTCAACAGGATCATATCCCGGTTTTTTGTGGATATCCACCATTCGGGCATAATCGGGCGCCACGGCATCATCTTCCCAAAAATAATAGCTAAACCAACTATCCTTATCCGCTACCAGCACAAAGTCTCCTGCACGTTCGTGGTTTAAGTGATGGATCTCCAATTCGTATTTGGGAATGACTTTGTCCACTCCAGGAATCGTTTTCAGATATTCATGTAGTTTCTCGTAATCTGTGGATTCTTTTGCATAGACATGGGCTATTTGGTGGTCCGCTACGGCAAAGGCTTTGCTTGCACCTGCATCCAAGAGTTCCAGCCCTCTCTCGATTCGGATGCCTAAATATCCTTTCTTTCTTAAGTATCGGTTGATATGAATCGGATTGGACACATCCGTAATACCATATTCTGACAACAATACAATATTGGCCGATTGTCCTTCGTAATATGTTACCAAATCCTTGACCACAGCATCAATTTCCCGCAAGTCTTTTTGAATAATATCGAAATTCAACCCATAACGTTGTATGTTATAATCCAAATGGGGTAGATACACCAACGTTAAGGTCGGATTGTTTTCTTTGTCCATTTCCATAGTGGCGTCTGCAATCCATTTACTGGATGCTATGGACGTTTTTGGTCCCCAGAATTTGAACAGCGGAAATGTTCCCAACTTGCCCTGAAGTTTGTCCCGTAAATCAGCTGGATAGGTATAAATATCTGGAATCTTTCTGCCATCCGCCAAGTAATTGGGCCGTGGTGTGGCACTAAAATCCACAGTACTGTACATATTGTACCACCAGAACATATTGGCACAGGTAAATTCAGAGGCGAGGGCTTTCAGCTCATCCCAAATTTTGTTGGATTGCACCAAGGGATTTCCCTGCCGCCAAAATTTCACTTCCAATTCTTCCTTAAAGAACCATCCGTTGCCAACAATGCCATGTTCCGTTGGCCATTTTCCTGTTAGATAGGTACTTTGAGCCGAACAAGTAACGCCTGGCAAAACGGGCTTCACTACACTGCTCTTCCCTTTTTCTAAAAATGATTTTATAAATGGGGTATGTTCTCCTATCAATCTATGGGTAAGTCCGACGATGTTGATGACAACGGTCTTCTTCATTTTAATCTTGATTTCATCCAGTCCAACTCCCTTGCAATGGATTCTGTAATTGGTGCTTTTAGCTCATTTGGCAAAACATCCCAAGTATAGGTTTCCACTTCTATGTGATTGCTGACAAAATGCGCCTCCAAATACTCCAACACTTTTACAATTTGGTCTTGAGTGGATTGCAGCAATCCATAATCCTTTAAAAATATGGGAACATGAAAATGGGAACGCAATTCGTCAAACGGAGCCTTTTTTTCCAAAACAATGGGCAAATCGCTGTACGTTTTTACTTTTCCATTCACCATTTCCGTAACCTGATGCAAATACACGGGCTCATTGAATTGGGCCAAAGTGTCCCACAACTCCTCTTCCTTATCCTTGTTATATAGAATCTTGAGAGCAGCACTCACTTGGATTTTACCAACATTAATATGAGCCGCCTTAAACTTTTCAAAGGTTAAAGTTGGGGCTTCGTAGGCCAATGCGAAATGACATACATCATAACAAACCGTAATATATCTTTTGAGCAGCTCTTCTACTTTATCCATGCTCAATTGAAACGACTCAAATGCCTTAATGGCTTCGGGAATCAGGTAATCTTGGTAAAAATCAAGAACTTCCTGGGTATTTTCCAAAAAGCCATCGGGTTCGGGCTCTACATCCAAATGCATATATCGTCCTGATGCCTTTTCAATTTGATATAGTTCCATGGCTACCTTGACCATATTTTCTGCTCCTTGGGCAAAAGTCTGAGCTTTTTCAGCTTCACCATCAAACCAGTGTTTGTAGGAAACGGGCGAAGTGGAAATACCACATTCCATGCCTTGAGGTGCCAAAAAATCCAATTGTTTGAACAATCGTAACGTATACTCCAATCTTTCGCTGGTCGTCCAATCGGGTACATGTACCTGGTCTTTAACCGGTTCTCCGTGGAAATTCCCGTAGGGAAATCCATTCATGGTGAAAACATAGCAATCACTTTCATCAAGCCAATCCTTAAAACCTTGAAGTTGCCCCTTGTCCAGTTCAACACTAGCGGCATTGCTCAATCGAAGTCCCAAACCAAATGCCTCATTAGGAGAAACGGCGTTCTTAATTTCCGGTAAATTTTGTTTGAGGCTTGCAAAGGTTTCTTCCCAATCTCCACCAGCATGTATGTTGGTGCAATAGGTTAAATGGTATTTATCCTCAATTCTCATAGTGAATTTTGGGGTTTGAGAATGAAGCTGCGGACAGCCTGCTCCATTACTTCATAATCAATGCTATGTACATCTACCTGTTTGCCTATATCTGAAATAAAAGTAATGGTGAGTTCTCCACCCAAATGTTCCCGAAACTCTTCAATTCCTTTTAGTAGTTCTTTAATTTCGGCATCACTATCCAAAGAAACTTCAAGGTTAAACCCAATTTTTTTCATCACGGAAAAGATTCTATCCAAATCGCCATTGAGTATTCCGGTGAGTTTGGCGTAGACCAAATCAATGGCCATCCCAATAGCGACGGCTTCGCCATGCCTTAGGGTATATTGGGTCATGTATTCCAATTTATGGGCCGACCAATGGCCAAAATCCAAAGGTCTGGAAGAGCCTTTTTCAAAAGGATCCCCTCCTTTGGCAATGTGCTCCATGTGCAATTCTGCACAACGATGTATGAGATAGGCCATGGGTTCCATTTCCCTATTGGCCAGCGCTTCTGCGTTTGATTCAATAAAATCAAAGAAAACCTTATCCTTCAGTAAAGCGACTTTAATAGCTTCTGCCACACCAGCAATCCAATCCCTTTGTTCCAAGGTCTGCAAGAATTCCAAATCGTTTATAATGGCAAAAGGAATGGAAAAAGTTCCCAAAAAGTTCTTTTTGCCAAAGGCATTTACGCCGTTCTTCACGCCCACGGCTGCATCGTTCTGTGCCAATATTGTGGTTGGAATCCGAATGAGTTGTACGCCTCTGTGCGCAATGGTAGAAGCATATCCAACCATGTCCACCACGGCACCACCACCAATGGCAACTACAAATGAATGTCTACAGATAGCATTTTTGTTGATGGCCGCCAAACATTTTTCAACACTGGACTGGTCTTTTTTACTTTGTTCGCCACCCGGCACTGCAATCAATTCTGTAAATTGAATTTGTTGGTTAAAGTGCTTGCAATATTTTTTGATTTTATCGCTTAGGTAGGAATGATTGTCCAATACCCCCTGATCAACAATAAATAAACATTTTATGGGATGACCGGGACGATACTCAGCCAAAACATTTTTGAACAAAGGATTCTCTACCGCAAATAAATGCTGGGTAAAAAACAATTGATATGTATACCGTACTTGGAATTCTTGTTGAATAGTAGGCAATGTAATTTTGTCCATATACTAGGTAACTGCAAATTGTTTTGCCAAATACATCGATAATGGCAAAAATAAAAGAATAACAAGTCCAATAATCAAGTTAGAATGCCCCACTGCAATGGCTGCATCCAACAGAATTATGGACAATACTCCAGCTTTCACCGCTTTTTTGATATTTACCGGGCTATTTTCCCGATATGCCCTTATCAATGGTCTAAATACCATAAAAGCGAACAGCACTAAAAATACAAGGTGCCAAAGGTCTCCATCTGTATAAACACAGTGAAGATAATATACACCCACCAGCACCAGTATGTATAACAGTCCCGCAAACACAATATTGCCTTTGTTCTTCCCATGGACCTCACCCCTGCTCACCATGGTCACAGCAAAGATAAACACCACCGGAACTAAAACATAGGGCCAATTTTCCATTGTATTTAGCAAAGAAATACCCATGAGAAGGTTAAGTCCCCGGCAAATCCCCATATTCAGCGGCCCTAGAAATGCGTGATGTTTTGCAAATTTATCATAGGACAAAATGGCCACAGCCAAAAAAATGGCAATAATACCACTTTCTCTATTGGCCAGAAAAGCCAAGCCAATTCCCACCAAAAGCAAAATAAGGCCAAACCATCTTGCATTGCCCAAAATTACTACACCACTGGGAATGGGTCTTTCTGGACGCTCAACTTTGTCAATCTCTATATCAAAAACATCATTGAGGACCACACCTCCGGCATACAAAAAAACGGAAGCCAATATCAAAATCAATGCTGGAAAGAAATTACTATCCGGTACTTCAAAAGCACCCAGCCCGGCGAATAAACCAGCTATGGAAATTCCTGCAACTATATCAGCTGCAGCGGTAGGTAAATTGGCAGGCCTACACAGTTGAAAATATGCCTTTAAACGTGGGCTCATTAAACGATTTTGTTGTCCTCTACCTTTGGCTCCTGACCTCTAAGAACGCTATTGTCATTAAATAATTTCCGTTGGTCAATCGCCTCTGGGCTTAACCAGTGCTCTTCTTTCATCTTACCTGATCTACCAAAAAAGTCTAGAGCATTCTGGTAACAAGTTTTCACAACATCTTCGCGAGCAACTCCATTTTGCAACATCAAATTTGCTGTTTTTGGAACAGCCAATGGGTCGCTTACGCCCCAATCGGCAGAACTATCCACTATAATATTTGTACTACCGAATTTCTTTACCACCTCAACCATTCTTTGGTTACCCATCTTGGTTTTGGGATAAATGGTAAATGCAGCTATAAAGCCTCTGTCCAGTACTTCCTGAACTGTTTCTTCATTATTGTGATCAATCACCACCATTCCGGGGTCCAGACCGTGTTCCAAACAAACTTCCATACTTTTTATAGTACCAGCTTTTTTATCCCTGTGCGGTGTGTGCACCTGTACCATCATATTAAAAGCTTTGGCCAACTCCAATTGCTCTCTAAAGAAACGATCTTCAGCCTTGGATTGATCATCATAACCGATCTCACCGATGGCCACTACATTTTCTTTATGCAGATAGAGTGGCAATAACTCCATCACCTCTTCGGCCAAGGGCACATTGTTGGCTTCTTTGGAATTTAAACCAATGGTGCAATAGTGTTTTATACCGAACTGAGAGGCGCGAAATGGCTCCCAGCCCACAAGACTGCTAAAGTAGTCCTGGAATGAGCCCACTTGCGTTCGAGGTTGTCCCAGCCAAAAAGAGGGCTCTATTACCGCAACAACTCCAGCTGCCGCCATGGCCTCGTAATCATCCGTGGTCCTAGAGGTCATGTGAACGTGTGGGTCTATGATCATCATTTTATCATCCATGCTGTTATAAATTTTTCCAGGTTATATCGCCCTGCCCTACTTTCTGCAGATGGGCGTCGTATGTATTTATTAGTTTTTTTGCTGCACCAGAATTTGAGTGGAAACAAACCAAGGTTGCCGCTTTTTGCTCCCTCTCCTCATGACTTTTGAACAACCGTTCTATGTCATTGATCAGTTGGCCTTCCAAAAAATTGGATACAGGTCGCCAGAACATGGGGTCAATGTTTCTGGAAGCAGCCCATCTTTCGTGCGCATAATCGGATATGATCCGCGCCAAATCCTTGTTGGCCATTTTCTCAATCTCCGGTATCTTTTTCAAATCTTGTTGCATAAAGGCCGCCTTCAGATACATTTGGTTCCATTCATCCGTTGTAAAATATTGGGACGGGTATGGATTATATTGGGAAATGGCATTAAAAACCGTGGCAATGTTCGTTCGTAGTGCCTCCACCGCAGCAAACTTGAAGTTCTCTGGTTCTGGCAGTAAAACCAAATATTTTAGAAAAGTTTCCAATTCCGTTTTATCTGCCACCTGAAGGAGTTGTTGTACTGGCTTTAGGAAGGTTTCCCCTGCTTCCAGCACCGAAAAAAGCACAAAAATCCTGGAAATCTCCAAGCTTGATACCCTTTGAATCTCCAAATAGCTCTTCCATTTGTAATCCTGAGAGCCAAAATCTGTAATTGGGGTATTGGAAATCTTTGAGGCACACAGACTATAGGTGATATACAAATCCTTTTTACTTTTTGTATCCAAGATTTGTTCTACTGCACCTACCAACCAATGGAACTCTGGTTCGTATAAATTTAGTTTCAGAATATCGGAGAGATACTCTTTAGAGGTTTTGGCCATAAGGTTTGGACTAGAATCTTTTGGTTTTACAAATATAACTAGGGTTCAACGAATTTATTTAATCCCACTAATTTATCTTTGTTCCAAACTTTACACGCCAAAGTCCTTTCCAATATTTTTTACGAAAATACCAGCGTTGATGTATTCCCTAAGGAGGGTAATGTCACTATTATAAGGATAGCTATTATATCTGGATACCCTTAAATAATCCAATAGAGTATGTTCTTCCGTGAGGCTATATTCAATTTTAAGCGAACTCTATAACTTGCCTTTACGAAATCTGCCTAAAAAGATTGCAAAGTTGCTTCAATCTAATTTATAGCCATCAACTGTGGTACTATCCGCACCTTCCCGGCCCTTTACCAAATGCTTGTATATGGGTGAACAACTCACAAAGGCTCCAAACACGACATAAATATGCCAAATCGGTAAGGGTTACATGTTCTTCAAACAAAAGTTCCAAATCAGTTTTTCAATTACTTTTTCCATTGTTTAGATTTAAAAGTTTGAGCAAAACTAGGTCCTTGGTATTGAGATTAATTGAAGAAAAACGACATCTTAAACGAAGAAACTTGGAGGGTAGATTGCGGTAATAGCTTAAACCGGACCACATGTTCCCTGCTAAGTCCAAATCATCATTATGCCCATTGCGATAAAGAGAAACAAAAAGCAACTCTTGTACCCAAATTTTATGTGTTTAACTATCAGTAAAAATTGTAATACTATTTGTGCTGTTTGTTTTCAGCTTTAAATATTTAATAGAATAAATCTTCTTGATAAGAATAGATTTTAAAATTTGAAGCGAACAGCTTTTCTTGTACTTCTTTTTCCCCTGCAAACATGAGGTAGGATCCGTTTCCCGATTGTCAATGATCATCACAGACTTTTTTCGCTAACTTGTGCAACAGACACATTTTGCATCTAATGGCTACCATTGCTTTTGTCAGTAAGCTCGCAGCGCAACTCGCCATATCCGCGTGGCGTTATATAACATATATAACATGAATGGAATTATAATTTTATTTTCAATCATAATAGTTAACACCTCTTTATATGCACAGAATAAGGTTTCCTATTTTCTATACCATAAAACAAATTCGAATAAGGTTGTCGTTGAAATAAATTTTGATTCATTGGCAGTCAAAGATGTTAAACTGGTAATTCCAAGAAGTGCCCCTGGTACTTATAGTTTAGCCCACTATTTAGACTTTGTTGACAACGTGGTTGGCTATACTTCTAAAGATGATCAATTGATCGGAAAGGTGGGGGATGGAAGCTACTTCATATTTGATGATAGCGAAGACTTTCTTAAAAAGGTGAGTTATAGCGTTGACATTAAAAAAATGGAAACTGATTTGTTGGATGCGTCCATGAGTTCCAAATTAAGGAAAGACTATCTGGGGATGTTTGGGTATTCCGTGTTCGGATTTGTTGAAGGTCTTGAAAGCGAAGCAATCAATCTAACCATCAAAACCGATTCTTCATGGCCCATTTTTAGTACCCTACGCCCCGACACCAAAAGAAAATATGGCATAGATACTTATGAAGTAGAGAACTTTGCGATACTGGCCGATGCGCAGTATCTCTTAGGGAATGGCGTTCAGGTCATTCGTGTTAAAGACGCTCAAATCCCTCTATTTGTAGCGGCCTATTGCGAGACAACCATTGATTTGGAAGCAATAGGGAGAATAGGGTCAATATCGCTACAGAAACTTGATAATTATTTTGGATACATCCCTATGCCTCATTATACCCTGGTTTATGAGTTTCTGGAACCTCTTTCAGAAAGACATGACTACGGCTTTAATATGGAACATTTGAACAGTATGACGGCACATCGGGATATCAATAAGGAATTTGATGCGAATAGGGATTTCGGAAGTATCGTACATCATATGGGACATTCATGGGTTCCACTAAGGTCCTGGGGTGAAGGATACCGTCCTTTTGCCTGGCAAGTGGCGCCACTAATAGAAACAATCTGGCTGAATGAAGGGTTTATATGGTATGTTTCTTTCAATCAAATCCTCAGCGACGAGGGAAGATTAAATTGGTGGAAATCAAACATGGACAATGCCCCTGATTTTATCAAAAGTAAATCTTTAAAGGAATTATCTCTTCTGGGCTCAACACAATATGCCTCTGATTTTAGGATAGGGAAAAATCTTTTCTCCAGAGGAGCTCTAATGGCTTATGATTTAGATGACTCTATTCAAAAACAAACCAACGGAAAAAAATCCTTTAAGGATGCTATTCGTGGATTGCTTAGTTGGTCAAAAGAGAATCAAAGAGCATTTAAATACAATGAGATTGAGTCTATAATGTCTAGTGCTACCGGTGTGGATTTAAGTCCGGTATGGAATAAATGGCAAAATGCCCCGGAATAAGTAAAACGTTATGTAACAGTAGCTTTCAGCAACTATACAAATTCAAGAACATTGATGAATAAACTACCTGTCTATTGTTTTACTTTAATTCTTATGGTTGCTTGTCAACCGAAGGCCAAAGAAAAATTTGATTTACTAATTATCAACGCTTCGGTTATTGACATTGCAGGTGGTAAGGTTTCATCTGGGAAGTTGATAGGTATCAACAACGACACTATTCGATTGGTAGCCAATATGGCATCCGCAGACAGGTATGAGGCTGACCAAATCATCGACGCCAAAGAAAAGTTTGTCATGCCGGGCTTGTGGGACAATCATGTCCATTTTAGAGGAGGTGATTCTTTGATCAACGAAAATAAAAACTTGTTGCCTCTATTTATTGCCCATGGTGTGACCACCGTTAGGGATATGGGAGGTGATATTTCACAAAGCGTACTGCAATGGAGAAATGAAATAAGGAAAGGTCAACTGGCCGGACCCAACATTTTCACTTCAGGGCCAAAGCTTGATGGTGCTGATCCGTTTTGGGCCGGATCAATTCCAATCGGCAAGCCAGAAGATATACTACCTGCCTTGGATTCACTGGAAGACCTGAAAGTCGATTTTGTAAAAATCTATGCTAGTTCACTATCTCCTGAACTGTATTACCCTATTATAAAAGAGTGCGAAAAGCGCAGACTTAAAGTAACAGGACATATACCATTGTCCGCAGATCATTTTGACGCTGTTGAATTTGGCCTTGATGGTGTTGAACATCTTTTTTCTTTTCTAAGCCTGGCCTCTCCAATTGGGGATAGCTTAAGGCAACAAAACTTAGGTTTTGGTATGTTTCCACAGATTCTTGAAACCTATGATGAAGATCTCGCAAGAGATGCTATTGCGAAATTGGCATCAGCGGATTTCTTTGTCACCCCGACTTTATATGTATCACAGGTGCTTATGCAATTGGAGAATATGGATCCCACGGTGGATAGCGTTTTGCCCCTGATAGGACCTGGCATTCAAAAAACTTATGAAAGAAGAATAACGCAAGCCCAAAACAGGAGTCGTAAAGGAAAACAATTGATGCACGATATGGATATTCGGGAACGGAGCTTGGTGTTACCTATGTATCAAGCTGGCATAACTATTCTGGCTGGATCAGATTGTGGTCCATCCAATTCGTATGTTTATCCAGGGGCCGCTCTACATAGCGAATTGGCATTACTAGTTGAGACGGGACTCACTCCTCAGGAGGCTTTATCAACGTCGGTCATAAGCGGCCCAAAATTCTTTGGACTTGACGAATATTATGGTGCCATTGAAGTCGGTAAGGTGGCTCACATAATTATGCTCACTGAGAACCCTCTTGAGAACATTGAAAATGTCGGAAGTATAGATTTGGTCTTGAAAGGAGATACTATTTACGATCGAAGTAAACTTATGGCATTGAAAGCATCTATGCAAACTCAATGAACGCCAAAATTCCCTTTTTTACCTTTATTCTTGCTGTAACAAGTTCCACTCGACAAAATTAAAAAAGGCCACTGACAATGTCAGTGGCCTTTTGCTTCATGGTCGGGATGACAGAACCATCCATGAGATTGTATGTTGTTGTAAATCAGAAACAAGCACTGAAATTCCAGAACCTGCACACCTCATTGCACATTTAGTGAGGAACAACAGATAAGGTCATATCCGAACTACTCTAAAATTAGTCAACCCATTTTAATCAGTTATTGATAATAGCTTCGACGCTCTTTTCTTTACCTACAATTAATTCCTCTAATAAATTTTCATTACTCTGCTTTATCTTAT
>JBNLBG010000074.1:0-13471 GCA_050303195.1 Allomuricauda sp. | reverse complement strand
GTGATCCTTACGTTGGTGCAGTCCGTAATATCCACACCATCATTGTTCCAATAAGCCCTATTCACTATGGTAAGACCGTTTAAGGTCAGGTTGTTGCACAACTCAAAGGACAAACCCCAACAAGAGGCCGCTCCAACATATAGGTCTTCAATTTGGACATCGTTGCTTTGGGAGAACCTAAAGAGTTTCGGACGCATGGTCTCGTTGGTCCTGTTTCTTCTGTAATTGTATTTTTTGTCGATTACGATACCGGCATGGTGTAGGCTGTCTATATTGAGGGCCAATTGCAATCCTTGACCGTCTATTTTTCCTTTGCCTTTAAGCGAAATATTGTTTGCATGATGTGCCAATATCAATGCCATTTGCGAATTATCATCATTTTTTGGGGAGATTGGCCTCCCTTTAAAATCCATGCTTAAATAATCTTCGGGATTGGTGCTTCCCAATAAAATGGCATCTTCCTCAAAATAAAGGTGTACGTTACTTTTTAGTTGAATGGTACCGGATAAAAATTTTCCTTTGGGAAAAATCACAACGCCTCCCTTATTTTTATGTGCTGCATCTATGGCTTTTTGAATCGCTTCGGTATTCAATGTCTTTCCATCTGGAACTGCCCCATATTGGGTTATGATATATTCTTTCTGATATGATGTATCGACCTTCTCTTTGGGTGTAAAGGCCACTAGAAAGAAAGCTAGAGCCGTAATCAGTATAGGTTTATTCGTATAACGCTTCATGTAGCTCTTTTTTAATTGGATTGACTGGACATTTCCAGCAGCAGCTCTCCACCTTTGGTGATGTCATCATGGGAAATTTGTTGCCCATTCAAGACGTTGTGGTTGAGTTCAATTTTAGTTATATAGATGTTTTCTTTACTATTTTCTGGAGCCTTTATGACAAATGTTTTTCCAGTGTAATAATCAGGATTCAACTTTAAGGTTATTTTTTTGAATAAAGGACTTCCTATCTGATACGAAGGATTCTCCTCCGTACCTCCATTCATTTGAAACAATCCAATTTTAAGCAACACATTTAAACTGCCCATAAGGCCTTGGTCTTCATCTCCGTTGTAACCTGTGCCGGTAGAAAGGCCACTAAATGTCTTTTCGATGACTTTTCGAGTCCAGTATTGGGTCAAGTCTGGTCTATCCAACAAATTGAATATAAAGGAGGTTTGTATGGATGGCTGGTTGCCAAAATTTATGGGGATACGACTATATTCGGGGTGAAGTTCGGCCTCGTGTGAAGTACCGGAGGTAAAGTTCAATTCTTGGGCAATTTTAAATTGATTGTTCAACTTTTCCACGGCTTTTTCCTTTCCTCCCATCAATTGGGCCAAACCTGCAACATCATGCGGTACAAACCATGTGGCTTGGGCGGCATTGGACTCAACAAATCCGTGTTCATATTGATACGGGTCAAAATTTTCCAACCAATTACCTTGAAGATTTTTTGGCCGTACCCATCCTATATTTTTATCAAATACGTTCTTGTAGTTTTCCGATCGTGATAAGAAATAGGTATAATCTTCCTCCATGCCCAGTTTTTTGGCCAATTGGGCCAAGGTCCAATCTTGGTAGGCATATTCCAATGTTTGGCTGGCACCATCTTGGTGCAATCCAAATTTTCCTTCGGGAATTGGGTAGGGGACGTAGCCGTTTTCCAAATAATATTTTAAACCTCCACCTATTTGGGTACTGTGTTCATATCCTACTTTACCCATGATGCCTCCCGGTAAATGATTTTTTTTAAGGGCTTGGTATATGGTTCCCAGATTGTTTTTAACCAATCCTTTCTGAATGGCACTTACAATAAAGGGAGTAGAGGAGGCCCCTGTCATTACAAAGGTGTAGTCTCCACCAGATGGACCACGGGGTATTAATCCACCGTCCTTATGATATTGCATTAACGAATGCACAAATTCTTCCATGATTTCGGGATAAACCAGTCCCCATAAAGTGTTTATGGTCCATTGCGCGCCCCAAAACGAATCGGAATTATAATGGTTGAATTCTGGTTTTCCTTCTTTGTTCAGGGGTAATTGGCCTATCTTAAAATGTTCCCCGGTATTATCGGGATATGCACCATTGGCATCACTAATGATTCTTCGTCCTTGCAAGGCATGCCAAAGATCTGTGTAGAATCTTCTCCGGTCCGACACCGTTCCTCCTTCAACCTCAATTCTGGAAAGCCATTGGTTCCATTCTGCTTTGGACTGGGAAACAATTTTGTCAAAATCCCAATGAGTCAATTCCTCCTGAATATTAAAAGAGGCATTTTCAACGGAAGTGTAGGAGATACCCACTTTCATGAGTGTACTTGCGCCTGGATTCCGAAGCTTTAGAAGGTAATTTCCCGTAAGGCCATCTTTCTGAAGAGAAGCAATAGGCTGATCAAGTATGATTTTAAAAAAGACTTGTAGGGGTTTAGGCCGCCTCGTTGTTGGAGCCATTTCAAAATTTCCCGACAATTCATAATCACTATCTTTTTGCAATGTGCCGTCAACATTTTCACAAGGGCCCAATACCGTATTTAAGTTAAATAGAATGGCCGCTTCCTTACTTTCTGGGAAGGAATACCTGTGAAATCCAACTCTTTTGGTGCTGGTTAATTCTGCCTGTATCCCATACCTATTAAGAAAAACGGAATGATAACCAGGTACAATTTTTTCTGTATTATGGTCAAATTTGGAATAGTAGTTTGTGTAAACGGTATTGCTATTGGCACTGGAGGTGGTGACGGGCATTACCGAAAGCCCCGACATTTGCCAGGCATGAATGTGACTAAAGCCTTTTATGGTGTCCACTTCGTAGCGATATCCACTTCCCCAAGCACCTTTAATTTTTGTATCTGGACTTAGGTTGACCATTCCAAAGGGACGATTGGCCGATGAAAAGAAAAACCATCTGGAATTCTCGGTGTCCAATAGGGGGTACACCAGGTCCACAAATTGTTCCTCTTCCACAATATCTTTTTTATCACTTGTGCATGAGATAAGAAGAATGGGAAAAATCAGTAGGGCAATATATCCTAGAAAAAATTTGTGCACAGTCTTTACTTTTTGTAAAAAAATGGAATCGCCATAAACTACAAATAAGGTTAAAAATATAGGCAGGAAGAAAAGACCTCCTGCCTATATATCAAATTATGACAAACCTTAATGGATTATTGATTCTGAAATCAATAATTGGGGTTTTGTGTAATACTACCTGCAGAGTTGTCTATTTCCGATTGAGGTATTGGTCTTAAAAGATGCTTTACGGTAAGGGCATTGTTCAAAGCGGCGTGGGGGTTGTGCGCCAGCGTTCTTTCAATGAGCTTTCCTGTTCTTTTAAGGTCCATCCATCTGTTTACCTCACCGCCCAGTTCCCGGGCCCTTTCATCAAGAATAAAATCCAGGTTAACATCTCCGGGGTCTACAGGCGTAATTAAACCGGCCCTGGTACGCAAGGTGGTTAATCTTTGGGCAGCGTCAGTTGTATTGTCCGATGCCAAATAGGCTTCTGCAGCTATTAAATAGGCCTCACCACTTCGCATTACTACCATGTCCCTTTCACCCTGTGAAGATTGATCGGGTTGTGTAAACGGTACGTTGGGATCATCGAATTTGTTAAATATAGGATAGTGTACAGTGGTAATACCGTCACTTTGAAAGTAAGTTTCTGGATTGATCACTTTGTAAGGCTTGGCATCTATCTCTGCTTGGGTCCACGCTGTTTTTGGAAAATAGATTGCGGTATCTCCAACAGCTATATTAACATCATCTTCAGTTGCATAAATAACCCTGGAATATGTAGCTTCGGCTCTTTCGTCATCATCTGCAAAAAGGGAATAGTAAAACGGTGTTGGCATATGTCCCAATCCTTGAACTGTTCTACTTAGGCCAGGATAATCATAATACCTGAACTTGTATTTCATATGTCTTGAATTACCCCAGCCCCTGCTTACAGAATTGCTTCCAAATAAATAGGAAAAGACTACTTCGGAATTTCTCTGGTTGTCTATACTTGTTAATTCCGCGAAGGAAGAAACCAAAGGGTGATTGCCAATAACCGTTTCCGCCAAAGCGGCAGCATCGGTGAAATCACTTGAAGCGCCAAAGGATTTGTATCCTCTTGTTAAAAGAACTTTAGACAAAAGGTGTCTTACCACATCTTTATATACGCGACCAAAAGCATCCGGCGTTTCATTTACAGCGTCCAATGCATCTTGTAAATCTTGAACGATAAGCGTATAAACTTCTTCTTCTGATGCGCGAGTATATTCAATTTCAGCAGTTGTAATCTCGTTCAATACTATGGGAACGCCTCCATAGTTTTCCACTAATTTAAAATAGGCCCAAGCCCTAAAAAATTTTGCTTCTCCTATGCCCAAAGCTTTTTCGGCATCGGAAACATCCAAAATATTTTCGGCATTGTCAATGGCAATATTTGCAGCCGATATGATGCTATATTGATTGCTCCAATAAACGGCTACGGCCCAATTGAATGAGTTTAAATTTACGTAGTCGTTCAGATCATTCGTTCCCTGAATGGCACCACCTCTGGTTACGATGTCGGTACCTAAATCCTCCAAGGCATAGTACAGGTCTGACGTATAATGCGTAGTAAACTCCCTGGATCTTTCATATACCGATGCTACCAATTGATTAAAAGTCTCCGGATCGGAACTTGCTGATTCTATGGTCAATGAAGAATTGTTTTCCTCTTCCAAGTAACTGTCGCAACTGGTGGCCAATGCACCCGTCGCAAGCAGTACTAAAAGTGTTATATGCTTTATATATTTCATTTTTTTGGATTTAATTTTAAATAATTAAAAGTTTAAACTAATTCCTGCCATATAGGTACGGGATAGATAGGAGGCCCCCCAAGAATTTCTGCCCGCACTTTCTGGATCCCATCCATCATATTTTGTGAATATGAACGGATTCTGAACGGTGGTATAGATTCTTAGATTTTCAATTTTCAATGCATCTACGATTGAAGAAGGTAAAGTATACCCTAGGGTTATGAACCCTACTTTGGTATAGGAAATATCCTTGTACTTTATCACATGTTGATATATTCCTCCATTACCAGGCTGATACCATTTGTTGGTAGGGTTTTCCGGTGTCCAATACGCAATTCTGTACGCATTGAAGAGTCTTGAAGGATCATTGTCATAGGGAAAGGAGTTGTTATTGTGGAAGTTACTGTTGATTTTATTTCCCTGACTTGTGCTGATAAAGAATGTAAAATCAAAATTACCATAGTTCATGGTACTGGTTAGACCCCCTGTCCACTTGGGTGTAATTTGTCCGATTACCTGACGATCCTCATCTGCAGTAATCTGTCCGTCCCCATTTATGTCCTTCACCTTCACCTGCCCGGGAGTTTGACCGAAAGTAGCAGCCTCCGCGGCTTCGTCCAATTGCCAAATACCATCGTAAACGTAGTCATAGATGGCTCCAATAGGTTCTCCAACTCTGTGGATCATATTGGTTCCAGAAACACCAAAATAAATATCGGTTCCATTTAACTTGTCAATGGTATTCTTGTTGGAGGCAAAATTTAAATTGGTGGTCCACTTGAAGCTGCCATTATCAATAATGTTGCCGTTTAACGCTATTTCTACCCCTTTGTTAGTGGATTCCCCAATATTATCGAAGACTCCGCCAAATCCTGTTACAGAAGGTATGTTCTTGTAAAAAATGATGTCCGTGTTTTTTCTGTTGTAGATATCAATGGAACCATTGATTCTGTTGTCCAAAAAGCCGAAATCCAGACCAAAGTTTACTTCACTTGTTTTCTCCCAGGTAAGATCTTTATTGGCTATGTCCGTAACATACAGTGTAGGTATTGCGGAATCGCCAATATTGGTGGCACTGGTTCCCAATAAGGATTGGGATCTAAGTGGTCCCAAGCCACCGCCTTGGCCGGTGTTACCTGTTTGCCCGTAACTTAATCTTAATTTAGCATTGGAAAATATATTTTGGGATTGCATAAAATCCTCATCTATTAATTTCCAGGCAAAGGCAGCGGATGGGAAAAATGCCCATTTATTACCTTCGGCCAAGATGGATGCCCCATCATATCTTCCTGTAAAAGTGAATAGGTACTTATCCATTAAAGTGTAGTTCAACCTACCTGTATAGGACTCCAATGTCTGTTTGGAAAAATCACTTGAAACGTCCCTGATATCCAGACCGGCATCTAAATTGTAGAACGAATAATTATCTGTTGTGAAATTTCTAACTTGGTTGAAATAGCCTTCGGAACGCTCCATGAACCTTGAAATAACTCCAGTGAAATCAATAGTATGGATTCCTTTTGTTATTTTATAGTTCAAAATATTATCCCAGGAATAGGAGAAATAATTAAAATTGTTAACCTGAGCCCTTCTATTTGAGGGGTTTCCACTAACACTTTTTGAATATAGGCCTCTGTATTCGCCATATCTCGTATATTTTAAATTTGGCGAGAACTTGGATGTCAAGGTCAAGCCTTCCACAGGTTTAACCTGTAACGCAATATCACCTATATATTGAAGAAATTTAGTTTCCTTGGTAATGTTGTCAGCCTCGAACAAAGGGTTGGTTATTTGTGTCTCCTTGGAAAGGGGCAAAAATCTTGGCGTACCATCTGCATTATAAGGTCTTCCAATGGGTTTTAATCTATAGGCACTTCTAAAGCCTTCCCAACTTCCTGTGTTTTGAATGGCATGGGTTATATAGTTGTTTACACTAACATTTAGCCACTCGGTCAGGTCGCTACTTAAACTTCCCCTAACATTGAACCTATCATAACTTTCCCCATCAAGGGTACCGTTGTCCTTGGTATATGCAAGACCTGTTGAATATGTGGTGCTTTCGTTTCCACCGCTCATATTAATGGCATGGTTGGTCTGAAAACCATTTTTTAAGATGAGATCAACCCAATCTGTATTTACTCCATCCGATATGTTTTGTAATTCCTCGGCATCTAAATAATCCGAAAGAATCACATCTTCTTTTCTATAGTCCAAATTGCCATTTGCAAATTGATTTCCTACAACAACGTCCCTTAAGTAATCCACATAGCTTAAACCATCTTGCATTGGGGGCAAGTGATATGCCTCCTTAAAACCAACATAATTGCTGTAGTTTACCCGTAGCTTCCCTTTTTTTCCCCGCTTTGTTTCAACTATAACAACACCATTACTACCTCTGGAACCATAGATTGCCGTTGCTGATGCATCTTTAAGAATATCCATTCTTTCGATATCGGCAGGGTTAAGGAAAGATATATCATCCACGAAAATCCCATCTACTATAAAAAGGGGATTCTGCCCAGGATTAAACCCTCCTTGGTTTGCTGTCTGGTTGGTATTAATGGTGCTAGCTCCTCTGATACGGATATTAAAACCACCTGGTCCAGGTTTGTTGTCCGTACGCTGGATTACAACACCGGGAGCCTGACCTTGCAAAGCGGATACGGCATCTACTTTATTTGCCCTTTCCAACTGCTTGGAATCCAAGGATGCAACTGACCCAGTTAAGTCACCTTTCTTTGCCGTACCATAACCGATAAGTACAACTTCATCCAGTTGGGCGCTATCTTCCTGTAGGATTACATCCAATGTAGGCCCTCCATTGTATGTTACCTCTAAAGTTTTATAGCCGAGGTAAGAAACCACAAGTACATCTCCTTCTTCCGCATTGATGGAAAAATTGCCATCAAAATCAGAAGCCGTACCCACGGTTGAACCTTTTACGACAATATTGGCACCTGGAACCGGCATACCACTGGCATCCTTGACGACTCCAGATACGGTATTTTGCGCCCACATTATAGATGAAAAGCAAAGCAAAACGGTCGTTAGTAAAAGTTTAAGTTTTTCCATATTTCACATGTTTATTAATTAAGTTGGGCTAAACTATCGTTAAGCTTTTGTTAATAAATGGACATGTTATTCAGATACATGGACATTTTTGGTAAAATCGATGAAAATCAGTGTGTTTTGCGCAACAATCACTGAAAATATGTTGTGAA
Organism: Allomuricauda sp.; assembly: GCA_050303195.1. GTDB lineage: Bacteria > Bacteroidota > Bacteroidia > Flavobacteriales > Flavobacteriaceae > Flagellimonas. Next base: position 5,462 of record JBNLBG010000074.1, on the reverse strand, counting down.
TCAACGGGAATACAATAGAGTTTTGGGTTTAACAAGACTGGATTGAAGAATTACCAAAATTATTTGCATTGGGACCTTATACTCTTTATGGTTGTTTTGAAGGGAGTGCCATGTCCTGAACAAATAGCCACGAACATGTTTTAGAAGAATTTAGGATTAAGAATTTGGAACAATTGGATTGTTCTTGGTGGTTCTAGGATTTAATTTGAGGACTTGGAGTTTTCAGACCACTTAACTTCCCAGTCCTTTATACGTTGAATTTCCATTGATTCATTAAAGGCTTGGTTTTCGTTGGTCGCTTCCCTTAATGCCTGTAAGAACATCTTCCATCTTGGCCAATAGAACTCCTTGTAAGAGCCGTTCCATGCCCTTGACGCATAATCGTTTAGATTGCCATTTCCACCCCAAAGTGTAATAAGCATTTTTGCATTCTTAGTATATAGTTCAGAAGCAGGTTCTGAGACTGCATAATTTTTTGCAGCGTTCAACCAGTTATCCAAGCGGTTTAAGGGTTGTTTGGAGATGATGCTATCAGTATGAAATACCAAATGTTTAATTTCATCTGCCAAGACATCTGCTTTTTCCAGGTTTTTATCCTGGTATGCTTGAACACAATTCACCAATAACTCGTCAATCACAAGGGAATTGTAATGCCTTTCCATATCGATAAGATCATATTGGAATAGGGTAGATTCCCTGTAGTTTTCCATTTCTTTCTTTAAAATAGTCATGGCCTTCCCCAAGGTTTTTTTATCACCTGGGTTTCCTTCAAAAGTTGATATTTTAAGAGTGGGACGTTTAAAGAAAAAATAAGCACCAGCTTTGCCGTCCCACCATCGGGTGGTCCAGTACTTTGTACTGTAGACGGATTGTATAATATGTTCCCATGCTTCTAGAACGGGCTTGTTGATTTTACCGTATCGGGCTTTTAAGTAACCTTTGAGCCACTCCTGAACGGGTTGGTCTCCCTGGCTCCAAGGAAGGTCGTAGATATATTCATAGACTATTGAGTTATTGTTGAGACCTTCCGGCATAACACCATATCCCACGAGTTTTCCTTTATTGGAGTTGACCAACAGATCGTTCAATTCTTTCCTATAAAACCCTAAATCACCATATACAGGATTGGAACCTCCATAATTGTGAACATATCCATAAGTCCATTGTTTACCATAAAAAGCGTGTTGAAGTTCCCAAACTTTATACCTGTCGTTGGCAAAATCCTGTATGAGAACTTTTTCGTCGGGCACTTTACTTAGAAATGCCTTTGTGGCATCTTCGGTCCAATAATCCTTATCGTTTCCAAACAGCCATCCTTGCAATACCCATGTTGCTCCGGGAACCGATTCGTTGATAGTCTCATAAATTATGCTTCCGTATTGCGATAGTTCTTCATTTTTGTGCTCTTCTGAAACAGGGGGTTCAATTTCGTTGAAGGAATCGGCCAAATAATAGTGGCCTGCTCCATATAGTTCATTGTACAACCCAATAAAGCGTTTTCCTATTTCCTTGAAGAGGGGGTCCTTGGGGTCCAACAGATAGGTGCTCGCAAATCCTCCACCAGACCATCCGCTCAGCTCGCTGATTTTGGAATTGGGATGGGCCTCTGCAAAAGCTTTGGGAACATAGCCATTAAATGCAGGTAAAACTGGATGCATTCCTAGATTGCGCATTCTTTTCAATATTTTTTTTTGGAGATGGTATTTTTTATCGATCCATTCTTGGGGCAGAGGTCCACCATGGGCATTTATATTTCCCATTCGTTGCCAGGGCAGAAAGGCGGGCCCTGCGAAATGATGGGACAATTGTTCCTGCGTTAACCCATATTCACGCCATAATTTTTGCCAAACAATTTCCTGACCCTCCATTGCCGTTGGCATATTGATTCCATGGAGAGCCATAAAATCAATTTCTTGGGACCAACGCTCCCAGTCCCACCATGGTGTTGTATAGCCATAGGCGCAGACATTAAGATAGTTTCTGAACCTAAATGGTGTGGATTCCTCTGCTTTATAGTCTGGCCAGGACCCAGGAAGGTCTATTCTGCTTCCTTCCCAACTTACCTGAACGGCACCGATATCTTTTAAAAAACTATAGGCCCCATAGCATAATGCCGTACTGGAGCTACCTTTTACAATAACCTTATTTTTGGTAGAGGTTACAGAAAACCATTCGGAATTCTGTTGGTGGCCATGATTTACTAGAAGCATTGTAAAATCCTTGGAGGAGTCGCCAATTAAGCGTTGGAGAACTGCTTGTGACTGTGTATCTGGAACAGCCTGATTTGACTTACTTCCGCAAGAGGTTAAGAGTGTTAAAAAAAAGAAAGTTGACCAGAAAGTAGGAAGAAGGCCTTTAGTGGTCTCGATATTTTTAAAGTCCATTGCTAGGGATATTTATTGGAGGGTAATTTGTAAAGATCTTGATTCTGGGAAACAAAAAAATAGGGAGATTTAATTTTTTACAATTCTATCATCTCCCTATTTGAACTAAATTAAACTAATCAAACTCAAAACTTAACACAATTAACATCTTCAAGCCTTTGAAACAATTGGATTATGAAATAATGGATTTCTCCTTTTAATTCTTTGTGAAATTACAAGTCCTGAAACATATTGAAATGGACACATTATTCAAAAACATGGATATAATCTCATTTTTATATTAAAACTTCGTTCAGGCTGGTTTTGTAAGTCGAAATTAAATTCAAGGGCATAATTTTTAGTGAACCCTTGTTTTCAACCAAGGTCTGAGATTATAACATAACGTTGGTGATGGACTTACTACATTTGACTTGACATTGAGAAAAGAGCATCAATTTTAAGGTGCCTTATTTTTAGGAAAGGCCACCGTTATTGGGCCAGTACTGTTTTGGCACTCTTTTTCTTATATGTATTATACGAAAGCGTGAAAGGCCTTTCAGGTAGACCAATTCGGTTACCTATTTTGAAAAATCGATTCTAATATTTTGGTTATTAACAGGATAGGGTGAAGGTTCTAACGCTTCCACCCCAACAGAAGGGTCATCAAAAGGGCCAAAGCCAAATCATCCAGTACATAAAACTACCATTCACACAGAATATAGCACCAATTATAAATAAAACTTTCAAAATAAGCAGAAAAATACTACATTCAATCAAGATAGTATCTTGATATTATCGTTGATCACCGTAGTGCAGCTTGAGGCTGTTGACTACTGACAGATTGGATATAATCCAATGTTCTCCCATTGGGCAAATAACTTGATCATCTTACTGTAAGTTATTTTGTTCTTTTCAAAAAACATCTTTAAATAACCTTTATGGCCAATACGAAAATTTGGAGAACCGGCAGTGTCTGTAAGATGGTCTTGATTTCTCTCCTCCTTTCATCTTGCTCCGAGCGGTGCACCAAGCCTTGTGGTGAGTTTAATTTTTTGGACATTCATGTAATCGATAGTGAGAATATTGGAGGCACAGTATCGAATGGATGGGAAATGACCGTTGAATTCGATTTCAATCCCTCTGATTGTAGCGAAGACTGCGGCTGTAACAAAGTAGCATGGGTACAGATGCTGCGCGCTATAGACCAATCCGACGGCACGTATCTTTATGCCAATGAAGAAAAAGAAGATAGGGCAACAGCGGAAGGGTGGCACATTGATAGGCTCCAAGGTAGACAATGGGGTTATTATGGGCGCAATGACGATGGGACTTTTGCGGGAACCGTGACCACGGGCAGCACTACGACTACCGCATCCCTCTACGATCGTCCAAGACGACCTGATTCCGAACCTTATTTGGGCTTTCTTTGGATGGCCGTAACCGTACCAGTCTGTATTGATAACGTGGGATCTTCATGTAACAACAAGTTACTTGGATTTTATGAATGGGCATGGTTTACCTCCGATCGCAGTGATGTAGCGGTTATTCATTGGATAAGCCCCAAAGGATTCAAGGATGATTTTGACAGTGCAGTGAGCGAATGGAATACCGATGCGCCAGGACTGGGATATAACACTTTTCCTGTATTTACACGTTTGTCGGAATAAAACCATATCAAAATGAAACGAAATTTAAACCGTACATCAACCCTCTTGTTCCTTGCGTTTATGCTTGTTCTAAATTTGGCCATGGTGGCCCAAGAGGACCAAGCCGCCAGGAAATCTAAACACCTCAAGGATTTGGAAGCGCTACAGCAAAAAAGAGACTCCACACTTGAGGCTATTGGCCGAATGGGCCTCTCTGAACTCGTGGCACAGATGAACAAGGATTCTAGGAACCGGGAGCACTTTAATTCCCCAGCGTATAGGGAAGTAGTACACAGAAGAAGAGGTCAGGGCCAAGCATTGTTCGATATCATAGGCCAAATGAAGGATGTGGCCTATATCCCTCTGATGGCGTTGCGAAGGATTGACATGGAAGTATATCTAAAAACGGATTCTGAACTACGGTTAAAAGCCCTTATCGAAGCCTTTAGGCAAACAAAAATGTACAATCGTTGGGGTGTCCCGCACTTGTACTGGCAGGCACCAGCCAAATCCATGATTGAGTTGGGCAAAGTTGCTGAGGATAGCTTAAAACTGTTTCTGAAGGACACCTCCCAAGCGGATATTTTTGGATATGAAGAGGAGCTCGAAGTGCAGGCATACAACTATCGTAAATGTGATTATGCGCTGGCCATGATCTTGGCATCCCGAGGTCAAGGTGTCAAAGATTTGCCACAACGTCCGAGTGAACGGGATCGGATAATTGAGCAAATACTTGAGGAAAAGGAAGAATAGTCAAGATCCTTTCAAATGATAAAGGCATTAATGGGGGCCATTCACCTTGGTGAACACCAAAGATTTCTCAGAAAAAGGAATTGGACCCAAGAAGGTATTAGTTGGAAGAATATTGGAATTCCTTATCAAAGTGAACTTTATAAAAATCCGTAGTGGTGGGAAGGTCAAAACTGTATTTGAAAAGTGGAGTAACTTCCATAACATACCGCAAGGGTGTGGCCCTGGATATGGTTCTGGACTACTTTTTTACAATATAATACCCAACTGGAAAACTTCAATGTCAGCAGTAAGTTGCAGAAGGTTTCAATATAAATGATGTCTATTGGAGGTAGAGTTATTTTATTTTTATGACTAATAAACTCAACCTTTATCAATTAAAAACAATAGATTGTTAACATATGGTATCAAATCTATTTATTCAGTATCTTCCAACATTAGAAAGCCCAAAATAACTGAAAAAGAGACCAAAAGGCGATTAATTATGGTTTGTTAGCTATAATAAATCAAATTCCCAATGGGTATTTAGCCAGGTTCGAATCTGGGGGGCAATGGGTCAATATAATCATTCTTTATCCAAAATATGGCTTGAACTTGTATTTTGGGCTATTTTTTTGCGATATCCAGTCTACAAGACGCAAGAAATCAACGTTGACTTTGTAACAAAGAAAACATAAAATCACCCCTTACTTTTTTACAGGTC
>JBNLBG010000073.1:5979-13495 GCA_050303195.1 Allomuricauda sp. | reverse complement strand
GATAAAACTTTCCTGAATGCTTTTGAAGTGGATGCCCTTCTTTTCAAAATCTTCGATGAGTTTAGTGAGATATGAAAGGCTTCTGGCGATTCGGTCCAGTTTCCAGACCACAAGTGTATCACCTTCACGCAAAATGGATAACAATTCATTAAGACCCTTTCTTTCCGCTTTTGCTCCAGATGAAATATCGGCATAGATGTTCTTGGGTTTGATTCCTTCCTTCAAAAAGGCATCCACCTGCAAATCGTGTTTCTGTGATTTTGTGCTCACTCTTGCATAACCGAACTTCATCTTAGGTGTAAAAAAGGGTATATAAGGTAAACTATTTAAGTGTACCGAAAAAGTAAACTACTTAGAATCAGTGAACTTGTTTAAGAGTGAAAGTTCAATAAAACGGTCTTTATTTATCCAATCATGAGCATAGGCGATTCTGATAATCTTTTTAAAGTTCACCACATATTTGGTCACCGTGTTGCGGTTCCCAATCTTGGATGTTTTCAAATAATGCTCAAAGCGTTTGATAAACTTTAAATCCACTGCCTGGAGGGGAATGTCCACCATTTGATATTCCTTTTTGATGAAGGCCTCTAGATGTTTTTTAGTTCGGACATGTCTCTGATAGCCCCCAATGGAATATTCTCTCCCAACCAGCTCTGATATTTCATCGTTGTGCTCCTGATAGAGCTTCAAAAGAGTTCTTCGATTTTAATCTTTCCCAAGAAAATCATTTCGGAGCATCTGGGCTGTATAATATTTTCCCTCCTTTACATAATCCCCCTGGATTTTCAACAACCGGGATTGAACATCATCCAAAAACCTGTTGAGCTGTTTCGTCTGGGGTCGCGAACCCTTGACCATACCCGAAAAAGAATTCCAAGCCAATGGGTCTATTTTCCGTTTTAAGCTTAGTTCTGAACGTCTTCCATCAACGGTAATCCTAAGAAAAAGCGGAACTTTTCCTTTTTTGTTTTTGTCACTTGATTTGGGATAGAACAGAATTGAAAAGGAATCACTCATGATCTTGCCTTAATTTTCACAATTAATTTGATTTAAATTTTTCAGTAAAAAATTGATAATCAATTTTTTAACACCCTTCTGGTGAGTATTTTTTGAATTTGATAAATACGCACCGAATCACTCACCAGAATTGGTGAATACTTTTGATATCAAATAAAATCAGTGAAAATGAAAAAGTCTGGAAATCAATGACTTCCAGACTTTTTGAATTCAAATGTGTAGTTCCCAGTGACCGCGGAAGGATTCGAACCCTCAACCCTCAGAGCCGAAATCTGATATTCTATCCAGTTGAACTACGCGGCCAATTATGTTATGAACTCAATTTTGCTTTTACGATACTGGAAATGGTTTTTCCATCTGCTTGTCCTGCCAATTCCTTGGAGACAATGCCCATAACCTTTCCCATATCCTGCATTCCAGAAGCTCCAATGGAATCGATGGTTTGCACCACTACTTTTTCTATTTCTTCTTCCGTTAGCTGCTCGGGCAAAAACTTTTCAATGACCGCCACTTGCGCCAATTCTGGCTCCGCCAAATCTGCTCTGCCCTGTTGCTGATAGATGGCCGCACTGTCCTTGCGCTGTTTTACCAACTTCTGAACCAATTTTACCTCATCTTCTTCGGTCAGTTCAGTGCCCACTTTTTCAGTCTTTGCCAACAAAATGGCGGATTTAATCGCTCGTAATGACTCCAGGGCAACAGTGTCCTTGGCCTTCATTGCGGCTTTCATTTCCGTCATTACTTTTTCCTGCAAATCCATTTGCGAATATTTTGGGCTGCGAAGATAAAAAATAAACCCGAAAGTCTCTTAACAATCGGGCTTATGCTTTCCATTAAAAAATGGATTTCAATTTAAACACTACTAATCAACATTATCGTGCAAAAAAGAGTTGTTGGATCGCAACTGCAAATCATCATTGCTATCCTCACTCAATGTAGTCCTGGATACTTTTTGCTCTTTGGGCACATCATTTAAATCCACCCCTTGGCGCTTGTATGCAGGTTGTTTTTCTATCTCATCGATGCTATTCCTGTTGTTTTGGAACTTGTAGTTGAAATTTTTCAGTTTTTTGCGACGTTCATCCGCGCGCTCCTTCAACAATTCACTAATAGAGCTGTTGAACGGGTCCATAGAATTGGAACTTCCCTCACCTTCATTTGAGGCTTCCATTTTAATGGTCTTCTTCTCAAAAACCAACTCATTTTCCACCAATTTGGGTTCATGGGTCTCCGCTTTTGATTTTGCCCCTGTGAGCTTATTCTCCAACTCCATGTACTCTTCCAGATTGTAGCGAGTCTCCCCTTCCTTCTTGTATTCCAAAACGGGCTTTACCTCTACATATTCATTGACATTAACATCTCCAATACCATCATCCAAGTTAAAAGTGACGGTATGTTCTTTTTCATCTTCATTTTCTTCCTCTTCAACTTCACTGTTTAGGGGCATGTCGAAACTCAAAGTAATCTGATCCTCTTTGGCCTTTGGCGAAACCACTTCAGGGTCAACTACCTCAATATCATTGATGATGTTCTTCGCCTCTATGATGATGAAATCGTCCTCAACGTTCTCTGGAACCACTTCTTCATAGAACACATTAAAGTTTCTGATATAGTTTGTAGTTGGAATAAGGTCTGTTTCTGGCTCCTCCTTCTGTGGTTGCACCTTTGCTTTCGGTTCAATTTCTTCTACCTCATCTTCCTGAGTTTCCAAAGTGTGCTTCACTATGGTAGGTTCCTGTGGTTGAACGGGTTCTTTTTCAATTGTTACTTCTTGTACCGATGTCGCCTCAGGAGTCAAATCCTGCTCAGCAGTCTGTTCGTCCTCTAAAGTGTAAAACACTTTTTTGGATTCTGTGTTGACGATATTATCCTGTTGGTCAACATTGAAACCCGTAGCAATAACGGTTACGGCGATGGCTTCACCCAAACTTTCATCTTCACCCACACCCATAATGATGTTGGCTCCGTGGCCGGCCTCTATCTGGATATGGTCATTGATTTCCCCAATCTCATCAATAGTGATTTCTTGTGATCCGGAAACAATCAATAGCAACACATTCTTGGCACCGTTGATTTTGTTATCGTTCAACAGTGGCGAATCCAAAGCTTTCATGATAGCCTCATTGGCCCTTGCAGAACCTGTTGCCATAGCGGAGCCCATAATGGCCGTTCCACTATTGGAAAGTACCGTTTTGGCATCCCTAAGGTCAATATTTTGTGTATAATGATGGGTAATTACCTCTGCTATACCCCTTGCCGCAGTGGCCAAAACCTCATCTGCTTTTGAGAATCCGGCCTTAAACCCAAGATTGCCGTATACTTCGCGCAGTTTATTATTGTTGATAACAATCAATGAATCCACATTGGCACGTAATTTCTCTATCCCCAATTGTGCCTGTTTGTTCCGCATAGCCCCTTCAAACTGAAAGGGAATGGTAACAATTCCCACAGTAAGCACATCCATTTCTTTGGCCAATTTGGCTATCACGGGAGCAGCACCTGTACCGGTTCCCCCCCCCATACCTGCGGTGATAAAGGCCATCTTGGTCGTGCTTTCCAACATGCCCTTAATGTCTTCCATACTTTCCAAAGCTGCCTGTTCCCCAATCTCAGGATTTGCTCCTGCACCGAGTCCCTCGGTCAACGATACCCCCAATTGGATTTTGTTGGGTACCGGGCTATTCTGTAGGGCTTGTGCATCTGTGTTACAGATTACGAAGTCCACTCCATTGATTCCTGCTTGGAACATGTGATTGATGGCATTGCTTCCTCCACCTCCAACTCCGATTACTTTTATTACGTTGCTCTTGTTCTTGGGCAAATCAAAAGCGATGTTGTCAAATTCGGCGTTCTTACTCATAACGGTTGTGTTTCTTTACGGGGTTATACTATGCTTTGTATGGGGTTATTCTGCGTTATCCAAAAAGTCTTTCAACTTCTCGGACCATTTATCAAAAATTGATTTTCGTTCTTTATTGGATGACATTGACGGGCCCGACATATCTTCTTGGCCCACCAACACCTTTTCTTCTTCGGGGACTTGCTCCTCCTCGTTACCAATTTGCTTGCCAGTGGACTCCAAAGCATTCATCAAGAGACCTACCGCTGTGGCATACAATGGGCTTGCCACTTCCTCGTCGGAATCTCCTGCCAAATGCTCGTTGGGATAGCCAATACGGGTATCCATTCCCGTGATATACTCCACCAGTTGTTTTAGATGCTTCAACTGACTTCCACCTCCGGTCAACACAATACCTGCAATCAGCTTTTTCTTTTGTTCCTCGTGTCCGTAATTCTTGATTTCAACATAAACCTGTTCCACAATCTCAACCACCCTGGCGTGGATGATTTTGGAAAGATTCTTCAAGGTGATTTCCTTGGGCTCTCGGCCACGCAATCCGGGAATGGAAACAATTTCGTTGTCCTTGTTTTCACCGGGCCATGCTGAACCAAACTTTATTTTTAGGAGTTCAGCTTGCTTTTCAATGATGGAACAGCCTTCCTTGATGTCTTCCGTGATCACGTTACCTCCGAATGGGATAACAGCGGTATGGCGGATAATGCCATCCTTGAAAATGGCCAAATCGGTGGTACCACCTCCTATATCGATCAAGGCCACACCGGCCTCTTTTTCCTCTTGACTCAAAACAGCATCAGATGAAGCCAACGGTTCTAATGTGATGTTGCCCAAATCCAATCCCGCACTTTTAATGCACCTTCCAATATTTTTGATAGAGGATACTTGGCCCACCACCACATGGAAATTGGCCTCTAAACGACCACCGTACATCCCTTTGGGTTGTTTGATTTCAGTTTGTCCGTCCACTTTGTACTCCTGCGGCAGCACATGAATGATTTCCTCACCGGGAAGCATTACCAATTTGTAAACTTGATTGCAAAGTCGGTCCAAATCCTCATTGTTGATGACCTCTTCGGAATCCGGTCTGGTGATATAATCGCTATGCTGAAGGCTTCGGATATGTTGTCCTGCAATGCCCACTACCACGGAACCAATTTTTAGGCCTGAATTGACCTCGGCCTGTTCCACAGCTTGCTGAATAGAGGAGATGGTCTGTGTAATATTGTTGACCACTCCACGGTGTACACCAAGACTTTTGGACTTTCCAGTTCCTAAAATCTCTATTTTTCCATACTCATTTTCCTTACCAATGATTGCTACAATCTTGGTAGTTCCAATGTCCAATCCAACTGAATAATTACCCTGTTCCATACGTTATATTTTGGTGCAAACCACTTGATTGTTGAACTCTAAACTTACTATTGCATAATCTGCCAAAGACAAATCTTTGGATGCTTTGGCATAAAAAGCCATAAAATTTTTGAACTTCTCATTCAGGTTTTCCACTCCTCCTAGATTCACCACAAAGTTTTCCATCCGGAATCTTAACTGGTATTTGCCTTCCTTCACAATGTGTATCCCAATGACATTTTTCCGGAGAAAATCGTCCCCATTGATATAGTTTAAAATAACATAAGCGTCCTCCAAGGTTTTTCCCGTAATCTCACCTGTGATGATGGGAACCCTGGCCGAATGGTACTTTGACAAAGGCATGCGCTCTCCCAAATCATCCAAATAAAATTTAGAGATTCCCTCTACTCTCCCAATCGGTTTACGCTGAACAATCTTAGAGACAAGTTCTCCGTTTACAGTAAGATAGACTTGGGCGTTTTTAACCATAGCATTGGATTGGATTACCTCCTCTATGGTATTCAAAACTAACTGTTCTTTGCCCCTATTTTTTACCGGTCCGTAATTTTGTATTAACAATTTATTAACCGCGTCTTCAGTGATGTACAAGTTGTTGTCACCCACAAAATTAATCGTCATGCCATCCACTTTTTTTTGTTTGCTCCTGTGGTCCGCAAAGCCGTAAAGACCTACCACTGCCACTGACAAGCAAACCAACTTTATGTAATCCCAATTAACTCGCATAGGCCAATTCTTTTTTGATTTTTGGCACCTCCATTCCAATATCGCCTGCGCCTAGAGCCACCAAAACTCCTGTTTTACATTGTTTTATTTCTTCTATCAGTTTTGATTTAGAAATCAATTTTTTGTGGGGGTTTTTTATTTTTTCCAATAACCATTCTGAGGTAATTCCGGCAATCGGTTCCTCTCTGGCCGGATATATTTCCATCAATAAAATCACATCAAACTGTGAAAGACTTTCTGCAAACTCATCGGCAAAATCCCTGGTTCGTGAAAACAAGTGGGGTTGAAAAACAACCGTGATTTTCTCCCCAGGGTGCACCTCGCGAATGGCTTGGTAAACTGCATTAATCTCAGCCGGATGATGAGCATAATCATCAATGAAAGCAAAGTCCTTCTCCTTAATTTGATACGAAAACCTGCGTTGCACACCCTTAAAACTGGATAACGCTTCAGCAAGGCGGTGTGGTGGGCAGCCAGTTTGCACCGCCATCGCGAAAGCAGCTAATCCATTGAGCAAATTGTGCCTTCCGGGTTTGTTGAAACGCACCTGTTTCAATACCTCCGTAGGCGTTACTAAATCAAATACGTAGGTTCCATGTTCAACTTCAATATGTTCAATCCGGTAGTCCGAACCATCTTCTATTCCGAATGTTATGCCTTCCAACGGCAATCCTTTTTTCACAAAAAGTTTTCCGCCTGGTTTTATTTTTTCAGCAAAATCCCTGAAGGATCGCTGCAATTCTTCTTTGGTGCCATAAATGTCCAAATGGTCGGCATCCATGGAAGTAATGCAGGCCACATTAGGGGAAAGTCGCAAGAAGGAGCGATCGAACTCATCCGCTTCAACCACTGAATATTCGGTGCCTTCCAGTACAAAATTGCTGTTGAAATCTTCGGAAACCCCACCTAAAAATGCCGTAAAAGGCATATTGCACTCTTTCATCAAATGGGCCAAAATACAGGAGGTGGTCGTTTTACCGTGCGTACCCGCAACAGCCAGACAAAAGGTATCTTTTGTGATGATACCCAACACTTCAGAGCGTTTTTTAATCTCAAAACCGTTGTTTTTGAAAAATTGAAGCTCAGAATGGGCTGCTGGCACCGCCGGAGTATACACCACAAGGGTTCCAGCTTGTTTGAAAGCTTCAGGAATCACATCCACATTGTCTTCAAAATGAACTGAAATACCCTTTTCCATCAATCCATCAGTGATAGGTGACGGAGTACGGTCATATCCGGCGACTACTTTGCCCACAAATTCGAAATAGCGAGCCAATGCGGACATACCAATCCCTCCGATACCAATAAAATACACGCTATGGATGTCCTTTATGTTCACTTCAACAATTTTTCAATTTCATCTACAATATGTTCCGTGGCTTTGGGCATGGCCATTTTTTTGATGTTGGTTCCAAGCTTGTTTTGGAGCTCTTTGGAATCCATCAGTTTGGTGAAACTTTTTTCAAATGCTTCATCCAGTTCTGTTTCCCGCAACATGATGGCGGCTTCTTTGGCCACCAAGGCTTTTGCATTTTGGGTCTGATG
>JBNLBG010000073.1:0-5962 GCA_050303195.1 Allomuricauda sp. | reverse complement strand
GCGATGGGATAAAAATCACCGGTTTGCCCACCAAGCACAGCTCTGAAACAGAACCCGCACCAGCCCTAGAAACAATTACATCTCCAGCGGCGTAAGCCAAATCCATTCGGTTGACAAAAGCCAACACCTTAATCGAATTGGAATCATATTTTTTGTACTCATCATAGTAGAGCTTACCACACTGCCAAAGCACTTGCAATCCCATACTTTCAAAAAAATGCAGTTCCTTTTCTATTAATTGATTGATGCGTCTGGCTCCCAAACTTCCGCCCAAAACCAAGACGGTTTTTTTGCTTTCATCCAATCCAAAGAAATCCGTTGCTTCTTTTTTGTTGGATTTCAAATCCACCAAATCCATTCGGATAGGGTTCCCGGTTTTTACAATCTTTTCCTTTGGAAAAAACCGCTCCATCCCATCATAGGCCACACATATTTTCTCGGCTTTCCCGGCCAATAGTTTGTTGGTGATTCCTGCAAAGGAATTCTGTTCTTGAAGCACACAGGGAATTCCCACGCCAGCGGCCATTCGCAAGAGTGGTCCACTGGCAAAGCCTCCCGTCCCGATGGCGACATCAGGTTGAAATTGCTTTACTATTTTTCGTGCCTCAATCAAACTACTTAGCAATTTGAATGGAAACATGAGATTTTTCAATGTCAGTTTCCGTTGTATTCCACTTATCCACAAGCCTTTTATTTGGTATCCAGCTTGCGGTACTTTTTCCATTTCCATTTTATCCTTTGCCCCTACGAACAAAAATTCGGCGTTGGGATGCCTTCGTTTCAGCTCGTTGGCTATGGCAATGGCCGGATAAATATGCCCTCCGGTACCTCCTCCAGAAAGTATAAACCTAAATTTGTCCACTCAGTACTTCTAAAGGATTTGTCTCATCTATATCATAGGATTGCTCCTCTAAATTCTCTGTTTTGTTGCTGGCACTCAATACAATTCCGATAGCCATGCATGTCATCCAGATGGATGTTCCTCCCATACTGATCAAGGGTAACGGTTGACCCGTCACCGGGAACAATTGCACCACTACGGCCATATTGATAAAGGCCTGAAAAACGATGGGCAAACCCACACCAATCACCAGTAATTTTGAAAAAACCGTCTTGGCTGAATGCGCCACCACTACAATCCGGAACAGCAACAACAAATAGAAAAACAATAATGCTCCCCCGCCCAACAGTCCATATTCTTCAATAATAATGGCGAAAATGAAATCCGACGTACTTTGCGACAACAGATTCTTCATCACACTCTTTCCCGCTCCTTTTCCAACGATTCCTCCTTCGGCTATAGCTATTTGTGCCAAGGTCAATTGATGTAAATCGTCCTTATCGGCTTGTTCAGGATGAATAAAAGTCTCTATCCTGGATTTCCAGGTTCCGGCCCGTTGGGGCAATACATCTGGGGCTTTGAACAGCACAAACAAAAACATACTTGCCAATACAATGCCCACGCCAACCATAGAGAACAAATATTTTAAGGGGTATCCACCCAAAAAACAGAGCACCAATACCAAGAAACAGATAATGGTGGCGGTGGAAAAGTTTTCGGGTAATATCAGCAACACCACAAGTGCCGTAGGCAACCAAAGCGGCAAAATACTTTCTTTGAAGGTGACCTGCACATCCTTAATCTTGGTCAAATAACGGGCAATCCAAATCATTAAGACCACCGAGGCCAAAGTCGAAGTCTGGAAATTAACTCCTACGAACGGGATTTTAATCCATCGATTAGCTGTAACACCACCAATCTCGGTCTCCACCGTCAAGGTGTATGCCAGCAAAATCAATACAATCGGCATGGCAATAATGGACAGTCCCTTAAAGTAATGGGTGGGTATGCGGTGCACCGCATAAATAATCCCGAAACCCAAAAACAAGAGCACAGCATGTTTTACCAAATGGCCAAAAGTGGTACCATCATCATTGACATACACTAAATTTGTACTTGCGCTATAGACCGGCAAAAATGAGAAAAGGGCCAAAAGGGCCACGACGCCCCAAATGGCTTTGTCTCCTTTCAAATTTTTGAATACTGCCAACACTGGTATTGGTTTTATAGATTTTTTACTGCTGCTTTAAATTGATCTCCGCGATCTTCATAATTCTGGAAAAGGTCAAAACTGGCACAAGCGGGAGACAACAAAACGGCGTCACCGCGCTCTGCAATTTTATAGGCCACTTTTACCGCTTCTTCCATGGAATAGGTTTCTACCACCAGGTCAATGACATTGCCAAAGGCATCTATCAATTTGGAATTGTCCACTCCCAAACAGACAATAGCCTTCACCTTTTCCCGAACCAAAGGCATCAATTCCGCATAGTTGTTGCCCTTATCCACACCACCAACAATCCAAACAATGGGTCTTTTAATCCCATCCAAGGCATAAAACGTGGCATTGACGTTGGTTGCTTTGGAATCATTGATGTACTCCACATGATTAATTTTCAACACCTTCTCCAATCTGTGGGGCACCCCTTGAAAAGACTGGATACTCTGGCGGATCGTCTCCTTCCTGACCTTTACCAACATTGCTGCCATACTGGCTGCCATGGTGTTCTTTACGTTGTGTTGCCCTTCTAAGGCCAAAATATCTGTACTCATTTCCAAGGTTTTATGTTCTAATTCTATTTTTATTTTATCGTCTTCCAACCAAGCTCCCTCCTTCAGCTTTTTCTTTACTGAAAAAGGAATCAATTTGGATTGAACTGGGTGTTCTTTCAACCATTCTGGAATCACTTCATCATCTGCATCATAAATCAGGTAATCACTTTTATCCTGATTCATGGCGATGCGAAACTTGGATGCGATATAGTTTTCAAACTTGTACTCATAGCGATCCAAGTGGTCAGGGGTGATGTTGGTCAAAATGGCGATGTGGGGTTTAAAATCCACAATCCCATCCAACTGAAAACTGCTAATCTCCAACACGTACTGGTCAAAATTTTGCTCGGCCACCATTTTAGCATAGCTGTCACCAATGTTTCCCGCCATTCCCACATGCAATCCACCATTCTTTAAAAGATGGTAGGTAAGCATAGTCGTTGTGGTTTTGCCGTTACTTCCGGTGATTCCGATCAAGGTGGCATTTGTATATCTTGATGCAAACTCAATCTCAGAAATCACCGGAATTCCTTTTTCAACAAGTGCTTTTACCAAAGGCACCTTATCCGGAATGCCTGGGCTTTTCATGACCACATCGGCGTTCATGATTTTGGACTCGGTGTGCTGACCGGACTCCCATTCAATCTCAAAATGTTCAAGAACTTTTTTGTATTTCTCTTTTATTTCGCCTTTGTCCGAAACAAAGACCTCAAATCCTTCTTTCTTCCCCAAAATGGCGGTTCCCACACCACTTTCTCCTCCTCCAAGTATTACCAAGCGCGCCATCTATCGGATTTTTAGGGTGACAATACTGATGATCGCCAATAAAATTCCAATGATCCAAAAACGGGTCACTATTTTGCTCTCGTGATATGATTTCTTTTGATAATGATGGTGCAAAGGCGCCATCAGGAATATGCGTTTTCCTTCTCCGTATTTTTTTTTGGTATGCTTGAAATACCCCACCTGAACCATTACCGACAACGACTCAGCAAAGAAGATTCCGCACAGAATCGGAATCAACAATTCTTTACGAACAATGATGGCTATCACCGCAATGACACCGCCAATGGTGAGACTCCCTGTATCCCCCATAAATACTTGTGCAGGGTATGCGTTGTACCATAAAAATCCAACCAAAGCCCCAGTAAAAGCAGCTATAAACACCACCAACTCTTCAACACGAGGCAAATAAAATATGTCGAGATAGCCCGAAAATTGAATATTACCGGAAACCCATGCAAAAATGCCCAGGGTAAGCACAATTATTGCCGAAGAACCGGCTGCCAAGCCATCGATACCATCCGTTAAATTGGCCCCATTGGAAACGGCGGTCACAATCAATATCACCACAGGGATAAATATCAACCAAGCATACTCGACCATGCCATCGCCCATCCAGGAAATAAAATCGGCATAATCCAATTGATTGTTTTTAAAGAAAGGTACATTGGTCCGAACAGCTTTGGTCTCTTCACCGAAGACACGTTCCACCACAAAATTTTCAGTGATTCGCGTACTGTCCTTCTCTTTTACGGTCACTTCTGGATGAAAGTAAAGCGTGGCTCCAACTATCAACCCTAAAACCACTTGACCGGCTACTTTGAACCTCCCTTTCAATCCCTTTTTATCTTTCTTGAAAATCTTGATGTAATCATCTATGAACCCAATGATTCCCATCCAAACGGTAGTGATAATCAGGAGAATTACGTAGATGTTCTCCACATCCGCAAAAAGCAATACGGGAATCAGGGTAGACCAGATAATAATCAAACCTCCCATGGTTGGGGTTCCCGCTTTTTGTTTCTGCCCTTCCAGTCCTAAATCACGAACCGTCTCACCAATCTGCTTTTTCTGTAAAAACAGTATAATGCGTTTTCCGTAGACCATGGCAATCAAAAGAGATAACAATACCGACATGGCCGCTCTAAACGTGAGGAACTGGAAGAGTCCCGCTCCAGGCAGTTGGTATTCTTTCTCTAAATATTCGAACAAGTAGTATAACATGGACTACATTATTTATTTAGGCTGTTCAAAGCCTCTTTTACTTCTTTTAAATCATCAAAATCTACCCGGACCCCGTTGGTTTCCTGATAGGTTTCATGTCCTTTTCCCGCAACCAAAATGATATCGTTGGCTACCGCCAACTTGCACGCCGTTTTTATGGCTTGTTTTCGGTTTTCAATGGACAATACTTTTTTAACATTCTGGGCTTCCACTCCGGCCTCCATTTCCTCAATAATTACGGAAGGCGACTCGGTTCGTGGGTTATCCGAGGTAAAAATGGCCTGGTTGCTCATTTCGGAAGCGATATGACCCATAACCGGACGCTTAGACTTATCACGGTCACCACCACACCCCACTACGGTGATGACGTTTTCATTTCCAGTCCTCAATGCATTGATAGTAATCAATACATTTTTTAGTGCATCCGGCGTATGGGCATAATCAACAATAGCCGTTATTTTCTTTTTCGATATATAATATTGAAACCGTCCTTCAACGGTCTCCAATTCACTCATTAATCGTAAAATTTCAATTTTTTCCAATCCCAAAATATCTGCGGTGGCATAGATGGCCAACAGATTATAGGCATTGAAATCCCCAATGAGTTTGGACCACAATTCGTTTTCATCCAATTTCAACAGTTGACCGTTGAACTGCCGTTCCAAAATCTGGGCCCTATAATCCGCATAGGATTTTAGGGCATAGGTGTATTTTTTGGCCTTGGTATTCTGTAACATCACCAAGCCATTTTTATCATCGATATTTACCAAGGCAAAGGCCGTTTTTGGGAGGCCATCGAATAATTTTTTCTTGGTATCCCGGTACTCTGCAAAAGTTTTGTGATAATCCAAATGATCATGGCTCAGATTCGTGAAAATGGCCCCAGCAAAATGCAATCCTTCGGACCTTTTTTGATGGATACCATGGGAACTTACCTCCATAAAGCAAAACTCAACCCCAGCAGCATTCATTTTAACCAAGTAGTCATTGATGGCAATAACATCTGGGGTGGTATGAGTGGCAGGATATTCTGTATTATCCACCATGACTTTGATTGTGGAAAGCAATCCTACTTTATAACCCGCCTTTTTAAACAAGTTGTACAGCAACGTACTGACCGTGGTCTTCCCATTGGTCCCCGTAATCCCAACCAACTTTAAGTTTTTTGAAGGATTGTCGTAGTAGTTGGCGGCAATAATGGCCAAAGCACTATTACAGTCAGGCACTTTCAGATAGGTCACTCCATCAATCATCAACTCTGGCAGCTCTTCACATACGATGGCCCTTGCTCCGGCATCCACCGCCTTATGGATGAAGTTATGTCCATCGGTAACAGTACCA
>JBNLBG010000072.1:0-14402 GCA_050303195.1 Allomuricauda sp. | reverse complement strand
GTACAATTAAAATCAATCAAAAAAAAGAACAGATGAAATATATTTTTAAAAGTATTTTGGTAACGGGGGCCCTACTTTTGGCTTCCTGTTCCTCGCAACAAAGTTTGCAGGAATACTATGTGGACAATTCAGAAAACCCCAATTTCATTTCCATAGACCTTCCGGCAAGTATCCTTAAAATGGATGCGGTGGATTTGAATCCAACCCAAAAAGAAGCCGTGGAGTCTTTACGGAAGTTCAACCTATTGGCTTTTAGGAAGAATTCCGATAATGCCACCGAATATGAAGTGGAACGGAAGAAAGTGCGGGAAATTCTAAAAGGTGATGATTTTGTGGAGTTGATGAAAATCAATTCCAAATACGGCAAGGGGGTGATCAAGTATTTGGGTGATGAAGATGCCATTGATGAAGTCATTATTTATGGTGATAGTGACGACAAAGGCTTTGCCTTGGTACGGGTGTTGGGCAAGGACATGAACCCTGCCCATATTGTGCAGCTTATGCAAGCCATTCAAAAATCAGATTACAAAGGAGAAGGACTGGGAGAAATAGGTGATTTTTTGAAGGGATAACGACAATACATCAATCAACAAATGGTAAAAAGGGCAACTTAAGTTGCCCTTTTTTTGTGACCTTATTTTTATCTTAGTGTCTCACAGTACGAACACTAACAAATCACCAAAATCATGGAAAAAGCAGAAGAATGGTTAAACTACGGCTTAGACCTTGCCAAGGAATTTGGTCCAAAGCTCATTACGGCCATCCTCATTTACCTTGTGGGAATGTGGGTAATCAAGAGAATAGTAGGAGGTACCGGAAAAGTAATGTCCAAAAGTAAGTATGACGAATCCTTGCAAGAATTCCTGTTAAATCTTTTTTCTTGGGCATTAAAAATATTCCTGATCATCATTGTAATCTCAAGATTGGGTGTGGATGTCACCACCTTTGCCGCAGTAATCGCTGCTGCCGGTCTAGCCGTGGGTTTGGCCCTGCAAGGTTCACTCTCCAATTTCGCTGGAGGGGTCTTGCTCATGATTTTCAAGCCATATAGAATTGGGGACCTAATCGAAGCCCAAGGAGTGTTGGGCGTGGTAAAAGGAATCGAAATTTTCACCACCAAATTGGTAACCCCTCAAAACAAACTCGCTATTGTGCCCAATGGGGCCATGGCCAATGGAAATATCATCAACTATACCGCAGAAGGGAAAATGCGAGTGGATACCGTTATTGGAGTGGGATATGGCGAGGACATCAAAAAAACCAAAGAAGTGCTGCTGAAGGTGCTCACGGACAATCCGAAAGTGCTGAAGGACCCCACACCCTCCGTAAACGTAATGGAGTTGGCAGACAGTTCCGTGAATTTCGCCGTGCGACCTTTCTGCAAGCCGGAAGATTACTGGGATGTTTATTTTAACACCTATGAAAACTGTAAATTGGCCTTGGATAAAGCTGGAATTGAGATTCCATATCCACACCAAGTGGAAATCCACAGAAAGGAATAATTTATAGTACTCGCATATCATTTCGAAGGAACATGCGACTGAGAAATCTGAATTTTGGGATTTATCACGCTCCAAAGTCGGTTAGAAATGACACTTGTGGCTCTGGCAACGTCATTCTTAGTGCCGGCCCGATGGAAAGGCAGACAAGATTAATCCATGCTGCATCTCTACTCGGCTCGATGTGGTGTGTTATTAGCTATTTCGAAATGAACTGCGTTGCATTGATTGGGCAATCCCTTTTTAGATTTCTCAATCCCCGTAGGACCAAGGGACTCCCTTAAAATGACGCATCCATCAATTGCATCTAGAATTTTTGACCGAAAAACGCTAACTTCAGTCCTGTCTGTCAACAGACGGGTATCTGGCGCTAAAGGGTTATTAAAGCGACTTTGACTTAATGGTTGTTCATCATTATGCTTAAGGATGTATACTGAAACTATTGACCGTAATTGTTTAAAATGAAAAGAAAGAAATTTATCCTGCTGTCAGGACTGGGAATTTCCGCTATTGTAATCCCAACGTATTATTATAAGTTTTATACATCTAAAGAGAATCAATTATTGACCAAACCTGAGTTGCTATCCCATATCTGGGACACGACTACCATTGGGGAGATTGGTGAAAGCTACCGTAAACAGTTTTCAGATGAAAATAGTGAACAGAAGTTGGCAAAACTATTATCTTCTAATACGTCAACGAAATCAACTATAACAAGTGAAATATTACGACAACAAATTGTGGATGATTATACTCAAGAAAATATAGTTATGGTTGATGGTTGGATCTTGTCAAGAACGGAAGCGCGCCAGTGTGCCCTTTTTTCATTAACCCAGTCCAACTAAGCCATGCATAAGGATGCCAGAACACTGGAAAACAATTCGGAAATTGTAGGAGACATCTGCATTATTGGAGCAGGCGCTGCAGGTATCAGTATGGCGTTGGATTGGAAGGATACTTCGTATAAGGTAATCTTACTGGAAGGGGGTGGGTTTGCTTACGATGAAAAGGTGCAGGAACTTTATGCTGGAAAAACAACCGGACAAAAATATTTTCCACTAAAATCTGCCCGTCTTCATTATTTTGGAGGAACAACTGGCCATTGGGCCGGGATGTGCTCCCCTTTTGACCCCATCGATTTTAAGGAACGGAATTGGGTGCCTAATAGCGGCTGGCCAATTTCTAGAAATGATCTTGAACCGTATTACGCAAAAGCGAATAAAGTACTGAAACTTGGCCCAAATAATTATCATTATGATTATTGGAACAATGAACTTCCTAACTTAACTCCCTTACCGCTTGATAGTAATGTCGTATGGAACAAAATATGGCAATATAGTCTAGTCCGATATGGCAACTCATATAGGAAGGAGATTGTTGAAGCTAAAAACATCCATCTCTACACCTATGCCAATGCTGTTGATATCAAAACCAACGAAAACATAACCCAGGTCAAAGAAATAATTGTCAAAAATTACGCAGGAAAAACTCATTCAGTAAAGGCCAAGCGATTTGTTATGGCTTGCGGAGCTATTCAAAATGCTCGTATGTTACTGGCCGCCAACTCACAAAACCCAAAAGGTTTAGGTAATGACAATGATTTGGTTGGAAGATATTTTCAAGAACATTTGGAAGTGGCCTCTGCGGAATTATGGTTGGCAAAACCATTTCCCACTGATTTGTATTCATGGGACTACGGTGTTACAAGGGCGAGTGCAGAGCTGGCGTTAACAGAAGAAGTGCAAACCAAAGAAAAAATGTTAAACGGAACAGTTTCGTTACAACCCCTTAGTGTTGCGAAACATGAAAAACCAAAAATGGAAACATGGCAATACGGTGACCCACGAAAAAGTATGCGTAACATGATGGACAACTGGGATGAGGCAGAAGAAAAAGCCAAAGAAGAAAAAGGGAGCATACAACACGCCTACCAACTTAATACAAGAATTGAACAAGCACCTAATCCAAATTCTAGAATTACCTTAATAAAAGAAAAAGACGAATTGGGAGTGCCGAGAGTGAATTTACATTGGGAATTAACAGCTCTGGATAAATACAGTGTTCGAAAAATCTATCAGATTTTAGGAAGGCAGGTAGGTATGGCAGGAATTGGAAGAATACGACTTAATGAGTTTTTAAGGGATGAAAATGACGACACTTTTCCTAATAGCACTAATGGGGGATGGCATCACATGGGGACAACCAGAATGGCTGATGACCCGAAAAAAGGAGTTGTAGATTCCAATTGTCAGGTTCACGGAATTTCAAATTTGTTCATTGCAGGCTCTGCTTGCTATCCAACCTCAGGCGCACCAAATCCAACACTCACTTTAACTGCACTGTCCCTTAGATTATCCGATTATTTAAAAAAACAAAAGATTTAGATATTGAATCAAGGAGCTACAACAAGGCATAAAAGCTAACTTCACTCCTGCCCGCCGATAGACAGGTATCGTTGGATACAAATCATTAAAACGAATCGTATCCTTTTTGATACATGAAATCCAAATTGTCAATTCAAATTTTGTGCAAAGCACAACCTACACCCCCGTATAATTCGCTGGCGTAATTTGTTTCAGCTCCGTTTTAATGCCATCGGAAACCTCCAGCGTTTCAATAAAATCGGCTATGGATTTTTGGGTGATTTTTTCATTGGTTCGGGTCAAGCCCTTGAGGGCTTCATAGGGATTGGGATAGCCTTCGCGACGCAAAATGGTCTGGATGGCCTCGGCCACTACGGCCCAATTGTTCTCCAAATCCTGCTCAAACTTATCTTGGTTCAACACCAATTTGTTCAACCCTTTTACCGTGGATTGGAATCCAACCAAGGTATGTGCAAAAGGAACGCCCACATTTCGCAATACGGTACTGTCCGTTAAATCCCGTTGCAATCTGGAAATGGGCAATTTGGCGGATAAATGCTCAAAAATAGCATTGGCCAGTCCCAAATTCCCTTCAGAATTTTCAAAATCGATAGGGTTAACCTTGTGCGGCATGGCTGAGGAACCCACCTCTCCTTTTTTGATTTTCTGCTTAAAGTAATCCATCGAAATATAGGTCCAAAAGTCTCGGTCCAAATCAATAAGGATGGTATTGATGCGCTTCAATCCATCAAAAAGTGCCGCGATGTGGTCGTAATGCTCAATCTGTGTGGTAGGGAACGAGTGGTGCAAACCCAATTTCTCCTGCACAAATTGCTTTCCAAAAGCTTTCCAATCCGTTTGGGGATAGGCCACTTTGTGCGCATTGTAATTTCCGGTAGCACCCCCAAATTTGGCTGCACTCGGGATGTCATTCAATAAATTGAACTGCTCCTTGAAACGTTCCACAAACACCTCAATTTCCTTGCCCAAACGGGTAGGGGAAGCAGGCTGTCCATGCGTTCGTGCCAACATGGGAATATTTTCCCATTCCTTGGCCAGTTCCTTTAATTTTTCAAACACTTCAAAATACGAAGGCACATATACATCGTTCATCGCCTCTTTGATGGAAAGCGGAATGGCCGTGTTGTTGATGTCCTGTGAAGTCAATCCAAAATGGATAAACTCCTTATGTATTTGCAAGTCCAGGGCATCAAATTGCTGTTTGATGAAATACTCAACGGCTTTTACATCGTGGTTGGTGACCTTTTCAATATCCTTGATGGCCTGCGCATCTTCCGAAGAAAAGTTTTTGTAGATGTTCTGAAGCTCGGGAAATTTCTTTGTGTCAAAATTGGCCAATTGCGGCAGTGGAATTTCACAAAGGGCGATGAAATACTCAATTTCAACCTGAACACGGTACTTGATAAGTGCCTCTTCAGAAAAATAATCCTTTAGGCTTTTGGTCTTGTTTCTATATCGGCCATCAATGGGTGAAATGGCATTGAGTTGTGTTAGGGACATCTTTGTGAACAATTTTGAAAGTTGCAAAGATACTTAAACTCGTAGAGTTTAGTGTCCTATTTGTGCCAACTTGTCGAGGGTTTTTTTGGCCCGGTTTTGATAGCCGGTGGTGCCAGAGGCATAAGTGTCTTCCAGAACTTGGCGCAACTCGGTGTGTATCCAATCGAATTTTAATCCCAAATAAAAGAGACTTGTCATGGAAAATACCTTTGGCGCCATGTTCATATCACTGATAAGCCAATCAAAACAGGCCGTCATGATTTTTTCCAATTGTTCGTCCGTGACGTTTTTTTGAAAGGCTAGGTCTTTCTTTTTAAAATACGCTAAACACACCATTTCACATACACAGGCCATGGAACGAATCGTAGCTTCAGATTTCAAACCACCCAGCATTTTGGTGAATTCGTTCAAAAAGGGGAGGAGATAGTCCAGTTTCGATTGCATAAGGTGCCGAAACGTCCAACTAGCATTAAAAGTACCTTCTTGTTCTTCCACTAAAATTTCTTGTAATATAGGCCCGACCAATTCAGGTTGAAGGATAAGTTCATCAACCAGGTGGTCTACGTTGGCCTTGGATAGTCTTCCCGAATGCAGGGAAATATGCAGTTCATTTTTGGTCACAAAGACGTATATTTATAGGAAATCTTAGGCGATGAAAATAGTGAAAAAAATAGCAATTGCATTGTTGGTGATTTTAATCGGAATGCAGTTTTATAGACCAGAAAAAAACCAAGCGGAAGGAGATTATGTTGCTGCTTTTGAAGCAGAGACTCAACCCAACCCCGAAGTGAAAACCATCTTAAAAAGTGCTTGTTATGATTGCCACAGCGCCAACACGGTGTACCCTTGGTATAATAACATTGCGCCAGTTTCCTATTGGTTGGCCGACCATATTGAGGAAGGGAAGGAACATTTGAATTTTTCAGATTGGGAAAATTATACCGTAAAAAAGAAGGATCATAAGTTGGAGGAATTGGTTGAGGAAGTGGAAGAAGGAGAAATGCCTTTGAAGGAATACACCTGGACCCACCATGATGCTCGATTGGATGAATCCCAGAAAAATGCATTGACGGATTGGGCCAAAGCGGCTAGGACCAATTACGAATCAGCTCTTCAACAAGAGTAGGGACGCCCTTTGCGGCCGTTTCTGCCCGTACCGTAAGATTCTCAAAGTCCGATGAGCGTACCGTGGGCTTAGGGTCCACAAAATAAATGGAGGTTTGTTGAGGTGCGTAATCAATCAATCCTGCGGCGGGGTATACCTGCATGGAGGTTCCTATAATAATTAAAATATCGGCCTGTTGGGTAATGCGGGCTGCGGTTTCCATCATCGGGACCGACTCCCCAAACCAGACAATATGGGGACGCAACTGATGACCATTTTCATCCAGATCACCTAAGACCAAATCCGTGGTCCAATCCAAAACATAGGTTTCATCCTGGGTACTACGCACTTTAAACAATTCGCCATGGAGGTGCACCACATGTGAACTGCCCGCTTGTTCATGGAGATTGTCCACATTTTGGGTAACGATGCTTACGTCAAAGTGTTGCTCCAATTCTGCAAGGGCCAGATGTCCAGCATTGGGGTTTACTTTCTGCAATTGCCGTCTACGTTGGTTATAGAATTCCAACACCAACTCTGGATTTCGGGCAAAACCATGGGGCGAGGCCACTTCCATAACATCATGGCCTTCCCAAAGTCCATCGGCATCCCTGAAGGTCTTTAGGCCGCTTTCGGCACTCATGCCGGCTCCGGTAAGTACGACTATTTTCTTTTTAGACATTTGTGGATGCTATTAATGGATTGTGGAGTCGTTGAATTGCCACAATACGTTCACAAGTTGCCATTTTCCATTTAATTTAACAATATGCATGTAGTCAATCCAGTCATCAGCTATGAGCTTCACTGAAGCAGTTTTATCAAAGATATCGAGTATGACGACTTCCTTTTTAGGGTCCTCAGGAAATTTATCTCCTTCTAGATTATACGTTTCGGCAAGCAAAACCATGGCATCCGTAAATGTTTCTCTTAAATATTCCTTACCTGTTGTTTTGTTGGTCCAAAAAGTTCGTTTGACCATTCTGGGATGGGCAGCACGTTCAAACTGGTCTGGATTTACATTATGCTGGGATTCGATGTAATCCAACGCAACCTGTTTGATGTCCAAGGAGTCCTGTTGCGTTTGTCCCTTAATGGAAAATACAACGAGACAAAAAAATGCGATTGTTAAGACTGTGGATTGTTTCATGATTGATGTACTTTTCTAGTTTTTTCAAAAATACCCATAAGTGTTCTTAAAGCTTTTATAAAATTTAGCCTGATCAGGGAATTCAATTTGAGCAATATGAGGGTATCCCCTTTGTAAATTTTCCTATCTTGTTTTTATGTTTGATGATGGCTTGCTCACGTATTTGGAAACCTACCTCACCGAAGAACGGAAGCAACGTTTTTTGGACGTATTGCAAAACCGGACCAAGCTGCTGACTGTGGCCATTGAGGATGTGTTCCAGATGCATAACACCAGTGCCATAATCCGGAGCTGTGATGTGTTTGGCATTCAAGACGTGCATGTGGTGGAAGACCGTTTTGGAAAACGGTTGGACAAAAACATTGCAATGGGAGCAGAGCAGTGGGTGGATGTCCATCGGTATCGGACTACGTCCGAATGCATGGATAAACTCAAAAGCGACGGCTATCAAATCATAGCCACAACACCCCATGACGATTCCCAATTGTTGCCTGATTTTTATCCCAAAACCAGGACGGCCCTCTTCTTTGGAACCGAAAAAGAAGGACTGAGTGAGGAGGTCATGCAACGTGCGGATGGATTCCTGAAAATTCCCATGGTGGGCTTTTCGGAAAGTCTGAATGTTTCGGTTTCTGCGGCCATCATTATCCAAGAATTGGCTCAAAAAGTACGGGACTCTTCCTTGGATTGGCAATTGTCGGACCTAGAGATTTTGGAAAAGCGATTGGATTGGACCAAAAAGTCCATCAAAAATGTGAATGGGATTATCAATAGGTATTTGTCCGAGTAAACTTTTTTGTAATTTTAGTTGGTAACCAATCACTTATACTCATGACAACACTTCTCTATATTTTAGCGGGCCTAGTGCTACTGATTCTAATTTTGGCCATGATTGCGCCAAAAACCTACAATGTTTCCCGTTCCACTGAAATTGCCAAACCCAAATCTGTGGTTTTTGAGTATGTAAAATCTTTGAAAAAGCAGGGTGAATGGTCACCTTGGGGTAAAAAGGATCCCAATATGGAGCAAAAGTTCACGGGAACGGATGGTGAGGTCGGCTCCATGAGCTATTGGAATGGAAACAAGGAAGTAGGAGAGGGGGAGCAGGAAATCACCAAGATTGTGGATGGCGAACGCATAGAATCCGAACTTCGATTTTTAAAACCCTGGAAATCTACTTCGGATGCTTATTTCGTCACCGAAGAAGTGGATGCGAATACTACCAAAGTGACATGGGGGTTCTCAGGGAAAAACAAGTTTCCTTTCAGCATTATGATGCTGTTCATGAATATGGACAAGGCCGTTGGAAAAGATTTTGAAGAAGGATTGGCCAGTCTTAAGGAAATACTGGAAAAATAGCTTAACGCTTTATTCCACCAACTCCAACAGCGCAATATCAAAGTCATTTTCCAGAATAACCTTTCCGTTGGCAACGGTCACCTCAGTTTCGGAATAGGTGTCGTATAATTTGGTGCCATCGCCAAAGAATCCTTTTACCCAAAGCGACTTTTTACCTTTAGGTAAATCAAGCCCAACCACAACTTTGTCCCGATATTCACCAGTATCATACGTTCTGGAGAACACGTAGGGTGATTTGGCCAAGCGCTTGTGCTTTCCAGCTCCAATGGCTGGGTGGTTCCTTCGGAATTGCCCTAATTTTTGCCAGTGTTTGTGCACTTTTTGGATTTCAGGGATAGTATCCAGTTCTTCCCAGTTCATAAAGGAGCGTAGCGTAGCATCACCTTGCGCGCCCTCAATGATAAGGCTTCTCGAAGTCTCATCACCATAATACACCTGAGAGGCTCCGGGCGTCAACAAGAGTACATTTGCTGCGCGATAGGGTTTTTTCCGCTCTGGGTCAAAGGGAGTACCATCATCATGGGAAGTCAAATAGTTGAGGACACTTTTGTCCTTCAGTTTGGTATGGAGCAACCCACTGTACTTTTTGAAAATGGTTTCGTAACTTTTGTTGGCATCGGTCTTTAGCTCAAAATTGATGAGACTTTTAAAGCCATGGTCAAAGAAATCCACCTTTTTGTCACCGAAATCAAAATTGCGCCCTCCTGAAATGCCATAATTATACACTTCCCCAACCATATAAAAAGGATTGTTGTCCAAAATTTGGTCTTGGTGTTTTTTCTTCCAGGTTTCAAAGGCATGGTCGGCTTCCTTGTAGAGGTCGTCCCAAGCATTTTCATTCACGTGCTTTACGGTATCTACCCGAAATCCATCCACGCCAAAATCGTTAATGTAATCCGTTAGCCATTTGATAATATAGTATCGGGGAGCTCTAGGGTATCCAGTACGTTCAAAAAAGAGCTGTAATTCGTCCAATTCCTTGCTCAACCGACCTTCTTCTTTCCATTTGGCGAGTAAAGCGTCAGGAAGTTCCACGTTTTCATCGGATTCGGTAAGAATGTCAGGCAAGTTTTCCACCAAAGTGCAGGCGGTAGTATTTTCATATGTGCTGAACTCGCATGTAGGACCTGTCCGCACCCAATTTTCTGGCCATACAGGGTCTTTATCCGTAATGGGACCGGTGTGGTTCAGTACTACGTCCAAAAGAACCCGAATGCCTTTGGCATGGGCAGCTTTCACCAAGTTTTCCAAGTCGACCCGAGTACCAAAATTGGGGTCAAGCGAGGTCCAATCCTTTGTCCAATAGCCATGATATCCATAGGTGTTTCCTGTTCCCTCATTCGTAGCACCGTGTACTTGTTCTACTAAAGGAGTGAGCCAAATGGCATTTATCCCTAAATCGGTAAAATAGCCTTCTTCAATTTTATGGGTGACCCCAACGATATCACCTCCTTCAAATCCCCGTAAAAGAGCGGTTTCTTCAGTTCTTTCAAAATTAACGTCGTTATTGGGATTTCCGTTGTTGAAGCGATCTGTCAAAAGGAAATAGACATTGGCGCCTTCCCAAACAAAGGGAACCTCTTTTTTGGGCGATTGCGGTTCAACCACCTCTACTGTCTGCTGCTTTTTTTTTACCTCCCCACAGCCTATAAAAAAGGGTAGTATAGACATGATAACAAGTAGTTTTTTCATGTGTTTGGGATTTTGTCTAAAGCTATAAAATGAATACGGAATTCTAAAATTTATTTAACGCTTCAGAACGTTGACCCAAAATTGGAAAGACATCAAGGATTAATTCCTATTTAGTACTTTATACTCTTCATAACAGCTTGAGATGGCATCCAAAATTTGGAGATCATTAGCTGTATTGATAAAGGATTTGGAATAATTACAGTTGTTGAGAATGTCTTCAATATCCACTTTCTCCAACTGCAGCAGTTCGGTAAGCACCTCACGGTCAAATTTTGAGGCAAGCAGGTTTCTGATCTCGTCATCTTGCTTCATTTGCTGTAATTTGCGCAATTGTCTCGGCTTTTTCCCAAAGAGGTTCCGCAAGAGGTCGGCCGGATTCAATATGGCCCCCAACACCTTCGTCACCGCACTGGGACTCTTACTCCCTGCTTCATAACTGGTGTTAAGTCCCGAAATACTGTATTGATAGGCATTGTTGACGGGAAGATTCTTTACATCGATTTCCAAATATCCAGTAAGTTGATATGGGGTTACGATGACTTCCTCCAAGGCATAGGCCAGTTCGGTCAACGCTATTTTGGTATCCTTGATTTTGAACATATCATTGGTGACCCGCACTTTTTGCGATTTAAATCCCAAATAACTCAGGTAAAGGGTGTCGTTCACCGCAGCCTCAATAGTAAATTGGCCCTTTTGATCTGTAATGGTACCTGTTACCTGGTTCAGGTTGATCACGTGCACACTTTCCAAAGGAAAATCTGTCTGTGCATTGACCACAGTAACGGTCAGTTCATCCAAAGCTGGATGTTCATCCTCATTCTGGGCCAAGCATAACAAAGGGATAGCGGCAAAAAGTGTAAGTAGAATTCTTCTCATGCAATCTTTGTAGGTATAAAAGTACTAAACAAAGAAAAATAAATAGGAGCCCCTTACCATTTAATATAGAATTAACTAATAGAAACCCTGTCTCTTTTTGCCTCCTTTTTTACCGTAGCCTCCTTTTTTGCCTCCTTTGAATGATTTATTACCGCCACTTTTTCTGCCACCGCGATTTCTGTCGCGCTTGCGGCCACCTCCTTTACCTGAACCTCCCGGTTTTTTGGACACTTCAACATTTATAAAGCGGCCATCCACCTTAAATTCAGAAAAGGTCTGAAGGATAAGATCGGTAAGTTGTGCATCTGAATTGAAAAAAGAAAAGCTGTCCTTGGTATCCACATTGTAGATGTCCTCTTTTTCAAGGCTCAGGGTGTCCCGAAGGAAATCCTTCAACGACATCCAATCATAACCGTCCCGTTCTCCAATATTGATGAAATATCGCACAGAACCACTTTTACCTGCATCAGCATTTCCTTTTTGTGCACGTTCACTGGAACCCTCGGAGGTGTTCAGGTCCTTGGTCTTACTGTAGTAATTTGAAAACTGTGTAAACTCAACCGAAACCATTTTCTTGATGAGTTCATCTCTATCTATGCCTTCCAGCACATCATTGATGGCCGGTAAATAGGCATCAATTTCTTTGTTGATCTTGGTTTCTTTGATTCTATTGGCCAAGTGGTACAATTGTATCTCGCAGATTTCAATTCCCGAGGGAATCTTTTTGGAAATAAACTCTTGTTTGATTTTTCCTTCAATGGATTTTATCTTCCGCAGTTCGGAACGGGTAACAATGACCATGGAAATACCAGATTTCCCAGCTCTACCGGTACGACCACTTCGGTGGGTGTAGGTTTCTATCTCATCAGGGAGTTGGTAGTTGATCACGTGGGTAATATCATCCACATCAATACCCCTTGCAGCAACATCTGTGGCCACCAACATCTGCACTTGTTTCTTTCTGAAGGAGTTCATTACCAAATCCCGTTGGTTTTGACTCAAATCACCATGCAACGCTCCTGCGTTGTAGCCATCTTCAATCAATTTTTCTGCAACACGTTGGGTATCACGCTTGGTTCTACAAAAGACCACCGAAAAAATTCCAGGGTTGGCATCTGCTAACCTTTTTAGTGCGGGATAACGATCACGCCCACCAACTACATAATATTCGTGTTGCACGGTAGAAGCCCCTGCGTTTTTGGTCCCAACTGTGATTTCCACAGGTTGGTGCATAAACTTTTTGGCTATAGTAGCCACTTCTTTGGGCATAGTTGCCGAAAACAACCAGGTTAGTTTTTCTTTGGGTGTGTTGGACAGAATATCTTTGATGTCCTCAAAGAAGCCCATGTTCAACATTTCATCGGCCTCATCCAAAACACAATAATCAATCTTGGAGATGTCCACCATCCTTCGACCGATCATATCCTTCATCCGGCCAGGAGTGGCCACAACAATCTGTGCACCTCGTTTAATTTGGTTGGCTTGTTCAGAAATGCTCGCGCCGCCATAAATGGCCACAGTGTTCAGTCCCTTTACGTATTTGGAATAGAGTTTGAGTTCGTTGGTGATCTGCAAACACAGTTCACGGGTGGGAGAGAGGATCAATCCTTGTGTGGTTCTGCTCTCTGCTTGTATTTTTTGAATCATGGGAAAACCAAAAGCAGCGGTTTTTCCTGTTCCTGTTTGGGCCAAGGCTACCAAATCGGTGTCTTGTTCCAATAAAATCGGGATTGATTTTTCCTGTACTTCTGATGGGGTTTCAAATCCAAGATCGGAAATAGCATCCAATAGGGGTTGATCCAACCCCAAGGCTTCAAATTTTGTCATAGCGGTGTATACCTTAAATCGCAAATATGTTGTGTTGCATAGAGCGATTCCTGTATAACCTTTGAGCCCATCGCAACACCTTGCCCATACCGGCGGCGTTAATAAAGCGGCAAATGTACGCTAAATTTATAGGGTGGCTACTATAAACTCTTGTTTTTTAAAAAGTTCACCAATTTTTGAATGGCCCTACCACGATGGCTCATGGCGTTTTTGGTATCTGGCGGGAGTTCCCCAAAGGTATTGTCATATCCATTGGGTTTAAAAATAGGGTCGTACCCAAATCCTCCTGAACCATGTTCTTTATGGGTAATGACCCCTTCAACAATACCATCGAACTGGTAACATTCTCCTTGAAGGTTTAAATGGATAACGGTCTTAAAATGCGCAGAACGGTTTTCGTTATCTTTCAATTCGGATAACAGTTTGGCCATATTATCCGCGGCGTTTTTTTGTTCCCCGGCATAGCGTGCGGAGTATACGCCAGGATTTCCGTTCAATGCGTCCACCAAAAGTCCGGTGTCATCAGAAAAACAGTCCAATCCATAGGTTTGGGTCACAAAATCGGCCTTGATTTTGGCGTTTTCCTCCAAAGTTTCTCCTGTTTCTGAAATTTCATCAAAACATCCTATATCCTTTAGAGACAAAAGCTCTATGGATTCGGGCAGAAGTTGTTGAACTTCCTTTAGTTTATTCTCGCTATGGGTGGCAAATACAAGTTTCAAGTTGAAAAGGGTTCTATTTGAGTGTCAAAAGTAGTAATTTCGACCATTAAGCTTTTTTTATGAAGATAAAAGTACCTCCGGTATTGGTGACATTAATTTTTGGAGGATTAATGTATCTGCTGGACAAATTTTTACCAGTGGGCGAGTTTGATTTCTTTGGAAGAAATGAACTGGCTTGGGTACTTCTTGGAGCAGGAGCGTTGATAGGGATATTGTCTGTCGCCCAATTTGCATTCAAAAAAACAACAATAGATCCCTTAAGTCCTCAAAAGGCCTCTAAATTGGTTACTT
>JBNLBG010000071.1:0-14624 GCA_050303195.1 Allomuricauda sp. | reverse complement strand
GTTTAAACTATTATGGCCGTGTGATGGATTTGGACGGTGATAGTTATTGGTATGATATTAAGCCCGTGGATAAAAATGTGAAAAATATCAGAATCTCCATGGATTTGGACATGGAAAATGCAA
Source organism: Allomuricauda sp. (assembly GCA_050303195.1). Taxonomy (GTDB): domain Bacteria; phylum Bacteroidota; class Bacteroidia; order Flavobacteriales; family Flavobacteriaceae; genus Flagellimonas. The sequence continues at coordinate 14,501 of JBNLBG010000071.1, read as the reverse complement.
AGATTGTTGGGGTTTTGGATGAGATTTCAATGGGGTATGAATCTTTCTTTAAGAGAGAAAAAATAAATGCCCTTTCAGAAGAGGAGTATTTGGAAGAAGTTGAGAGCGTTTTGGAGGATTTTTATGTGGAAAAGTATGAGGTGAACGAGGACCAATCCAATGACCAAAAGTTGGTGGAACGCTTTTCGTTTGAAATTCAGAATTTTGAGAGTAAGGAGACTTTATATTTTAACCCGTTTCTTATTAAGTTTTTTAAATCAAACCCGTTCAAGGTTGAAAAAAGATATTATCCGGTGGATTTTGGATTTTTGCGGAACTACAAGTATGCCGCCAATATAAAAATCCCCGATGGATATAGGGTAAAGGAAATTCCTGCTTCCTTAACTTTAGGACTACCTGAGAAAAGTGGAACATTGAGGTTTGTTTGTAACGAATCACAAGGTGCGGTTTTTGTTCTTTTTGATCTGCAATTAAAGTCTACCCAATACACCAGTTCAGGTTATGCCTATGTAAAGGAATTTTTTGAAAAAGCAGTTTTGGCGCAAAACCAAAGCTATGTAGTTTTCGAAAAAAACTAGGAATTGGCCCAAGGTTCTTACATTTGTTCCAAGAGCAGAACAAATTATTAATTAAAGTACATATAAAGTGGATGTAAAGGGTGCGCAGCTTGCCGTTGACGAATGGATCAAAAATCATGGGGTACGTTATTTCAACGAATTGACCAATATGGCCCAATTGACCGAGGAGGTAGGGGAAGTGGCCCGCATCATTGCCCGGCGGTATGGGGAACAAAGTGAAAAAGAATCTGATAAAGCTAAAGACCTAGGTGAAGAACTGGCCGATGTGCTCTTTGTGGTCCTTTGTTTGGCTAACCAAACCGGGATCGATCTTCAAGAAGCTTTTGACAAAAAATTGGACCTGAAGACCAAACGGGACCATGACCGACATCAAAATAACAAAAAGCTCAAATAAAGTTGGCCATCTAAGGGGACATTAACCGTGTTTTTTCTAGTTTTGAGGCTGCAATTCAAACTACAAAAGCTTTGAGACTTCAGCTTTCCATTCCTAAGGAAAAAACCATACAAAAAAGCATTCAAATAACCGGCTCTAAAAGCGAGACCAACCGCTCTTTGTTGCTTCAGGCACTATTTCCAAACTTGAAAATAGAGAACCTTTCCAATTCTGATGATGGTGAGGTCATGCAACAAGGACTCAAAAAAACTACGGGAGAGGTGGACATCCACCATGCGGGTACCGCTATGCGTTTTTTAACGGGTTATTTTGCTTCACAAGAGGGTAAAAAAGTAGTGCTTACGGGATCACAGCGTATGCAGGAGCGACCCATCAAAATTTTGGTGGAAGCCCTTCGAGAGCTGGGTGCCGATATCCAATATGTGAAGAATGATGGCTATCCGCCCATCAAGATAAATGGGAAGAAATTGGTCAAAAACAAAGTGTCTCTTCCGGCCAATATCAGCAGTCAATATATTTCATCCCTTCTTTTGATCGCTCCCAGTCTGGAAAATGGACTGGAATTGGAATTGGTCGGGAAAATCACTTCGGTCCCTTACATAAAAATGACCTTGGCGCTTTTGGAACAAATTGGGGTAAACACCTCTTTTAAAGGCAATCACATAAAAGTTGATCCAAAAGATGCCGTTGAAGATGCCACTTTGGTGGTGGAGTCAGATTGGAGTTCTGCTAGCTATTTTTATAGCATTGTTGCGCTATGTGATGTAGGAACAGAGATTCAGTTGTCCTCGTATAAAAAGGATTCGCTTCAGGGCGATAGTGTTCTGACCAAGATTTATGAGGATTTTGGGGTTCAGACCACTTTTTCTGGAAACACCATTACCTTGACCAAAATCTCAAAAGACATTCCATTAAAGGTGGAATACGACCTTTCCAATGCTCCGGATACCGCCCAGACCATCGCCGTGACCTGTCTAGGATTGGGCATTGGCTGTCATCTCACTGGATTGCATACCCTCCCCATTAAAGAGACAGATCGTTTGGCCGCCTTGCAGACCGAGCTTACAAAATTAGGGGCTCATGTGGACATTGACTCGGAAAGCCTGACTCTTCAGCCAACGGAAAATATTAAACCTGATGTGGCCATAGACACCTATAACGACCACAGAATGGCCATGGCCTTTGCCCCCTTGGCCTTGCGAACCACTTTATTTGTCAATGAAGCCGGGGTGGTTTCCAAGTCCTATCCCGATTTTTGGAAAGACCTCACCACATTGGGCATCGGTATCCAGGAAGTGTAAATGACATTTAATCACCAAATTACTTGACATCCCCTATACCGAGGTTGTATATTTGCCATCTTTTAAAAAAATCAAAATAAGTCTACATGAAATTATCAAACTTCAACTTTGAGCTACCTAAAGAATTATTGGCAGAATACCCCGCAGAGAATCGGGACGAGTCCAAACTTATGGTGGTTCATCGGGATACTGGAAAAATTGAACACAAAATGTTCAAAGACCTAATTGATTATTTTGATGAGGGAGATGTAATGGTGTTGAACAACACCAAGGTATTTCCTGCAAGACTGTATGGGAATAAAGAGAAGACTGGTGCCCGCATTGAAGTATTTTTATTGCGCGAGTTGAACCAGGAGCAACGCCTTTGGGATGTGTTGGTAGATCCTGCCCGTAAAATAAGGATAGGAAACAAGCTTTATTTTGGTGAAGATGAAAGCTTGGTGGCTGAGGTTATTGACAATACTACCTCCAGAGGTAGAACCTTGCGTTTCCTTTACGATGGGTCCTATACCGATTTCAGGAGGAAATTACGCGAATTGGGCCAAACTCCATTGCCTAAATATATCAAACGAGATGTTGAACCTGAGGATGAGGAAAGATACCAAACCATTTATGCCAAGTACGAAGGAGCTGTTGCTGCACCAACCGCTGGTTTGCATTTCTCCAAGCATTTGTTGAAGCGTTTGGAAATAAAGGGAATCGACTTTGCTGAAGTGACCTTGCATGTGGGCTTGGGAACGTTCAACCCAGTGGAGGTGGAAGACCTTTCCAAACACAAAATGGACAGCGAGGAATTGGTGATTGATGAAAAGGCAACCGAAATTGTGAATTCGGCTAAGGAGAACAAAAGAAAAGTTTGTGCCGTGGGAACAACCGTTATGCGAGGATTGGAAAGTGCTGTGTCTTCTGAGCATACCTTGAACACCTTTGAAGGATGGACCAACAAGTTCATATTCCCTCCTTACGAATTCAGTATCGCCAACTGCATGATTACCAACTTCCATTTGCCCAAGTCAACATTGTTGATGATGGTATCGGCATTTGCAGGTCATGATTTGATTAAAAAAGCATACAAACAGGCAATTTTAGAGGGGTATCGTTTTTACTCCTACGGAGATGCCATGTTGATTCTGTAAATCAGAAACTACAATAGAACTGGAAATCCCGTTTGATTCAAAATCGGCGGGATTTTTTCTTGACTATCTTTATCCTGTGGAAACCAAAAAGAAGGACATACGCGCATTGACCAAGGAGCAGCTCCGCGACTTTTTTGTGGCGCAGGGCGATAAAGCCTTCCGCGGCAACCAGGTATATGAATGGCTGTGGCAAAAATCTGCCCATTCCTTTGAAGGCATGACCAATATTTCTAAGGAAACCCGACAAATGTTGGAAGATAATTTTGTCATCAACCACATTCAGGTAGACCAAATGCAACGCAGTTCAGATGGTACGATTAAAAATGCGGTGCGCTTGCACGATGATCTTGTGGTCGAGTCTGTTTTGATTCCCACGGATACAAGAACTACAGCCTGTGTGTCCAGTCAGGTGGGGTGCAGTTTGGACTGTCGGTTTTGCGCCACGGCACGTCTCAAAAGGATGCGCAACCTTAATCCGGATGAAATCTACGATCAGGTGGTGGCCATTGACAATGAAAGCCGATTGTACTTTGACCGTCCACTGAGCAATATTGTCTTCATGGGTATGGGGGAACCATTGATGAACTACAACAACGTTTTACAGGCCATAGATAAAATCACCTCGCCAGAGGGATTGGGGATGTCACCCAAAAGAATCACCTTATCCACATCTGGAGTGCCTAAAATGATTCGGAAAATGGCCGATGAGGAAGTGAAATTTAAACTGGCGGTTTCCCTGCATTCTGCCATTGATGCGGTTCGCACTTCCATAATGCCTTTTAATGCCACTTTTCCTTTGAAAGATCTTCGTGAAGCTTTGGAATATTGGTACAGTAAAACCAAGAACAGAATCACATACGAATATGTGGTGTGGCAGGGCATCAACGACACCCAAGAAGCCGTGGATGCTTTGGTCAAGTTTTGCAAGTTTGCACCCTCCAAGGTCAATCTCATTGAATACAATCCTATTGATGATAGGGAGTTTCAACAAGCTTCAGAAGGGGCCATAAAAATGTATCAGGATACGTTGGAAAGAAATGGAATTACGGTGACGGTTCGTAGATCTAGGGGCAAGGATATTGATGCAGCCTGTGGGCAATTAGCCAATAAACAATGAACAATCTTCAATTTACAATAAACAATATATTTGTTCACCCTTCACCCTTCACCCTTCACCCTTCACCCTTCACCCTTCACCCTTCACCCTTCACCCTTCACCCTTCACCCTCCACCCTTCACCCTCCACCCTCCACCCTCCACCCTCCACCCTCCACCCTCCACCTAAAACCCATTACCCAACCAACCCTGCAACTTATCGATACTTTTGCCCCACCAACTAAATCTTGTAGGATACTTCCACCAACTCTATCATTTTCGCTACTTTTAGACTTTTAAAACCAAATTCGCCAAACCTGTTACGTTGAAAATAGTTTCTCAGATTAGGGAACCCATAGAGGATGAAATGGAACTTTTTGAGGAGAAGTTTCTCAAATCCATGTCGTCCAAAGTGGCGTTGTTCAACCGAATTACCTACTACATCGTTAACCGAAAGGGCAAGCAAATGCGGCCCATGTTCGTATTTTTGACCGCCAAACTGCTCAATGGAAAGGTAAATGAACGTACCTATACCGGGGCCTCTATTATTGAATTGATACACACCGCAAGTTTGGTCCATGATGATGTGGTGGACGATAGCAATAAACGACGGGGCTTTTTCTCCATCAATACCTTGTGGAAGAACAAGATTGCCGTTTTGGTGGGAGATTTTTTATTTTCCAAAGGCCTCTTGGTTTCACTGGAAAACAAAGACTACGATTTATTGCACATTATTTCCAATGCCGTGAGGGACATGAGCGAGGGCGAGCTGCTTCAAATTGAAAAAGCTCGACTTTTGGATATTACCGAGGAGGTGTATTATGACATCATCCGACAAAAAACAGCGACCTTGATTGCTGCTTGTTGCAGTATGGGGGCTTGTTCCGTAAAACCAGACTCGGATGAGGTGGAGACTTTTAGAAAGTTTGGGGAACTTTGCGGTATGGCATTTCAAATTAAGGATGACCTTTTTGATTATGGTGCCGAAAAAATTGGAAAGCCCACCGGAATTGACATTAAGGAACAAAAAATGACCCTTCCACTGATTTATGCCCTGAACCAGAGCGATACGAAAAAGAAAAAATGGCTGATCAACTCCATCAAAAACCACAATAAAAACAAGAAAAGGGTTAAAGAAGTGATTTCCTATGTCAAGGAAAAAGGAGGTCTGGACTATGCGGTCACAAAAATGTTGGAGTTTAAGGATGAAGCCCTGGCCATTTTGGACAACTACCCAGATTCTGATTACAAAAGTTCACTTACCCTTATGGTAAATTACGTAGTGGACCGTAAAAAGTAAAATTTAAAGTTGCTTGTCAGTTTGAGCGCAGATGAGAACTATTACACATCTCGACTACGCTCGATGTGACATTTAGGTTTAGTTTAAGAGGAAAGTGCCTGTTCCATTTCCGGTGTAAATTCTTCCTTGTAATAGACTCGTTTGCAAAAAGAGCATTCCGCATAACGTACATTGTTTATCGTAAAAATGGGAATCCAGAACAAATGGGCATAGTTAGGTTGGCAAGTAACCGTTAAGGTGTTCGTTTGCTGACAATGGGGACAAGCCACATTTTGGAGCGTTTTGGTTTCCTTTTTGCCCGGTCTGCTTCCAAAGAAAAGAATCATACTACACGTTTGGATTACAAAGATATCGCATTTCTCAATCACTCTTTAATGGGGATGCTGAGTACGCTTCTTAATTTTTCATTTCGCCAGCCTGCTCTGTAGTCTCTGTCCACAAAGAAAATTTTCAGATCTGCTTTATAATCTCTATCCACATAGAAAATAAGTACATCCGCTTTGTATTCGGCATCGGTAAAATACCATAATCCACTATTGCCCTTAGCCTTATAATCCCGGTCTACCTTATGCACCAAAAGGTCTGCTTTATACTCCCTGTCCACCACAAAAACATTAAAATCGGCGTTGTATTCTGCAGTTACCTCAAATATGCGCTGGGCGCTTAGATTTTGAATAAGAAGAAGCATTACGATAAGAATAGGGAACTTTTTCGCCGTGGTAAACAAGTTAAAAATATAGATTACAGAAGGTAACAAACAAATATCCTACCAAAAATAGGTTTGGTACCATTTGCGTTTTTATTTATTTTCTACATTCGCGTACATTTTGTGCACTTGAATACGTATCACAGTTTGGAGCAATGGTTTTCTTGGATGGACGACCTCTCCAGTAAGGATTATGTGGTCATTGACCATTTTTTTCAGGATACCTTGTATGCTGAGATCAAGTCTTTTTTCAACGGAAAACTTTCTAAGTTTACCCAAGCAGGAATTGGAACAAGCTCTGATAACCAAATCAATAAAAATATAAGGAGCGATTTTACCTATTGGCTGGACCGAAAAAGGGATGTGCAATTAGGACCCTTTTGGGATTTGGTGGATGAAATAATTTTTATGTTCAATCGGTATTGTTATCTGAGTCTTTCCGGATATGAGTTCCACATGGCCCATTATCCTTCTGGAGGTCACTACGATAAACATTTAGACCAGTTTGAAAATCGAAATAACCGGATGATTTCGGTTATCATTTATCTCAACGATGGATGGCAAAAAGGGGATGGGGGAGAACTGGAAATTTTTATAAAAGACGGTTCAAGCTTCTTGGTGGAGCCCCTGGCTGCCCGTTGTGTTATGTTTAAAAGCGCAGAGGTGCCCCATGCCGTGCTCAAGGCCCATGAAAGTCGGTTTAGCGTTACAGGGTGGTTATTGCACCAGCCTTCTGCTCTTGGGCGTTTTTTGGGTTGAATTCAATCTTTTTGATTCGGTATCTGCCGAATGAGCTCCACATTTTGACTATGTTCCGCACTGTAGGACATGACTAAAGTGCCTTTGGTACCATCATTGGCCTCTATAGCAAAAACCGTGGTTTGGTCACCTGGATTGGTCATGCCTTCAAATCGATACGAACTTAAAATTTTAAGCTCGTTCGGTTGGTACTGTTTTTTGGAGTATAGTGCTTTTATGCAGTTGTCCTCGGCCTCAAAATCTTCGGTAAACCCCTCCTTGCTGGTTAAAGTGTTTACAGCTTCGGAGAGTGTATCAAAACTATATTTATTCATTGTTATATGTTTTAGTGATTTTCAGAGATTGCTTGGGAAAAGGCTTCCTTTCCTCCAACCACAGGTAGCGTAATTGTGGTGGCATTCAAATCTATGGTTAGCTCGGTACCGGGTTTTGGCCACAGGGTGAATTCTTTGTCACTGGAGAAAATCATCAATCCAATTTGTTGCCCAGCAGAAATAATTTGGTCATCGGGCATTAAATCGAAGGAAATCTCATAGAACTTGTTGGGAACCAGAGGTTCGCTTTCAGTGATGGATTGATAGTTTTGCGGGTCTGCCCATCCCCGTGTAATAATATTATCTGTGACTTTTGCCCTGCGACCATCGGTCCATGGCAGGGATACTAGCCAAACAGAAAGATTTGCTGCGGGTTTACTGCTGGAAAGTTTTATGGTAACTTTTGGGATACCCGAAATATGCACATCCTTGGCCAATGGCGAGGTTAGATACATTAAACGGTGGTCTGTGATTTCCGCTTGGGCCAGCGCAGATCCTGAAAAGGAATAATTGTCCATCAAGATTTCCTTACCCTGTTTTTTGGGTTTACGGATTGTCAATCTACCGTGTTTGGGGGCACCCTTCGTTAAAAATAAGGTTACATCCGAAGCATCTGGATTGGGATAATCCCTATAAGGGGTTGGATGGTCCCTTTCATCATTTTCACGCACAATCCAAGCTTTGGGGTCATTTTCCACCCCATTTTCCACTCCAAACAGATAACGGGTGAACCAACGGTTCATCATTTCTATCGGTGGTGGTCCACCGTGCCCGTTCTGGTGATAATAAATTTGAACGGGAAGTCCCATTTCTCGAGCCTTATCATAGATTCTGTAACTATGCTCAGGCATTACGTTCCAGTCATTGAACCCGTGTGACATTAATAAGGCGGCCTTCATGGGCGCCATATCGTTTAAATAATCACGCTTGGCCCAAAAATCATTATAGTCTCCGGTAATGCGGTCCTGTCCATTTTTCATTTCAGTGTCGCGGATGACTTTGTTGTTTCTTGCCCTTTTCGACTCGTCTCCACTATGGATAAAATCGTAGAGTACGTCAATGTCTTCACCTAAATATCCGCCCGGAGATCGAACCAATCCATTGGAGCGGTAATAATGGTAGTAGGAAGTATTTGGAGCAATCGGAATGATTGCTTCCAGCCCCTCAACACCTGTGGTTGCTGCTGCAAGAGGTATTGTACCATTATAGGATGTCCCCGTCATGCCCACTTTTCCCGTAGACCAGTAGGCTTTGACTTCTTCATTCCCATCCCGTTCCATGTATCCTTTGGCCCGTCCGCACAACCAATCGATTACAGCTTTGGGAGCTAGGGACTCGTTATCGCCACCAACGGTTGGGGCACCATCGGAAAGACCAGTTCCAGGGGAAGAGGAATGTACCACAATGTAACCTCGAGGCACCCAAGTCCGAATCTGGGAGTTTGAAATTACCGGACGTTCCCCAGTGCGTTGTACCTTGGGGTGCTGTCTTGGCTCACCCATTTCACCCAACTCGTGTTTTACATCCCAAAATATACCATCTCCCAAACCTGCAGTACCGGCATAATACGGGCTGGACTCATAAATGATGGGAAGTTTCAGACCTTCGGTCTCGGTCTGTTCGGGACGAGTCACATCCACATGCATTCTATCCAATTTTCCATCACCATCTGAATCAAATGTGGTCTCTACCCACAAATCATGACGAATCCAATTTTCGGGATTGGAAAAAGCTTCTACAACCTGAGCTTCGCCATTTTCGATAATAGGCTTGGCTTTTTCCACCAATTGGGCTTGAAGGGCAAAACTGCCAACCAACAAAAAGAAAATCAATAGGAGTGGACGGAATTGTTTTTTCTGCATCATATAAACTTTGTGTAATTTATTCGGTGTTGGAGTGCCCAATTCGCAGAAAATGGGCATAATACAATATACTCCTAAGATAATAAATATTGAAGGGTTATCTTGATATTGGATTCACCAAAATTTTGATTTTATTTACCTTTAACAGCTCGCTTAACGAATAGCCACTTGATTTCAAAAACTACCATAGACAACGTATATGAAACCGCTCGGGTTGAGGAGGTGATCGGCGATTTTGTGCAATTGAAGAAATCAGGCTCCAACTTTAAGGGTTTAAGCCCATTTTCGGATGAGCGTACCCCTAGTTTTATGGTATCACCTGTAAAACAGATTTGGAAGGATTTTAGCAGCGGTAAAGGTGGAAACGTAGTGGCCTTTTTGATGGAACACGAGCATTTTACCTATCCGGAGGCCATAAAATACCTCGCCAAAAAATATAATATTGAGGTAGAGGAAACCGAACAGACCGATGAACAGAAAGAGCAGGCCAACGAGCGGGAGAGCATGTATTTGGTTTCGGAATATGCCCAAAAGTACTTCACTGAAACACTTTGGGAAACCGAACCTGGCAAGGCTATTGGCCTTAGTTATTTTAAAGAGCGTGGTTTTACCGACGAGACCATAAAAAAGTTTGGACTGGGTTATAGCTTGGATCAATGGGAAGCCTTTACCAAAACTGCTCTGGATAAAGGCTACCAAATGGAGTATTTGGAAAAGACCGGACTGACCATCGTAAAGGAGCAAACGGGAGGGGAGAAGAAAACGTTCGACCGTTTTAAGGGGCGGGTCATGTTTCCCATCCATTCCATGAGCGGCAGGGTTTTGGGTTTTGGAGGCCGAATCTTGGGCAATGACAAAAAAGCGGCCAAATATCTCAACTCCCCGGAAAGTGAGATTTACCATAAAAGCAAGGTGCTTTACGGTATCTACTTTGCCAAACAGGCCATTGCCAAGGAAGATAATTGCTATTTGGTGGAAGGGTACACGGATGTCATCCAAATGTACCAACGCGGGGTGGAGAATGTGGTTTCGTCCAGTGGAACGGCCTTGACACCAGAGCAGATTCGGTTGATCAATAGGCTTACCAAGAACATCACCGTACTTTTTGATGGAGATGCTGCGGGACTTCGGGCTTCCCTTCGCGGAATTGATCTGATCTTGGAACAGGGCATGAACGTGAAGGTCTGTACCTTTCCTGAGGGCGAGGACCCAGATAGTTTTGCTAAGAACAATACGTATGAGGACTTGGTGCTTTATTTGGAAGAGAATGCCAAGGATTTCATTCAGTTTAAAACCTCACTTTTGGCCAAAGAAGCGGCCAACGATCCCATAAAACGGGCCGACACCGTTCGGGATATTGTGAACAGCATCAGTAAGATTCCCGATCGTATTCAAAAGGAAATTTACATTCAGGAATGTGCCAAGATTATGCAGATTTCTGAAGAAGTGCTCTATAATACCTTGGCCCAGATTGACAAAAAACAGGTTACCGAAGCCAACAAAAAATTAAAGCAGGAGCGGAAAACCTTTGAAGTGGTCAAAAATGACCCAGCGGTGGAGAAGGTGGATGTGCTTTACGAACTGGAACGCAAAATTATTGAAGTGCTTTTATTGTATGGGAATCAGGAACAGGAGTTTGAGGATTTGGTGTTGAAGGAAAATGAGGAAGGGGAACTGGTATTGGAACCCGAAATTGTGGAGGCCAAGGTGTATGAGAAGGTATTTCTGGACCTCCAGGAAGATGAAATTGAATTGACCAACGAACAGTTCAGGGTCATTTATTACAAACTCATTGAAAACTTGAACGAAAACGAAACTTTCGCCATTAATACTTTTATGACGGAATTGGACCAAGAAATGGTTCCAGAGATATCATCCATATTAATGGAAGAGGAGCAATATGTACTCCATGATTGGGAGCGAAAAGATATTTATCCAAAGGATAAAAAACATGGAATTGCCCAATTGGTAGGTGAAACCATTCTCACCTTACGTTGTAACCTGATCAAAAACCGGATTCTGAAATTGCAAGAACAAACCCAAGACCATAATGAGGATAACACAGAGGTGTTGGAAGAGATTGTAAATTACCTTCAATTAAACAAATTGTTAAACGCCAAACTGAACCGGGTACTTTCTTAAAATAAAAATCCCGGACAATTTGCCCGGGATTTACTCTAGTTAGTTTGGATTGGTTATTTAATAAAGCTCCAAAGCTTTGGCTTGCTGTAATAGGTCCACCAAATTATCCACGTTCAATTTTTTCATCAAACGGGCTTTATAGGTACTTACGGTTTTTTCATTAAGGTTAAGCCCTTCGGCCACCTCTTTGTTTCGTTTTCCGCTAGCTAGCAGTTTTAACACCTCGACCTCTCTGGAAGACAATTTTCTAAAGAATCTGCGAGGTTTTTGTGTTCCTTCATCAAATGCAAGGCGCTGTGCCAGTTCATTGGTGATGAACATGTTACCCTCGCTTACCTTTTTTACGGCCGAAATAATATAATCCAAATCGGCAGTTTTTGAAAGGTACCCAAATGCACCTGCTCTAATGGTGCTCAAGGCATACACGTCCTCAGATTGGCCACTGTACATCAGGGTTTTAACATTTGGAAATTCCAGTTTCATCTTTCGCAAAGTAGCAATTCCATTGATTTCAGGAATATCCATTTCCAAGATAACAACATCTGGAACTACTTCATTTAATGTTTCAAATAATTCTGAGGTAGTGGAAACATCTGCAATGACTTCAATATCTGGGCTAGACTCGAGCACTTGTTTTATACCAAGCCTGACAATGGGATGATTGTCAGCAATCAATACTTTTATCATTTGTTTGAGTTTATTTATAATTGTTGGTTAGCTAATTACTTACGTAACATAGCAGGCAAGATAATAATTTGGTAACGTAAATCTGTAATTTTTTTCTTAAAACCCTATAATTTCTATGGTTTTTTTCGTTTTAAACTGGGTTTTTTGGGTTAAATGGTCATTTTAAGGCACTTGGAATCTCACAAATGGGTATGGGAATCATCTTGTGTTTGTTGGCAGTATTGTACCTTTTGTAAATAGCGAAAACTTCTTTCTCCCTATCAGAAAAATCCTCAATGGTCTTTCCTTTCTCTTCCATTTTCATGGCCCATTCCAATTCTGGGTAAGTTGCCCCTATTTGGTCTTCATCCGTTCTGCTGTCACCCCAAAGCCCATCCGTTGGTGGTGCTACCATAATATCTTGGTTCACACCCAGTGCACTTCCCACTTCATATACTTCGGTCTTTACCAAATCGGCAATGGGACTTAGATCCACCCCGCCGTCACCATATTTGGTATAGAACCCTATCCCAAAATCTTCCACTTTATTCCCCGTTCCTGCCACCAAATACCCATTTAGGGCCGCAAAGTAGTATAGCGTCGTCATTCGTAATCGGGCACGGGTGTTGGCCAACGACATAAAGCGTTCCTCTTCCGATTTTACCTTTGGAAAGGTAGCCACCAAACTATCGAATACGGGAGTGAGGTTTACGTCTTGCCGGGAAACATTGCGGAAGTTTTCCATAAGCCAATCGATATGCCGATCAGCCCGGGTGACTTGATCAGTACCTTGGTGAATAGGCATTTCAACACATAAAAGGTCGAGCCCGGTTTTGGCACAAAGGGTTGAAGTTACTGCGGAATCTATTCCCCCAGAAACACCAATTACAAAACCTTTGCAATTTGCGTTGGTTGCATAGTTCTTGAGCCAATCCACTATATGGGCGATTACCTTTTCTGTTTGCATATCGTACTTTTTAGATTCATTAAATTACCTTTGTGGCCTGTAAATTTAAACCCTGTTACCCTAAAAATGAAGAGGTCCTTGAAATACTTTATCCGAATTGGGATTTTTGCTTCTGTTTTTTTGTTGTTTCTGGTATTGGGTGGATGTATGGAAACTGATAAAACGGAGGAGGAAATTTCCAAAGTATCCATTGACTTGCAAATTTCCCGGTTTGATCGTGAATTTGCCAATTCATCAGTTGATGACATTCCCCAGCTGAAAAAAAAGTACCCATATCTCTTCCCGGCTCAGTTTCCAGATAGTATTTGGGTGAATAAATTATCGGACACCTTACAAATTGAGTTGTCGGAAGAAGTAGACAAGGCTTTCGGTGATTTTGAAGACGAGTCAGGGGCATTGGAGTCTCTTTTTAAACACATTGCATATTATTTTCCTGATTATAAGACCCCTAAAGTGGTGACGTTGACTTCCGATGTTCGATACAATGACCGGATTATCCTTACAGATACCCTACTGTTGATAGGTCTGGATAATTATTTGGGAAAGGACCATTATTTTTATGAAGGAATCCAACGGTATATTGCCTCAGGTCTTGATAAAAAGTTCTTGACCTCAGATGTGGCCAGTGCGTTTTCCAAAAAAGTGCTCACCTATCCCAGAAATCGAACTTTTTTGTCGAGAATGGTGTATTATGGCAAGGAACTCTATTTAAAGGACAGGTTGCTTCCTTCCATTTCCGATGCGCAAAAAATTGGCTATTCCGATGAGGAATTGGATTGGGCCAAGGCTAATGAAGAGCAGATGTGGCGGTATTTTGTAGAAAAGGAATTGCTTTATAGTACCGATTCTCAACTGGACCGAAAGTTTTTGGATCCTGCACCCTTTTCCAAATTTGGTTTGGAGCTTGACAATGAATCACCTGGAAGATTGGGCAGATACATGGGATGGCAAATTGTACGGGCCTTTATGGAAAACAATGCCATCAACCTGCAGCAATTATTGGACCTACCTGCAGATGAAATTTTAAAAGAATCAAATTACAAACCTAGAAAATAATGGCTGTAAAACATACTTCAGAGATAAAACTAACTGTAGGATTGGATGAAAATAGAGTTCCTGAGGAGTTAACGTGGTCTGCCCAGGATGGTGGTGTGGAAAATGAAGAGGCCAAAGCCATGTTGTTGTCGGTGTGGGACAGTAAGAACAGGGAATCCTTGAAGATTGATTTATGGACTAAGGATATGCCCGTGGATGAAATGAAGATATTTTTTCATCAAACCC
>JBNLBG010000070.1:0-14936 GCA_050303195.1 Allomuricauda sp. | reverse complement strand
CAACCAAAAAGTGACGTTTGATGTACTGAATCTCCCCAAAAATTATAAGGTTACCATAATTGCATCAGGTTGTTGCGGAATGGCAGGGTCGTTTGGGTATGAGAAAGAGCATTATGAGACAAGTATGAAAGTAGGTGGTTTAAAATTGTTCCCTGTCGTGAAGAAAAGTGAGGAGGGTACACTGATTTCAGCCAATGGAACCAGCTGCAGACACCAAATCAAGGATGGTACGGACCGCGATGCAGAACATCCGGTGTCAATCTTGCGAAAAGCCCTGGTTGTCTAAACTTTGTCGTTTTGGTGTTGGTTCTTCGGAATCTTGCTCCAAGGTATTGTCTGGGTAAAACTCGTCGTTGATTTCTTCCATGTCCACCTCTTTATCGGTAATGGAAGCAATCAATTCCTCCATGTCCATTTCCTTAAGGTCTTCATCTACAAAGAACGGAGATAGCCTATCGTGGTTGTAGTGATAGATTCTCCAGCGCTTGAAAGAATATTCCAAAGCGGTCAAATTTTCCACCCAATCCCCTGAGTTAAGATAGGTGCAGCTCCCATTTTTGTTTTCGTAGTGTTCCTTTTTGGGCTGATGGATGTGGCCGCAGATTACATAGTCATACTCATTTTCAATGGCGAGCTCTGCTGCGGTCTTTTCAAAATTGCTGATGTATTTCACTGCACTTTTCACGCTGTTTTTGATACGTTTGGACAAGGAATATTTTTCACGCCCCAACTTTACCAACCACCAATTCACAAAACTGTTGATCAAAATAAGTAGGTCATAGCCATACCCACCCAACTTGGCGAGCCATTTGGCATTTTGGATGGAAACATCAAATACATCACCATGAAAAATCCAGGCTTTCTTGCCGTCCAAATTCAACACCAACTTGTTCGTAATCTTAAAATTTCCCATTGAAGTATCACTGAACTTACGGAGTATTTCATCATGATTTCCAGTAATATAGTATACTTCAGTACCTTTTGATGCCATCCCAATGACCTTACGGAGGACCTTTAAATGGGACGGTGGGAAATACCGTTTGCTAAACTGCCAAATGTCAATGATATCCCCATTAAGAATGAGTTTTTTGGGTTGAATACTGTTGAGGTAGGCAATGAGTTCATCGGCGTGACAGCCATAGGTTCCGAGGTGGACATCGGAAATAACTGCCAGTTCTATCTTCCTTCTTTTCAAGTGAATAGGGTTTACATGCAAAATAACGGCGTAGGAATAAACTGAAAATCAATTTCAAATCATTAATTCATAAGCTTATGGTTAATAAAACATCAAGCCTAAGAACAGTATGTTACATTAAGATTAACTGGGAAAGTTGCTTTTGAATTCGGTTGAGAACATCTACCTTTGGGCAACCACAAATTTTTATACCGGATGGCTGGAAATTCTTTTGGGCAACTTTTTAGGCTAACCACCTTTGGTGAATCACATGGAAAAGCCATTGGTGGCGTGTTGGACGGTTGTCCTGCAGGGGTAGAGCTGGACATTGAAAAAATCCAATTGGAATTAAACCGAAGAAAACCTGGTCAATCGGCTATTGTTACCCAACGGAAAGAACCAGACACTGTGGAAATCTACTCCGGAATCTTTGAAGGAAAGACCACTGGAACCCCCATCGGGTTTGCTATTCACAATACCAATCAAAAATCCAAGGATTACTCGCACATCAAGGATTCGTATAGACCTTCGCATGCTGATTATGTGTACGACCAAAAATATGGCTTCCGCGATTACAGGGGCGGTGGACGAAGCTCCGCTCGGGAAACGGCCAGTAGGGTTGTGGCCGGAGCCATTGCCAAACAATTTTTGAATGATATACAAGTCAATGCCTTTGTCTCCCAGGTTGGGGAATTAAAATTGGACAAATCCTACCAAGAATTGGATTTTTCGCATATTGAATCCAACCCTGTGCGCTGCCCCGACCCCAAAATGGCCCAAGAGATGGAGGAGTACATCAAATCCATTAAAAAAGAGGGAGATACCATCGGTGGAGTCATTACCTGCGTCATTCAAAATGTACCCATCGGTTTAGGCGAACCTGTGTTTGATAAGCTTCATGCAACCTTGGGTGCAGCCATGCTATCCATCAATGCGGTAAAGGGATTTGAATACGGTAGTGGATTCGAAGGGATACAAATGAAAGGTAGTGAACACAATGATGCCTTCAATCCAGATGGTACCACAAAGACCAACCGTAGTGGGGGTGTACAAGGTGGTATCAGCAATGGGATGGATATCTACTTTAATGTTGCCTTTAAACCCGTGGCTACCATATTGCAGTCCTATGAAACCATTAATAAAGAGGGGGAGCAAGTGACCACGCAAGGCAAGGGAAGGCACGATCCCTGTGTGGTGCCCAGGGCCGTACCCATTGTGGAGGCCATGGCAGCATTGGTCTTGGCGGATTTTACCTTGTTGGCCCGTACCAATAAAATTTGACTGCATTAGGGTGTTTCCCATCAAAAATAGTATCTTCCTTTCCTAAAAATCACTTATGCGTAAACTAGAACTGCACTGGCAAATCCTTATAGGAATGCTTTTAGGGATAGTATTTGGATTTGTAATGACAGGGGTTGATTGGGGTGAAAGCTTCGTTTCAGATTGGATTCAGCCTTTGGGGACCATTTTTGTAAAACTGCTCAAGTTGATTGCCATTCCCCTCATTTTGGCTTCTTTGGTAAAAGGGATTTCTGATCTTAAGGATATATCTAAATTCAAGAACATTGGTTTGCGTACCATAGGAACCTACATCGTTACCACGGTGGTTGCCATTACCATTGGTTTACTTTTGGTGAATGTGATGCAGCCCGGTAATGGTATTTCCGAAGATACTGTGACCAAGCTCACGGATACATACGCAGGCGATGTTGGGGTCACTTCCAAGTTAGAAGAAGCCTCACGTCAAAAGGAAAGTGGACCGCTGCAATTTTTGGTTGATATGGTTCCAGACAATGCTTTTTCAGCCATGAGCGACAATGGTTTGATGCTTCAAGTAATTTTCTTTGCTATAATGTTCGCCATCGCCATGCTGTTGATTGGAGAGAAAAAAGCAAAACCGCTCAAGGACTTTTTTGATTCTCTGAATGATGTGGTCCTTAAGATGGTGGATTTGATCATGCTCACGGCCCCCTACGCTGTATTTGCCTTATTGGCTGGGGTTGTGGTATCCTCAAGTGACCCAGATTTATTATTGGCCTTGTTGAAATACGCGGGCGTGGTGGTGTTGGGACTTGTTTTAATGATTGTATTCTATTGCATAATCGTTTCGGTCTATACCAAAAAGAACCCTTTTTGGTTTTTAAAAGAGATTAGTCCAGCCCAATTGTTGGCGTTTTCCACCAGTTCCAGTGCGGCCACGTTGCCCGTAACCATGGAGCGTGTGGAGGAACACATTGGGGTGGATAAGGAAGTGTCCAGTTTTGTGTTGCCCGTAGGGGCGACCATTAACATGGACGGAACAAGTTTATACCAAGGCGTCGCTGCCGTTTTTATCTCACAAGCCCTTGGGTTTGACCTCACCTTTTCCGGTCAGTTAACCATTATTTTAACGGCATTGTTGGCATCCATTGGTTCTGCGGCCGTTCCTGGAGCGGGAATGGTAATGTTGGTAATCGTATTGGAATCCATTGGCTTCCCAGCAGATAAATTGGCCATTGGCTTGGCCTTGATTTTTGCCGTGGACCGTCCCTTAGATATGTGCCGAACCGTGGTAAACGTCACTGGTGATGCCACTGTTTCCATGATTGTGGCCAAATCTGTCGACAAGTTGGGAGAACCCCATGTAGAGGAATGGAACGACCATTTGGATGAACTCAAATAATCGGTACTCCTCCAACTTTTTAGATTCCTATGCTAAAATGTTATAGCGAAACGTATCTTCCTCTAGGATACTTTACCTGAAAGGAAAAATCTTCTGTTTTGGATTCTTGGGGTGCCAGCGCCAAATTCCAGGTCAATAATCCTTTTTGGTCATCATAGCTGGCATTATTGGTAACAACATCATCTACTTTTATTTCCTTATCCTGGGATATCGGAATCCTATCCATAAGTGTTAAGCTTATGGCCACGTTCTTGTTGTTTTTTACCTCAAGAATGTAGGTGCGGTCTAGAATTCTGTTGCTCCCTGTAAAGGATTTGCTTTTAAAATTGCGGTCTTGTTGACGCGATACTGTAATGTTATTATCAATACCCAACGAAAGTACCATCTCTTTTTTGGTCGTATAGGGATCCAACACGGTTTTACCTGCATAGGTGCCTTCAAAATAGATATTGGCCTCGCCAGGCAGCAATTGATGTTGCTCCCAATCCTTAAAACTGGCCGTTAGAAATACATTCTCATTGATGATGGGTGCCGCATAATATTCATAAATGGCGGGCATCTTAAAAGTATTGATTTCAATTGCCGTAATGTCCCCATTCGACTTAATGGAATAGTTCTTTTTAATTTCAAATGCAGTTTTGGTAGCACCTTCCTTAATATGGCTTTTCTTTGTTGTGATCAATACGACCCCATCATTTCCTAAATTCCCATACATGATACTTGCATTTGGTCCTTTAAGAATTTCAATATCTTGAATTTCATTTTCATCCAAATCTCCCTCAGAGAAGTTGGCTACGGGGATACCATCAACAATATAAAGGGGAGTGGGTTGTTGGTATTGGACTCTAGAGCTTACCATTGAACCTGATAGACTAGAGGTGCCACGTATGCTGACACCTGCCGCGCGACCTTGTAGCTCTTCCACTGGAACACTTGAAACAGCATAACCCAGCGATTCTTCTTTTTTGGAGACGCCCAAGGCTGTTACCACAACCTCATCCAAATGTGTGGCATCCTCTTCCATAGCCACATTCATAATGGAGGAGTAGATGGGCAATTCTTGCGGAACCATTCCAAGATAGGAGAAGATTAGTTCCTGTCCATAGGGTATGTCCAAGGAATAATTGCCGTCAAAATCTGTTGTGGTTCCACTTGAAGTGCCTTTAATCACCACATTCACGCCGGGTAGTGGTTGACCCGATTCATCGCTGATGGTACCTACCACCTTTTTAACGTTCGGGTTAAAGGAGTAGCCCTTTTTCTTGACTGTGGGAGAATATCTCCGCTGATACGAACTCACAAAGTTTAAATATTTGGCCTCAAGATTGGGTTTGGCAATGTTGTAATTGGGACTTTCCGTGGATAGAACCATTTTTACATCGTTCCAATCCTGACCTGTTTTTTGGTACACATTGGCTTTGTAGGCCAAATTCAAAGGTGCATTCAATCCGGTGGATTTGATGTCGTAATTAGGTACCCAGCCGGCATCTTCCACCAAATAGGTAAGGGTAAGGTTTAAGTTAGTTGCAATGGCTGCATCGAATTTGATGTTAATCTCACCTTGTTCTTCCTCTGGCGCACTATTTGCTTCAGCCAATTGTTTTTGCAAGGCATTGATTTCAAGATTTGTTTCGTTGATGCTGAGATTGGATTGAAAGATTTCATTTTTAATGGCAGTGATGCGTTCCCGATAGTATTGGCTCACATGTTTTACTTGCTCCAAATCCAAGGTTTGACTATCACTGTTTACCAATCGGTTTGAGGTGATTACCTTTTCCTCTTCTTCTAGGCCCAAGATGGTATTTTTGAGCAAAGCGATTTTATGTTCCAGTGTCTTGATTTCATCTTCCCATTCCTTCACCTTGGGATTGCTCTCCGATTTTTCCAAATAATTTATGCTATATGCAATGGAGAGAATGGATACGGCATTAAGCCCTGAAATCTGAATGCTACTCTCATCAATCTTAGGGGAAAGTCCAGTAAAAATGACCTCGTTGGAACCTTCATTCAAATGGCAAGCCACTGTTCTGGTGATTTGGGCTCCACTGAGGTAAACGGTCACTTCCTTTATTTTGGAGGGTAGTTTTTGTTCATTGGAAAAGAGTAAAAAGGGGATGGATAGAAAGAATAGAGCTATTGTTTTCATAAGGGTCGGATTTAAATGATGTTCCAAACCTAACAATGACGCTGTTCAATAAAAATGAGGAATGCGCAACAGGCAAATTCGGTTTAGGGAAAGTACCGTTTCAATGAGTCAGTCCAAAAATAGTTTCCAAATATCGATTAGGGAACTAACAGTATCTGAAAACCATCAGCTCCAGTACCCGTTGATTTTTTATTTTCATCAAGAAGCACTTGTCCGCTGGAGAGAACAATACCAAACTGCTCTTGACCATCAATTTCCAAGAATTGTTCGCCTTCAACGGTTAAGATAGCATAGCTATAACTTCCCG
This sequence comes from Allomuricauda sp., assembly GCA_050303195.1. Lineage (GTDB taxonomy): Bacteria > Bacteroidota > Bacteroidia > Flavobacteriales > Flavobacteriaceae > Flagellimonas. The sequence continues at coordinate 8,647 of JBNLBG010000070.1, read as the reverse complement.
TGGGCAATCCATCATAGATGACATCGGCTTCATTGTTGTTTTCAACGCTCAAGGTAGCATTGTTCGCATTGAAGGTCCAGACAATAACCCCGGATTCATAGTCGTCATCAATGCCCACAAACCCTCCACTGATGTTCTGTACGTTCCACGTGCCGGTGAGGATATCCTTTTTCGCCCCATCATCATTATCGGTACAGTTGGAAAGGGCCAGGGTCAATACGAATGCAATCAATATAGGTTTCATCGTCCATTTTTTAATTAGAGTACCCATTGTGCCAAGCGTTGCGTTTTGGTTTTAATCCAAAAACTTTGCCTGAAGTTCTGGGGTGGGAACCATACAGGATTCTTTTTTTCCAAACCATTTGTAGCGGTTTCGAGCAATGAAGTCGTATACGGCATTTCGAATGGACGTTGGGATCCAACTGAAAACTACAGTCAACTTCCAAAGTCCTCCGAGGTCTTGGGCAATCTCCAGTGCGGCATCGGATTTGGTGTAGTAGGCCACCCCGGGCTCAATTAAAACAATGGAATCCACTTGAGTGGTATCGATTCGGCGTTCCTGCACCAATTGCTGTCCCACCTCACTTTGCAGGGCCGCGTAGCGGAACAGGTCTTTTTTGTCCCGTTTGATCACAAACTGGACCGAGCTGTTGCACAGGTTGCAAACGCCGTCGAAAAGAATAATTTTTTTGCCCTCTCCCATGCTACAAAGATACGATGCTTTTAGGTCAAAGGCTAAAGATAGGGGAAGGGGAAGATTTAGTTTAAATCAACCCCTTTATTCCCTTTCCTTTTTTAAGATTTAGGTTCGTCAACCAAAAATTGGTTCACATCCAGCCAATGGATAAAGGCATCGAACCATTTGTTGCTGGTTCTGTTTGGGTTACCAAGACCAAAACCATGACCGCCGTTCTGATACAGGTGAAACTCAACAGGAATACCCGCTTTGTACCACGAATCAATTACCCCAAACTGACCCCTGAAAAGAAAATCATCCGAAGCAATGGCATTGAACATGGGCGGTGCATTTTCGGGTACTTCCACCGGACCCATGCCTCCATAAATGGGACCGATAAAGGCCAACTTCATGGTCTTGGAGTTAAGGGTGGAATGCATGGTAAGGCCCGCACCGGCCGAAAAGCCGATCATCCCAATTTTGTCTATATCCACGCCCCATTCGTCGGCACGGTCTACTATCATGGCGTAGGCGGCCTCAGCATCCTCCAATTGATTGGAGAGGTCACGCTGCGGTGGCGGTGGCGGTGCATCCTCATCCTCTTCAGCGTCTTCCGAAGGTTGTGGTGGTGCAGATCTTGGTCGGTTCATCCACGCTGTAAATTCCTCCAGTGAATCAGGGGTAGGGTACAATCTATATTTCAGAACAAAAGCTGCAATGCCTTGTTTGGCCAAAGCCTCTGCAACCTCCCAGCCCTCATTGCCCATGGAAAGCCATCTAAAGCCGCCTCCCGGTGCCACAATTACTGCCGCTCCATTGGCCTTGCTTGGTTCTGGTAAAAAGGGGGTCAGGGTAGCGGTGGTGATGTTTCGCGCCATGGGATCGCCCCATTGACGGAACCAGGACTCGGAAGCTGGTTGGTCTTCTACACCGCCCGTGTTCAAAAGAATCGCTTTTGGCTCATCTGGAGCATCAAGCGGGTAAATGGTCCCGTCTTGAGCCATGAGCTGTACTGTGGACAGCAACATAATGGCCAAAAGGGTCCGTTTAATTGAATGTGTTTGTGTAATGTGCATAATAGTTTATTGATAGTTAACGGATTAAAGATATACATTATTTAATGTATTTTAAACACTTATAAAACCCTTCTTGGTTGGAAAACAAAGATTTGAATGAAAATTTGAGACGTATTTCACATCATGCCTTCTATATTTTGAGTGAGTGGAGGGCATATGGTTATTTTTAGGAAAACGTAACCCAAAATGGAACGCTTCCTATTTTTCGTAATTTGAGTCCTAGTGATGCCCTTATCGTTTTCCCAATTTCACTTTGAAGGGCCGCGTAACGGAATACATCTTTTTTGTCCCGTTTGATTACAAACTGGACCACCTCATGGAGAGGTTGCAAACGCCATCAAAAAGAATAATTTTTTTGGTTCTTCCTTGTAGTAAGGATACAGAGGTTTAAAATCAAAATAAATAATTGATATGCTCCAAACACATAAACATCATGATGATAAAAAATGGATGTAGGAGCAAGATTTTATAATGATTCACAGAAGAACTCGATTACGTTTTGCTATTGTGATTTCTAGGATTCTTCCACCACTTTTATTAGCATATGGGTAAGGGTGTTGGAATTCTGCCCAAAAAATTCATTTCCCCATACTCTTGGATTTTCAAAGTTCGATAGTAATAATGCAAGTCCAAATCCCTCATCCTGAACCCAGCTTTTTGTTCTTGTTCCCTTAAAAGCTATTTCTTCAGAAAGATTCCCTCCCTTTGGATGGATGAGCCATTGATACATGGTAAACTGACCTACTCCCTCCATCGTTAAAAAAAGATTGTTTATATCGATTAAGGCTTCATGCTCTGAAATGAAAAATTGCTGCTCTCTCTGGGCCATCATATGCAATATCTCTTCGGTAATTTTGAGTCTTGCGTTTAAGCTTGGTTCCTTAATGGCCATAAATACTTTTTGGTGCTCTAGTTTATACATATTCACATAGCTGGAATCTTTGGAAAATAGTTGTTCAACCATCTCATCGTTGAGGGTTTCTTTAAACACCGTATTTTCAGATAGGGTGGTTATCTTGGAGCCTATCCCGTTCATCTGTTGGGAATGGGAAAATTCGTGAAGAAAAATGCCGGTAAGAAATAGGTCATACGGCATTTCGCTTTTTACCCCTGCTTCCTTCCAAAAATCGAGGAGCGGCATTATAAAGAAAGATTGTTGTTCGCTTTCCTCCAATGGCGATGCGAAGACCATTAATCCCAGTGGGACTTCCTCACCAGTTGGCAGGGTTATTTTTCCATTGTGCTCCGATTTCTTCCAGGATAAATTCTCTTGAAACAAGGATGGTCCTTCAATTCTGGTTCCTTCAGGTATAGTTACAGCAGAGGTTGATATCACCTGTTTGCTATCATAAAAGACAAATTCAACCGATTCAAAAGTATGTAGATCATAGATCTCATCGCTGACCAGCTCCCAAGCTGAGAACCAATCGGAAATGGTTTTTATTTCGGAAGATAGATTGGAATGGGTTTTATCTTTTCCAGCGCAAGAAATGATGCCAAAAAATATACTTGATAGAATTATTGTTTTTTTCATCTTCTTGCGTTTTCAAATGGTTGTTATTAAAGATAGGAATCTATTTCAAATACTTTATTTCATTTTGAATCAAGTGAAGGGATTGTGGGAAATCCAATACTTTTGATTAGTTTCATTGGATTTAAAATAGCTCTATAGAAGCCCACTCTTTTATAAGGTTTCTACTAAGCATATTTTTCAAATATCATTCTGACTTACAATGTCATAAGCCTTATTCCTACACTTCCGTAAAAGATTGATATTCTACCTTTTCATTTGATGAATTTTACATTTTTTTAACATATATTAGTAGTGTTCCTGCTACCGAATCTTCTGTTAATCAATTTCATAAAACCAATACGACATGAATTACAGATTATTCCTTGCAACCATTCTTTCTGTCTTTATTACATTTCAATCTTGTAAGACCAAACCCGAATCCCAACTTGCTGAGACCACTACCGAAATTCGGCAATGGAATCCTGATGATACTCGAAGTATAGCAGGTGTAACTGAAGAAAGGGGATTAATCCTTAACTCTGAAGCGGCCACTCCAGGTTATGTGCTATTCCAACCTTCAACTAGTACAGAAACCTTTCTTATTAATAAGGAAGGAGAGGTTGTTCATAAATGGACTGGAGAATTAAATTGTATGCAATCCTACCTTCAAGGTAATGGAAACCTTATCCGGCTTGATCGAGATATTGATTTCCCAACCTTCGCCGCTGGTGGACAGGCAGGGCGTATCCGTGAATATGATTGGAATGGAAATATGCTCTGGGATTTTGAATATGCCACAGAAACCGAACTGATTCATCATGATATTGAAATACTACCCAACGGGAACATCCTAGCCATAAGCTATGAGGTTATAATCCCGGAAGAAGCGGCTGCAGCTGGCAGGGATCCAGAGCACACTGCAAAGGCGGGCATTTGGCCAGATAAAATTATCGAAATCAAACCCCAGAGACCGGAAGGAGGGGAGGTGGTATGGGAATGGCGCATGTGGGACCACATTGTTCAAGACCGCGATTCCACTAAACCTAATTTCGGGACAATTGCTGAACATCCCCGAAAAATTGATGTGAATGCTGGAGGGGGCGAAGCTGGTCAACCAATGAACGAAGAGCAGATAGCGCAAATGAAGAAAATGGGATTTGCTACCTCAAATGCCACTGTGGACAATCAACATTCTGACATCACTCACGTTAATGCTGTAGCCTATAATGCAGATTTAGACCAAATTGTCTTTGGCTCTCCCCATTTGCATGAGATCTATATTATTGATCATAGCATCAGTACCGAAGAGGCCAAAGGCGAAGCGGGAGACCTCTTGTACCGATGGGGCAATCCCCAAAATTATGGTCGGGGTACCAAAGAAGATCAAATGCTTTATGGGCAGCATGATATAAAGTGGATTCCAAAAGGATATCCAGGTGCTGGAAATTTAATGGTTTTTAATAATGATATTCCAGAACAAGGGAACAAATTGCCTTCGGTTTGGGTGGCAATCATGCAAGCCCAATCTCCCGACCCCCAAGTAAAAATTGAGGATCTAGGGAATTATAGTGCCGTTTATGAATTTTCACCTCCAATGGACAATAACGGTTCCTACGAAATAGAAGAAAATGCTCCTTTTGGTCCAGAGCAACCTCAATGGAGCTATATGGCTCCTGATAAATATTCCTTTTACTCGGCCTTTATTTCTGGAGCACAACGTCTAAAAAATGGGAATACACTCATTGCTTCGGGTGCAAAGGGACGTTTTTTTGAGGTTACACCCGATAAAGAAATTGTATGGGAATACTGGAATCCATATGTGCATCATTACGTATTGCCTGATGGCTCACCCTCTCAACCTATTGGGCCATTTATCTATGGACAGTTTAGGGCCACCCAGTTTGCTCCAGACTTTCCAGCTTTTAAGGATAAGGATTTAACACCGATTCAGCCACAACCTGAGACATTCGAGTTTACGATGCCATCACTCCCTGAAAAATCTGAGGTACAATAAAATAACGCCAACCCACTAAACCAAATAACTATGTCCTTAAAAATAATAGGAGCGGGTTTTCCCCGTACTGGAACAACAACGCTAAAACGTTCACTGGAAATTCTATACTGTGAAAGAGTTTATCACATGAAGGAATTATTGGTTAACCCAGATCAACTTAAATACTGGAAAGAGCTCTCCGAAACGGGTACAACCCAATGGGACGAGTTGTACAAGGGCTTTGACGGCACCGTTGATTTTCCGGGTTATCCCTGGTATAAGGAACACATGAAGAGATATCCCGATGCCAAAGTGATACTCACGGTGAGGGATTTTGATGCATGGTACAAAAGCGTGGATAGTACGGTCTATAGAGCCGGTCCGCAGACCCCAGGGGAAAAGATAAAGATGCTGTTCAAATTAGTGACCACACCTCGCGTCAAGAAAGTAGTGGCCTGTATAAAATTTTTCAAAAAGACATTTTTCGTGGGAGAAATGAGTGGACAATTTGAAGATAAGGAACACGCCAAAATGGTATGGGAAAAACATATTGAAAGTGTTAAAGCCCATGTACCAAACGACAAACTTTTAGTTTATGATGTTCGTGATGGATGGGCTCCCTTGTGTAAATTTCTCGGAGTTGAAGAACCTGCCGAGCCACTGCCACATCTCAACAAGAAAGAGAATTTTAAAGAGATGCTTCCTAAATTGATGAAAGGTCAGATGGCTTAATCTAGGATGCCAAATAATTGAATGCCCAAGGTGTTGAACCGCGGGCATTTTTTCTAAATGTGGAACAATGAACACACAAAGCTGGCAGGTCAAGACCGCCTTATTATTGGTTAGTAGCCTTACTATAATGTCCATGATCACCGTATCCGCTTCCTTACCGGATATGACAAAATCTTTTCAGGACGTGCCTAATGGTACTAACTTAGTTAAGCTTTCCCTTTCTTTTCCTGGAATTTTTATAGCGATAAGTGCCGTCCTCGCTGGTCTTTTTATTGACAAATTCGGTAGATTAAAGCTATTAGGGGGCTCCATGGTTCTCTATGCTATCGGTGGTACTGCCGGGTATTGGTCAGACAATCTCTATGTTATTTTGACAGGAAGGGCTCTGTTGGGTACCTGCGTGGGTGTCAGTATGACCATCGTCACTACCCTGGTTGCTGATTATTATGAAGGTCAACTTAGGCAAAAATTTGCTGGACTTCAAATAGCGGTCATGTCGATTGCGGGAATCATATTTATCACCCTAGGGGGAATATTGGCGGATATCAATTGGAAAATACCCTTTCTGCTGTATCTCTATTCAATTTTGATACTACCAACGGTATACCTATTCCTAAAGGAACCAAAAATTGTGAAATCACCTCAAGATAGTTCAACCAAAATTAAGTCACCCTCGATAATCTGGATGGTATTCATCAATGTTATGATCATGTGGATTCTTTTTTTCATTATCCCGGTACAAATTCCGTTTTATCTTAAATCCATAGGCATTGAAAGCAATACCCTTATAGGTATCGCCATTGCTTCCAGTACATTTTTCTCTGCAATTTCTGCATTTTCATATTCTAAAATTAAAGATAGGTTTAGTTTCAATCAGATTTTTGGGGCAGGATACTTATTAATGGCCTTGGCTTATTTGAGCATATCCTATGGAGATTCATACCTCACAGTAATGCTGGGAACAATTTTAGCCGGCTTAGGTTTAGGTTTAATGATTCCGAACGCCAATGTATGGGTAATGCAATTGGCTCCGGTGGAAATCAGGGGAAGGGAAATAGGTAGACTTACTACGTTCTGGTTTATGGGGCAATTTTTATCTCCCATTGTGTTATTACCATTTTTGGACTTTTTTACGCAAAATGAATTGTTCTTTACCCTAGCCGTGATATCTATTGCGCTTTGTGTACTATTTTTTGTCGGACAGTTTTGGAGCGCTGGAAAAGCAGCAACGTTAAAAAAGTGAATTAATCAGCTATTGGCATCTTCAAATTACAACTGACACCCGGATATTCTACTGCAAAACGTGTTAGATTAATCTTGGTGACTAAAAGCTGGTATTCATTGATGTCACTTGCCCAAAAAGCAGTCGTGTGGTGTTTTAGAAAAAGTCCGGTTTTTTAGTTTATTCTTTCGTTGCCAATTCTTTAATAAGATCAACTTCCTCCTGTTTGTAGGGCGTGCCATCCTTACGGAAAATTTCGTGAAACCAAAGTTCTGGTTCTGAGCCATCAGGAATGGGTTCATCCCACGCATATTTGGTGTTGGATTTTCCGGCGACAAGCCCCCAATTAATAGCACCAATGTCTTGTTCTTTTAAAATTGGCATGATGTTACCAAATAAACTATTATTCCTTCGCGCCATATATTCGGTACAAATCATGGGTCTATTATATTCTTTCAAAGAATCTATAGCTTTTTGATGGCGTACTTCATCATTGTAATTGTGATATGTAATAATATCGGAATTTTCAACTTGAAATTTATTGAGGTCCGACAATTCGATATTCCACACACCAGAAGATATAGGCTGGGATGGATTTACTTGTCGTGCCCACTTGAATACATTTTTTAGTAGGGGCAATGATTTATTTTTGTAACCTGAGTTTCCTGGTTCATTATACAAATCCCATAAGATAATTCGTTTATCATCCTTAAATGTCTCAAGAATGTCTTTAATGTAGGCCTCTAGCACAGGTACTAGATCTGACGAAGTAAAAAGTAAATCTCCTGGATCTCTAACCCATCCTGAATTGTGAACTCCGGGGATTGGATCGGGTTGTTTGCCTGCACTGTAAGTAGGATTCCAACAATCATCAAAAAATACAAAAATGGTGGATATGTTATGCTTGTGAGCAATGGAAAGATATTCTTTAATTCGTTTTTTAAAACCAGATTTGTCTACTTCCCATGCAACATGATGTAAATACACCCGCATACAATTTAATCCAATATTTTCTGCCCAACCTAACTCCCGATCAATGGTCTCAGGGTCAAAGGTTTCTGCTTGCCAAAACTCCAATTGATTTATAGCTGTACTTGGATTAAAATTTGCACCTCGTAACCAGGGTTTGCTCTTGGCCCAATCGAGTGCCTTTTTCTCAGGCCATCTTTCATATTTGTTTACCGATTCTTCTTGTGGTTCTTTTGAGTTTTTTGTTTCATTATTTTTTGAAATACAAGAAATAAACAAGCATCCTACTACAAGTCCCATTAAAAAATTCTTACTGATTCTCTGGTACATAATTTCTTATTTCTAATTGTGAATTTTCAGTTTTTTTAACTGCTCATTTTTTATAGATCAACTCAATTGAAGTAATGGTGATCCGTCCAAACGCTAATCTATGTATGGGTAATCGGCATTGACCAAAGTTCAACAA
>JBNLBG010000069.1:0-15072 GCA_050303195.1 Allomuricauda sp. | reverse complement strand
GCGGTGGACGAAATTCATCCGAAGCATAAACGTCCTCGGCAAGTGCCGTAATTTCTTCGGAAATCATCTCGGTCTCGTCACTAAACTTAAGTTCGGTTGAAGAAATAACTTCTGTGCTGGATAGTTCTTCGCTGGTGGATTCTTCAGTACTGCAGGATGAAAGGCCCAAAAACAGCAATCCCAAAGTCATTCCAGCCAAGCGCATTGCTTTAAAATTCTTTTTCATGATGATAAAATTTATGGTTTGCTGCTTTGACCCATCTAAATGAAAAAGGTTTAATTTGTTGTTAAGAATTATAGATTGAAAAAAAGGATTATCTTTGCACGCTGATTGAAGGTCAATCAATACATAAAAATCATTTAAATAAATATTGGAATGTATTTAACAAAAGAAGTAAAAGCCGAGATTTTCAAAAAACACGGCGGCTCTGAGAGCAACACGGGTTCTACGGAAGGGCAAATTGCATTGTTCACCCACCGTATCAACCACTTAACAGAACACCTTAAAAAGAACCATAAGGATTACAACACCGAGCGTTCTTTGGTAGCTTTGGTAGGTAAAAGACGTAGTCTTTTGGATTACCTAAAGAAAAAAGACATTGAAAAATATCGTTCTTTGATCAAGGAATTGAATATTAGAAAATAAAAATTGAGGGGAGGCTTTGGCTTCCCCTTTATTTTAGTTGGATGTGCTCCAACACCAAAAGTCCCAAGCTGCAAATTGGGCAAACACAAAAAGCTTCACATAGTTTTTCATTGGTCAGTGCCGTAAGGCACGCACAACAACAACACAACCCGACCGTCCGGATGGCGGTAGACCAAATGTTTAACAACCCGTATCTTTTACACGGGTAAGATTATTTGTATGATTCCAAAAACTTTTAAAGAGGTCATTGACCTAGGTGACGGTAGGGAAATCTCTATTGAAACCGGAAAATTGGCAAAACAGGCTCATGGTTCTGTGGTTGTCCAATCAGGCAAGTGCATGTTACTTTGTACCGTTGTCTCTAACTACAAACAAAGCGATGTAGATTTTTTACCTCTTACGGTAGATTATCGCGAAAAATTTGCTGCCGCAGGACGATATCCTGGCGGTTTCTTTAAACGTGAGGCCAGACCCAGCGATGGCGAGGTGTTGACCATGCGTTTGGTGGACAGGGTATTGCGCCCATTGTTTCCAAAAGACTATCATGCCGAGACACAGGTAATGATCCAATTGATGTCCCACGACGAAGAGGTGATGCCAGATGCCATGGCCGGATTGGCTGCTTCTGCCGCCATTCAACTTTCAGATTTTCCTTTTGAATGTGCTATTTCAGAAGTTCGCGTAGGACGTGTTAATGGTGAATTCATCATCAACCCTACAAGAGCACAACTGGAAGAATCAGATATTGATATGGTAATTGGTGCATCTGCCGATTCTGTAATGATGGTGGAAGGAGAAATGTCCGAGATTTCAGAAGAAGAAATGGTAGAGGCCATCAAGTTTGCGCACGAAGCCATTAAAGTTCAGGTTGCCGCTCAGCTAAAATTGGCTGAAGCCTTCGGAAGAAAAGAGGTTCGGGAATATGAGCCCGAAGATGAGGACGAAGCACTTGAAAAAAAGGTCTATGACCTAGCATACGATAAAGTATATGCTGTGGCCAAAGCCGGTTCTGCTAAACATGAACGAAGTGCCGCTTTTGAAGAAATCAAAGAAGAAATCAAAGCAACCTTCTCTGAAGAAGAATTGGAGGAAATTGGTGGATTGATTTCCAAATACTACCACAAAGCTGAAAAAGAAGCTGTCCGTAACCTTACTTTGGAAGAAGGATTGCGTTTGGATGGACGTAAAACCACTGATATTCGCCCTATTTGGTGTGAGGTGGATTACTTGCCATCCGTACACGGTTCTGCCATTTTTACCAGAGGTGAAACGCAAGCATTGGCGACGGTAACTTTAGGTACCTCAAGAGAAGCCAATCAAATAGACATGCCCTCTTTTGAAGGCGAGGAAACCTTTTATTTACACTATAACTTCCCTCCTTTTTCAACTGGAGAGGCAAGACCTATCCGTGGTACCTCCCGTAGGGAAGTAGGTCACGGTAACTTGGCACAGCGTGCCCTTAAAAAGATGATTCCAGAGGATTGTCCGTATACCGTTCGTGTGGTTTCCGAAGTATTGGAATCCAATGGTTCCTCTTCCATGGCCACCGTTTGTTCCGGTACCATGGCTCTTATGGATGCAGGGGTTCAATTGAAAAAACCAGTCTCTGGTATTGCTATGGGATTGATCACCAATACAGAAACAGGCAAATATGCCGTCCTTTCTGATATTTTGGGTGATGAGGACCACTTGGGTGATATGGACTTTAAGGTAACCGGTACCGCAGATGGTATCACTGCCTGTCAAATGGACATCAAAGTAAAAGGTCTTTCCTATGAAATCTTAGTAAAAGCCTTGATGCAGGCCAAAGACGGTAGAATGCACATCCTTAAAGAATTGACCGACACCATTGCTGAACCAAGACCTGAGGTTAAATCCTATGCGCCAAAAATTGTTACCAAAATCATTCCTGGAGAATATATTGGAGCACTTATTGGTAAAGGTGGAGAGGTTATCCAAGAGCTTCAAAAAACAACCAAGACCACTATTGTGATCAATGAAGATCCAGTTACCGAAGAAGGTATTGTGGAAATCCTGGGCACGGATCAAGACGGTATTGATGCCGTATTGGCCAAAATAGATGCGTTGATGTTCAAACCTGAAGTAGGTAGTGTCTACGAGGTAAAAGTCATCAAAATATTGGATTTTGGTGCTGTTGTGGAATACGTTGATGCCCCTGGAAACGAAGTGCTTTTGCACGTTTCTGAATTGGCTTGGGAACGCACTGAAAATGTTACCGATGTTGTGAACATGGGTGATGTTATCGATGTAAAATACTTCGGTATAGACCCCAAGACCCGCAAGGAAAAGGTTTCCAGAAAGGCCCTGTTGCCTAAACCTGAAGGATACCAAGAAAGATCTCGTAGCAACGACCGAGGTGGCGACCGAAGAGGTGGTGGTGACCGCAGAGGCGGAAATCGAGATAGAGATAGAAAACCGAGAAGGGATTAATAGCCTTTCCAGTTTATATACCGAAGCCCCAGGAAATCCTGGGGTTTTCTGTTTTTAGGAAATTATTTACAAATAAATTTTATCAAAATGTAACATTTTGGTTTTTTCTACGTATAAACTAATGAGCTTCGGTTCAAAAACTTAATTTGAAGGGAAAATTTAGATGAGACAGTTAAAAATTACAAAACAGGTTACCAATAGGGAAACCGCATCGCTGGACAAATACTTGCAAGAAATCGGTAAGGTGGATTTGATCACTGCCGATGAAGAAGTGGAATTGGCCCAACGTATCAAGGCGGGAGACCAAGTAGCCTTGGAAAAATTAACCAAAGCCAACCTCAGATTCGTGGTTTCTGTTGCAAAACAGTACCAAAACCAAGGATTGACCCTCCCCGATTTGATCAATGAGGGGAATTTGGGATTGATCAAGGCCGCACAACGTTTTGATGAAACTCGTGGATTTAAGTTCATTTCCTATGCCGTTTGGTGGATTCGTCAATCCATCCTACAAGCATTGGCAGAACAATCCCGTATTGTGCGTTTGCCCTTGAACAAGATTGGTTCCATTAACAAAATCAACAAAACGTTTGCTTTCTTGGAGCAAGCACATGAGCGCGTACCTTCTGCAGAGGAAATTGCCAAAGAATTGGACATGACCGTTGAAGATGTCAAGCAATCTTTGAAAAACTCAGGCCGTCACGTATCCATGGATGCTCCATTGATCGATGGTGAGGATTCCAACTTGTACGATGTATTGCGAAGTGGGGAATCTCCAAACCCAGATAAAGAGTTATTGCACGAATCCTTGCGCACTGAAATTGAACGTGCCTTGGAGACCTTGACCCCTCGGGAGGCTGATGTTATAAGGCTTTACTTCGGTTTGGCTGGGCAACATTCCATGACTTTGGAGGAGATTGGAGAGACCTTTGATTTGACACGGGAACGTGTTCGCCAAATCAAGGAAAAGGCCATCAGACGTCTAAAGCATACGTCCAGAAGTAAGATTTTAAAAACATATTTGGGATAAATTGTAAAATTTACACCGCAAATTACAGTTAAACTAGTCTTAAATTGTTTTTTTGGCAAGAAAGTTGTAATTTGGATACCTACAACAGTTTATCATGACTGTTCGTTTTTTGATTGATGAATAAACTCCGGCTGATTACCGGAGTTTTTTCATTTTATACCATAAAGTTTTTGAGAGAGAGTTTATCTCCTTTTCTCCCCATTTACCAATCGCATAATTTGTAATGGATTGTCCTGTTTTAGTTCATCGGGTAGAATGGCATCTGGAAAGTTTTGGTAGCAAACCTGTCGCGCAAAGCGTTCAATGGCCTTAGTTCCCACAGAGGTTGACCGTGAATCGGTAGTAGCAGGATAAGGGCCACCGTGTACCATGGCGTGACATACTTCAACTCCGGTTGGGAATCCGTTGATCAACAAACGGCCCACTTTTTCCTCTAAAATATCGATAAGCTCCTTGTTGTTCAATAAATCCTCTTCTGTACCATGAATGGTTGCTGTTAAATGACCATGCAGATTTCGGGCTATTTCTAGCATTTCACTATTATCCGAAGTATTCACCAATAAAGTTGAAGGCCCAAAAACCTCTTCTTCCAACAAGGTATTGGACAAAAAGTTTTTGCCCTCCGTAGCAAACAAATTGGCATTCCCATGATTACCTCCGGCATCGGCTCCTTTCGCCAAAAATTCAACCCCCTGCTGTGAAGACAGTTCTTTTACGCCACCATCAAAAGCATTGTGAATTCCAGACGTAAGCATCGCTGATGAATTGGACTCGGCCACTAAACTGGTCAATGAGGTCTTAAATGCCTTGGTTTCTTCAGAATCGTGGGCAATGACCACTCCCGGGTTGGTGCAAAACTGCCCAACACCCAATGTAAAGGAACCATGAAGTTGTTGACTAAGTTCTTCGCCTTTTTCGGCCATGGCTCCCGGTAAAATAAACACAGGATTGGTACTACCCATTTCGGCATAAACAGGAATTGGGTTAGCACGTCTAGAGGCTGCATCAAACAATGCCCTACCCCCGCCAAGGGAACCCGTAAATCCAACCGCATGGATGCCACCATGTCCTACCAAGCCCATTCCCACTTCGTGGGAGATACCATGTACCATGGAAAATACACCATCGGGCATTCCTGTTTTTTTAGCTGCTGAAATAATAGCTTCCGCCACCAATTCACAGGTACCGGGATGCGCTGGATGGGCCTTGACCACTACGGGACAGCCAGCCGCCAAAGCACTGGCGGTATCGCCACCGGCTACAGAAAATGCCAACGGAAAGTTACTGGCACCAAATACGGCCACTGGTCCCAAAGGACGTAACATACTTCTGATATCCACTCTTGGAAGGGGTTGCCGGTCCGGAATGGCCTCATCAATTCGAGCATCCACCCATGACCCTTCACGTAATACAGTAGCAAACAATTTCATTTGCCCCATGGTCCTACCTCTTTCACCTGTGATTCTGCCTTCTGGTAGTCCTGTTTCTGCGCAAGCACGTTGTACCAATTGGTCGCCAAGTGCCAATATTTCATCGGCGATAGCATCCAAAAAGGCTGCTTTTTCAGCTCCAGACTTGTTTTTATAGACCTTGAAGGCTTTCTCCGCTTTATCCACAGCAATGTTTATTTCCCCTTCAATGGCCTCTGTGAAGGCAGTTTCGAGGTTTTCCCCTGTACTGGGATTAACTCCATAAAACGTGTTGGCCCCTAAGGCCGATTTCTCATTTCCTAGGTAATTCTTGCCTTGTAATTGCATGTTTTGGGATTAATTTATCCGATTGTGTTTGTTAATGTTCCTATATTATCAATAGTGATATTGATTTCATCATTCTGTGCCAACGTAAAATCGGTTCCGGGCACGATACCAGTTCCTGTCATTAAAAAACATCCATAAGGATAGGTAGTATGTCGGTAAAGATACTGCACAATATCCTCAAACTTCCGGACAATTTGATTTACTCCAATTTCCCCCGAAAACACTTTATCCCCATTTCTTACAATATCCAAATGGATTTTGGAATCTTGTGGAAAAGGGCCATCGGTGACCATAATACAGGGACCAATGGCTGCACTTCGGTCATAATTTTTTGCCTGCGGTAGATAGAGTGGATTTTCACCTTCGATGCTACGGCTGCTCATATCATTACCAATAGTGTACCCCACAATCTTTCCGGTTGATGTGATGCAGAGCGTAAGCTCGGGTTCAGGTACATCCCATGTGGAATCGTCTCGGATGGCCACTTTATCCAAATGTCCAACGGCCCTGGCCGCAGTTGACTTGAAAAACAGTTCTGGTCTTTCAGCATTGTAAACGCGTTCATAGAAATCGCCGCCGCCGGCTTCCTTGGCTTCTTCCTGACGTCCCATTTTACTATTGTAGTAGGTAACGCCCGTGGCCCAAATCTCCTGATTTTCGATAGGCTTCAATAAGTAATTGGAAATCAGTTCCGGACCATTTTCAATGGGTTGATTTTGACTAACGATGGAGTTGCACTTCTGTAAAAGGGAATCATCGTTGATGAATTCATCCCAATTGGTGTCACTTAAGAAGTACTTGCCTTCTGACTGAAGGACAATTCCTTTTGATGTTCGATAAACTTTCATGGTTTTAATTTACAAATAAACTTATGATTAATACTGCAATTATTGAGGTCAATCCAATGACCAAAGTTCCTAAACTGTGAAGCTTGTACCCTTGGCTGACATTCATTCCACTCATTTGGGTCACCACCCAAAAAAAACTGTCATTGGCATGGGAAACCACCATGGAACCCGCTCCAATGGAGACCACCAACAGCGCTTTGTCCATTTCACTCTCCATACCCAAACTTGGCATCATGGGCAGCATAATGGAAGCTGCAGTAATCAAGGCCACCGTAGAGGAACCTTGGGCCAGTTTAATAGCCGAGGCTATCAAAAAAGGTAGAAAAAAGCTAAGGTTCAAATCACTCAAAGCTTCTCCCATAACATTGGCAATACCAGAATTTTGAAGCATTTTTCCAAATACACCCCCAGCTCCGGTAATCAATAAAATGTTGGCCGACTCTTTTAGGGCCTTCCCAACCCACCCCTCTGTAGATATTAATTCTTTTTTTAGCTTTTTGGGTAGTGAAAATGCCAAAAACATTCCAATGACCAATGCTATTACCGGCTCTCCCAAAAATTGCAAAAAGGATTGCCAACCAGCAATATCCTGAACATCAATGGCTTTCATCCTGGAATTGATCATAATCAAGATAATGGGTACCACAATGGGCAGCGATGCCTTAAAGGCTGATGGTGCTGTTTTCATTTTTTCATCGATACCTTCTTGGGAAATATCAGGATTGGGCTCAATATAGGTTTTGGCAGCAAACCTTGTAGCAAAAACCAATGCCATGGCCAATGCAACCAGGCTAATTGGGATAGCAAGAGCCAAAACCAGTCCTAAATCTGCATTTAAAATCCCTGCCGCGGCAATGGGTCCCGGTGTTGGAGGCACCAAATTATGGGTTACGGTCAACCCCAAGGCCAAAGCCACCGCAGAACCCGCCAAACTAATACCAGCTTTTTTGGACAAACTCTTGTTCAATGGCGAAAGCAAAATAAATCCACTGTCTGCATATACCGGTATGGATACAAAATATCCTAAAATTCCCATAGCAGTAGAAACCCGTTTTTTTCCAACAACCTTAATGACTGCTTCAGCCAAAGCATAGGCTCCTCCGGTATTTTCCAAAAAAGCTCCAATGATCACCCCGAATATGATGACTAGCCCAATCTTCCCAAGAGTACCTCCAAAACCATCATTAATGGTATCTAGAATAAGCGCATAATCCATTCCTGCAGCAAAGCCAAAAAAAATGGCCACCATAAAAAGGGCCAAAAATGGATGAAGCCGTAAGTAATTGACCATTAAAATAATAAAGGCAATACTCAATAATAAATATACTACTAACATAATTGGATGGTTACATTTTGAAGATTACTAATGGAGGTCACCTTTTACTTCACTGCCTGAACCGCCCACCAAAATATCAAGATCGGCTCCTTTTTCTGCTTGTTCTACATGGTTCAGGTAGATTTTTACATAACCTCGATTTGTGTGCGATGCTGGCGGTGACCATACTGCTCTTCTTTTTTCCAATTCCTCCGGAGATACGTCAAGATGAAGACGTCTATTCTCAACATCAAGTTCTATAAAATCACCATCTCTGACCAAGGCAAGGTTGCCTCCAATGGCCGACTCTGGGGATACATGTAAGACCACCGTTCCATAGGCTGTACCGCTCATTCTTCCATCCGAAATACGGACCATATCCTTTACGCCCTGCATGATCAATTTTTCGGGGAGGTCTACATTTCCTACTTCCGGCATTCCGGGATAGCCTTTTGGTCCTACATTTTGAAGTACGATAACACTATCGGCATCTATGTCCAAATCAGGGTCATCCACCCGGGCATGGTAATCATCCATGCTGGTAAACACAACTGCCTTTCCTCGATGCTTCATTAACTCTGGTGTGGCCGCTGAGGGTTTTATTACCGCGCCATTCTCACATAAATTCCCTTTCAAAACGGCTATTCCAGCATCTTTTTGGAAGGGGGTCTCCAGTTTGGAAATCACATCCTCATTATAGCAAATCGCTTTTTCACAGTTTTCATGATGGGATTTTCCATTGACCGTTACAGTTTTATGAAGTTTGGATTGCAATTCCTTTAGTACCACGGGCAAGCCTCCTGCATAAAAATAATCTTCCATTAAATGTTTTCCAGAGGGCATTAGGTTCACCAACAATGGGATTTTGCTTCCCAAATCATCAAAATCTTCCAACTTTAAAGGAACACCCATTCTACCCGCAATGGCTATCAAATGGATGATAAGGTTTGTGGAACCACCTACCGCTGCGTTGACCACAATGGCATTCTCAAAAGCTTCACGGGTGAGTATCTTCGACATAGTCAAGTCTTCATTCACCATCTCAACGATCCGTCTTCCCGAAAGTTGCGCCATTACTTTTTTGCGGGCATCAACCGCAGGAATTGCTGATGCTCCCGGCAAGGTCAGTCCCAAAGCCTCGGCCATAGTGGCCATGGTTGAGGCAGTACCCATGGTGTTGCAGTGTCCTGCACTACGTGCAGCGCATATTTCAGCCTCTAAAAAATCCTCATCGGTAAACTTGTCCTTTTTCTGTTTTTCCTTGATCATCCAATTGAACGACCCTGAGCCGATTTCCCCACCCCTGAACTTTCCATTGAGCATGGGGCCTCCGGGCACCACAATGGTTGGAAGATCTACACTGCAAGCTCCCATAATGGTAGACGGAGTGGTTTTATCACAACCAGTCAGCAGCACTATTCCATCCAAAGGATTTGCTCGAATGGATTCCTCCACATCCATGCTGGCCAGATTTCTGAAGAGCATTGTCGTGGGACGCATTATGGTTTCTCCGAGTGACATCACGGGAAATTCCAAGGGAAATCCCCCAGCTTCCAGAACACCTTTTTTAACAATTTCGGCGAATTCCCGTAAATGCCCGTTGCAGGGGGTCAATTCGGACCAGGTATTACATATCCCAATTACCGGCCGGCCTCTGAACATGTCATCAGGATAGCCTTGGTTACGGAGCCAAGAACGGTGCACAAAACCCATCTTATCATTACTGCCAAACCACTCTTTACTCCGTAAATCGTCCTTTTGTTTCTTCATAAATCGAATAGATTAGTTAAATATACTCAATCGATTGCGATAAAAATAAGAGGATTTATTCTCAAACAAAATAAATGCGAATCGTGATTTCTTAAAAGTCCACAAAATCAAGAACATTCCATTCCTCCACGTGAAAACTCGGATGTTTGCGGTCCAAAAACCGTTGTCTACCTTGCTTTGCCCGAAAACTTTGGCCCGATTTCGTATTTTCACTTGAAAATTTGTATTTGCTACCAAGCATTGGGGTCTTCCCAAATAATTAGGCAGTTTCACAGAGAGAACCTCGTTCATGATTGAAAAGTTTTTTGGCAACCAGCATAGAATCTTCTACCATGTCCTTTTTTGGCTGGCCTATATCCTATTTTACACCATTTTTTGGGGCAGTTATGAAGGCAACAATTACTTTGATGAAACATTACAATTGCTGTTTTTGTTGCCCTGGAAATTAATTCCCACATATATCACCCTATATTACTTGATGCCCAAGTACCTATACCCCAAACGGACCACAATGTATGTTGTTCTGTCCATCATTCTAGCGGTCTCCATGGCATTGCTGGATCGGTACATGAACTGGAAGTATCTCTATCATTGGTTCAATCCCGAAGAGGAGCATTGGAAAGATCCGCTATGGTACCTTCCAAAGGTGATTAACTCCATGCTCAGCGTTTACACTCCTGTTTTTGTGGCCATGTCCATAAAATTGCAACGGTTCTATTATAAAAAGGAACAAATCAACAAAGAGCTTGAAAAGGAAAAGATCGAGACCGAGCTTAAGTTTTTGAAGGCTCAAATCCATCCGCATTTCCTTTTCAACACATTGAACAGTATTTACTCCCTTTCTTTGGAAAAATCTGAGAAAACTTCAGACGCCGTTTTGGGACTCTCCAACTTTTTGGACTATATGCTCTATGATTGTAATGACCGCCTAATCTCGGTTCAAAAGGAATGGGAAGAGCTCATGAACCTGGTAACTTTGGAACAGTTGCGGTATGGGGATAAACTTACTATTTCCACCACCTTTGAAAATGACAATATTGAAAGTTTCATCCCCCCATTATTGCTCCTGCCCTTTGTAGAAAATGCCTTTAAACATGGTGCTGACACCTTACTTGAGGATTCATACATCAACATACATTTACAAACGGACAATAAGCAGCTTCTCTTTGTTGTGGAAAACAGTAAGGCACCATCCCAGGAAAGTGAAGAACTGGATGGGGACAAGAACATTGGCTTAAAGAATGTGAAGCGTAGATTGGCACTCTTTTTTCCAGATAAGCATCATTTGGAAATCCATGAGGAACCCAATCGATTTTTGATTACATTGAAGATTGATTTAAGTGGTATAAATTCGAAGGCAGCTTATGGAAAGAACGATTAGATGCATCATTGTTGATGATGAGCCTTTGGCGAGAAAGGTATTGGTAAAATACGCCGGCCAAATGGACAATCTGGAAGTTGTAGCCGTATGCCCCAACGCTGTTGAGGCCTTTTGCCATTTACAGAAAGGGAACATTGATCTTGTTTTTTTGGATATTAAAATGCCGAAAATCAATGGATTGGAACTTCTTGAGTCCCTTAATCCCACTCCATTAGTGGTCTTTACAACGGCCTACCGCGAGTTCGCCATTAAAGCTTTTGAACTGGATGCAATAGACTATCTTCTAAAACCTATATCCCTAGGTCGTTTTATGAAGACCATCACCAAAGTGAACAAATTTTTATCTGGACACCTTCTACAAACATCCTTTGACAACCCATCCCAACCAAAAAACAACACTTCCAAATCAAAGACAGAGCCAGAACTTCTCTATATAAAATCCCAGCGAAAAACGGTGAAACTTGACCTGTCGGAAATTCTTTATTTAGAAAGTTTGAACGACAAGGTGACCATCCATACCCCTGATGGAGAAATCCAAACTAAACAACGCATTGGATACTTGGAGGAAAAATTGCCAAGCGCAAAGTTTGTGAGAATCCATAGGTCCTTCATTGTGGCTCTGGAAAAAGTTACCGCTTTTAACACCATCATGATCGAAGTTAATGGCAAGGAACTTCCCATTGGCAGAAATTACAGGTCCCATGCCATGGCCGTTTTACAGGATTATCCACATTAATTTACCTGAATGGCGTTAAGCATTTCTTAAATAAGACAACAACGCGGTCTCCATAACGCCAACAACATTCAAAAAGACATTTTCGGCACTGAACAGCAGTCAAACGTCATTTGCTCTATGAGGCATGACATATCCAAAATCTGTTTGTTAAAGTGATTGGGACGAGGGTTCTTTGGGTATCATCAAAAAACGAACAGTCCATGAAAACTTTATGGTTACTGACCTTTCTTCTGCTTGCTACCGTTGGATTTTCACAAAATGGAAGCGATACCCGAACGCTTTATCAATATCAAATTAAACCTACAACAAACCCTATTATCCTGGATGGCATCATTGACGATAATGAATGGGGCCATCATGAGACAACCACCAATTTCTTTAATCATTGGCCCGTTGATGAAGGTGAGGCCCAAAACCAAACTGAAGTAAAATTGACGTATGATGAACACCAGTTATATGTGGTGGCCAAATGCTATGATCAAGGAAAAAGAATAGTACAATCTTTGGTTCGCGACAATGACGATGATTTTTGGGGCAGTGATAATTTTACGGTTGCGCTTGACCCGGTAAATACCAAACAAAGTGGCTTTATGTTTGGGGTGACGGCTGGAGGTGCTGAAATGGAAGGCAGCTTGACCTTGGAAGGGGCACAAACCTATAGTTCGGAGAATTGGGACAACAAATGGGCCTCCAAGACGGTTCAATATGAAGATTATTGGGTTGTAGAGATTTCCATTCCCTTCAAGACCCTTAGGTACAATGCCAACCAAAATTTATGGGGTATCAACTTTATCCGTGGGGATAAAAGCAATAATGTGTACACCACATGGACGCAATTCCCAGTTAACTTCAATGGGGTTGGTATGAACTATATGGGGTCATTGGTATGGGACCAGAGTCCTGAAAAAGCCAAGGGAACCTTTATTTTAAATCCCTATGTTACTTCATCCTCCCTTCGGGATTATGAAGACAGTGAACAGACCGAGGCCGAATTGAAAAGCGATTTGGGCGGAGACGTAAAGGTGGCCCTGACCAGTAACTTGAATCTGGATTTAACCTTGTTTCCCGACTTTTCAAATGCCGACGTGGACCAACAGGTGACCAATATTACACGTTTTGATATCTTTTTACCGGAACAGCGCAATTTCTTCCTCGAGAACAACGACATCTTTTCCAACTTTGGTACTTATGACATCAAACCTTTCTTTTCCCGAAAAATTGGTATTAATGATGGCGAGGCCATTCCCATAGACTTTGGGGGAAGGCTTACCGGGAACATAACCCCCAGTTTACGAATGGGTGTCATGAATGTGCAAACCCGAAGAACAGAGGAATTTGCGGCCCAAAACTATAGTGTGGCGGCTTTTCAACAAAAGGTACTGAAACGGTCGGTCATTAAGGGTATGTTTATGAACCGCCAGGCTACCAGTAATACCACAGAAATGGAGTATTCCAGAAATCTGGGATTGGAGTTTACCTATGTTTCAGAAAGTGGTAAGCTTAACACCACAGCCATGTACCATAACTCCATGACCTCTGAGAATTTTGATGATACCCAATTTTATGGTTTTTGGGGTTCCTTTAATTCAAAGCGGTTTAAAACCGGATGGCTCTATAATTTGGTAGGAGATAATTACATCACAGAATTGGGGATCAATCCTAGATTGGATAATTACAATGCAGAAACGGAAGAGACCATTCGTGTGGGCTACACCTTAATTAATCCCTGGGTGCGTTATCTCTTTTTCCCTGAACGAGAAAACCGTAAGTTTAACTATCATGGCATCCGAACTTGGAACAACCTCTACCTGAACAATGATGGCACATTTAATGAACGCCATAACAACTTTGCTTATGATTTTGAATATAGAAACACAGCCAAACTCAACCTTATTGCACGCAACCAAGAAGTTAGCCTTCTATTCCCAACATCATTGATAGGCGATGAGTTTACCCCCATTCCCGTTGGAAATTATTCATTCTCCCGGTTTGATGTGCAATACAGTTCGGATGTGCGTAAAACCTTTGTCTGGAACACATTGACCGGATATGGCAGCTTTTATAACGGTACACGTCTAGGGGCCATGGTCCAAGGTTCATTCCGGTTTCGTCCATGGGGTACTTTTGGAGTTACCTATGATTATAATGATATCCGTTTGGCAGACGGTTACGGAAAAAACAATCTGCATTTGGTTCGATTCAATGGTAACATAAGCTTTTCAAACAAGCTCTTTTTCACCAATGTTCTCCAGTATACCTCTAGAAATGACAATTTCAGTGCCTTTTCCCGATTGCAATGGAGGTATAGTCCTATGTCCGATATTTTCCTGATCTACAACGAGAACCATGACACTACTGGGTTGGGCATTAAAAACAGATCTATTGTATTGAAAGTCACCTATTGGCTATAAAAGATGTCTTCCAATAATCAGTAAAATTGCCATATGCTTTGATAAAAATGGTTATTTCGCAATCGATTGAGATAAATTAAGGGTTGATTCGTTATTTCTCTAAAACAATCAGTATGAACTTGTTATATTTCTGATTTTTAAAGGGTAAAGTATATTGGATTTTCAATTATTTGGCTACCTTTCTTCTCTTATAAAACTGATTTGTTCATATCCAAAGCCTAACAAATTTTAACCCATGCACATAATGAAACAAACTGTATCACTTTTACTGGTGGCCTTGCTCTTTTTTGCATCCTGCAAAAAACAAGAACCAGAAGTACAATACCTCGTTGATGAAACCGTAAAAACACGAATTGACTCCACCCTAAAAAGTTTTGTTGATCTGGGCGATGTAGCCGGAGCCTCAGCCCTCATCTTTGAAAAAGGAGAAGAGGTCTATTACAATGCCTTTGGTTATGCCGACCTCAAGAACAAAAAGCCCATGGATCGCAACACTTTGGTTCAAATCTATTCCATGACCAAGCCCATAACCGGTACTGCGTTGATGACCTTGTATGAAGAAGGTAAGTTTCAGTTAGATGATCCACTCGAAAAATACGCCCCGGAATTTACCAATATGCAGGTTTATACAGGCTACGATTCCATTGCAGGCGAAATGATTTTGGAACCTGCCAAACGACCCATCACTATTCGCGATATTACGAGACATACTGCCGGCTTCTCGGGTCAA
>JBNLBG010000068.1:0-15367 GCA_050303195.1 Allomuricauda sp. | reverse complement strand
GAGGCAAATATTCTCCAGTTTGCTGTAAAAAACTCCAGCGTTTATTGATGGTTTCAAGGTTTTTACAGTAAAAAAATTAGTAACAACTTTAAATTTCTTGGAAAAAATATAGTTGCTGGCAAGTGACTTTTTTATCTGTATAATCTTGTTGAATTAATATAGATTGTGACAATATTTTCCTGTGTTTATAGCGGTTTCAAACGGAATTGTCACAATTTTATCTTAGTTAAGCAATTCAAAATTTTGCGTGAAAGTACTGGTTTTATAGGCTTTTTAGCAAAAAAATGGTGACCGTAGCACCGCTTTAGCGTGCTACCCTCTCGCTGTACAAAATTGGCCTACTTCGTATCCCAATTTTGCACACTGCCAAGCCAGCTAGTCGCATCCAAAAAATAGGTTGTGCGCCCTATTCCAATTTTACTTTACGCTTATCTTTCCGAATACTATAAAATTGGAACAGGATCCATGCGCAAAGTTTTTGGGTAAGATTTGGAGTTTTAAAAACAGATAGATAAAATTTTAGGGGTTAATCTCCACGTTTAAACGGCTGTATATTTCATCCTGACCAATTCCATATCCTCCATAAGTTTTTTGTCAAGCACCTTGGCGTATATCTGTGTGGTCTTTATGGACTGGTGGCCGAGCATCTTGCTCACAGATTCGATGGGCACACCATTGGCCAAGGTCACCGTTGTGGCAAAAGTGTGCCGGGAAAGGTGGAATGTTATCCGCTTCTTTATCCCACATAGCTGTGAAATCTCCTTTAGGTACTGGTTTGACTTCTGGTTGCTCAATACGGGAAGTAAGAGCGCGTTTTCAGATTTTGGAATGCATTTTTCATACTTCTCCAATATTCTTTCCGCCATTGGCAAAAGCGGGACAGTGCTCTTGACCTTGGTCTTTGTTCGCAAGATCTTTATCCATCGCCTACCATCTATTCCTAATGCAATATCGTCTCTTGTCAATTTTTTGACATCGACATAGGACAGACCTGTAAAGCAGCAAAAAATAAAGACATCCCTTGCCCGTTCCAAACGCTCCGATTTGAATTCCTTCCCCATCAACGTTTGTAGTTCGGCCTCCGTCAGTACTTCCCGCTCGGTTTTCTGCCATTTGGCCTTCCAATGGAAGAAAGGGTCGGAGACAACCCAATTGTTGGCAAATGCCATTCGCACTATCTTCTTGAAATTGGTCACGTACTTTGTTATCGTATTGTGGCCCCCTGCCTCGATCATATGAAGATGATGCTCAAACCGGGTAATAAACCCCAAATCTACATCCTTGATAAAAAAATCCTTCTGTCCATACTCTTTTCGGATGAATCCCTGTAAATGGTTTCGTGTCCGTACATGCCGTCTATAAGTGCTATAGGTATAATCCTTTCCCATCAAGCTTTTCATCTTGGCATTGTGGCCATCATAAATGGACAGTACCGTTTTGAGTTCATTGCCCTTATTCAACAGACGCTCTTTAAGCATCGATGCCGTATAGGGCTTTTCCTGTGCTACAAACTCCCCTTGGATGCGTCGGATTCGTGTTCTCAGTTCATACAGATAGCCATTGATCTCTTCTGGTGTCTGTCCCCTTCCCTTGACCTTGCTCGAATTTGGGCACCAATCCTCGGGATTCACTTTTCTTTTTAAGCTGAGTTCCACCCTTTTTCCATCAACTGTAATGCGAAGAAAAAGAGGGGACATTCCGTTCTTGTCAGAGTCTCTGGTTTTTGGGTAAAAAAGGATGGAAAATGTGTTGCTTGCCTCCATAACTTTGTTTTTTGGATTTTTAATTTCGATTACAAATCCGAACAAAGAATTGACTATCAATTCTTTAACATAGTTTGGGAAGCATTTTTACGAATAAAAAAGTACTCACCGAATCACTCACCAGAACGGTTGATTTCATATGGTTTTATATGAAACCAATGAAAATGAAATAGCCTGAAAACAGTTCATTTTCAGGCTATTAGAGAAATTTTGAAATCTCCCGGTGGTCCCACCTGGGCTCGAACCAGGGACCCCCTGATTATGAGTCAGGTGCTCTAACCAGCTGAGCTATAGGACCCGCAATTTTGCGGATGCAATATTAGTGTTTATTTTGCTTCACCGCAAGGTTTTAACGACCTTACCCGGCTTTTATTTCCTGACAGAGCTCCACTAAAACTCCGTTTGTACCCTTTGGGTGCAAGAATGCCACCAGTTTGTTATCCGCTCCGCTCTTGGGCGTTTCGTTTAAAACCACAAAGCCCTCGCCCTTTAAACGCTCAATTTCAGATACAATATCCTCCACCGCAAAGGCAATATGGTGTATGCCCTCCCCTTTCTTTTCCAAAAACTTGGCTATGGGACTTTCTGGGTTTGTGGCCTCCAATAGTTCAACTTTATTGGGACCTGATTTAAAAAACGAGGTCTTTACCCCTTCGGAAGCCACTTCTTCCGTCTTATAGTGCGGCACGCCCAAAAGTTTGGCGAACAAACTGTTCGATGCTTCCAAATCCTTTACGGCAATCCCGATATGTTCAATTTTGTTCATGACCGTTATATACTTTGTTATTTTCCTAGTTACTCTCAATCACCGCGCCATCTTCTCGATACAAGTCCACTTCACCATCCAAAAGCAGGGCGAGCACTGTCATGTTTTCGTCCAAAACATGCTCGGGTAGTTTGATGTATTTAATCCCCGGATATTGACTCCAATACACTTTACCCATCACTTGATGCTGTAATTTGGCTCCATGACCCACCACCCAAATTCGATTGATATTGTTCTTAAGCCCACGAAGCACCACTTCGCCCTTAGGATTTCCTTTTACAAAAAGATACAGAATCCGTTTGTCTTTGGACAGGGTGGAAGGGCCATAAAAATGTTCTTTGGGAATACCGGACACCGTACCAAAAATGGCCTCTTGATGCTTATGGACCCATCGTCCCAATCCTTTCATCAGGTTCACTTGTTGTTCTGGTATGCTTCCATCTGCCTTAGGGCCAATATCCAACAACAAATTGCCCCCATTTGAAATGACATCCGAAAAAATGCCGATAATCTGGTCCGTTGTTTTGTAGTTCAAATCCGTTTTCTGATATCCCCAAGAATCATTCATCGTCATGCAAAGTTCCCAATATCGATTTTTGGGTCTTGTAATGGGCATTCCTTGTTCAGGAGTCTCATAATCGCCATGACCTTTTAATCTTGAATTTAGGATAGTATTTGGGTTCCGGTCCAAAAGTATCTCCCTTACTTTTGATGCCTGCCACTCCTCCGCGCTATGCTCCCAATCCCCATCAAACCAATATAAATCAGGATTGTATTCTTCTGAGAGTTCCTTGAGCTGTCCTTGATAATACTTTAAAAACTGGTTCCAACGTTTTGGGTCATCTTTAATTTCATATCGAGTTGAATCACGGGTAAAATGGGTATAGTCCGAGTAAGACCAATCGGGTAGGGAATAATATATTCCTACTTTTAATTCATTGTCCCGAAGCTTTTCAACAAAAGGAGTAAGCACATCTTTTTTGGATGCGGCTCCTTCCACAGCGTTCAGTTTGCCAAAATCCGTATCCCATAAAGCAAAACCATCGTGGTGTTTAGCCGTTATCACCGCATATTTTGCGCCTGCATTTTTAATCAATTCCACCCATCTATTTGGGTCATAATTTTTGGCTGTGAAGCCTTCGGTCTGCTTTAGATAATCTTCATGCGAAATGTATCCATTATAAAAGGACCACGATTCATCGATTCCATCCACAGCATACAATCCCCAATGAATAAAAATACCCAATTTGGCATCTTTGAACCACTGCATTTTTTGGTGCTGGGTCGAAATTGAATCCTGGGTTTGGGCACATATCGGCCAAAGTGTTAGGGTTATTAAGGCCGCAAACAGTCTTCTCATCATATAGTTTGTGTTATCTGGAGTGGTCTTTCCGTGTCAAAAAACAGCTTCCTAGAACAAATATAGTATTGTGCGCAATATGGTAAAGGTTGTGGAAATTCTCAATGACATTTGACATGTCGTTCTCAAAAAACAAAGAAAACATGTATCTTCAGTTAACAAATCTATGGGATTGGCGCTGAATTGGGTAATTTTGCAACATGGAAGAAACACAACGGCAGAAGAAAATAGCGGGAATCATTCAAAAAGACTTGGCAGACATCTTGCAAAGAGCTGCCACGGATGGCGGACTGAAAGGAATTTTGATATCCGTAACAAAGGTATCCGTAACCACAGATTTATCCATTGCCAAAGTGTACGTGAGCATTTTCCCCAACAAAAATGCACAAGAACTGTTGGAGGGCATCAAAACCAATCAAGTGGCCATACGGTACGATTTGGCCCAACGCACCAAGCATCAATTACGACGCGTGCCCGAGCTTTCTTTTTATCTGGATGATTCTTTGGAGTACATCGACAACATTGAAAAATCACTGAAAGGGGATGAAAATCCCATTGAGAACAGAGATCTGCTTGATAAACGAAAGAAATCCTGATAGTGAACTTTCCGCTGTATATCGCTAAACGTTATCTGCGCTCAAAGAGCAATCAAAATGCGGTAAACATCATCAATTTCATCACTTTTTTGGTTATTGTTATCGGGTCTGCGGCGCTTTTCATTGTGCTTTCTGCCTTTGCAGGATTAAAAACCTTCAGTCTCTCTTTTTCCAACACGTTTGATCCAGACTTAAAGGCTCAACCCACCACCGGAAAGTATTTTTCCATCACACCTGATGAAGAAATCGCACTGGAAAATGTTCCCGGTCTTACCAACTATTCCAAAGAATTGGAGGAAAGAGCTTATCTCACCTTCAAGGAAAAAAGTTGCATCGCCTATATTAAAGGAATTGATGGAAATTACAGAGCAGTAACCGGAGTGGACAGTACCCTTTATTTTGGCAATTGGGGCGATATGGAATACAATGGCGTTATGGGAATTGGCATTTATAACCAACTTGGTGTTCCCATTGACAATTATAGAAACCCCATGACCGTTTTGGTGCCCAAGCCTGGAAAAGGTTCATTTTCTCAACAGGGATTTAATGCCCCCAAACCCTATAACCAACTCTCGCTGGTACTTAGCGGAGTGTATGCCGTGGAGGAAAATCTGGATAAAAAATATGTATTTGCGCAACTTCCCTTGGTTCAGGAATTGTTGGAGCGGGACAGCACTGAAATTTCAGGCATAAATTTTAAATTGAATGGCGAAGCACCCATTGATGATGTTAAAAATTCCATCAACACCATTTTAGGGAATAAGGTTTTTGTGTTGACCAGACAAGAACAGAACAGTACATTGCATCGCATGTTGAAAACCGAAAATTTGGCGACCTACCTTATTTTTACCTTGGTATTAATCATTGCGCTATTTAATGTGGTCGGGGCCATCATCATGATGATTTTGGACAAACAACAGAATTCAAAAACATTGTTCAGTTTGGGAACTACACTTAAAGAACTGCGCAGGATTTACTTTATCCAAGGCCTCTTGGTAACGTCTTTGGGAGGATTCATTGGGGTTTTGATAGGTTCCTTGCTGATTGCTTCACAATTGTTGTTTGGCTGGTTAAAAATCACACCTTCCCTAGCCTATCCCGTAGAGTTTAATATTATGAATGTACTGTTGGTTTTGGCCACAATAGTGGTCTTGGGCTTTATCTCATCCAAAATTGCGAGCAGCCGAATTACCAAAAAATTGATTATGGATTAGGCAAACTGGTAATCACCAAACTTCTCAAGTACCTCATCAAAAGCGGCAAAAACATCCGGGGCATCGTCGCTGGTTACCATTTTCATGCGATATTCCTTGAAGTGTGGAATACCCTTAAAATAGTTGGTGTAGTGCCTTCGTGTTTCAAAAACCCCTAATTTTTCGCCCTTCCAGTCTATGGCCATCTGCAAATGACGTCGTGCAGCTTCCACGCGTTCTTCCATAGTGGGAGGATTCAGGTGCTGGCCCGTTTTAAAATAGTGCTTCACTTCCTTAAAGAACCAAGGATTGCCAATACTGGCTCGACCAATCATAGCGCCGTCCAGACCATATTCGTCACGCATTTTTACCGCAGCTTCGGGGGTGTCCACATCACCATTACCAAAAACGGGGATGTGCATTCTGGGATTGTTCTTCACCTCGGCAATGGGGGCCCAATCCGCCTCACCCTTGTACATCTGCACCCGGGTACGTCCATGGATGGATATGGCCTCAATCCCCACATCTTGCAAACGCTCTGCGACCTCAACAATTTTAATGGAATTGGAATCCCAACCCAATCGGGTTTTTACCGTAACGGGCAGTTTGGTCCGCTTTACCATTTCCGCAGTCAGTTGTACCATCAAGGGAATATCACGAAGAATCCCAGCCCCTGCATTTTTACAGACCACTTTTTTTACGGGACAGCCAAAATTAATATCGATGATATCTGGATTGGATTTTTCAACAATGTCCACCGCCTGCAACATGGAATCCAACTCCGCACCAAAAATTTGAATGCCTACGGGACGTTCTTTTTCATAAATGTCCAATTTTACGACACTTTTGGCAGCATCCCTGATCAGTCCTTCGGAAGAAATGAACTCCGTATATACCACATCCGCACCCTGCTCCTTGCACAAAGCACGAAAAGGCGGGTCGCTCACATCTTCCATTGGGGCAAGCAACAATGAAAAATCAGGAAGTTCTATGTTTCCAATTTTTGGCAAATTTTATTTTTTTGGATTGCAAAAGTACAAAATACCCGATAATCAAGACATTACTCTTGTGCTTCAAGTCGGTCTCGTTCCTTTTTGTCGATGCCCCGTTGGTTGTCCTGTAACCTAAAATTTCCAAAATTATAGGTAAACCCTACCCGGACAAATTGGGTTTCCGCCCGTCTTCTATAAAAATTATCCTGATTTAGGTAGTTTGAACTATAGGTGGGGATCCATTTGTACAAAAGGTCCTCGGCTGCAATGGAAATAACGGCCCTATTGTTGAACAGTGACTTTCGTAATCCCAAGGTGAGGTTCAATTGCTCATCAGAAATATATGAACCGAACAAAAAATTGGAAATATAGGTCATGGTGACCTCTCCAGTTAAGCTGCCATCTTTGGAGAGCGTCAAATAATTGGCCAAATAGCCATACACCCCATCCACTTCGTTGGTATACTCCACGTTTCCACTTTCAACGGCCAAAAAGGTTTCTTCTTCATGAAAAAGTGAGGCGTACGCATATACAAACCAAGAAGGAATAATGGTCTTACTAAGCGTAAAGTCCAACCCGTAGGACGTACTTTCCAATACATTTTGCTTGAGCTCCACCAAGGTTTGGTTGTCGTTGTCCTGAAAGACCAAATAGGCGATATTGCTTCCGTTATCCCGATAATACACATCGAAGAAATATTCGCTGTTAAAGGTGTAGTTGAGGTTAAAATTATTGCTGAAACTGGGCGTCAATCTTGGATTGCCCTCCTCGTAATCGTTCTCATTAAAGAAAAACCGGAATGGGTTGAGATCGTTGTACTTAGGGCGGTCTACATTTCTACCATAATCAAAGGAAAAACTGTGCTTATCCGAAGGGGAATACAATAGGTAAAGGGAAGGGAAGGGTTCAAAAAAATCTTGGGTATTGG
Source organism: Allomuricauda sp. (assembly GCA_050303195.1). Lineage (GTDB taxonomy): Bacteria > Bacteroidota > Bacteroidia > Flavobacteriales > Flavobacteriaceae > Flagellimonas. The sequence continues at coordinate 7,769 of JBNLBG010000068.1, read as the reverse complement.
CCTCGTTTAAGGTCAAGGACACTCCTTCTGCCTGGGTTAGCTCTCCCCGTAATCCCATTTTCATGGACCATTTTTCCCAGTTTTTTACAAAGCTGAAATAGGCCGCGTATACGTTTTCATCATAGGTAAAGTCGTCAGATTGTGATGAATCCACGGTATTACTGGTGCCATTAAAGTTGAAAAAGTCCACATTACTTTCAGAACTGATAGAAGAAATTTTGGCTCCGGTTTCGATGGAGGCATTTCCGGTTGGAGTGGAAAAATCCACCTGCCCTGTATAAATCTGAATGTCTTGTTTCGAATCGGAATCAAAACCAAAATCCCTTAAAAAGCTTCCGTTGGAATCAAAATAATCGGAAGCCAAGTTTTGAAAGGACTGCCCATTGTAATAGGTATAGTGACCGTTAAAATTCAATCGTGCCCCGGGTTTTTTCAATTTGTGCGCATAACTCAGGTCAACAGCCAAATTGGTGTTGTCCAGGGCGGTGTTGTTCAAAGTGGTAAAAGTAGAATCCAATTGATATTGGGCATTCCGCATATCGTTGCTTAGCCGTGTTTGCTGCTCTTGATCAGGGTTGAACAGCAAATTGGAGGTTAGATTTATGCTATTGCTGTCATCCAAATCGTAATCTATGATCAGACTTCCTGTATGGGATTGGATACTTTTTATCTGGTTATATCTTGTGTCCCACCGTGAAAAAATGGAATTCGCATCATCCATAAAATTGATGCCTTTTTCCGTTTTTCTGATTTCTTTTTGAGGATTAAAAGCGTAATTAGCAAAGAGGTTGAGCTTATCCGTTTTGTAATAATGACTTGTTCCCAAGCTAAATTTGGGGAACACCGCTTGCGTATAGGTTCCGTTTACGCTTCCCTTGTATCCAGGAATAATATTCTTGCTCGTGATAATATTAAGAATAGGTCCGCCTTCGGCGTCGTACTGGGCGGGAGGATTTATCATCACCTCAACCGATTTTATGTTTACGCCCGAAAGGCCCTGTAACAAATCTTGTACTTCTTGGCCGGACAATTTTACTGCCCTATCATTCAAATATACCCTTGCGCTTTCCCCCCTGACCAACAATCGGTCATCATTTACAATGACACCTGGTGTGCTTCTTAGGATGTCCCATGTTGTTCCTTGTGAAACTATGGTGTTTTCAACCGAAAAAACCAGTCTGTCTGAAAGCCTCTGTACTTTGGGTCGTTGTGCGGTAACTACCACCTCATCCAGCTCGTTGGTCTCCAATGGTATAATCAGCGCTCCTAAGGACACGTCCTGGGCAATATCCAATGCTCGGGGCTCAGACCCACGACCTACATAACTGGCTTGCAAAAGATATAAGTCAGGTTCTACCTCAGAAAGTATAAAAAAGCCGTTATCATCTGCAGAGGTGCCCTTAACAAAAGTAGTATCGGACGCCTGCAAAAGCAAGATATTGGCAAAAGGTATAATTTGATCCTGTTCGTCAACAACCTTTCCTGTAATCTGATAGGTCTGCCCACTCATTGGGTTGACCATAACAAACACCAATAAAACAATATAGGTGAGGTTTCTCATTTAAGTTGGGGTTGAACGTCAAATCTAAGAAAATATTTTAGAGCGGTATGGCCCCTGTTTTCTTATTTGCAAAAAACCATTCTCAGGTATTTAAAACAACTATATTTGCAGTTGCTAAGCAGTCCACTATTGTTGACCAACTGTTGATATGGAGAAGATTAGGAATTTTTGCATTATTGCGCATATAGACCACGGAAAAAGTACGTTGGCAGACCGATTATTGGATTTCACAGGCTCTGTTACCGAGCGGGAAAAGCAAGATCAGTTGTTGGACAACATGGACTTGGAACGTGAACGTGGGATTACTATAAAGAGTCATGCCATTCAAATGGAATATGTACATGAAGGGGAAACCTATATTTTGAATTTGATTGACACTCCCGGCCACGTGGACTTTTCCTATGAGGTATCCCGCTCTATTGCGGCCTGTGAAGGGGCCTTATTGGTCGTGGACGCAGCCCAAAGTATTCAGGCGCAGACCATTTCCAACCTGTATTTGGCCTTGGAAAACGATTTGGAAATCATTCCCGTTCTGAACAAAGTGGATTTGCCCAGTGCCAATCCCGAAGAGGTCACCGACGACATTGTAGATTTATTGGGTTGTAAGCCCGAAGATGTCATTCCCGCCAGTGCCAAAACCGGAATTGGAATAGAGGAAATCCTAACAGCCATCATTGAGCGTGTTCCTGCCCCAAAAGGAAATCCAAATGAGCCACTACAAGCCTTGGTTTTTGACTCGGTCTATAATCCGTTCAGGGGCGTTGAAACCTATTTTCGCGTCATCAATGGAGAAATTACAAAAGGACAGAAAATAAAATTTGTGGCCACTGGGAAATCCTATTATGCTGATGAAATTGGCACTTTGAAGCTCAGACAGCTCCCAAAAAATAAAATATCAGCTGGCGATGTTGGCTACTTGATTACGGGTATCAAAGATGCCCGCGAAGTAAAGGTAGGGGACACAATTACCGATGCTGCTGACCCAACAAAAAATCCAATCGGTGGTTTTGAAGATGTAAAACCCATGGTCTTTGCCGGAATCTATCCTGTGGACACCGAGGATTTTGAAGAACTGCGTTCTTCCATGGAAAAATTACAGCTTAATGATGCTTCCTTGGTCTTTACCCCTGAAAGCAGTGCCGCTTTGGGCTTTGGGTTCCGTTGCGGGTTTTTGGGGATGCTCCACATGGAAATCATCCAAGAACGCTTGGAGCGTGAATTTGATATGACCGTAATCACTACGGTACCCAACGTAAGTTATCATGCCTTCACCACCAAGGACACGGAAACCCCGTTAATTGTCAACAACCCATCCGATTTGCCCGACCCTTCCACCTTGGACCGCGTAGAGGAACCCTATATAAAGGCGACCATCATCACCAAGTCTGATTTTGTGGGAAATGTGATGTCACTCTGTATTGAAAAACGAGGGCAAATCGTAAACCAAACGTATTTGACCACGGAACGTGTAGAGCTTATTTTCGATATGCCCTTGGCTGAAATCGTTTTTGATTTTTACGACCGATTGAAAACCATTTCAAAAGGATACGCCTCTTTTGATTATTCCCCAATAGGAATGCGAGTATCCAAACTGGTCCGAGTGGATATCCTCTTAAATGCACAGCCCGTCGACGCCTTATCTGCATTGGTCCATTTTGATAATGCACACAATATTGGTAAACGTATGTGTGAAAAATTGAAGGAGCTTATCCCCAGACAACAGTTTGATATTCCCATTCAAGCTGCCATTGGGTCCAAGATTATTTCCCGTGAAACCATCAAGGCCCTTAGAAAAGATGTTACCGCCAAGTGTTATGGTGGGGATATTTCTCGTAAACGAAAACTGCTGGAAAAACAGAAAAAAGGTAAAAAGCGTATGCGTCAAGTAGGCAATGTGGAGATTCCTCAGCAAGCTTTTATGGCAGTTTTAAAATTGAATGATTAGGGGAACTTTAAGCCGAATAGATTAATTGTTGAAAGCTCAGGCTAAAGGGAAAGGTCATTGTCACAAAACCCTTGAACAGCTTCTTTTAAAGTGAGATTCCCTAAGGCTTCTTTGCCCAATATAATAGTATTTCCGCCTTCTTTGTATTCGTATGTGCCATCTCCTTTATCGCACAGTTCAAATGTATTGCCCAAACTCGAGGTACACGATTCACATTTCTTTGTTGGTCCATTGTCATTGGAGCATCCCACAAAAAGTGCTGTGGCCAATGCCATGGATAAAACTATTTTTTTCATATCTAAGGTTTAAGATTATGAAATAAAAATAGGCGTGTTAAGCCCTACTACTGTCTTGGAATTGACGTAGCCCTTAAATGAATTGATGTATCGGTGAAAACCGGGGAAAAGACAGTTTTTTAAGCCTGTTCTTCCTCCGTAGCGAACCGTTTGCCCAAATAAACCAATTTGTATCCTTCCCCTTTTGGTTCAAAATCCTTGCTGTTGGCGGGAATGATCTCAATGCTGCCGTTGGGGTGCTTGGTAAACACAGGAATAATATCCCCCTCTCTTTGACTGGTATCTATAAGTTTGTCGTAGTGCTCCTTGTCCTTTAGGTCTATTTCATGGATGGCGGGATATTGTCTAACCGTATCCATTAGTTTGATGAAATCATCCGTATGCGAGAAGAGTCCTTCCTTGGGGTTATTTTCCGGATCATTCACCTCTTCCGTGTTCACCAATCGGAAAGCACCATTCTCCCCAAACTGTTTTTGAAATTTATCGATGGCAAATTTGTTGATGTCCGAGTTTCCAGTAAGTGCCATCAAATACCCCATGTCGTTCAATTCGATATTATCCGTTAGGGTATCCGAAAAAATATTGGCGGTAAGGGCTTCCAAGCCCAATTTTTTGGCCTTTTCCACATTGGCTTGGTTATTATCTATCAACACAACATGCCTATTGTTCTTGCGCAAATAATTGGCAATGAGCCGAGAAAGTTTTGATGCGCCTATGATTAATATCCCTTCCGACTTCTTCAGGAAAACACCCACCAATTTCGCAAAAATACGGGCTGTGGTCGCATTTAACAGTACCGTTCCCAGCACAATCATAAATACCAATGGGGTAATGTATTCTGCCCCAGGTTCTCCTCTTAAAATCAATTTAGACCCAAACAGTGAAGCAATACCTGCGGCCACAATACCTCTTGGCCCCACCCATCCAATAAAAAGCTTTTCATTGAACTTTAAATTGGAGCCTTGGGCGCTTAAAAACACGCCCAGTGGCCTAATAATAAATACAATAACAGCAAAAAGAGCCACGGTATCCCAGTTGTAGATCAGCTCCATATCGCTGATATTGATATTGGCCGCCAAAAGAATGAAAAGAATGGATATTAGAAGCACACTCAAAGATTCCTTAAAATATAAAAGCTCTTTTATGTTAGGCAGGTTCATATTCCCCAAGACCATTCCCATGACCACTACGGCCAAAAGTCCAGATTCATGCGCAAATATGTCCGATTCCACATACACCAAAAGCACAGCGGAAAGCGAAACCACATTCAACAAATAATGTGGAATAAAATCACGTTTTATGGCAAAGGCCAGCGCATGGGCGAACGTAAATCCAAAGGTGGTTCCAAAAAGTAAAATCTTGCCAAATTCAATTAGTGCCGTTTGGGTATACGTATGTCCTTCACCAACACTAATAAACTCGAACACCAAAACCGCTACCAATGCACCAATGGGATCTATGAGAATGCCTTCCCATTTCAATACGGTGGATACGTCTTTTTTAAGTGGAATGTTTCGTAAAATAGGCGTGATTACTGTTGGGCCGGTGACTATGATCAATCCTGAAAACAGGAAAGATATCTGCCATGACAACCCAAAAATATAATGGGCGGCTACCCCGGCCCCAAAAAAAGTGACCACTGTTCCAATCGTAATCAACTTGGTGATTACAGGTCCAACGTTGGATATCTCGGCCCGTTTTAAGGTAAGCCCTCCTTCAAACAAGATTACACTAATCGCCAACGACACAAAATAATAGAGTCCTTCCCCGGGAAACAATCCTTGGTCTCCGTTCCAAATGGGCTCAATGAGTTTTGATCCATCTTCCGTGTACAAGGTGGATATGGGTCCCACTAAAAGACCAATCAATATTAACGGTAAAATGGCTGGCAATTTAAACCGCCAAGCCACCCACTGTGCAATGATGCCAAGAATAATGATTCCCGCAAGTTCGAGCATTGTTCAAGTTTTGTTGAAATTTACAGTTTTTCTTTTAGATTGAACCCAATCCCAAAAAACGGAGCTTTTCTTCATCCCGGACCAGAAGTCATGAACTTAGGTTTTCTTTGAATAATTTTGTTAAAATACGGCCAATAAATTCTTATTTTTTAGCCATTTGCATTGTGCTTTTCTTATTTTGCATGCCATTTGCTTTCTAAATGACAATTTATCCTGTAGAGACCAGTAATTTTAAGTTGGATGGTGGGGCCATGTTCGGTGTGGTGCCAAAATCCATATGGAATCGTACCAATCCGGCTGATGCCAACAATATGATCGATTTGGGTGCCCGATGTCTTTTGATTGAGGACGGGGACCGGCTTATTTTGATTGACAATGGTCTGGGCAACAAACAATCCGAGAAGTTCTTTAGTTACTATTATCTCTGGGGAAATCATTCCTTGGATGGCTCTTTGGAGCAACTTGGGTTTCACAGGGACGATATTACCGATGTTTTTTTGACCCATCTCCATTTTGACCATTGTGGTGGAAGCATTCAATGGAACAAAGACCGAACAGGGTATGAGCCTGCTTTTAAAAATGCCAAATTTTGGAGCAACAAAGACCATTGGGAATGGGCAACACAACCCAACGCTCGTGAAAAGGCCTCTTTTTTAAAGGAAAATTTATTGCCTATGCAAGAAAGTGGGCAGCTTCATTTTGTGAAAGAAAGCAAAAATTCCTTTATAGAAAATTCCGAGATGGGTTTTGGAATCCATTTTGTGAATGGACATACGGACAAGCAAATGCTTCCCCATGTCTCATACAAAGGCAAAACCTTGGTTTTTGTCGCCGATTTGATCCCAACTGTTGGACATATTCCATTGCCCTATGTGATGGGATACGACACCCGGCCTTTGCTTACTATGGAGGAAAAAGCTAAATTCCTCAATAACGCAGCGGATAAGGATTGGATACTGTTCTTTGAACATGATGCCCATAACCAACTCTGCACCCTAAAACAAACTGAAAAGGGGGTGCGCCTAGACGAAACCTTCTCTTTTAACGAAATATTCAACACGCAATAAAATTTTACATTCTATACATTATTTTTTATGAATCGCACATATAACAAACTATCTTTCCTGTCCCTTTCCGCTTCATTGTTCCTAATGGGCTGTGGGGCCACTTCTTTGGTTTCCACACCGGTTGAAAATATTGACACGGTACCCCTGAAAATCACAGACCTCACAGAAAATGAGAAAAAGAGCTGGGGGCATGCTGACCTGATTATGGATACTATTCCCGGAATGAGTGTAGATAGGGCCTACAAGGAAATCATCAAAAACAAAAAAGGAAAAACCGTTATAGTGGCCGTGGTCGATTCTGGAATTGATTTAGAACACGAGGATTTGGATGGCGTGTTGTGGACCAACAAAGGAGAAATCCCAAACAATGGTAAGGACGATGATGGCAACGGCTATGTAGATGACATTCATGGCTATAATTTTTTGGGAGATTCCTATAACGAACAATTGGAATATGTGCGCATGCTTCGCCTGAACATTGGTGATGCTTCCGAAAGGGCCCAGGCAAGACTACTGCTGGACAAGGAATATCCAGAGGCACTTCAAAACAAACAGCAATACGAACAAATCTATCAAGTGGTGAAGGGTGCCGATGCTGCAGTGAAAGAAGAACTGGGTAAAGAGACCTATACCAAGGAAGATTTAAAATCCATTGAGGCCAAAACCCCTCAGATGGAACAAAGTATCGCCGTCTTAACCCAAATGTTTGCTTATGGCGATGACATTCATAGTGTCTTGGATGAGCTTAATGAAGGAATAACTTATTTTACCGATCAGGCCAACTACAATCTCAACAAAGATTTTAATGGTAGAGTGCCCGTTGGTGATGACCCATACGACATCACTGATGTTCCCTACGGGAACGGGAACCCCAAAAACCAAGTAGATTCAGAAAGTCATGGTACCCACGTAGCCGGAATCATTGCGGCGGAACGAAATAAT
>JBNLBG010000067.1:0-15558 GCA_050303195.1 Allomuricauda sp. | reverse complement strand
AGAGCTTGTCTGGTTGCACTGGACTTCAATCCCTTTAAAAAATGAGCGATTGATCTATGCCATTGCCAAAGATATTACCCACATTAAAAAGCTTGAGAACGAGCGAATATCCCACTTAAGCCAACTTCATGAAGTAAACGAGAAGCTTAAGCAACAAAACTATACCACCGCACATGATCTTAGGTCGCCTTTGAACAATTTGATGTCCTTGACAAATTTAATTGACCTTTCCAAAATTGATGACGCTGATACTAGGGAAATAGTTAGTCTTATACGGCTCTCAGCGGAAGGATTAAAAACTTCATTGAACGCCTTCATAGACACACATGTGCAGAATGATGTTAGAAAAACCATACTACAAGAGGTTAATTTTGGTGACGTACTCCAAAAAGTCCAGAGTTCCATTAGTGCCTTAATTCAAAAAGCAGGCGCCAAATTCCAAGTAGATTTCTCTGGAATGGAGAGCGTTCCATTCCAAGAAAATTTTATGGAAAGTATTTTTTTGAATTTGGTAACCAATTCCATCAAATACGCAAAACCTGGTGTTCCTCCTGTTATCTCAATCAGCACAGGCGAACATAGTGGGGACCGATTTTTGACATATTCAGATAATGGTCTAGGCATGGATATGGAAAAAGTTGGACACCTTATTTTTAAGTTGAATGAAAGATTTCATGGCAATGAGGATAGTAAGGGGGTTGGCCTATACTTGGTCCATAACCATGTGACCAGTTTGGGTGGTACCATAGATGTGGAGAGTAAGGTCCATGAAGGAACTACTTTCACCATAAAGTTTAAGCGCCAAAGACAATGGTAGTATCACAAGTTGATATCCAATCCGATTGGGCAGTGGTCAGAACCAAATACATTTGAAAATATTTTCACCGAGTCAACTTTATCCATCAACTTGGGACTGACCAAAAAATAGTCAATCCGCCAACCTGTATTTCGCTCGCGTGCCTTAAAACGGTAACTCCAATAGGTATAGGCCACCTCGTCAGGATGTAACTTCCGAAAGGAATCCACAAATCCGGAATCCAAAAAATTGTCCATCCCATCTATTTCTACTTGAGTATACCCAGCGGTTTTGTTGTAATTGGACTTATCGTTCTTGAGATCTATGGCCCTATGGGCCACATTAAAATCCCCACATACGATCACTGGCTTTTTGGCCTCCAAGTTCTTGAGATACTTCAAGAAATCGGCATCCCAAGTTTTGCGGTATTCCAAACGGTCCAATTTTTGTCCAGAATTGGGAACATAGACATTCACAAGAAAAAAATCCTGATATTCCGCACATTGTATCCTTCCCTCTGAATCATGTTCAGGAACTCCCATATCATTTTTAACCGAGATAGGCTCTTTTTTGCTCAAGAGCGCAGTGCTGGAGTAGCCTTTTTTCTCCGCGGAATTTGAAAATACGGAATAGCCGGATAGCTGAGTCAGTTCCTTTTCGGTCTCATGCTCCTGCGCTTTGGTTTCTTGAATACAAAGTACATCAGGGTCCAGGTTTTTAATGTTCTCCAAAAACCCCTTTTTACTGATGGCCCTGATACCGTTCACGTTCCACGAAAGAATTAACATAACTTGTTTTGATTTGAATAGTTTTTAAAGATACGGGATATGATGAATTCTCTTGGCAATATCACACTGTTTTCAAAATTATTTTAGGGGGTTCACAATTGGATAAACCAAAACAGAATTATGTAAAAATACTTGCACCCTAATCAAGGATTACCCTGTACCTTTGTGGCTTATTTAGTTTTGACCCTAAAGATGTTCGCTTGAATCAGTTTTCCAACTCAACAAATATCAAAGCTTTATTGTCCTTAGCCGTAGGTGGCTTTGGGATTGGTTTAACCGAATTCGTAATCATGGGTATTTTGCCCAACATTGCTGATTCCATGGAAATTTCCATTCCCAAGGCGGGCCATTTTATCGCCATTTATGCTTTAGGTGTGGTGATAGGTGCTCCCCTTATGGCCAAGTTCATTGAGAAATTATCCCTTAAAAAATCGTTGTTGTTTTTAATGATTTGGTTTACGGTGTTCAATACATTGTCCGCATTTTCGGGAAACTATTGGATCATGTTGTTGTTCCGATTTTTATCAGGAATGCCCCACGGAGCCTTTTTTGGTATCGGTGCCGTGGTCTCCGGTTATCTTGCTAAACCGGGCAAGGCAGCCCAGGCTATGGCAGTTATGTTCTCAGGACTTACAGTTGCTAATGTGGTGGGGGTACCGTTGGGCACCTATATCGGTCAGGAGTGGCATTGGAGTTTTTCCTTCATGCTAGTGGGTATTGCGGGAATTGCCACCTTAGCCTGTTTATACTACTGGATGCCGAAGCGATCATTCGAAGAATCCGACTCTGTGGAAGGCCAAGAGACCTCTTCCGGGATAAAAAGTAAAAAACTTTGGGCCTTGATTTCTTTTACCACTATTGGAACCGGTGGCTTGTTTGCGTGGTACAGCTATATTGCACCCTTGGTCATCAACGTAACTAAATTACCTGAAGGGTATGTAGGTTACGTAATGATTGTTGCGGGAATGGGAATGTTCTTCGGTAACTTTTTGGGAGCGAGGATGGTGGAACTTTTTACCTCGCAAAAATCTGTCGTCATAAGCCTATTGAGCATGACCACAATTCTTATAATAAACTCGCTTGTAGCCAGTAGCAACATTGCCATCTTTGTTATAAGCTTTATAGTTGGGGTCATCACTTTTTCTCTTGCCGCTCCTATTCAAATATCCATTATTAAAGCTGCAAAAGGGGCTGAGAAACTAGGGTCTTCCATGAATCAAAGTGCTTTTAACATGGCAAATGCATCAGGTGCTTATTTGGGAGGTCTTCCCATGATTTTTGGACTGCCCGTGAATTATGCAAGTGTGGTTGGGGCCATATTGGCTTTTGTGGGGGCATGCATTGGAATCGCTATTTTATATGTTCAAAAATCAGAAGAAAGGAAAAAGAGAAAAGGGTCTCTTTGCACATAATGTGTCTTATGGTTTTTGTTTTTAAACAGATTATAAGAATATCTGGCAGCCATTAAATCTTCCAAAGCATGGATATCAGGAATAAGAATGGGCTATATCCTATCAAGATTGGATAGTCTTCTATAATTTAAAGCCATTGGTTTGAAAACTAGGTGGTAAAAATTTGATTAAATACACCTTTTCTCTCTACTAATGAATGGGCCTTGTTTTTATTATTCGTGAGGATTTGGACCTTCGACCGTCTGCTGAGAAGGTTTGCCTAGTTTTATTGAAATACAACTATTTAGCTATCCGTGATCTAGGTGTTTGAGTCAAAAAGTTAAAATATTTATTTTTATATACGCACCGAATTGAACACGGGTCCATGCATCATACTTGAACTTATCTATAGGTAAAATATACTATTCCGCATTTTTTGAAAAAGAAATTCTCTGGCAGCCCGCTATTTGCTTTTATGGTTCAAGGTCGAGGTCAAATATGTCCTAAGCACTGACTTTTTTATTGACCTTCACTTTATTAATGATCTTGACCAAAGTAGAATAAAGATCTTTGGGGTCAAAAGGCTTACAGATGATACCGTTCATACCGTATTCCACAATCTTATGGCTGATGTCGATTCCCGTAGATGCAGTCAATGCATAAATGGGAACAACTTTGTTCAGGGGATTGTCACTGTTTCTTATGGCCCTCGAAGCTTCAAAACCATCCATTTTTGGCATTTGTAGATCCATTAAAATTAGACCATAACAATTATTCACTGCTTTTTCAAGGGCCATTTCACCATCAAAGGCAATGTCAAAATCAATGTTCCAATTGGTCAGGAACTTTTTGATGACCAATCGGTTCAGTTTGTTGTCCTCGGCCACCAACACCTTAACGCTTTGTATGTCTTGAGTAAGCGGTTCAAAGGCGTAATTGGCCTTCGGGTGGTCCACCTCACTTTCATGGATCTCGCTTTTTTCCAATTGTAATGAAAAACTGAATGTTGACCCCCTGCCCAGCGTGCTAACGACCTTAAACTCGCTATCCATGATTTCCAAAAGTCTTTTGCAAATGGCCAGGCCCAATCCTGTGCCACCATATTTTCGTGTAGTATCGGAGCCTGCTTGTGAAAAGGAGTTGAAGATTTTGTCAATTTTGTCCTCTGCAATGCCAATCCCGGTATCGATGATCTCAAAATTGATGATATGGGCCTCATCACTTTCACCTATCTTCTCAACATCAAGAATTACTTTTCCCTTTTCGGTGAATTTAATGGCATTATTGATCAGGTTGGCCAAAATCTGTTTCAATCTGGTGAGGTCTCCTTTGACAATTTTTGGCAATTCGTTGTCTTTTTTGATGACGAACCTAATTTTTTTCTCTTTTGATTTGTTGTTGAAAATGCTCTGCAGGCCATCCAACATATTTTCTAGATCAAAATCTGTATTTTCAAGCTCCATCGACCCAGAGGTGATTTTATTGAAATCCAAGATATCGTTCAGCAATTCCAACAGGTGTTCAGAAGAAAACTTGAGCGCATTAAGGTTTTCCAATTGTCTTTTTTTGGGGTTTTCCATCAACAATAGATGGCTGATGCCCACCACGGCGTTGAGAGGCGTGCGTATTTCATGTGACATGGTGGATAGAAAATCGTCTTTGGCCCTATTGGCGGATGTCGCCTTTTCCGTGGCATCGATAAGGTCAGACTCTATTTTCTTTAGCTGGGTAATATCTACAATGGTGCCGATATACCCCTCTATGGTATCATCTTCAGATTTGATGCACTTTACCGAAAAATCGAACCATTTGATTTTTTTGTCCTTGGTCAATGCTTGGAACTTTTTGTTCCTTGAATTGAATTTTTTACTGCTGAAGTCTATTAAATTTTTAATGGGTATACCATCGGTATTGACCAAAAAAGCATCAAAGGGTTTTCCAAGGGTATCTTTTATTTTGTGTCCTGTAAGTGTTTCCCAAGCGGAGTTAAGATAGGACCAGTTACCATTCAAATCAATCTCAAAAATGACCTCTTGGATATTGTTGGCCACTTTGGACAACTGTGAGGTGATTATCTCAACATTGTTTTTTAGCTGCTGATTGACCAGGAAAAGTTCTTGGGAGCTCTTTTCCAGAATGGTCTCCACATGGTACAGGTCATTGTCAAATTCTTTGTATGCATCGTCCACCTGATCCAAGAACGGATGTATCAGGTCAAGGATTTGCTGGTCAAAACAAGCCTTTTTAAGTTGTCTTTTCAGTAACCTGTGCATGGGGTCATTCGGCTAAGGTGGTAATGGTCATGGTCTGATTGTGCAATGAACAGGGAGAAAATTTATCAAAGGGGGCAATTTCGCCATAGGAATAGAATCCAGTTGTGAAAATCTTGTTTTCAAAGACCTCGTTCACCGCCTCAACCTCTTCCTCCACCAATTGTTTCATTACCAATCGTCTACCAACGCAGCTAATGAGAAAAGCCAGTTGGGATGAATTATGATCGAATTCTTTGCAGATCATGGCCGATTGTTCGGCACCGTCGATGATACGGTCTACATTGGCCTTCATCAATCGAACATAAGATCCTTCGGGAATGTTTCCGGCAAAAGTCAAGGATTGTTTTGCCTCGTCAACAGCCAAAATAGTACGTACCACGGGCATTTGATTGTCTTTGTCACGCATACTCAGTGGGAACAACAGTCCAGAGCCTGGAAGATCTTTTGCCTTTTCTCCCAAAAACAGTTTATAGAGTTCAAGGGCCGGTTTTCCATCCAATTCGTACAATATGTTACCCTTAGATTTGGTGACCAATCTCTCAATTCCGAAGCTATCCCACCCCCCTTTGGATCCAAATCCTATTTTCAGGTCTTTTCCATAAAGCCCTAGGGCCACAATTTTTTTGGAATGAATTTCACCATCATGCACAATAAAGGTGTTTTCAAAGTCTGAACCATCTCCAGCTAGACCTCCAGTAATGCTAACATCTTTCTCCACCATGGATTGTAGACCTTTGACCAGTTCGGCACCATTTACGATAAGGCCATCACTAAGTACAAAAATATGGCGAAGATTATCTCCCTTAAGTTGCTTGCTGATAATGCTCCCGGTTTTGTAGCTGTCCAAAGCGTTTGAAACCAAATCAACGCTGATGCTCTTTGTCTTGGTCTTTTCAAATTTGACAGCAGTGAGGGCTATGGTACCGTCCAGAACTTGGTTGCCCAAAATTTCCCCAGCTGTTGAGCATCCAATAATGATGGCCTTTGCATATTTTTCCTTAAGTGCTTTGACAAATATTTCTGGATTTGAAAAAGTGGGGGATACGAACAGGAAAAATACGTCTGGAATGAAATCCATGTGAATTTTGGAAATATTCTCTTGAGCTAAGACTTTATATTGATAGATTTCCATAATAATACATTTTTATGTAAGAATGCACTTACGATATAACGTGATTATCACGAATTTAGTATGAGTATGGTCTATCCATCGTTCAATCCTATCATGTTTGTATTCAAAGGATTGCCGATAATATTAACCCAAACCCCATGACAGGCCAATAGGGCATCAATTTTTTAATGGAAAGTCAATCTAAAGGTTTTGGGCTTGCAGCATGAAACCTTGTTTCACTCGCTATCTATTTGGAATGCCAAGTGATTTTGAAAGGACAATTTCATTTATAACATGAAAAATTCCTATATATTAAATAGTAATTCATAAGAAAAAAACACCATCTAAACAACTTCGATACTAAAAGCGGCATCTTTGGATTACCTTTGACAGGACTTGGCCCTATTTATTTGAATACCAGTAAAATGAAAAAGCTACTCATTTCAACCTTTTTCCTTTTTGTTTTTTTTGCCACGGTTTTTTCTCAGACCTCTGAGATCGACCAACTCAAAAAGGATATAGAAAACTCAGAGGATGATGAATTTTTCAGGCTATCAAATAAGCTTGCAGAACTTTATTTGGAACGGGATGCGAAGGTTAGTCTTGAGCTTGTTGAAACCCTTCAAAAAAAAGGGGATATTAAGGACTTCCCCATACAAAGGGCCACAAGTATTTATTTGGAAGCCAGGGCCCGTAGCATCCTTGGAGATTATGACCAAGCCAATTCCCTTTTTGATAGGAACATCATTTTCTTTGAGCAGCAAAAAATCTATCCACTCCAGGCCAAAAGCCTTATTGGCAAAGCCATGTCCCATATCAAAGAGGAAAAATTTGAAGAGGCCAAATCAGTCCTATTGAAAAGTATTGAAATCCTAGAACCTTTGGAAACCACCAATGAATTGGGTAATGCCTATAGGGAATTGGGGAGAACGGAAGGATATCTAAAAAATCACGAGGCCGAAAAAAAATATTTGGAGAAGGCGATTTCCATCCACAAAGAGCTTAAAAACACCAAAGAACTATCAGAGGATTTTTTTAGAATTGGTATTTATCACTATGATCAGTATCATGAGGAAGAGACACTAAAATATTATTCCCAATCAAAACAACTAAAGGAAAAAATAAATGATCTGGCAGGTTTGGCAAGGGTCAACAATTCCCTTGGGGTATTGCACAGTGAAAAAGGCAACTATGAAACTTCCATAGACTATTATAAGCAGAGCATAGATGCCTTTCAAAAAATAGGTGATCAGCAGGCGCTTGGTATTGTGTTGAACAACCTTGGGGTTGCCTACGTAGATTGGGGCAAATTGGATAGTGCCTATGTATACCATAAAAGAACGCTGGATCTCAATAAGGCCATTCATTATTCCAGAGGTGAAATACTGTCCTATGCCAATATTGGCGAAGTCCATCAATTTAAGGGAGAATACAACACCGCCATTCAATACTATCTGATGGCGAAAAATTTAAGTACAAAAACGGTTAGACAGCCCCTCATGCGCTTGATCTATTACAAACTCGGGGAAATATATCTTGCCAATAACAGTCTGGACAGTGCGGAATATTATTTAAAGCAATCGGAATCGATTCGAAAGAGGTTTACAGACGCCGACGGATTGCGCAACACTTATGAAAATCTTTCTGAACTTTATGAAAAACGAAAGGACTACCCCAAAGCACTGGCCTATCATAAATTGTTCAAGGAGGCGCAGGACAGTATCACCAAAAGAGAGGCCAATCAAAAACTTGCGGAAATACAGGCTAGGTTCGACACGGAGCGACAAGAAAAAGAGATTGCCCAGTTACAGCAGGAAAATGAACGCAAAACCTTATGGCAGAATATTTTAGGAATCAGTACTTTTTTGGCCATTGTGCTTGGGGTATTGATTTTTAGATTCTTTCGTTTCAGAAACAAGAAGAACAAGGAATTATTGGAACTTAAAGAGGCCCAAAGGCTACAACTTGAAGAGTTAGATAAGGCCAAAAACCATTTTTTCAACAATATTTCACATGAATTCAGGACCCCGCTTACCCTCATCTTGGGTCCACTTTCAGACCTCAAAGAATCCGTCAGCAAATCAAAGCAATCAGCTGTCGATACCATTGAACGCAACAGCCAGCGCCTCTTAAAACTCATCAATCAATTATTGGATCTTTCCAAGCTGGAAGCCGGACATCTCAGGCTTAAGACATCCTATGTGAACATCATACCCTATACGAACGTATGGGTTCAGTCGTTTCAATCCATGGCTGATCTCAACAAAATCAAATTGGATTTTAAAACAGACCATGACGCGTGCTTTGTTTATGTTGACCTTGAAAAGTTGGAAGAAATCATGGTCAACCTTTTGTCAAATGCCTTTAAATATACTCCCCAGGGAGGAACCATTTCCGTCCATGTATCCACTGCCAAGAGGGACAATCAAGTTTGCATTATCGTTGAGGATAGCGGAAAGGGCATTGCTCCCCAAGAGTTGGAACGGATTTTTGACAGGTTTTATCAAGCTTCCAATGCAAATTCAGAAAATGTGATCGGGACCGGTATTGGCCTTTCATTGGCAAAGGAACTTGCAGAATTGCACAAAGGTGATATTAAGGTTGAAAGTACTTTGGGCCAAGGAAGTATCTTTAAAGTGTTTCTACCATTGGGCAAAGACCATCTTTCAAACAATGAAATTGCCATATCCGCTCCAGACATTGAGAAGATTGAACCTGTAGATGAACCTTCTCAAGAAGTTGTGGAAGAAGTGGCTTTGGACAATGATGAACTTCCCCACGTTTTAGTCATTGAGGACAATGAAGATTTAAGGCACTATATCAAATCCATTATTCAACATAATTTCCAGGTTCATTTGGCCACTGATGGTGCCGAAGGGATTGAAAAGGCAATGGAATTGGTCCCCGATATTGTCATCAGTGATGTAATGATGCCCAAAAAAGATGGTTTTGAAGTATGCCAGACCCTCAAAAACAATTTAAAAACAAGCCATATCCCCATAATTCTACTAACCGCACGTTCAACCAAAGAAGATAAGTTGCAAGGGTACAAACATTTGGCGGATGCCTACCTTACCAAACCCTTTGACAAAGACGAACTATTGGCTAAACTGAATTCCCTCATGGAACTTCGTAAAAGAATTCAGGAACACTTTGGAGTTGGAGAATTGTTGACCCCGGACAAGGTGTCACTTACATCCATGGATGTCCAGTTTATGGAAAAGTTGAAAGAATTGATATCCAATGAAATCGACAATCATGATTTTAGTGTGGAGCAATTGGCTGAACGTGTATTTCTCAGTCGGTCTCAGTTATTCAGAAAGGTAAAGGCCATTACCAATCTCACTCCAAATGAGTATATCCGGAATTTTAGGTTGCATCGTGCCATGGATATGCTTCAGCAGCAAAGTGCTACGGTGGCAGAAGTAGCCTATGAGGTGGGCTTTCAGACCCCAAGCTACTTCTCCAAATGTTTCCAAGAACAGTTTGGCATTTCACCCCGTGCTGTTTCCAAAAAATAAGCGGTCCTTACGCCATCTTCAATCTTCAAAAAAGCAATCTGCAACATTTGTCGCCGTATTTGCAACATTCTTGGCATACCATAAAATTTGTTGGTTTTCAAGCTTTTGTGTGCAACATTTTTTATTGAAGTTGATACATTTTGGGCAGTGACCTTCACAAGTCCATGATAGTTTTGCCCTATAATTTCAAAACAAAATTGTCATGGGAAAATCACATGTAACCATTAATCAAAGACCGCAATTAGGTCAGCTATTCCAAAGATGGACAGCTAAAAAGCAGTCTTATGACCGTCACACAAAAATCCTTAAATCCCTTTTAGGCTAAGTGGCGGTGTAGACCAACGTCTTGAAATCTTGGAAGCACAATCTCAGTTCCCCCTAAAAAATTTAATCATTTATGGACAAATTTCAATTAGGAAGAAAATGAACCAAACAAAAGAACTTGGCTTAAGGAGGATGAAAATACATGAAGCCAGGGTAAAAGATGCGGCTATATTATCATTATTGGGCCAAGTGACCTTCAATGAGAATTATGCATTTGTATTCGAAGATCACTCCCAATTGATGGAATACTGTGAGGCACATTTTGCCGTAGCACTTATGAAAAAGGATTTGGCAGATAAATCAAAACGTTTCTTGATTGCCTATATGAATCAATGCCCTGTGGGCTATGCAAAAATAAACCTTGGAGCTTCCACTGAGCTGTGCAGCGATAAAAGGAGCTCTCAACTAGAGCGCATATACGTTCTAAAAAACTATGCCTCCCAAAAAATAGGACAACATTTAAAAGATGCCGTAATCAAAATCCTTAAATCGGTAAATCATCAATGTGTTTGGCTACAAGTTTATCCGAGAAACCTCAGGGCCATCAATTTCTATATTAAAAATGGATTTTCGGAAATAGGTAGAACGCCTTTCAGAATGGGAGGCAAAGATCACGAGGCCATTACCATGGCCAAAAAAATTGAACTATCATGAAAAATTTAAAAGAAACATTCGTATTGGCTTTTGCCATATTTGGTTGTGTTTTCGGGGCTGGCAATCTAATCCTGCCCCCTATGTTGGGCTTTCAGTCCGGATTGGATTGGTGGATGGTGGCAATTGGCTTTTTGGCCACCGCTGTCCTTGTGCCATATCTGGCCTTGATTGCCTTTACCAAAATCAAGGGAACAATAATGAGCTTTGGTAGTGGAGTGTCCAAAAACTTCGGTTTGGCCTTTGGTATCCTTATTTATTTGATTGCATTATCGCTTCCCATTCCCAGAACGGCTGCAGTGACCCACGAAATTGCCATTCACCCATTTTTCAACACCAGTGAAATGCTCACCAGTGCCATTTACTTTGGTTTGGTTTTGATCCTGGCCCTAAATCGAAATAAAATAATGACCTATATAGGTGCAATACTCACCCCTGTTATTGTGATTTTGCTTCTCATTCTCATTATGGCGGGGATATCTTCAGGAAGTCCGATCCTTAAAAACATGGGTATTGAAAATGCACTCTCCAAAGGTATACTGGAAGGTTACCAAACCTTTGATGCCCTTGGGGGAATTGTTGCGGGTGCGGTTATGGTCCTATCCATCAAGTCGTCATTGAAAAATGCCCAGGAAAAATCGGTCCGTAAAATCTATATTACTTCTTCACGTTTGGCCATGGGACTTCTGTTGTCTATCTATTTGGGCCTTATGGCCGTGGGTGCCAAATGGGCTCCGATCTTGCCCGAGGATATCAGTAGAACACAATTGTTAGGGGCACTCGCAAGCTCTATTTTGGGTCCATATGGAGGTGTGCTGCTGGCCATTCTCATTGCAGCAGCTTGTTTTACCACTGCAGTTTCTGTAGTGGTTGGGGCTGCCGATTTTATGAAACAAACTTTCAAGGAATCCGAAATGGCATATACCCTTACCATAATTATCTCATGTATCTTAGGGATACTGATAGGACAATTTCCTGTGGCCAAGATTATCCAGATAGCCTTGCCCATCCTTTTACTGGTCTATCCGGCCATTATAGTAATGATCGTTCTAAACTGTCTCCCAAAAAATGCAAAATCCAAGCTAATGTTTCGCAGCATGGTTTTTGTGACATTACTCTTTGCCTTGCCCTCAAGTCTAGAGAGTCTCGGCATTAATGGACCCCAACAACTATTGAATAAAGTATTGCCATTTGGCGATCAAGGACTCATATGGATAGCGCCAGCAATGCTCACCTACTTCACTGTGTCCATTATCGAGGTAAAAAGCGTTAAAATTAGGAACAGTTATTTGGGAACATTGTTTTTTGACCGATCAAGGAAATAGACAATTGGATTCAGTTATGGGAACAAAACCAGAATGGCTAATAGAAGCGGAAAAAACATTAATCAGGTATTGTGGGGAGTTTTCACCTGTACTGATTGAAAGAGCAAAAGGGTGTTATATTCATACGCAAGACGGTCGCGAAATCCTCGATTTCACCTCGGGTCAAATGTGTTCCGTTTTTGGGCATAATCACAAAAAAATAGTCAAAACAATACATAGCGCCACTGAAAATTGTATTCATCTTTTGAGCACCATGTTGTCCCCTTCAGTCCTCGAATTGGGCAAACAACTGGCTGAATTACTTCCAGAAGGATTGGAAAAATGCCTCTTTGTGAACACGGGATCGGAATCCAATGAAGTTGCCATTAGAATGGCTAAACTGGCTTCTGGTGGCTTTGAAACAATCGGTTTTATAGGCTCATGGCACGGAATGACAGCCGGCTCGCAATCCAGCACATATTCCCATACACGGAAGGGATATGGCCCCGTTATTCCAGGAAGCTTGTCCATCCCTGCACCCTATTCCTATAGGTGTCCCATAAGACATTGCAAAAACAAATGTGACAATTCCTGTCTTGAGATTGGAATAGCAATGGTGGATAGACAATCCGTTGGTTCATATGCAGCATGTATTGTAGAGCCCATTTTAAGTGCTGCCGGAATAGTGGAATTGACTCCAGAATATCTAAAACGTTTGAAAACACTATGTGAAGAAAGAAATATCTTCCTAATATTGGACGAAGCGCAAACCGGATTTGGAAGGTTGGGCGTCAACTTTGGTTTTGAACTCTTGGGGACAACACCAGATTTTCTTACACTTTCCAAAACATTGGGTGGAGGGCTTCCTCTGGCGGCCACAATAACAAGCAAAGAGATTGAAGAGGATTGTTATTCCAAAGGATTCATCAATGTAACCTCACATATATCGGACCCTTTGCCCGCCGCAATTGGATTGGCAATGATCGATATTCTGGTCAATGAGAAAATGGCCGAAAATGCGGAACACCAAGGAAGGTATTTAAAGCATCTTTTGGAGGAACTGAAAAACAAATATGAGTGTATTGGGGATGTTAGGGGCAATGGATTACTATTGGGAGTGGAAATAGTAAAAGACAGAACAGCCAAAGACCCAGATGTTGAACTGGGCCATTCAATTTCCGAAAATTGCCTGCAAATGGGATTGAGCATGAATATTGTGCGGGTAAAAGGAATGGGAGGCGTATTCAGGATTGCCCCTCCTTTGACTATTACAAGGGAGGAAATTGATTTAGGAATCGAAATCCTTGACAGGTCCATTCAAAAATCATTGGACGCAAATATTTAAGTATATCTAGTAGGCACTCACATTTCATCAAAGGAACAGTATGATTTTAAAAATAGATGAAGAACTGGAATTGAAACAATTGGCCCCATCAGATTTCCTGAATAAATAACAAGATAGAAAGTAAAAAGTACAAAAAGTTGCCATTTTTTCTTTAAAATGTAACTTTTTGCCTTGCCCAGTAAATTAGTTAGTGGTAAGATTTGAGCTTGCAGTGTGAAACTTCATTTCACTGCTTAAATCCGAACAATATACTCCTTTGTGTTAAAAAATATTAAATCTGAATAATATCTTGAGTGTTTGCAAATTGTTTGCAAAAAAATAGGCCTCAGAAAGAGAAACTCTCCAAGGCCCTGTATTTACTGGTGATCGCGGAAGGATTCGAACCTTCGACCGTCTGCTTAGAAGGCAGATGCTCTATCCAGCTGAGCTACGCGACCCAAGTTTGCGGGTGCAAAGATACTAATGTCAGTGGTTGTAAAAAATATTTTTTTTATTTCTTCTTTGCTCCCCGCTAATCAAGCTTTTGACTAATCAAATCCTATCTCCTTAATGCCCTCGTGACTGATAGCTATGACCTCCAATGGCTTTTTGTCCCAAGTCATATCCTGTTCCACAAAATATTTATTCATTCCAGAGGTCTCCTTTTCTGCCAAGATTCTTTTAAAATCGATATGACCTTCTCCTACGGGAGCAAACTTGCCCTCATCATCCATATCCTTAACATGCCATAACTTAAACCTTCCAGGGTACTTTTCAAAGTAAGCTACCGGATCGGCCTCAGCCCGGGTCACCCAATATAAATCCATTTGAAAGTTCACATATTTTGGATCGGTGTTTTCCAATAAATAATCAATGGGAACTATCCCATCGGCGTTCTTTTTATATTCAAAATCATGGTTGTGATACAACAATTTTAAACCGGCGGCCTCACATTTTTTTCCCATCTCAGTCAATATCTCAGCTAAATTGGCAGCAGTTCCCTCCATTCCCATAGTCATGCTCTCTTCATTAAAAGTAAAAAGACCCATAGGAGGCACGGGGATGGTAAAATATTCAAACCCGGCAGCCTTTACCGCTTTAATTTCCTCGTCAATATTATCCAAAGTGGCAGACCCTTGGTGTGTACTCACGGGTTTCAGCCCTAAACTTTCCAAATAGGCTTTAAAATCTTCCGGAGCCATACCGTAGAACTTTCCTTCATTATACCCTGCTGCCTCAATATAGGCATACCCTGCTTCGGCCACTTTCTTTAAGGTTGCTTTGGGATCTTCGCCCATATTGTCCCTAACCGTATACAGCGCAAGGCCACCAAATTTGTCCTGAGCACAGGACTGTGTGGCCATCAATAGAAGAAAAAGACCAAAAGGAATGGCTTTTTTTATTGTCATAAATATTCTCATCCTAAAAATTGTTTATAATTAATTCTTGCTGACAATATACTGCTTTCTTAGCGATATCCTTTGGTATAAATGGTCCTGTTGGTGGTGGTCTTCCCTCCTAAAACTCCTTCCCTAGTGGTTTCCATAATCAACCTAGCTTCCCAAGGGGTTTGTGTGGAGGGTTCCAACCATAAGGTTTGGGTTGTTTACCTTATTCCCTATCCTATAAATATATGGCGTTGGTACACCTCTCACACCACCATATACTCCAACTTCCCCCATGCCAAGATTATCGGGAAAAATCAACACAATATTGGGTCTTTCTTGGGCTGTGAGTGATAAACAAACCAGTAAGGTGAGAACAGATAGATAATTGGATTTCTTCATAATGATATAGTCTTCAGGATGGCAAAATGTATCTTGTAAAGTATTAAATAATTGACATTTAGCATATAGAAAACTCAAATTAATATAAACACAAAAGCACCGCCAACAGATCATTGACAGTGCTTTCGTTTGTAATAAACGTTATGAAATACTAAGCTTCCGTGATTACCAAAGAAACATTCACTTTAATGTCATTGTCCACTTTTATCATGCCCAATGCTTTGCGGGGCGGCTCCAGGCCAAAATCGCTTAGGCGAAGTTCCAAAGTGCCGTTCACACAAATTTCTT
>JBNLBG010000066.1:0-15680 GCA_050303195.1 Allomuricauda sp. | reverse complement strand
TTCAATACATTGGAACGATTTCCAGATAATGCGCAGGAAACCTTCAATTTCGGTTTCGGAATCAAAGGTATCATTACCGTTGCGCCAACCGATTATCGCTATGAACGGGAAATCACGCTAAAGAACATCAACTATCTGTCCCTCCAAGGTGCTTACGATTCTGACGAAGTCAGTTTTTGGGGGATGCGCCCCTATCACAGACTACAGTTTACAGATGATTTTAAAGGATTTAAGGCCGGAGTTTATATGAACCACGCGAACCATGGCCAGTTCAATTCCACTTGGGGACGTTCTGATTTTGGTGCACCGATGAAATGGCTATTGAACCTAAAACCGTTGGTTTCTGGAGAGGATCAACGCCAAATGGCGAAGGTGTATATCAGTGCCTTTGCGGAAGCCGTTTTGAAGGGAAATAAAGATTATAGAAATGTTTTTAAAAGTGTGGATGTTGTTAAGGACTGGTTGCCCAAAGAAACCTATTTGAGCCAATATGCGGATGCTTCCAAAAAAATACTGCTCGATTTTGAAGATGATTTGGGTGTTACCACAGGGAAAGAGAACATTCAAATACAGGCAGAGAATTTTAAAATATGGCGTGAAGAGGGACTTATGTCGCGGGATAATGAAAAGCGACAAAACAACGCCTTGGTTTTGGGGTGGACGTATGGAAGCGAAGCTGGGAAAGATTCATTACCGCAATACCATATTCACATACCCGATGCTTTAAAAGATTTTAGCGCCATGGATACCTTGGCACTGTCTGTTGCGGTTGGAAATGTTTCAGAATTGGACCTTAAGGAAAAGGAAAAGGATTTTTCTGGAATGGGATTCAACTTCAGTATTGTCCTAAAAGATAGTTTGGGCAACACGGCTTCTGTTGACTTGGCAAGCACAAATATTCTGCCAGTACCGATCAAAACCAAATTTACCAAGTTCAAGTTTTTGGATGAGGAAATGATAGGAGAAGATTGGGAAGTTCAATTGAAGAGTGGCTACTTGCCCATTTCATCTTTTTTGAAGAATAATGACAGTTTAAATCTAAGTAAGCTACGAACTATCAGTCTTGTATTTGACAAGGATTCTTTGGGGGTGGTGGTTGTGGATGATATTGGGGTTTATGGTACTGACAAAATGGAGGAGGAACCAATCCTTATCGAATAAAGATTAATTAAAGACATATTCTCCATTGTTATTGGCAAGAGACTTTTGCGAAATGGCCATGTAAAGCGATTTTGTACGCGTTTTGCCATTATGAGGTTTCAAACAATTAGTGGTATCATTCATAGCGCATCGAACCGTAACACGGCTTTCACCATTTGGAAAAACTTTGCCCTCTTCAATTCCTTCGCTTTGAATCAAATATGCACTTAGATGATAACTGTGCGGAGGATTCCACGGATTTTGAAAGTCACCAAGAATGTAAACTGGCATTCCGGATTCATTTTCAATGACTTCTATCTGATCATACCGCAAAGGGTTACCAAATAGAGATGTGGGTACAGGCTTGTTTTTGTTCACATAGAAAGCGATATTCTTTATTGGAAAATCTGGTTTTTGTGTATCCCAAGAAAATATTGCAAATCTTTTATCCGCAGATTGCACAAAGGAAAAGTCATGCTTTTTTTGATTGTAGTATGTTTGGATTTCATTTAGTATCAGAGTATTGGTTATATTATGCTCAATGGTTTGTCTAATATTCTCGTTGATGAACACAATAGACTCTTGGAAATCCTTGGTATTACTGTTTATTTTGGACAGTGCACCAAAGAGACTGTCCAGATGGTTCACAATGACTCTGCCATCGTCCAATTTGTCATTTTCCTTGTTTCTCTGATAACTGCACTTCATCAGTAGTGGAAACAGCAGAATTACAGAAATGGTTTTAATAAGGTTGTTCGCTCTCATTTTATCTTTGAAAAGGGGTTTGTACAAAGCTGTTGATTTTCAATTTGGTGAAAGGTGGTAAATGCATGAATGCCAACTTTCAATTGACGTATTCGCTTTTGTAATGGAGATGTGCTATACCAAAAGGTTGGTTCGAAAAGTTATTTTTAACACTATCTCTTGATTTCTATTACGGACTATGTGCGTAATCTTCTTTAATTTGTATGGTTATAGATAAAAGGAATGGCAGAGTTCATAAAACTTTATGAGGAAAATCCAAACCCCAGGCAGATTGAAAAGATTGGCAATGTGTTGAGGAAGGGGGGGCTTGTTATTTATCCGACGGACACGGTTTATGGGCTCGGGTGCGACATCACCAATTCCAAAGCATTGCAACGTATTGCACGTATCAAGGGAGTGAAATTGGAAAAAGCCAACTGGTCATTTGTTTGTGCAGATTTAAGTAATTTGTCAGACTATGTGCGACAAATTGATTCCTCTACTTTTAAGATTTTAAAACGGGCATTACCGGGGCCATATACGTTTATTTTGCCTGGTAACAACAATCTTCCAAAGGATTTTAAAAAAAAGAAGACCGTGGGGATACGGGTACCCAACAATAATATTGCCCGGGCCCTGGTCACGGAATTGGGCAATCCCATCGTTTCCACCTCCATCCATGATGAGGATGATATTTTGGAATATACCACGGACCCAGAACTCATTTTTGAAAAATGGGAAAATCTGGTTGATGTTGTGATTGATGGCGGTTATGGGGATAATGTAGCTTCAACGGTAATTGACCTCTCGCAGGGTATTCCCGAAGTAGTCCGAGAAGGAAAAGGCAGTCTGGAAATACTCTAGCATAAAAAAAGCGGCCCAAGAGGCCGCTTTTCAATATATGTTATATGTTTATTAGGTCTTATTGACCTCCACTGATAGCAGGGTCTTTCATACCTTCTTCGATCATGTTGTAGAACTGGTCGATTTTTGGAAGTACCACGATTCGGGTTCTTCTGTTTTTGGCCCTGTCTGCTGAAGTGTCATTGCTTACAAGTGGTACGTAGTAGCTACGTCCTGCAGCTGTCATACGAGCAGGATCTACACCAAAGTCGTTTTGAAGGATTCGCACAACGGATGTTGCTCTTTTAGCACTCAAATCCCAGTTGTCCAATAGAACTCCACTACGGTAAGGTACATTATCGGTATGACCTTCAACCATAAATTCAAAATCAGGCTTGTTGTTTACCACTTTGGCCACTTTGCCCAATACTTCCTTAGCAGCATTGGTTACATTGTAGCTACCACTTCTAAATAATAATTTGTCAGAAATGGAAACGAATACTACACCTTTTTCAACGCTAATTTCGATGTCTTCATCATCCAAGTTGCCCAACACACCTTTCAAGCTCTGAACCAAAGCAAGGTTTACAGAGTCTCTTCGGGTAACGGCGTCTTGCAATTTTCTGATGGTAAGATCTTTTTCACGAAGACTTTCCAGTGATTTTTCAAGGTTCTCGGCACCTTTAGTAGTAAGCGTAGTCAAGTTGCCCATGTTATTGATGAGTTCTTGGTTGTTCGCTTTTAAAAATGCGTTTTGATCTTCGAGGGTTTGCAATCTTGAATCTGCAGTGGCTTTCTCCTCCAAGCAGTCGTTTAGTTTAACGGTGGCAGAATTCAATAAGTCTTGGGTTTCTTTCTGTTTGGCTTCAAGGTCGGCGTATTTTTTTTGGGATACGCATGATGATAATAGAACGGCCATCGCCAATGTTCCTAGGAAAACTTTTTTCATAGTTAAGTATATAATTTAAGGATTGTTAGATATATCGATGTTAAAATTTCAACCAAAATTAGATAAAAAGCAAAATGTCTATATTCCGGTATAGTTAATCTTTTACTAAAATGTTAAAATTCTTTACTTGATTTACGAAATGAGACCAGACTATGGATGTCGTGGTATAGTACTTTAATATAAAATTAGCTTTTTCCCGCTTCTTGTAAAGTTTCCTAAAGTTACCATAAAAACTAATATGAGCGCGTAAAATGGCCCAACAATGCGCAAACTTCAACTGAAAAACAAAACGCAATGCGGCAATGCCATCCAACAACAAACGCAAGAGGATAATAGGAAATGCTTTTTTGGTGGGGAGGTTTTTGGTGATAGAGTATAATGAGTTCCTAAAATTAAGATAGGTCTTTTTGGGGTTCATATTGCTCAGGGTAGAACCTCCCAAATGGTAAATGTGGCTCTTTCCCACATAAAGGACTTTGTGTCCTGCATTTTTTGCCCTCCAACAGAGGTCAATTTCCTCTTGGTGGGCAAAATAATCTTCATCAAACCCACCCAAAGAATTAAAAACGTCACTCTTAATGAACATACATGCCCCGGTGGCCCAGAAAATTTCCATGATGTCATCATATTGACCTTCATCCTTTTCCAAAGCCTGAAATATGCGGCCCCTACAAAATGGATAACCCAACATGTCAATAAAACCACCTGCCGCACCCGCATATTCAAAATAGTCCTTATTCTTTAAATCTAATATTTTGGGTTGGATGATGGCAGCCTCGGGAAAGTTGCTGTACGCTTCACGAATAGGTCCCAACCAATTTGGGGAAACCTCCACATCGGAATTCAAAAGACAATAAATGTCTGCTTCAATATGTTTTAGGCCATCGTTATATCCTTTGGCAAAACCGCCATTTTCTGAATTCTGTACAATCCCGATTTGTGGATATTCCCTTTTCAAAAAGTCAACTGAACCATCAGTGCTGGCATTGTCCACCACATAAATATCCGCTCCTGCAGAGTGGGCCATGACCGAGGGAAGGAACCGTCTTAACAAGGATTCCCCATTCCAGTTGAGTATGACTACGGCGATTTTCAAAACGAGGGCAAATTAACGGCTAAAATCAGGAATATCCTTCAAAAACGTATATTTTTCATTCTCATGATCCATTTGGCAATAGTAATGTTCCATTCCATTGGTCACCATTAAATAGTTGGATTGCAATTGATGGTTATACCGGGCAATCTGATCAAAGGTAGCTTGATCTATTTTTATCTCGGGCGCTTTGCATTCCACCAAAAGGAAAATAGAACCATCAGGATTGAAAACCACAATATCATATCGCTTTTTCATTTTATTCACCAGCAATTGTTTTTCCACGTTGATAAGGCTCTTTGGATAATTTTTTGTGAAGGTCAGAAAATGAACCACATGCTGACGTACCCATTCTTCTGGCTGCAGCAAAACAAATTTTTTGCGGATGCCATCAAAAATATAGTGCCTATTTTGGCTATTTTTGATTCGGAAGGAATATGTGGGAAAGTTCAAGGGTTGCATTGGACAAAATTGATGAAATTTTTTCGGAATGGACAAGGTAAAGGAAATTGTTGCGGAAATTGATGCTGGGAAACCGAAA
The DNA here is from genome assembly GCA_050303195.1 of Allomuricauda sp. Taxonomy (GTDB): domain Bacteria; phylum Bacteroidota; class Bacteroidia; order Flavobacteriales; family Flavobacteriaceae; genus Flagellimonas. Next base: position 10,370 of record JBNLBG010000066.1, on the reverse strand, counting down.
CCCATCTACTTTTTAATGGGAGAGGAATCGTACTATATTGATAAGATTTCACAATATATTGCGGACAATGTACTTTCTGAAGATGAGAAGGGATTCAACCAAATGGTGCTTTATGGTCGTGACACCTCTGTGGACGAAGTAATTTCCAATGCCAAACGATTTCCTATGATGGCCGAACATCAAGTGGTCATTGTAAAGGAAGCACAAGACCTATCACGAACCATTGAAAATCTAACGGCCTACGTGGAGCATCCACAACCGACAACGGTTTTGGTTATTTGCTATAAATACAAGAAACTCGACAAGCGCAAAAAGTTGTATAAAGCCGTTCAAAAAAATGGTGAACTTTTTGAAAGTAAAAAGCTGTATGAAAACCAGGTGGCCGAATGGATACGGAGAACATTGGGCAGCAAAAATTATAAGATTTCACCCAAAGCCTGTATTTTACTTGTTGAGTTTTTGGGTACGGATTTAGGCAAGATTAACAACGAACTCAATAAATTGACTTTGGTGGTCCCTCCATCCACTGAGATTACCCCTAAATTGATAGAGCAGCATATTGGCATCAGTAAGGATTTCAATAATTTTGAGTTGAAAAAAGCTATTGGAGAACGAAATGTGGGGAAGGCTGCCCGAATCATAGATTATTTTGCCCAAAACCCCAAGGACAACCCATTTGTGGTCACGGTAACCCTGTTGAACACTTTCTTCACGCAGTTGTTGCAATACCATGGATTAAAGGATCATTCTCCCGGAAATGTGGCCAAGGTGTTAGGGGTTAATCCTTATTTTGTGAAGGAATATACCGTAGCGGCCAGAAACTATCCCATGAAGCGGGTGAGTGGTATCATTTCAAGTTTACGGGAACTGGATTTGAAAAGCAAAGGGGTAGGAGCCAATAACATGGCCCAGTCCGAACTGCTCAAGGAGTTGCTTACGGAAATAATTTAGGATTACCTTTTGTCCACACTGTATTTACCCGGACCCAACAAGAATACAACCAAGAAAACCACGAAATACAGCAAGGCTTTCTCCTTTGTGCTAAAGGGGTCAGCACCATGAATTACAAACGCGGCGACGAACATGGTAAAAGCGGTTGGAATGGCCACCCATCTCGTTTTAAACCCTATTATCATTAAGACAGGGCAAAGAAATTCCGCAATGACGGTTAAAAAAAGGGTAGGAGCCTGACCGATACCAAAAGGATTGGCAAACTCGGTATTTCCATTGATTAGGTTAAGAAGTTTTGGGTATCCATGGGTGATCATAAATACAGAAGGTACTATCCGAAGTATGGCCAACCCCAAGTGGACTAAAGCATTATTTTTCATTTAGGGGAATTTTAATTCACGTGAAAGTATGAATTATGTCGTAATCAGAACAACAATAATAGACCAAATATAGGTCTTCATTGCTATTTTTCGTTGAAATTCAATTATCGGAGGGTTGGATAGGAGTTTGGGTCCGCCTCGTGCATAATTCCATACACTTTTTCAAAAATGTCCTCGGCATTGGGCTTGGAAAAATAATCGCCATCTGTGGCATAGGCCGGTCTGTGCGATTTTGCAGTAAGTGTTTGTGGAGCACTGTCCAGATAACGGTACCCCTTTTGGTTTTCAATGATTTCCTGTAGCAAATAGGCAGAACATCCTCCGGGAACATCCTCGTCTACAATTAAGAGACGGTTTGTTTTTTTTAGGCTTTTAACCACATCGTGATTCAAATCAAAAGGCAGAAGGGTCTGCACATCAATTACCTCGGCATCAATACCTACTTCCAACAAATCTTGGGCGACCTTTTCCACAATTCGTAGCGTGGAGCCATAGGAGAGCAAGGTAATGTCGGTACCCTCTTTTAAGGTTTCTACCTTTCCAATAGGGGTGCAGAACTCTCCGAGATTGGTAGGTTTTTTCTCTTTAAGCCGATATCCATTAAGACTCTCTATAATTATAGCTGGTTCATCACTTTTCATCAAGGTATTATAAAAACCAGCCGCTTGCGTCATATTTCTAGGGGTCAAGATATACATGCCCCTCAATAAACTGATCAATCCAGACATGGGAGAACCGGAATGCCAAATTCCTTCCAATCGATGGCCTCGTGTACGAACGATAAGTGGCGCTTTTTGCTTTCCAACAGTTCGATACATTAAGGATGCTAAATCATCACTCAAGGTTTGAATGGCATAGAGGATATAATCTAAATATTGAATCTCAGCAATAGGGCGTAAACCTCTTAGGGCAAGTCCAATGCCTTGACCAATGATGGTGGTTTCCCGGATTCCGGTATCGGCCACACGCAACTCACCGTATTTTTTCTGTAGTCCTTCCAACCCCTGGTTTACATCACCAATATTTCCGGTATCTTCTCCAAAAACCAAAGCTTGTGGGTATTTGGAGAGAAGCGCATCGAAATTATCGCGCAGGATGATTCGGCCATCTACTTCTTCCAAATCCTCTGGATAGATAGGTGAAACTGCGGCAACTTTTGTGGCTTTGTTGGGCAACTCACTGTACAGGTGTGAACTATACTTTGGCTCATTGTTGGCCAAAAAAGTATTGATCCATTGTTGGAGCTGTTGTTTTTCTGGGGTTGATTCCCCCAAGAGGTAACGCAGCGCGTTTCGGGATTTAGAAGCCAAATCCTTTTTTAAAGGTTCTTCAATGGCAATAAGGTCGTTCTTTATTTTTGTAAGAAACGAACGATTGGAGCTTTTTGCAGCAACATTGTCCAACAATTGCACAAGTTGTTTTTTAGCCTGAAGATGTGGTTTTAAAAACTCGTTCCAAGCTTCTTTTTTGGCAGAGCGCACCTTATGCTTAATTTCGCGCTCCAATTTTTTGAGCTCCTCTTCAGTACTGATACCATTTTCCAGAATCCATTCCCTGAATCGTTTGTTACAGTCATTTTCACGTTCCCACTCTAAACGTTCCGGTGATTTGTACCGTTCATGGGAACCCGAAGTGGAATGTCCTTGGGGTTGGGTAAGCTCGGTAACGTGAATCAATACAGGAACATGGTTGTCCCGCGCAATATCAGAAGCATTTTCAAAGGCGTGGATAAGACCGGTGTAGTCCCATCCTTTGATTTTTAAAATCTCAAAACCTTCCTGATCCTCATCACGCTGAAAACCTTTTAGGGCTTCTGAAATATCTCCTTTGGTGGTGTGGTATTTTGAAGGTACCGAGATCCCATAATCATCATCCCAAATGCAAATGACCATTGGAACTTGCATTACACCGGCAGCATTCAGGGCTTCAAAAAAGTGCCCCTCGCTGGTACTTGCATTTCCAATGGTGCCCCAGGCCACTTCATTTCCATTGTTGGAAAAATTGGTTTGATCTATACCCTTAACGTTCCTATATATTTTTGAAGCCTGCGCCAACCCTACCAACCTTGGCATTTGACCGGCAGTACAGGAAATATCGGCACTGCTGTTCTTCTGTTTGGTGAGATCTTTCCAGGTGCCATCCTCATTTAAACTGTGTGTCACAAAATGACCTCCCATCTGCCTTCCGGCACTCATAGGTTCCTTTTCCAAATCGGTGGTGGCGTACAGCCCGTGGAAAAATTCTTTGGGATTTAGATAGCCAAGGGCCATCATAAAGGTTTGGTCGCGGTAATACCCACTTCTAAAATCCCCGTCTTGAAAAGCTCTGGCCATGGCCAATTGTGGAAGTTCCTTTCCGTCTCCAAAAATTCCAAACTTCGCTTTTCCGGAGAGTACTTCGCGCCTGCCCATTAAACTACATTCTCGACTGGTGACGGCAGTCTCATAATCTTGAAGAATCTGCGATTGAAAATCTGCAAAGGATATGTCATTGCTCGTACTCGGGTCAGGTTTCATGTAGGTCATTCTGGATTTCTGCGAAATTACTAAAATACATCCAGATTTGCAATACGTAACCTTGTTAATAAATTAACAATATGATAAAAAAATAGGTATTTAAAAATGAATGCGAGAAATTAATAGCCTAAAAATGCTTCTTTGTTGAGGATATAGCAATATTAAAACCATTTTCGGGTGAACAAGCCCACCAATATTTTAGGGCTTATGGTGACCACAAAGCGGATGTTTTGTCCGTAGTCATCTTGGCCGATCTCCCATCCATTGTTGGAATAAACCGGAAAATAAAGCTCAAAATAGTCGGTAACCAAATTCAACCGAATTCCAGAATCGTAGACAAAACGCGTATCTGTTCCTTTGTTCTTTATAAACCCTAGATCGCCATAGGCTTCAACCCATCTCCAAATATTGGTGCTGGCATTGGTGGTGACAATCCAATCGTTGGCAAATGGATTTTCCAATTTGGATTTAAAACCTCCTTCAGAAATGATGATTTGCTGGCTGTAAATCCCAGAATTTTCAGATCTACCCAAATAGGCCAGATCAAACATGTAATCCGTAGGTCTGTCCAATGCAAAACTGAAAAAATCGGATTCGGTCTTGTTGCGAAGGAACTTCCCGGCAAAAAGCCTAAAGTTCAACTGCCGGTTGCTTTGAAACAACTTTCTGTATTCCATTTCAAAAATAAGTTTGGTGAAATCACTGGAATGCTGTGCGTCCAAAAACCAAGATCTATAGTTTAAAATGTTGTTGTCCACATCAGTGAACCGTACATTCATCACCCCATAATCTGGATCAGTGTCTATCTCATCCACAATGTTGTCATCAATACTCCTGAAAACATTTCTGTAGCGAAACAGAAGTGTCTGTCTTCGATTGGACAACAGATCATTGGGTCTCCAACCAAAACTGACGGCAGGGGTAAGGGTTGAAAAACGGGAATTTACCTGAAAATGGGACGTAGATCCCGAAATGGAATAGTTGGATACATAAAGCCCAGTTTTATTGTGGTATTTTCGGTATCTGAAGCTTGCCCTTCCTACCAGGGTCCGTTCCAAAAAGGAATACGTGGGTGAAATATCGTACTGAAACGGCCTTTCCAAAAAGGTCTTATTGTAGATTCGCATGCCTGGGGTAATCCCATCATAGATGTTGAAATTGGCAATAGGCACATAAAAAACCTGATTGTAATAGGGGTCTTCCGTATCCTTGAAAAATTGAAATTTCAACTTTTTATTGCTGGAGAAAAAGCCATTAAGGGTTTTCCAGTTGTTGCGCTGGTTGAACTCTGGAATTTTTTGGTCATAGTTGAGCACCATACGATCTTCACCATTTAGGGGAATGGTCACGGTCTTGGTGGTGTCAATATCGGTAAACCAATAGTGAGAGACCACAGAATCATTTTGAAGCCCAAAGAGTGAAATGGGAACATTGGTGCCGCGCTTGTTTTTAATGATCAAAGAGATGGAGTCTTCGGTCTTTTCAATTTTTTGGATCTTGAAATCAATTTTCTTGTCGGTGGCCACATATTCTTCAAAAAACCAGTCAACATTTTTATTTGAAAACTGCTCAATGGTTTTTCTGAAATCGGAAACAGACACTTTTGGTTCCAGTTTAAAATTCTTATAAAATGTCGTAATGCTGCTGTCTATCTTTTTCTCTCCAAGATATTCTGATAGGTAGGACATCCCGAGCCCTGCTTTATAGCCATTCGCGATTTTCTCGTTGAACTTTATAAGAGAGTCATTACGGGTGGTCAATGCCTGGTCAATATTTTTTCGGGCAGACAGCATACTGAGCATGGCATATTGCTCATTAAAATCCATTTGGGCCAAATGAAATCCTTTTATGCCCCAAATTTTGGAAAGCTTTCCGGCCAACTTCTGATTGGGATAGTGGTCTTCCACGTATTTGATCATAAGATAGTATCCGATGGCGTCATTTACCCAACGTTCGGTTCTAGGGTTCAAGAACAAGGTTTCCTGCAGATAACTATGAATGGCCGTTTTTAAGAATTTCATCTCAAACTGGAACTGCTCCTCATAAGGACGGATGAATGAAGGGAGTTGGTTTACACCATATAAGGGAGATCTGTTGTAATCGAATTCACTGACCAGTAAATTTTCATGGGGATACTCCCCGAGATTTTCCTGTATGTAATGCACAATTTTACTGATAGAAATACCTTGATATATTTCATCGTATTTATTGGATTCCAAATCGGTGGTGACCGTCACGTTTCCAATGCGGTGTTTGGAGAACCTGTCGATGGCGGACAGATTGATCACACAACTTTTTCTATCTCTTCCGTTGAGTTGTACATGTTGCCCTCCAGGAAACTTTGACACATTGGATTCATTAAAATTGGATGCGAGGTGCAATCGCTCTGGAAAGGTGAGGTTTATAGTAGTTTCTGTTACACCTGTGTACAGATCATCCAGGTTCATATTATCGTAGAGCTTCCATTCCCCATTGTATACCGCAGGGGTGAGATACCAGTTTTTTAAGTTGTACCCAAAACCTGGGGCAAAACCATAGGAGGTGAATTTTGTATCGGGAAGTTGAACGGTATAAGTAAAGAACAGCTGAATGGAATCATTGGGCTGTAGCACCTCGTTCAAGGTTACTGCAATAAGGTCCCGATTGCCCAAACGTTCCCAGTCCAAACCAGCATAATCATGGGCTACAATACTTTTGATATTAGTGAAACCCCTTTCACGATCCTTTGCCAAGTGGAGACTACGGTTGAATTCTTCCGCAAAGCGTTTGGCCAAAGCCGTATTCTTGTTAGAGTAAGCATGGTTCCAATCATTGAAATACAGTATCGAAAGTCCTTCGTTGGATTGATTTACATAGGTGAATTTCTGCGTAATCTTAATATCCCTTCCGTCCAATTCCGCCGTGAGCTCATTTCTATGCTGACCCCATAGCGAGGTACAAAGCATGTAGAAGAGCAGTGATATTCTAAATGGAATAGAGCGGATGTTCAAAGGTGGTCGATTTAGAAATTTGGGCTAAGGTCACGTTCTTTGTAGAAAGAATCCAAGATTTCCACGACCTCATCTTCCGTGTCCACCAATTTGATCAGATCTAGGTCCCTAGGGCTAATGTTCCCAGCTTCCAATAGTGTATTTTTAATCCAATCGATTAGGCCTTTCCAAAACTTGGAGCCTACTAAAATGATGGGGAATTTGTGTATTTTATGGGTTTGGATAAGGGTAAGGGCCTCAAAAAATTCGTCCAATGTGCCAAATCCACCGGGCATGACCACAAATCCTTGGGAATATTTCACAAACATGACTTTTCGAACAAAGAAATAATCAAAATCCAAACTTTTGTCTTCATCTATAAAAGGATTGTCGTGTTGTTCAAACGGAAGGTCAATATTGAGTCCCACAGAAGTTCCTCCGGCCAAATGGGCGCCTTTGTTTCCGGCTTCCATAATTCCGGGGCCACCACCAGTGATGACTCCATAACCCGCTTCGGCCAATTTTTGTGCCACTTTTACGGATAGATCGTAGTAGTGTTCCCCTTCCTTTACCCGAGCAGAACCAAATATGGAAACACAGGGGCCAATGGCACTCATTTTCTCAAATCCGTAGACAAATTCACCCATAATCTTGAATATGGCCCATGAGTCATTGGTCTTTATCTCATTCCACCCCTTGGTGTGTTGTTCTTTTCGCATTTGCATAATTCTATTTATTTAAACGGCCTTGGCGATATTTTGTTTGGTATTATCCAGTTCTTTTCTCAAAAATTTTGCCGTATAGCTCTTTTTATCTTTTGAAACTTCCTCCGGGGTACCCGTTGCAACAACCATTCCCCCTCCACGGCCTCCTTCGTACCCTATATCGATGATATGATCCATCATTTTGATCACATCCATATTGTGCTCGATAACCAAAATGGTATTGCCTTTGTCCACAAGCTGATTTAACACTTCCATCAGCACACGGATATCTTCAAAATGCAATCCAGTTGTAGGTTCGTCGAGGATGTAAAACGTGTTTCCGGTGTCGCGCTTGGAAAGTTCTGTGGCCAACTTCACCCGTTGCGCTTCACCACCGGACAGGGTAGTGGACTGTTGCCCCAATGATATATAACCCAATCCCACGTCTTTTATTGTCTTTAACTTCCGATGGATTTTGGGAATGTTCTCAAAAAAATCCACCGCCTCGTTAATGGTCATGTCCAATACATCGGCAATGGATTTGCCCTTATATCGAATTTCAAGCGTTTCTCGGTTGAAACGTTTGCCGTTGCAGGTCTCACATTCCACATACACATCGGGCAAGAAGTTCATTTCAATTACTTTTAATCCTCCTCCCTGACAGGTTTCACATCGACCTCCAGCCACGTTAAAACTGAATCGTCCCGGTTTGTACCCTCGGATTGATGCTTCGGTGGTTTTGGCGAACAAGGCCCGAATTTCACTGAAAACACCAGTATACGTAGCCGGATTGGAACGTGGAGTACGTCCAATGGGAGATTGGTTAATATCAATGACCTTGTCGATATGCTGTAATCCCGTAATTTTCTTATAGGGCATGGGCTTTTTCACGCCGTTGAAGTAATGGGCGTTCATAATAGGGTAGAGGGTCTCGTTGATCAATGTTGACTTTCCACTACCTGAAACTCCCGTAACCCCAATCAGTTTTCCCAAAGGAAATTCAGTGGTAACATTTTTCAGGTTGTTTCCCGTGCAACCTGTAAGAACAATTTTTTTGCCTGTTCCTTTTCTACGTTCTGTGGGAACAGGAATTTCCAGTTCACCCGTAATGTATTGAGCTGTAAGGGTGTGGTGGTCCTTCAATTCTTGTGGAGTCCCTTCAGAAATGATCTCACCGCCATGTTTCCCGGCCTTGGGACCTATATCAATAACATGGTCCGCACTTTCGATCATATCCCGGTCATGTTCCACCACAATAACAGAGTTCCCAATATCCCGAAGGGACTCCAAGGAATGAATCAATCGCTCATTGTCCCGTTGATGAAGACCAATGCTGGGCTCATCCAAAATATAGAGTACGCCCACCAATTGGGACCCTATCTGGGTGGCCAACCGGATGCGCTGCGCCTCACCGCCAGAAAGTGATTTGGAACTTCGGTTCAAGGAAAGATAATCCAGCCCCACATCTAGTAGAAAACGGATTCGGGTCCTGATTTCCTTGATGATTTCCTCGGCAATTATCTTTTGGTTGCCTTCAAGAGTATTTTCCAACTTCTCAAAGAACTCGGCCAGCTCGGCAATGTCCATTTGAGCCAGTTCTGCAATATTTCTTTCACCAATCTTAAAGTAGAGTGATTCCTTTCGCAAGCGTGCCCCATTACAATCGGGGCATTCTATCTTGTCCATATATTCCTTGGCCCATCGTTTGATGGACGAGGAGTTGGCTTCTTCAAATTGGGTTTTGATAAAATTGGAAATACCTTCGTAATCGATTTTATATTGTCGTTTTACACCCAAAGTCTTGGAATCGACCTCAAAACTTTCTTTTCCGCCATTCAAAATGATTTCCATGGCCTCGGCAGGGATTTTTTCAATGGCGTCCGATAAATCAAATCCATACCGTTGGGCAATGGTCTCTAACTGTTTAAAAGCCCATGATTTCTTGTATTCGCCAAGAGGTGCCAATCCACCGGCTTTGATGGATATTTTTTTATTTGGGATGATTTTGTGTTCGTTTACTTCGTGAACATGACCAAGTCCGCTACATTTTGGACACATCCCTTTGGGTGAGTTGAACGAAAAGGTGTTGGGTTCCGGGGTGGGATAGGAGATGCCAGTGGAGGGGCACATCAAGTCCCGACTAAAATAACGGGGGACACTTTCACCTTCTTCCAAGACCATAAGCACATTTTCACCACTGTACATGGCGGTATTGATGGTTTCCCCCAGGCGTTTGTGGAAATCCTCGGTATCACTCACTTTTAAGCGATCGATGACAATTTCTATATCGTGGGTTTTGTAGCGGTCCACCTTCATGCCTTTGGTAATGTCCAAAATTTCACCGTCTACCCGCACTTTCACAAAGCCTTGCTTGCCTATTTGCTCAAACAGTTCGCGATAATGCCCTTTTCTGGATTTGACAACAGGCGCCAACACATTGATTTTCTTGTTCAAATAGGATTCAATAATCAGATTTTTGATTTGTTCATCGCTATAGCTCACCATTTTTTCGCCCGTGTTGTAGCTATAGGCATCTCCGGCACGGGCGAAGAGCAAACGAAGAAAATCATAAACCTCAGTAATAGTTCCAACGGTGGAACGGGGCGATTTTGAGGTCGTTTTTTGTTCAATGGCGATTACCGGGGAAAGCCCATCGATTTTATCCACATCAGGGCGTTCCAATCCGCCCAAGAATTGTCGAGCGTAGGCCGAGAACGTTTCTATATACCGACGCTGACCTTCAGCGTAAATAGTATCGAAGGCTAAAGAGGATTTTCCGCTGCCCGAAAGTCCTGTGATCACCACGAGCTTTTCGCGCGGAATGGTGACATCTATATTCTTAAGGTTATG
>JBNLBG010000065.1:0-15694 GCA_050303195.1 Allomuricauda sp. | reverse complement strand
CTGTTTATGGTGTTCATCTGATCTTGAGTTTGATCCCTACGGTATGGACAATTGGGAAACTGGTTTTGTGACAAAAATCATTAAAATATTAACTATTCAGGTATTTTCTTTGATTGAAGGAGCCAAAGAAGGGGTTTTGGACCTCTCAAAAACGGTAGGTGAAACCACCCTCCAATTGAGCTAAACACCTCAACACTTCTCTTGTTTGTTCAAAAGCAAGGTAGGGTTCCAACCCATAAACAGTGATAAACTGGCTGTACGATCATGTTACCCCTTACTGATATATGCTAAAATAGATTGAAGTAAAAAGAACTGAGATGGAATTCATGCTCTGCCATGAGTTTATCAAACCCAATCCACCTCAACAAATTTGTTTGGTTACTGATAAATGTCATTAAATGAGGACTTTACTTTCAATAATTTTAGTGACAATTCCTAACAAGTTACTTGATTCCTATTGTCAATTAAAAACTTTTAATATGGACACCAATCAAATTAAAACCAAATTCGAGCAGGCTGATCAGTTTCTTGAGGCAGCCCAAAGTGAATTAAATCGACCCGCCGAAGATGTCGTACCATATATGGTGTGCAGGAGTGCCCGAAAATCCATTTCGCATTATTTAAAAGGATTTTTATTAAAAAATGGTATTGAATCCAATGAAGATGACACTGTAGAAATATTGCTGAATAAATGTCAAACCATCAACAGTGAATTCAACAACTTTGATTTGAGCCCTATAACATTCACCCTGGACGAAGAATACAGTGCAGAATTCGACAAAATGAAAAGCTGTATTGATTTGGCCGCATATACCAAACACTTGGCAGAAGTTACAAATTCAAAGTTTTGAAAGCATAGCTATCTATTAGTACAACATTAATCCTCATATTATGAGCCAGTCAGTTCTGCAGAAAATTGGAGTACCCAAAAAAATCACAAAGAGTAAAGACAAGAAATCTTCTAAATACAAATATCCCGGTAAGCCGGTAGCCATGGACGGAAACACGGCCGCAATTATGTGCGAACGTGAATCCACGGATGCCGCTGGGGCATTTCCCATTACACCTTCCACACAAATGGGAGAATATTGGGCAGATGCCGCTGCCAAGGGGCATTTGAATATTTCGGACAAACCTTTGATTTTTATCGAACCCGAAGGGGAACATGCCGCTGCTGCGGTCACCGCAGGTTTGTCCATGACCGGTTTACGTGCCGCCAACTTTTCATCCGGTCAGGGTATTGCCTATATGCACGAGTCGCTCTATGCCGCTGTTGGTAAGCGACTTACCTATGTTTTGAACATCGGTGCACGGGCCATGACCAAATCCACTTTGAATGTTCATGCAGGACATGATGATTATCACGCCATAGATGATACTGGCTTTTTTCAAATGTTTGCAAAAAAGGCACAACACGTTGCCGACCTTAATATTATTGCGCACCGAATTGCAGAATTGGCCCTCTCTCCAGGGATTATTGCACAGGATGGCTTTTTGACCACACACTTGATCGAGTCCTTCCTTTTGCCCGAACGCGAATTGATCAAAGAATATCTGGGCTTACCAGACGATATCATCAAAACACCAACTCCTGCCCAACGTATTATTTATGGTGAAACACGTCGCCGTATCCCCGAATTGTGGGATGTGGACAACCCTGTGATGGCCGGTATTGTACAAAACCAGGATTCATACATGCAAAGTGTCGCTGCACAACGGCCATTTTTCTTTGATCATATACAAGAACTGGCAGATCGTGCTTTTGATGAATATTATGAGTTGACAGGTAGAAGATATTCGCGTGTAATGACGTACAGGGCAGAAGATGCCGATTATCTCATTTTAGGTCAGGGTAGTTTGGTTCCCAGTGCGGAAGCCGTTGTGGATTACTTGCGTGAAACACGAGGCATTAAGGTTGGAGTTGTTGACCTTGTCATGTTCCGTCCATTCCCGGCAGATATGCTCGGAGAAATTTTAAAGGGAAAAAAGGCCGTCACTATTTTGGAACGTTTGGATCAACCTTTGGCCGTCGATTCCCCAATTACTCGAGAGGTACGCTCTGTTTTGAACAAGTGCGTAGAAAATGGCAGGGACAAAAAACAGAAAGCCTATCCAGAGTTAACTTCCTATTCCATTTCCGACATGCCCGCTATTTACTCGGGATCCTTTGGTATGGGTAGCAGGGACTTGCAACCTGAGGGTATAATTGGAGCTGTGGAAAACATGTTACCCGATGGCAAACACAAAAAACAATTTTATCTCTCCATAGATTTTATTCGGGAAATACCCCATTCACCAAAGCAAAAAGCATATCAGGAAAGTATTCAAGAATCCTATCCACATGTTAAGGAGCTGGCCGTAAGAGGTTCAGAAAACCCTAATCTCATGCCCAAAGATGCCATTACGGTTCGTTTCCATTCCGTGGGTGGTTGGGGTGCCATCACCACAGGTAAGAACCTGGCCATGACTTTATACGAATTGTTGGGGTATAACATTAAGGCCAATCCAAAATATGGTTCCGAGAAAAAAGGACAGCCAACCACCTATTATCTCGCTGCCTCTTCGGAGCCCATCCGAATAAATTGTGAGTATTATTTTGTTGATGTTGTATTGTCCCCGGACCCCAACGTATTTAAACACACCAATGCATTGGCCGGTCTTAAAAAAGGCGGAAATTTCATCATCCAAAGCGATAAAAAGACCTCAGATGAGGTTTGGGCGGACATTCCCGAGCATTATCAAAAAATGATCATCAAAAACGATATCCATGTGTTCTATATCGATGGATTCAAAATCGCACGGGAAGAAGCAACTGATCCCGAATTGCAATTACGTATGCAGGGTATTGCATTTCAAGGCGCATTCTTTGCCGCATCTCCATTAATGTCAAAATCAGGATTGTCCGAAGAAAAATTGTTGAAAGCCATTGAGGACCAATTGCAACATAAATTTGGATCCAAAGGTCAACGAGTGGTCGATGACAACATGCGTGTGGTAAAACGTGGATTTGATGAAGTACATGAAATCACCAACAAAGTTTTGGGAGAAGGCAACAAAGCCAATGGCACTGTTAAAGAAGCTCTTCCTATTCCACAAATGCTAAAAGAAATCCCACAGAGCGAATCAAAGCTTAGTGATATTCATCGATTCTGGGAACAAACTGGTAATTTCTATTTACAAGGTATGGGTAACGACAACCTTACCGATCCATTCATAGGTCTTAGTGTTATGCCCGCCGTCTCGTCCGTATTTAGAAACATGACCGGTATTCGATTTGAACATCCACAATGGGTTCCAAACAATTGTACGGCCTGCGGTAATTGCTACACCGTCTGTCCCGATACCGCTATACCTGGATTGGTAAGTGAGGTGTCCGATGTTTTTGACACCATCGTAAAACGTGTGAAAAAGAACCACGGAAAGTTGGAACATTTGTCCAAAGCGGTCCGTAAAATGGAAGGGCATGTGCGAAAATTGTTTGCAAGCTCTAAAAATGGGGCCACTGTCAATAACTTTATGCAGCATGCTATTGACATGACGCTTGACGAACTTGGCAATAGTAAAGAATTGACTCAGGAAATGGGCTGGTTCAAAGAAGAATTGGGTGAATTCAATTTTGCACTCACCCGTCCCTACTATGACCTTCATGAGAAAAAAGAAGCAAATAGTGGTGGATTGTTCAGCATAACCATCAACCCAAATACATGTAAGGGATGTATGGAGTGTGTGGCAGTTTGTAATGATGATGCCTTGATCAAAATACCACAGACCGAAGGATCCATTGCCAAACTGAACAAAGAATGGGATTTCTGGTTAGATCTTCCAAACACTCCACCAAAATTCAACCGTATCGATGACCTTGAAGAAAAAATAGGTCCTCTAGAGACCATACTCTTGAACAAAGATGCTTACTTGAATTTTGCTAGTGGCGATGGTGCCTGTTTGGGCTGTTCCGAAAAATCGGTGGTCCATATTTTCACCGCCACCGTAGAATCGCTCATGCAGCCACGTATAGAAAAACACATGGCCTATTTGGAAGAATTGACGGATAAGTTGGAAAAACACATCCAAGGAAAATTGATGGGCCGTGTAAATTTGGCCGATTCAGATGCCATGTCGAAAATTGTTTCCGATATGCAGAATTCAGACCTGACTATATCGGAGATTACCCGAAGGTTGGAATCTGAACAAGGAGGTGAACCGATTGACCAAGAATGGTTACGCAATGTAACCCAGCTGCTCGCCAAATTGAACAACCTAAAATGGAAATATTCCAATGGTATCACTGGCAAGGGTAGATCCAATATGGGTATACTTAATTCAACGGGATGTTCTTCGGTATGGGGCAGTACCTGGCCTTTCAACCCATATCCGTTCCCATGGGCCAATCATCTTTTCCAAGACTCACCATCCATGGCGATGGGTGTTTTTGAGGGACATATGGCTAAGATGGCAGACGGCTTTAAAGCCATTCGTAAAGCGGAATTGGAACTTGCCGGCAAATACGATCCATCAGAACATGATGACTTCTTTACCTATTTCACTTGGAAACAGTTCACCGATGATGAATGGTTGTTGTGTCCTCCCGTAGTAACATTAGGCGGTGACGGAGCAATGTACGATATCGGCTTCCAAAACCTTTCAAGAATGATGGCTTCGGGCAAACCGATAAAAGTAATCGTACTAGATACCCAAGTGTATTCCAATACCGGTGGTCAAGCCTGTACTTCCGGATTTATTGGTCAGGTTTCCGATATGGCAGAATATGGAAAGGTTTGGAAAGGAAAAAGTGAACCTCGAAAAGAAATCGGTCTTATTGCCATGGCACACAGGAACACCTATGTAATGCAAGCCACATTGGCCAATACCAGTCAAATGATAGAAGGTTTTATTGATGGTCTGATGACCAAGCGACCAGCCGTTTTCAATTTGTATACCACCTGCCAACCTGAACACGGTGTAGGGGATGACAAAGGGGCCAATCAGGCTAAATTGGCTGTGGAATCTAGAGCCTATCCGTTGTTCAAATACAACCCGGACAATGGAATCAAAGCACGTGAAGCGTTTGATCTATCAGGTAATCCTGCCATGGATCAGATTTGGCCTACCTACGATTTAAAATATCTGGAATACGGTCAAGAACGCACCATGCAGTTACCAATGACATTTGCCGACTTTGCATTGACCGAGGCACGATTCAGAAAACACTTCCGAAAAGTGCCGCGTAGCGCTTGGAACGATAATATGGTGCCCTTGGCGGAATTTTTAGAACTGGACGAAAACAATCGCGAAGGTAAGTTCCCATACATCTGGGCAATAGATAGAAATCAAAAACTCAATCGTGTATTGGTTGCAAAACCCATTGTAGAGTCTTGTGAAGAAAGACGTGATTTCTGGTTGATGTTACGGGATATTGCTGGTGTGGAAACCGAAAAACCACAGGAAGAAAATCTCGAAGAAAAAATAAGAAACGAGGTTGTGGGCAACATTGCACAGGGACTTATGAAACTAGCTGGTGGAAACAGCAATGGAAACGGACTGTTGAAGATGGCCTTGGAAAAACCAGTGGAAACCAACGGAGTTTTGGTAGAAGAACCATCATCAAACGGGGAGTATATGGCACCTTGGTTGGAAACCGATGAATGCAGTTCCTGTGATGAGTGTATTAAACTGAACCCAAACATTTTCGCTTATAATGAAGATAACAAGGCGTACATAAAAAATCCGAAGGCCGGGCCTTATGAAGACTTGGTGAAAGCAGCGGAAAAATGTACAGCGGGAGTGATTCATCCCGGATTGCCTGTCGACAAGTCTGTTAAGGATATAGAAAAATGGATAAGCCGAGGTGAAAAGTATAATTAATGTACAATTGACATAATGGCGCTTTTCAATCTTCATAAAAATTCGTTTAAACACGGTATTCACCCTCCGGAAAGTAAGGACGAAACAAGTGGTATGCCCATTAGGCAGTTCCCATTTGCCCCGCTCATTATTTTACCAATGGCGCAACATATTGGGGCACCATCGGAAATTGTGGTGCGTGAAGGGCAAGAGGTACATCGGGGGCAATTATTGGCCAAGGCCAACGGTTATGTCTCCGTGCCCATGCACGCCCCGGTTTCTGGTACCGTGCGAAAAATAGCCAATGTCCCTACCATTTCGGGTAAAATGTCCACGGGTATTTATCTGGAAGCCTTCCCCTCTTCGACCCAAGAAGTGCTTGAAGGAACACCGATTGATCCCGATACAGCAACACCTGATGAAATTTTGCAGGGAATCCAAGATGCCGGAATTGTGGGATTGGGCGGAGCTGCGTTTCCAACCCACGTTAAATTAAAGATTCCTGAAGGAAAAACATGTGAAATACTCATCATTAACGGAGTGGAATGTGAGCCCTATTTAACAACAGACCATCGGGTGATGTTGGAACAGGAAGCTGATATTTTTACGGGAATCAAATACTTGTTGAAAGCGACGGGGTCAAAAAAAGCTATCATCGGTATTGAGGCCAACAAGCAAGATGCCGCCGACCATTTGGCCAAACATATTCCCAAAGGGTTGCCCATTTCTGTTCAAGTACTTCCGGTAAAATATCCGCAAGGAGCGGAGAAAATGCTGATTACTTCCATTTTGGGCAAAGAAATCCCTTCGGGCAAGCTTCCCATTGAAGCTGGAGTCATTGTGGTGAATGTAGCCACCACGGCAGAAATCGGTAGATTATTGCCGCATGGTCGTGGTATCCAAGAACGTGTGATCACCATTACGGGACCTGGTGTTAAAAAGAAAGGGAACTATCTCATTCCCGTGGGTACTCCCCTGCGTTTTGTTCTGGAACAAGTAGGTATCGACGAGGAAATCAGTGAAGTGTATATGGGTGGACCCATGATGGGAATGGCCGTTTCCAATCTGGACATATCCATTGTAAAAGGTACTTCGGGAATATTGGTTTTTACAAAAAAGGATGTGAACCGGTCAACAACGGTATACCCCTGCATCAAATGTGGCGCTTGTGTTGATGCGTGTCCTATTTTGTTAAACCCCTCCAAACTTGGGATACTGGCAAAATTTGAAGCCTATGATGAAATGGCTTTGAATCATAATCTAATGGATTGTTTTGAATGTGGGTCATGCACCTATGTATGCCCATCGCATATTCCTCTGGTCCAATATTTTAGACAAGCAAAACGAATTGTTCGTAAACGGGAAGCAGATAAAAAAGAGAAAGCCCATGCTTAAAAAAACTTTAGATATCAGCTCATCGCCCCATATTTATAAAGGGAGCAGCACCAACGTAATCATGAAAAACGTGGTATGGGCCTTGTTGCCCGTTGTGTTTTTCTCTGTGTACTCTTTTGGGTTGAATGCATTGTTGGTCATTGGTACGGCTACACTAGCAAGTGTATTGACGGAACATGTACTTTGCAAACTTTCAAAGAAAAACACCACTGTTGGTGATTATTCAGCGGTCATCACTGGTATATTGTTGGGGCTCACCTTGCCTCCGAGTTTTCCGCTGTGGATGGCTTTTATTGGTGGAATGATCGGGATTGCCCTCGGTAAATACATTTTTGGTGGATTGGGATATAATGTGTTCAATCCAGCCTTGGTGGCCAGAGCCGTTTTACAGGCGGCCTTTCCGGTAGCCATCACTACCTGGCATCCCGCTTTTCTAACGGATAGATTCTCAACGGTGGCTAGTTCCGTATTTACCTGGCCGTTCATGGAGCCGCACTATGATGCCATTTCAGGGGCCACCCCACTATCCGCTTTTAAGTTTGATGGGGTAACAACCTCAACTGCAGAATTGGCCTTTGGCCAAATTAGTGGTTCAGCAGGTGAAACCTGTGCCGTAATCATCATATTGGGCGGTATTTATTTGATTGCACGCAATATGATGAATTGGAGAATTCCCGCAGCGGTACTATTGAGTGCATTTGCATTGAGCGGGGTACTTTATTTAGTCAATAGTGAAGTATACCCATCACCTTGGTTCATGTTGTTTTCAGGTGGTTTGATGCTCGGCGCCGTGTTTATGGCCACAGATATGGTCTCCTCCCCTATTACACCGCTTGGCCTCTGGATCTATGGTGGAATCATTGGGATTTTGACCATTGTGATACGGGTTTGGGGTGGTTTATCAGAAGGAGTAATGTATTCCATCCTTTTGGCCAATGCCATATCCCCACATATTGATTCGGTCATCAAAAATCGAGTGTACGGAACCAAAAGAAAAATCAAAACCGTATGAGTGCAACCAACAACATAGAAATGCAGAATCCAGCCAATAGCAAAAAAATGTTGGTGGCCATGGTGGGCATAGGCATTATCAGTGCGTTTCTAATTGTGATGTCATTTGAACTGACACTGCCCCGCGTACAACGATTAAAGGCAGAAGCGTTGGAAAAAGCCATTTTTGAAGTACTGCCGGGAACGGTCCGTACCGAAGCCTTTGGTGTGGATACAGACGGAAAATTGTTCAAAATTGAAGAAGGCGATAACCCCGCAACCACACTTTATGCCGGCTTTGATGCCGATGATAAGCTGGTGGGTTATGCAGTTGAAGCGTCCGGTCAAGGTTATGCGGATAAGATTGGAATTTTATATGGCTATGATCCGCATCAGCAAAAAATTATAGGATTTCAAGTCTTGGAAAGCAAGGAAACACCGGGACTTGGCGATAAAATTGGAAAGGATGAAGACTTCCTCAATAATTTTAAATCACTTGATGTTAGCGTTTCCGAGGATGGACAACTTCGGAACAAAGTGATTACCGTAAAACATGGTACAAAACAAAACCCTTGGGAAATTGATGGAATCACAGGGGCTACCATTTCTTCTCGGGCCATTGGGAATATTATTAGTGCAAGTACGGAGGAAATTGTACCTGTTTTATATGGACAATTAAAGGATGAACCAACAGTAAACGATCAAAAACAAATCGATAGCAATGAGTGAGGATAAGCAAAAAGTGACATCGACCGATGAGTTCATCAAAGGACTTTGGCGGGACAATCCGGTATTTGTACAAGTATTGGGTATGTGCCCAACTTTGGCCGTATCCAACACAGCCGAAAATGCTTTGGCGATGGGATTGGCTACAGCTTTTGTGTTGTTGATGTCGAATATTCTGGTTTCACTTTTGCGGAATTTTGTTCCTAAACAAGTTCGGATTGCCTCGTACATTCTCATTATTGCCACATTTGTCACGGTTACCGATTATGCCATTCAGGCCATTAGTGTAGAACTCCACAAAAGTTTGGGCGCATTTATCTCCCTTATTGTGGTCAACTGCTTGATTTTGAGCCGAGCCGAAGCCTTTGCATCAAAAAATACCATGGGAAGGTCCATCCTCGATGCCTTGGGCATGGGGTTGGGATTTACGCTAGCCCTTTTTTGTCTGGGAGCCGTTAGGGAAATATTGGGCAATGGGTCAATTTTCAATATCCCTCTTTTTTCCGAAGGCTACCAAAGTTGGATCGTAATGATATTGCCTGCCGGCGGATTTTTCTCCTTGGCCCTCTGGCTTCTCATTATTAACGGAATACAAACAAGAAAAGCAAAATCATGAATACGGAATCCTTAGGTTCGATTTTTCTCAACGCCGCCTTGGTCAACAACTTTGTTTTGGCCTATTTTCTTGGTATCTGTCCTTTTTTGGGTGTATCTGGAAAAATGGAAACCGCTACAAAAATGGGAGGGGCTGTAATGTTCGTCATGCTGATCAGTTCCATGAGTGCATACGGTATTCATGCTTTTTTGGTAGGTATCGATGCCCCTTTCCTTCAATTGATCAGTTACATTGTGGTAATCGCCTCCACGGTACAGTTGGTGGAAATGTTCATCAAAAAAATTAGTCCAGCGCTGTTTAAGTCATTGGGAATTTTTCTCCCCCTGATTACAACAAACTGTGCCATACTGGGAGTGGCCTTGTTTCAGACGAGTAAAGGATATGGATTTTTACAAAGTGTGGTCTATTCATTGGGTGCCGGTGCTGGGTTTATGTTGGCACTCGTATTGATTGCAGGTATTCGGGAACAAATGAATTTTGCTGAGGTACCGAATATTTCCAAAGGAACGGCCTTGACATTGTTCATTGCTGGGATTTTATCACTTTGTTTCATGGGCTTTGCAGGTCTTGGTGCTTAAAAAATAAAAGAATGATTAAATCACTCATCATAGGAATCGTCTTAACAGTGACCATAGTACTGGTTTGGGCATTGGTACAGAATCAATGGAAAAAGGTATTTAGGGAAGAATATTCGGAAGACGATGTTTTGGCAGGTAGGAGGAGTTGCTCCAATTGCGGATGCACCGGCTTTTGCGATAAAAAGAACACAGGAAATAAATCGAACAATGTAATGAATGAGAAAATAATCCCTCATCAGAAATAAACCGTTAACAACATTAAAATAAACTAACATGGCACATTTATCAGATTTCGATACCGAAAAACGGTACAAGGCGGTCGTAAAAAATACGATGCGGCTAACACCACCGGACACTGAAGAAATACGCGAAATCGTACTCGAGGTAAAAGACCCGGGGTTTGATTGCGAAGTGGACCAAAGTTTTGGCGTTTTGTCCAAAGCTACGGGAGAATTTGGGAATCAACTTCACCACAGACTTTATAGTATAGCTGATCTACCCAAGCATAAAAACGGAAACCCACAAATTACCATGCTGGTGAAACGCTGCTCCTATGTGGATGAGTTCAGTGGTGAAGAATATGAGGGGGTCTCATCCAATTTTTTATGCGATAGAAAAAAAGGGGATGAAATCACGGTTACCGGTCCTTTTCAACTACCTTTTAGAGTTCCCGAAGACAAGACTGCCAACCTTATACTCATTGGGATGGGAACGGGTATTGCACCTTTCAGGGCTTTTATCAAACATATTTATAAAAATGTGAAAGATTGGAAGGGGAAAATCCGATTGTTCTACGGAGCACGCAGCGGATTGGAATTGCTGTATTTAAATGATAAGGATGGAGACCTCACCAATTATTACGATGAGGACACCTTTGAAGCTTTCCATGCATTGAGTCCAAGACCTCATTGGGCCGATCCCATCGAACTGGATAAAGCACTTGAAGGACAGACCAAGGAACTGAAAGAGTTACTTTCCATGTCCAACACGTATATCTACGTTGCAGGATATGAAAATATTTTGGACAAGCTCAATAAAGCATTTTCCAAAATCATGGGCTCGGAAGAACAATGGCGGCTTCGTAAAGCCGAATTGATTGCCGGTAGAAAGTGGGCAGAGATAATATATTAAACTCCATTAGGGTGAAAGTAGCATTGTTTAATTAATAAATTCGTGAACTGATATGTCTATCGTTATTGCAGTGGCCGCACTTGGAGGGCTGACCCTTCTTCTTGCTGTAATGTTGATTATTGCAAACAAAAAGCTCTATGTATATGAAGACCCTCGTATAGATAAGGTGGAAGACATGTTGCCACATGCCAACTGTGGAGCCTGTGGGTTTCCTGGTTGCAAACCCTTTGCGGAGGCATTGGTTCACGGTAAGGCTTTGCCCGGAAAGTGTACGGTGAGTACGGACGAAGGCAGGCAGGCCATAGCCAGTTTTCTTGGGGTAGATATGGGTGCAGAGGAAAAAAAAGTTGTACGTCTCGCTTGTGCCGGCGGGACCAATGTGGCCATCAACCGTGCCCAATATGTAGGGGTTCAAAGCTGTCAGGCCGCAACTCTGGTATCTGGTGGTGGCAAAGGCTGTTTTTGGGGGTGCTTGGGCCATGGCGATTGCGAAGCTGTTTGCGATTTTGACGCTATAACCATGAACGAACATGGATTACCTATTGTAGATCAAGAAAAATGTACCGCCTGTGGCGATTGTGTTGAAGTTTGTCCCAAAGACCTCTTTTCCCTACAACCTGTTAGCCATCATCTTTGGGTAGCATGTAAAAACCTTGAACACGGAGAAACCATTCTCGAAGACTGTCAAGTGGGCTGTACCGCTTGTGGAAGATGTGCCATGGATGCCCCCGGGGATTTAATTACGATGAAGAACAATTTGCCCGTCATCAATTATCAAGAAAACCATAATACCCAAGTGCCCATTCAGCGTTGCCCGACCGGGGCAATTGTGTGGTTGGATGATAATGGTATGGCCATTAAAGGGAAGGAAAGCAAGAAAATTATTCGTAAAGGCAGTAGGTCCATGGGAAATACATAGTTCACTTGTGACCCTATGATTACTTCCATTTTTAAGTAATTCCCAAAGGGATATGTAGTTTTTAAAAAGACCAAGAAACAAAAAAACCACTGAAAACCGGTGGGTTAATTATGTCGGGTGGCAGAATGTGAGAACATTCTATAAGATATTAAGCACTTAATTATTCATACTATCCGATAGGTCGCCTTTTGGTCTCTTTTATTCATTTGGCATCGATGTAATCAATATACCAATTGTAACCAAATAAAATATCTTCCACTATTTCAAATTAGTCCCGTGCAGGGGACAGAACCGTCCTAAAACCGAGATGTTCCATGCCCGAATCTGGGCTGGTTGCCATCCGTGACGAGATACGATAGCTGGCGCAATAGGAGGCGCTGCAGAGAAAAGATCCGCCTTTGATCACCTTTTCCTCTGCATAGGGATTGGAAGCGTTAAAGGCCGCTGCCGCTCCTTTGGGATTTCGGGCAACATCATTTTTATTGGCCAGTTCTTTATAGTAATTGGTATTGTACCAATCATTGGTCCATTCCCAGACATTTCCTGCCATGTCATAAAGTCCAAAATCGTTTTTCGGGTAGCTCATCACCGGTGCCCTTCGTTCAAAACCATCTTCCTTTGTATTGTTCACTGGAAACTCACCCTCCCACGAATTGGCATGCGAACTGAGCTGTTCAATGTCATCGCCCCAGGAGAAAAGTGCATATTCTCGTCCTGCACGGGCCGCATATTCCCATTCGGCCTCGGTGGGGAGTCTTCTACCTGACCATTCACAGTATGCCAAAGCATCTTCGAAGGCTATGTGCACCACGGGATAGTTCTCTTTTCCCACGATGTTACTTTCAGGTCCATTGGGATGCTTCCAATCGGCGCCGATCTTCCATTCCCACCATTGGGAATAGTCATACAGGTTGGGAACACTGGACTTGGTCTTTTTGAACACCAACGAGCCAGGTTGCATAATGGAATCATGCGGCTTTGGGGTCCCTTGTGGCAGCTGTTTTTTCATCTCCTCCCAATCTATCTCCCTTTCTGCCACGGTAACATATCCCGTCTCATCCACAAACTTGGCAAATTGTGCATTGGTCGCTTCATGGACATCCATGAAAAAGCCTTCAACATGTACTTTATGGGCCGGTTTTTCATGCGCCATGGCCATTTTGTCATGAACTACTGCCCCTTGCACGAAATCCCCACCGGGAATCCATACCATATCCTTGGGACCTTTCGTTGGAATTTCCTTTACTTCTTGCCTTTTTATAGTGGTTCCCAACTTTTCCGGCTTGGACTTACAACTTATACTTATACCTAAGCACACAATTGCAATTGCGCTTATTTTGGTGGATATCATTTACTTAAAGATTTACTGCGTTTTTTGAAGCCACAATCTCTTTATAAATTACAATAGATATTGTTACTCCTTAGTTTCTTGTTTTCAAATACTCTTGGAACAATCTTTCTCGCTCTTCTGGGGAAAGCTTCCAATATTCAATAAGCGGATTCGTTTTGACTTTTTCATAGTATTCCTCTATGAATTTTTGGTTCAATGAATCATTGTCCCCGTATTTAATCCGTAGCTGTTCCAATTCCTTGTAGAGCTCTTCTTGAACATCAGCATAAGCGGGATCACCATAAATGTTATTCAACTCTTGGGGATCTTTTTCAAGGTCATACAATTCCCACTTATCCAAATCGTAGTAGAAATGAATCAGCTTATACCTACTGGTGGTAATCCCATAGTGCCTTCTGACATCATGCTCCGAGGGGTGTTCGTAATAATGGTAATAATGTGCTTTTCTCCAATCTGCCGGGGTATTGCCCTTTAATATCGGAACCAGACTTTTTCCCTGCATGTCCGATGGTACCTCCGTATCTGCAATATCCAAAAAGGTTTCGGCAAAATCAATATTTGAAACTAAGTCTTTATTTACGGTTCCAGATGCTACTTTTCCGGGCCACATGACCAGCAATGGGGTTTTCAAGGATTCCTTATACATCCAACGCTTATCGAACCATCCGTGCTCCCCTAAATAAAATCCTTGATCGGAGGTGTATATCACAATGGTGTTCTCATCGAGTCCTACCTCTTTTAAGTAATCCAATACCTTGCCTACACCCTTATCCACTCCTGCAATACATGCTAAGTAGTCCCTCATGTAGCGCTGATATTTGTATCGTGTCAACTCATCCCCTTTAAGATTTGCTTTTTTGAAGTCTGCATTAATAGGTCCATAAATGGAGTCCCACATTTTTTGTTGCTCTTCGGTAAAACCATCCTGGGGTTGATCGGTTATCTTGATGTCCTGACCCATTTTCATGGCTTCGGAAATTGACATATAGTTTAAAGCGGCCACCTCTCTATTTCCCGAGTAATCATCAAATAATGTGCTTGGCTCAGGAATCTCCACATTTTCATACATGCCCAATTCGTTTGGCCCCGGCTGCCAAGGTCGATGCGGGGATTTGTGCCCCAAGAACAACATAAAGGGCTGCTCACCAGATTTTATGGAGTCCATCCATTTGATGGCCTTATCCGTAATGATTTCAGTGGTATAGCCCTCCAACTGATATTGTCCATCTTGCTTGATGAACAATGGGTTGTAATAAGAACCCTGGCCGGGAAGAATGTCGATATAATCAAATCCCTTGGTCGGCTTATCACCCAAATGAAGCTTGCCGAGAACACCTGTTTTATAACCTGCTTGCTGGAGCAATACCCCAAAAGTCTGTTGGTCAAAATCAAATTTGGAACCCACCGTATTATCGATGAACCCATTTAAATGGCTGTATTTGCCCGTTAATATGGCTGCTCTTGATGGACCACAGATTGAGTTTGTTACCAAGCAATTTTCAAACAACATCCCCTCTTTGGCAATCCTGTCAATGTTTGGAGTTGGGGCAACTTCGGCCAACCTACCGCCGTAGGCGCTTATAGCTTGATAGGCGTGGTCATCACTGATGATAAAAACAATATTGGGCCTTTTTTTGTTTTCTTCTTGTCGGTTATCTACATTTTTGTTGTTCTCTTTGCAGGAGATTATTAAGAAACCCGCTAAGAGGAATTGGAATACGATTTTCATTGTGGTTTAGTTGTATTTATAGATTAGTTCTATGGGCCTATACCCAATTCGGTGGGCATTGACTTGGAGTGTCTGTCCTTTTTTTAGCGGTATGTTGCCTCCAGAGTATACTTTCCACGGCTTGGGTACCGTTACTGTTTTTTTGCCGTTTTGGGGCATCAGATAGAAAAAATCCCATGTCTTGATATCCCGCACCACCGTGGAATCGGCCAAATTTCCGTCAAATATGCGGTAACCGATTGAAGCTCCCTCAGTGTCACAGGAAACCATAACACCTTTCTTGTTTTTCTTTATGATTGGTTTTTCGGTAATGGGTGCGTTATCCTTTCCTTTCCACCATTGGTCTCTGACCATCTCTTTTTCGGGTATTCTTCCTGTGTCACCTACTTCCTCAAGCCATTTGAACAACACTGCTTTC
>JBNLBG010000064.1:0-16306 GCA_050303195.1 Allomuricauda sp. | reverse complement strand
TTCGAATCCTCCCGGATTTTGATTACACCCATGACTCTATCCCCAAAATTGACATTTTGGTCGTTCCCAGTGCCGAACACCATTTGGATACCGATTTGCAGGATACCTTAATGCTGAATTTTGTAAAAAAAGTGGCCAAGGAAGCTCTTTTCGTCACTTCACATTGTGATGGCGCTTTTGTTCTCGCCAAGGCTGGCCTTTTGGATGAAGTAGCATCCACCACTTTTCCGAGTGACATCTCAACCTACAAGGAAATGTTTCCTCAATTACAGGTGAAGGACAGTGTGCTATTTGTCCAGGATGGTAAGTTTATCACCTCAGCAGGTGGAGCCAAAAGTTTTGAAGCCGCTCTTTACCTATGCGAACATTTATATGGGAAGGAGATTGCCAGATCCATAGCGGGTGGATTGGTCATTGATTGGAATTTGGAAGAGGTTCCCAAGTTTATTGCTCAATAATATCGTACCGGGCATCTTTTAGATATTTTTCCACCATTTTATTGAACTCTGGAGTTATTCGCAGCAGTGCTGTGTTTTCCAAACTGTATAATTTTTCCTTATCCTCAAATCCTTTTTTAAACGCTTCTTCCAAATAAAACAGAGCTGTTCCAAAATCTTCATTCTTGGCACTCAACGAAATGGTCTTCAAATAAAACTCAAAGTTTTCCGGCTCCAAAATGGTTTTGAGCATATACAAAAAGGCCAAGGCATCCTCATCTATCATCTGTCCGGACTGTACCAAAGCAATGTTATCCTCCGCCAGCGCATTTAAAAACCCTACTAGGCGATGGCCCATTTCTTGTTCATGGATATTGGATCCATTGATAAACTTATCCAGCTCGGTCATCTGATAGTTCCACCACCCCAAATTTTTGAAATTATGGGCAAACATATCCTCTTCCATATCGTACTGATAGCTCTCCTTGAGCAGTATTTCCTTTGAAAAAGCCGCATTTTCTGAACGCCTCATGGCTCTAAATTGCTTATCCCTTCGTAGCTCTTTTTGAACGTTCCGTAGTGAATCCAAATTTTTGTGGGCGCCATATATGGACATCATTTCACCCAGATACTGCTCCGCCCAAATCAAATGACCTGAATTTTTTAACTGATTTACCTTTGCAATATCCTCCCGGTAAGCGGTTTCAACATACATAGAATCCTTGGGAATCAATTTTCGCCCCATGGCGGCCAAAGTGAACAGTTGTAGTCCTTTTTCTAAATATCCTATTTCTGGCCATACGCTTTGTTCCTCATGCAACAATACTTGGTTTGGAAATTTAAATCGGTCCAAGATTTTCTCATCATCCAATATGGCGGTATAGTTATAATCATTTTTGCTGACCACCCCAATAAAATGGAAAGGCTGCTTTACATTCAACAAATCTGTATTGGTCAAGGAAGCTCCCACGGAAATGGTACCCTTCACCCCTTTGATAAAAATTGGGACCAAGTTTGCAAAACGACCTCCACCAGAGGCTCCAGCGGTATATATTCGCTCCTTTTGGATTGGTAAAAGATTGACGATATCCTCCAGCACGTTATTGGTCACAATCATATTGATGGTCAACGAAATCGTGTCCTTCACCTTTGGAGCGGCCAACACATATCCCTCCTTTTCTGCAGGCCCTCTAAATATGGACAGCGTCTGTCTGTCTTTACCTTCCAAGTCAAAGACCAGCAGCAAGGGCCATTTTTTATCGGTGGAGAAATCCCTGGGCAAATACAACGAATATGAACTTGTGATGGAATCTTGAACGGGAATGGAATCCATAATCTCCCCTTTTTTAAGAACCATTTGTTGGGCTGAAGCTGAAGTCAAACAAACCAAGGAGAGAAAAAATAGTAGCTGTTTTTTTTTCATAATTCTATCATAGCAAAAATCTGGCCAAAACCATACATCGTTTCGGTCATATAAAGTTAATGGAATTTTACTTTCCCTGCGTTCCACTTTTTATGGGGGCATGGGCCACCACATTGGACAGCACAATGTGGGTTCTACACTCACCATAAACGATGAGCTCATCGATAAACTTCTCCAAATGTGATTGATCCCGGAGCACTACCTCCATGATAATGTTTTCATTCCCTGTGATTCGGTAACAATTCACCACTTCCTGAAGTGATTTCACCTTATCCAAAAAGGGTTTGAGTTTTCCCATAAAGGCCCGCAACATAATGATGGCCTTAAACTGATGTCCAGCTTTAACATACGAGATTTTGGCTCCATAGCCCTCAATGATTCCCAAATCTTCCATCTTCTTTACGCGTTCGGCCACCGCAGGTGGTGTAAGGCCCACTTCGCGGCCAATATGGGTAAAAGATTCTCTTGCATTTTTCTGCAAGTGGTCCAGAATTTGCCAATTAAGTGCGTCTATCTTCATATCAAAAGAAATAACTCTTTAAAATTTATATTTAAAGGTATAATCTATTTTTTAATTTTAAAACTAAAGTCAAAATTTTGATTTCGTACGTAATTTTATAATTCAAAATTGCTTTGAAAACATGGAGAGAAATTCTCTTAATTCCTTGGTTGTTTACCGTAAATCGTTGGCACTACGCGATATGAGCGAAGCTGTGGCCACTTATTTTTCACATAATAGAGAAAAATTGTCTTGGCGAAAAATTGATAGCTTTCGTGATGACATCACTGCATCATTGCTTAACGATGCTTCCCTAATTACCAAAGAGGTTGAGCAAGCGGCCTTGAGCAATTCCTATTCTGTACGGATGAGAAGTTTGACTTTCATCAATATCATGACCCGAAATATCTTGGCGTATTGCAATGGTCTGGAACGTGACGGGGTAAAAGAAAAGGAATATCTGAACCTACTCCGAAGGGAAATTAAAATTTTCAGAACCTCCTTTAAAAAATGGAGAAAGTCCTTTCACAATAGAAACGACTAATCCAATCCCCCTTTTTTACATATTTCTTCTGTACTGACCTCCAACTTCAAACAGGGCTTTGGTGATTTGACCCAATGAGCAACATTTAGCCACTTCCATTAATTTTTCAAAAATATTTTCATTATTGATGGCCGTCTGCTGTAATTCTTTTAATTGCTTTTCAGCTGTATCTTTTTCCCGTTGCTGTAAATTTCGTAAAGTCTTAATTTGATTTTTCTTTTCCTCCTCCGTTGCACGAATCACTTCCGCTGGTAAAATCGTTGGGGACCCCTTGGAACTCAGAAATGTGTTCACTCCAATTATGGGATATTCCCCCGAATGCTTCAAGGTTTCATAATGCAAACTCTCTTCTTGTATTTTAGAGCGTTGGTACATGGTTTCCATGGCGCCTAACACACCACCTCGCTCTGTAATTCGGTCAAATTCCAGCAGCACTGCTTCTTCTACCAAATCGGTAAGCTCTTCAATAATAAACGAACCCTGAATGGGATTTTCATTTTTAGCCAATCCCAATTCCTTATTTATAATCAATTGAATGGCCATGGCTCTACGCACCGATTCTTCCGTGGGTGTGGTGATGGCCTCGTCATAGGCATTGGTGTGCAAGGAATTGCAATTGTCATAAATGGCATAGAGTGCTTGTAAGGTCGTTCGGATATCATTAAAATCAATCTCTTGCGCATGCAGGCTCCTTCCCGAGGTCTGGATGTGATATTTCAGCATTTGGGCTCTGGGGTCAGCTCCGTATTTTTCTTTTAAAGCCTTCGCCCAAATTCTCCGAGCTACCCTGCCAATAACCGCATACTCCGGGTCCACCCCATTGGAAAAAAAGAAGGATAGATTGGGGCCAAACTTATTGATGTCCATGCCCCGGCTCAAATAATACTCCACATAGGTAAAACCGTTGGAAAGTGTAAACGCCAATTGGGTGATGGGGTTCGCCCCTGCCTCTGCAATATGGTAGCCCGATATGGAAACCGAGTAGAAATTACGGACTTGCTGTTCAATAAAATATTCCTGTACGTCTCCCATCAGTTTCAAAGCAAACTCAGTAGAAAAAATGCAGGTGTTCTGAGCTTGGTCCTCTTTTAAAATATCAGCTTGTACTGTCCCCCGAACTTGTTTTAAGGTTTCCGCTTTAATTTTAGAATAGACTTCGTGGGGCAACACTTGATCTCCAGTGATACCCAAAAGCATAAGACCTAACCCATTGTTCCCTTCGGGAAGTTTTCCAAAATAAGAAGGTCGTGGTACCCCTTTCTTTTTATAAAAGTTTTCGATTTTCGTTTCCACCTCTTTTTCCAGACCATTTTCCTGAATGTATTTCTCGCAATTTTGGTCGATGGCCGCGTTCATAAAAAATGCCAGTAACATGGGAGCTGGACCATTGATGGTCATACTCACCGAAGTCATGGGATTGCTCAAATCAAAACCGGAATAGAGTTTTTTGGCATCATCTAAACAGCAAATGGACACTCCCGCATTTCCAATTTTCCCATAAATATCAGGTCTGTGGCCCGGGTCGTTGCCGTAGAGGGTAACCGAATCAAACGCTGTGGACAATCGTTTAGCAGGCATGTCCAAGCTCACATAGTGGAACCGTCTGTTGGTACGTTCGGGACCGCCCTCTCCCGCGAACATTCGCGTTGGATCCTCCCCTTCTCGTTTAAAAGGGTACAATCCGGCCGTATATGGAAATTCTCCTGGTACATTTTCCTGAAGTATCCACTGAAGAATATCGCCCCACGCCTTGTATTTGGGCAAAGCCACCTTAGGGATCTGACTGTGTGATAGGGATTCCGTGTGCGTCTTTATTTTAACTTCCCGGTTACGCACCTTGAATGAATACACCTCAGATGTATACCGATTTACTTTTTCCTGCCATTTTAAAAGTGCGTCCCAATGCTGGGGAAGCAAGTTCATTTTGATTTTATCAAATTCCTTGATCAACAAACCAGCCAATTCCTCTTCTTCTCCATCTTTGGTGTTTGAAAGAACTTCTTTCTCATTCAAACCGGTTTTATCCAAAAGAAGTTCCTCTGCTTTTTCGGTTTCCATCCCCAAAACAGATGTGATGGTCAAGAAAATCCCATAAAGTTGTTGTGCAATTTTGGATTGTTCTTCAGCCTTGGAATCGTACGACCTATTGTTTTCAGCAATTTCAGATAAATAACGCGTTCTTGATGGTGGAATAACATAGATCTTCTCCGTCATTTCCTGGCTCACCCCAAAATGGGAAACCAAACTGGAACTCGCTTTTTCCACTAAAGTATCCATCACCTTTTTATATAGGTTGTTCATCCCAGGGTCATTAAATTGCGAAGCGATGGTTCCGTAAATAGGTAAATCATCTTCATTGGCATGCCACAATCCATGATTACGGGCGTATTGTTTTTTAACATCGCGAAGAGCATCCAACGCCCCTCTTTTATCGAACTTATTGATGGCGACCAAATCGGCAAAATCCAGCATGTCAATTTTCTCCAACTGTGTTGCCGCGCCGAATTCCGGGGTCATCACATACAGCGATACATCACTGTGCTCCAAGATTTCTGTATCGGATTGGCCTATACCAGAGGTTTCCAAAATAATGAGGTCAAAGTGAGCTGCTTTGAGTACTTGAACGGCTTCAGAAACATGCTTGGACAACGCCAAATTGGATTGACGCGTGGCCAAAGAGCGCATATACACCCGTTCACTGTTGATGGAATTCATTCGGATACGGTCTCCCAATAAAGCCCCTCCTGTTTTCCGTTTGGAAGGGTCCACGGATATGATACCCACATGCTTTTCGGGAAAATCTAGTAGAAAACGACGCACCAGTTCATCCACTAAACTGGATTTTCCCGCACCACCGGTTCCTGTAATACCAAGTACGGGAACAGAATTTTGATCCCTTTGAATCTCACTTTGATATTTTTCAAACTCTTCATGTCGGTTTTCAGCAAGCGAAATCAATCGAGCAATGGCATTGGGACTTTTATCACTTAACAAACCTCCCAGTTTTTCCCCTTTCGGAATCTGCAAATCGGGAACAGCGGTATCGCATCGCTGCACCAAATCATTGATCATTCCCTGAAGTCCCATTTGCCGACCATCGTCTGGGGAATAAATCCGTTCGATACCGTAGTCCATCAACTCCTTGATTTCTTCTGGAAGGATTACGCCACCACCACCACCAAAAATCTTGATGTGTCCAGCACCTCTTTCCTGCAGCAAATCGAACATATACCTAAAATACTCGTTGTGACCACCCTGATAGGAAGTCATGGCAATGGCATTGGCATCTTCTTGAATGGCACAATCCACTACTTCGGCCACACTCCTATCATGTCCCAAATGAACCACCTCAACCCCGGTGGCTTGAATAATACGCCTCATGATATTGATGGCTGCATCATGCCCATCAAAAAGGGAGGCAGCTGTCACTATCCTGATTTTATGCTTGGGTTTATAGACTTTTGTTTGTTCCATTTGCAATAAAAGGTCTGTTTTCGCCTTGCAATTTACAGAAAATGCAAGTCAAATTCGATTTTGTTCAGGATATTACAAAAAGTTGGAAAAGCTTGGCCTCCCTTTTTTGAATACCCTAATTTTACTCGGTCAAAATTGCATTATGAAGCTTACCATACTCATCCATTGCCCCGACCAATCCGGTATCATACGATCGGTAACCACTTTTGTGCATCAACAGGAAGGCAACGTGGTCTATTTAGATCAACATGTGGACAAGCAGGTTGGTGTCTTTTTTATGCGATTGGAAAGTGAGTTTGAAAAAGACGTATCCCTAGAAGCATTTAAAAAAGGGTTTGAGCAGGAACTTGCTTTACAATTTCAGATGGAGTGGGACATTTATTTGGGTGCCTACCGTCCAAAAATGGCCATTTTTGTATCCAAATACAACCATTGCCTCTACGACCTCTTAAGCCGATACAACTCTGAAGAGCTTTCGGTGGATATTCCGTTTATTCTTAGCAACCACAAGGATTTGGAATATGTAGCGGAGCAGTTTCAGATTCCGTTTTACCATGTGCCCGTAACCAAAGATACCAGGGAAGAAGCTGAGAACAGACAATTGGAATTACTCAAAAAATACAAAGTAGATTTCATTGTATTGGCGAGATACATGCAGATTGTGTCCCCAAAGCTGATTGATGTGTATCCGCAGAAAATCATTAATATCCATCATTCGTTCCTTCCCGCTTTTGTGGGCGCAAAGCCCTACCATGCGGCCTTTGAACGTGGGGTGAAAATCATTGGAGCCACCAGTCATTATGTAACTTCTGAACTAGATGCGGGTCCTATCATTGAACAGGACGTAACGGCAGTTTCACATTCGCATTCCATAAAGGATTTCATTGCCAAAGGAAGGGATTTGGAACGGATTGTACTCTCCAGAGCGGTACAGCTCCACGTAGCCCGAAAAACCATGGTCTACAATAATAAGACCGTTATTTTCTCTTAATTACATCGAATAAAAGCCTCTGTTTTACCGTTTCTAAGTAAATTTCACCACATAACTATAAAAAATTTACCATGAAACGAATACTGCTATGCCTATTGGTTTTTCAATTTGTTGGGTGCACAGAACTGCAACAGGTTGTGAACCAATTGCCCCAAGGACCTACTGGAATCGGAAATGCTGAAATTGCCCAAGGGCTCAGAGAAGCCCTGAATATGGGCATTGAAAAACAAGTGAACAAACTGGCACTGGAAAATGGGTTTTTTAGAAATGAACTCGTCAAAATTCTACTACCCGAAGAATTGCAGAAAGTGGACAAGACACTCCGTGATGTGGGTCTTGGCAATCTGGCGGATGAAGGCCTAAGAATCATTAACCGGGCCGCCGAGGATGCCGTTGGTGAGGCCACCCCAATTTTTGTTGATGCCGTTAAAGGAATCACCTTTAGTGATGCAAGGCAGATTTTGTTGGGAAATGATAATGCGGCCACCCAATATTTACAGTCATCCACAAAGACCAAATTGTATAACAAGTTTAACCCGATCATTAAAAATTCGTTCCAAAAAGTTGGGGCAGACCAAATCTGGAGCAACATTATTACCCGCTACAACAGTTTGCCACTCACCAACGATGTAAATCCAGATTTGACGGACTATACCACCAATGAAGCACTTGAAGGTGTTTATACCATGATTGCCGTGGAAGAGAAAGAAATCAGGACCAAAATTTCTTCCAGAACAACAGATTTGTTAAAAAAAGTATTTGCTCTTCAAGATAAATCATAATTTTTTCAGAATAGTGCAATAAGTTAAAAATATTGTCGTTATAAAATCAATTAAACGAGACAATTATAACAAATTCCTAAAGTTAAATTAACCTTGACCTGAAGGTTAAACAGGAATTTTGTAGAACAGAAGTTATCTGAGTTAGCATTTTTTTGAGTTAGTTAGTTTAAAACCGGTGTTCGCACCGGTTTTTTTGTTGTTAAAAACGCTATTTCGGCCTGTAGAGTCCATCAAAGGCTGTGGTTGCTTCTCCGCCTTGCAACACTTCCCAATGTTGTCGCACGGTTCCATCGTCATTTTTGGTCCAAGTGACTCGGTTTCTGTACATTTTACCATCATCCTTTGTAAATTCATCGGAAGTCAAAATCATTTGATTGCCCTCGCGATTTCCCTTAAGCTTTAAAAAAGCCCCGGTATTATCTACCCAGAGTTGTTCCCACTGTTCCGATTGGGCGTTGTAAAAATTGAGACTGGTCCCGGTGTACCCTGGAGTGGCACTCGTCCAGTTTTCCCGAATAACGCAACCATCTTCTTCCCTACTGATCACACTTGTGCCAGCAGCCGTTCCATTGCTTGAATTTGTCACTTCCCAATTTCCAATCCAAAAATCAAAAGCCTTTTGGTCTTCTGAACAGCAATTGCACGATGATGTATTCTGACCACTTAGTGTTGAAAAGGTCAACAAACCCAATAGTAACAAAAACTTTTTCATGAGATATGGTTTTACGTTTTCCGTAGAGCAAAACTATGCTTTTGAATGTACGTTAATTTTTTATACCTAAAACGTAAAATAATAGCGAAGCAAGCAGTAATTCCGTTAATTTTTAGATAAATAACCTGATTTCTAGACGTATATCAACCTTCTTCGTAATCCATAGCTGCGTTTTCAACGTATCTTTGTTAGAACA
Source organism: Allomuricauda sp. (assembly GCA_050303195.1). Classification (GTDB taxonomy): domain Bacteria; phylum Bacteroidota; class Bacteroidia; order Flavobacteriales; family Flavobacteriaceae; genus Flagellimonas. The sequence continues at coordinate 7,248 of JBNLBG010000064.1, read as the reverse complement.
AAATTTGAGCTATGAATAATCAGTATTGTAGGGTTGGGACAGTCACACCAATTACCAGCGGCAGTCAAGCAATTTCCATTTTGGAATTCCGGTATAAAAATTTTATTGAAAAAGCCGCCAATGTGTCCAGTGGTGACACGCACTTGGTTGAATTTTTCAAGAGAAAAGCACAGAGCATCAAAAAAGTACTGGAAAATTTGAGTTGAATTATTTATTGATTTTCCCCAATTCAACCTCCATTTCAGTTTGAATTTTTTTGGCCTGACCTGCTGCAGCCTCTGCAAAGTCAGCACCTGATGATGCATACAATATTCCTCTGGAAGAATTGACTAACAATCCAACATTATTGGTCATTCCATACTTGCACACTTCTTGTAAACTTCCTCCTTGCGCCCCTACTCCAGGCACCAACAGAAAACTGTTCGGAATTATCTCCCTGATTTCTTTTAGATAGGTTGCCTTCGTGGCTCCCACAACATACATTAATCGCTCAGCATTTTTATAGGTCTTGGAAGTTTTTAAAACTTCTTTATAGAGCTCATCTCCCTCAATTTTTTTGGTTTGAAAATCAAAAGCCCCTGGATTGGATGTCAATGCCAGCAAAATGGTATGCTTGTCCTCAAAGGCTAAAAAAGGCTCCACAGAATCCCTTCCCATATAAGGCGCAATGGTAATGGAATCAAAATTTAGAGTTTCAAAAAAAGCTTTGGCATAGCGGGTGGAGGTGTTTCCAATATCACCCCGTTTAGCATCGGCTATGGTAAAAATTTCTGGATGATTTTCATTCAAATAGGTCATGGTGCGTCCCAGGGACTCCCAACCTTTCAGGCCATAGGCTTCATAAAACGCAATGTTGGGCTTATAGGCCACACAATAGGAATGGGTGGCATCAATGATAGCCTTATTGAAGGCAAAAATGGGGTCTTCTTCCTTTAAAAGATGCTTGGGAACTTTTTCCAAATCAGTGTCCAACCCCACGCAGAGAAAGGACTTCTTTTGACGGATTTGAGAAATTAATTGTTCTATTTTCATTGATATGGTTCTCAACAGCGCTCGAACTGACTACTGAAAATCAAAAAATCTCAGAAGCCTCCTTCAATTTCTCGGTGTTCTCTACTAGCATCAGCTCATCGATAATTTTTTGGATATCGCCGTTCATTATATTTTGCAAATCATAAAGTGTAAGCCCAATTCTGTGATCGGTGACCCTACCTTGGGGGTAATTGTATGTCCTGATCTTTGCCGAACGGTCTCCACTGCTCACCTGTGAATTTCGCTTGGCCGCATCCTCTGCCTGCTTTTTGGCCAATTCCATGTCGTACAAACGGGAACGCAACACTTTAAAGGCCTTGTCCTTGTTTTTATGCTGTGATTTTTCATCTTGGCACTGTGCCACAATCCCCGTAGGAATGTGCGTCAATCGCACCGCGGAATAGGTGGTGTTAACCGATTGTCCACCAGGCCCCGATGAACAGAAATAGTCAATCCGGACATCCTTTGGGTCTATCTGCACATCAAAATCCTCAGCCTCTGGGATTACCATAACCGTTGCTGCACTTGTGTGGACCCTACCTTGGGTTTCGGTCTGTGGCACGCGCTGTACACGGTGCACCCCTGCTTCAAACTTTAAGGTGCCGTACACATCTTCTCCATTCACCTCAAAATGGATTTCTTTATAACCGCCACTGGTTCCCTCGTTCAAATCAATAATATTGGTCTTCCATCCCTTGGATTCGCAATACTTGGTGTACATTCGGAACAAATCCCCAGCAAATATACTGGCCTCATCGCCCCCGGTTCCAGCCCTGATTTCCATAACCACATCCTTCTCATCCTCAGGGTCTTTGGGAATCAAAAGAAATTTGATTTCCTCTTCCAATTTAGGCATGGCTCCTTTAGCTTCTTCCAACTGCATTTTTGCCATTTCCACCATTTCAGCATCACTGCCATCGGCAATGATTTCCTCAGCCTCGTTGATATTATTGGTGAGTTCAATGTACTGTTCTCGTTTATCCACCAAAACCTTCAGGTCTTTGTATTCTTTGTTCAGCTTGACATACCTTTTTTGGTCTGAAATGATATCAGGCTGAATTATAAGGTCTGCGACCTCATCGAAACGTTGTTTTACAATGTTGAGTTTATCGAGCATATCTCCATCCGCTAAGACTGCGAATTTACGATTTTAGATTGGATTGTTTTTCCGACAAATAGGTCAGTTTCCAATAAAAGTGGTCCCCAGCGTAATGATGAATGCGTTAAGCCCATCACTCCGATCATACTGACTGAAACGCAGGTCGATGGTCTTTAATCCAAAGTTGAAGATTTTGGTACTGGTAAATATGTCCTTGTACTGTATTCCCAGGCCATATTGGTGGGCATTATATCCAGATAAATCGTAATCTGATGTATAAAATTCGTAGGATGACAAGGCTGTTTCCTTGGGATAAAAGTAATCCGCTCTAGTTTGGGTGTAGTAACGGTACGAAGGATACAGTGTAAACCTATCCGTTAACTTAAAAGGTGCCTCAAGACTTGCGGTATGTGAGGTAATGCCCCAGTCGTCCCAATAATAGCGGTAATACGACCGTAACACCAACAAATCGTTCATATAATAGTTGAGGCGTCCGCCCAAGGGAACTTTCAATCGACTGTCCGGAAGCTGTTCTACGTTATCCGCCAATTGAAAATCTTCAATGAAAAAATCATTGTTATCCGCAAAATATACCCGTTGAAACGGTGTGCTCAACAACCCATTCTGGGATACGAGATCCACAAAAAGGGCTCCTTGCAATTTCTGGCTCAAAATCTGGGAGAAACTAAACGATAATGTGTAGGAATTCCTATTTTCCTTTCCAAATTCCGTGAAATTCGGGTTGTATGTTCCACTTCCCGTAATCCTATCATCAAAAAAACCATCTCTAAGTTCAATGGGATATATGGCATTCCATTTATCCAGAAAAACACGGCTGCTCAACGTAAGCTCGGTGTTCTTTTCATTGAACAGTCGGGTATAGCTTCCTCCAAAACCAAACGAAAAATAATCGTATTCGGAGGAAAAATAGATGTTGGCGCTCCAAATGGAATTACGGTCTTCGGAGCTATGCTGGTAACTAGGATTGAAATAGGCCAACAAATCCTTTCGAGATTCACCCGATGAAGCATCAAATGGGGTTGCATTGATACCTCCATCCAACGGGTTAACGTTACTGGATGAAGCAGAGGTATAGGCTGATAACCCCACATCCACAGTAAGAATATCATCCTCGTTCATGGGCATGCGCAGGACTAGTGTAGAAGTAGCATCCGTCAATTCTTCGGTACCTTCTCCGCCGGTTACGGCAGCATGCTGTCCATCCTGATCATAATAACTGAACAGCACATCGATTTCACTGGCCTCCAACACCTTTCGTTTATAGGAAGTATCCGTCTGCTGTGCTGATGCGGTAAAAATCAATACAAAGAAAAGTAGAACCGTGAAAAATCCTTTGGGATTGCATAAAGATAGGAGCATTGAGGCTTTGCTTTGATTCACTGAAATGCCCATTTTAATTACACCCACAACCTCCACCTGTTTTTCCTCCGTTGGCTCCAGATGAAGCTTCTCTATAGATATGGAAATTGGTTTCAAAACGTTCAGAAGATCGGGCTCCCAGTTGCATCTCAACATCATTCACATATACTTTATCATATTCCCTAACCGCAACACAGGAGTTGAAAAAAATCAAAAGAAGAAAGAAAAAAACAAGCTTTCCCATAAGGTAAATTTACGGATTTGTATCAAAAACGATTCCTGAACTCTTATGTATTTTATTGTCTGAATCCACAACCACAACCTCTACCCCATCAATCTGGTTTATCATGTGAATACCCGTATCCCTTCCCATAATGAAAACTGCGGTGGCCAGCGCATCACACAATTCGGCTTGCTTGGCAAAAACCGATACACTGTTGATGCCCGTGGTAGGATATCCTGTTCGTGGGTCGATGATATGGGAATATTTTTTACCGTTAAGGGTGATGTATTTTTCGTAATTACCAGATGTGGCCACCGAAGATTCCACTATCGGCAACCAACTAAATACTTTGTTCTTGCTAAGAGGGTTGGCAATGCCCACCAACCATTTTTCTCCGGTTACCTTGGTGCCCCAGGTGGTCAAATCACCCGAAGCATTGATAATTCCCCCCTTAACCCGTTTGGGGGTTAAAAGCTCCTTGGCTTTATCGGCCGCATAGCCTTTGCCAATGGCCCCGAATCCTATTCTCATACCGGGTTCGCTTAAAAACACAGTTTGCTCATCAGGGTCCAGCACTATTTTTTTGTACCCAATTTTTGCTATGGATTTTTGAATTTCTTTTTCGGATGGCATGCGGTCCATGCTACCATCAAATTTCCAAATGTTGTCCATGGATGCATAGGTAATATCAAAGGCGCCATCAGTAATTTCAGAGATTTTTATGGCTCGCTCAATCAACCTATAAAACTCCGAACTGACTTTTACCGGTTGTATTCCTGCATTTTTGATGATTTTGGAAGTTTCGGAAGTTTCCTCCCATGAAGAAATCATTTGTTCTATCCGTTCTATCTCCGAAACGGCTTCATCAATATCCAGATAGCCAATTTCCTCGTTGGGGGCCACCACGGTAATCTCAAAGCGGGTACCCATAAGTTTAAGGGTCTTTTTTACAGTAACGTCCCGCTGCACCAACTGTCCTTGTGTCTGCATACAACACAAGCTACATAAAAGGACCGCGAGCGTTTTCATTTTACAAAATCATTGAGGGTGGCAATATATTTTTCTGGGGTCGCCCTAACATTAAACCCGGTCTTGCCTAAAACAGATTGATTCTTATCCAAAACAACTACCAAAGGAAAATATCCCTTGGGATTAAATTTTTCGGCTAAGGATTTATTGGTTTCTGACTTATCCTCAGGAAGCTGATTTTTTTTCTTTCGGGGAAAATCAGCGTTGTAAAGCACATAATTGGATGCAGCGTAGCTTCTGAATTCCTCAGACTCCAAAATATTTCGTTTTAGTCGAATGCAAGGCGCACACCAATCGGATCCAGAAAACACCAATACGATGGGTTTGTCTTCCTTTGTGGCCAAACTTACCGCTTCATCAAAACTAGACTGCCACTCTTGGGCATTTAGAGTCCCAGCAACAATCAAAAATGCTATGGTCAAGATTTTCTTCATACGATTTGGGTTAATCAGATTACTCAAATACTCGGAGTATGGAGCCATTGAGTTCTGTGTTGTATACTTTTATCGGCTTCGCTGGATCACTGCCAATTTGGTTCAAAGGCGTGCCATCTTGGTCAAAACGGGAGCCATGGACCTCACAACGAAAAATACCTCCATTTTGGTTCACAAAACGAACCTGGTCATATGCTTCATGGCTACACACTTGACTGGCCGCAATATATTCTCCTTCAAGATTTTTAGCAACGACCACTAAATTCTTAAGAATAAAACCTCCATTGGGAACCAAGGCCTGTGCTTCTTGTGAAGTAAGGTCTACAGTGAAGTCCACTCCTGTAGGTTCCTCCACTATAGTACCATTCACCCCATCTTTAGAACACCCTTGAGCACAAGGAAATATAAGGGCAAATGCTGCACCTGCGCCCAGACTTCTTAAAAATTCTTTTCTTTCCATAGCATGAGGTTTATAGAAAGAACGCTAAAAAACGCTGATTCGTATGCTAATACTCAAACGTACCATACGAACTTTGGATGGTCAATTTTTTGTGCTGTGAGGCTTCCACACGGCCAATGATCTGGGCATCAACCCCAAAACTTTTGGATATTTTGATGATGTCATCCGCAGCCTGTTCATTCACATAAAGTTCCATGCGATGGCCACAGTTAAAGACCTGGTACATTTCCTTCCAATCGGTGCCGGATTGTTCCTGAATCAATTTAAAGAGTGGTGGAACTTCAAACATGCTGTTTTTTATAATATGGAGATTCTCCACAAAATGAAGAATCTTGGTCTGTGCACCCCCACTGCAATGCACCATGCCATGGATTTGGTCCGCGTTGTATTTTTCCAATACCTTTTTGATGATGGGCGCATACGTCCGCGTAGGTGAAAGTACCAATTTTCCAGCATCCAACGGAGCGTTAGGCACTTTGTCGGTCAGTTTTGTTCTTCCAGAATAGACCAATTCATCAGGAACTGATGCATCGTAACTTTCAGGATATTTTTGGGCCAAATATTTCCCAAATACATCATGGCGTGCCGAGGTAAGCCCGTTACTGCCCATCCCTCCGTTGTATTCGCTTTCGTAGGTCGCTTTTCCGAAGGAAGCCAGTCCCACGATAACATCACCAGCCTTTATGTTGGCATTGTCGATTACCTTGGAACGCTCCATTCGGGCAGTGACTGTGGAATCCACGATGATGGTACGTACCAAATCACCCACATCGGCAGTTTCCCCTCCAGTGGAGTGGATGGTAATACCGTGCTCTTTTAAATCGGAAATTAATTCTTCCGTACCGTTGATAATTGCCGAAATAACCTCTCCGGGAATCAAGTTTTTATTTCTGCCAATAGTGGAGGACAACATAATATGGTCCGTGGCGCCCACGCAAATAAGGTCATCCACATTCATGATAAGGGCGTCTTGGGCAATGCCTTTCCATACGGAAATGTCACCGGTCTCCTTCCAGTACATATAAGCCAGAGAGGACTTGGTACCTGCTCCATCGGCATGCATCACCAAACAGTGATCTTCGCTGCCGGTTAAATAATCGGGTACAATTTTACAGAACGCCTTTGGGAAAAGGCCCTTGTCTATATTCTTGATGGCATTGTGCACATCTTCCTTAGAGGCCGAGACCCCACGCTGTGCATATCTCTTACTTGTGTCTGACGACATAATCTTGGTTTGGGCAAAAATAACGGAAAACCATCAATTCATCGTTAGCTTGTTAGGCTCTTTTGAAAAGTGGTCTCTTGATACCTTTTTTACTTTGTAAACAAGATTTCCCTGTATTTTGTAAACGGCCAAAGATCATCCGCAGTGAGTTTTTCCAATCTATCGGATTGCTCCCGGATGGTATCAAAATACGGTTTTACATTATTGCAATAGGCCTGTGCTTTTTTATTGATGGTAGAAAGTCCATTGGCTCTTTTTCGGGCATCCGTCATCTCGTCGATCAATTTCTTGATTTCTAAAATATGCTCTCCTATCTGTTCCAAGATGTTCAATTGACTTTCGGCCACTTTTTTATGGGCAGCGCCA
>JBNLBG010000063.1:0-17040 GCA_050303195.1 Allomuricauda sp. | reverse complement strand
CTGCCCCTCGACTTGCATGTGTTAGGCCTGCCGCTAGCGTTCATCCTGAGCCAGGATCAAACTCTTCATTGTATTTCCTTGAATATCCATCGGACATCCCCATCAACACAACGGTCCCGCATCAAAATGGTTCTTGTTCTCTTTACGCTGTCTATTTTCCCAATATGTATATGAACTTCACATTCAAATTTCCCGAAAAAAAATTGGCCCTCAAGACCAAATATCCCCAGAAAAATGCCCAACCTTATCAGCTAAGCGGGTGCAAATATAGAGAGGTTTAAATGATACCACAAAACTATTTTGAAAAAAAATTCAAAAAAAACACAATCAACTGAACATCAATGATTTAAATTAATATAATCTGCTTATCTCCACTAATGGCATCTGCCTTTTTCATCAGCTTTCATGATAAGCCCCTGATTTGAGCCTTCTTACTCAATTGAATCCTATATATATTGTAAGCATCGATTCAAGATAGTATCTTTGCGCACCATTCAAAATTAAGGAGTGTAAATGATAGATATCACATTGCCTGACGGCGCGGTAAAGAAAGTTTCTGAAGGAACTACACCTATTGAGATTGCAAAAAGCATTAGTGAGGGCTTGGCCCGAAATGTAATTTCGGCCAAATTCAATGATACCACTGTGGAAACTGTGACCCCCCTTACCAAGGATGGCACACTTACCTTATATACATGGAACGATGCGGAGGGTAAAAAGGCGTTTTGGCATTCAACCTCCCACGTGGTGGCCCAGGCTTTGGAAGAATTGTATCCGGGTATAAAGCTTACGATTGGTCCCGCCATTGAGAATGGATTCTATTACGATGTAGATTTTGGGGAGCATACCATATCGGAAAAAGATTTTCCAGAAATTGAAAAAAAGGCACTGGAAATTGCCCGGGGCAAGCACGACTATAAAATGCGTAGTGTCTCCAAAGCCGATGCTCTACAATATTACCGGGACCAGCACAATCAGTACAAGGTAGAGCTTATTGAAAATCTTGAGGATGGCTCCATCACCTTTTGCGACCATAGCACCTTTACAGATTTATGTCGTGGAGGACACATTCCCAATACAAGCATCATTAAGGCCATCAAAATATTGAGTGTGGCCGGGGCTTATTGGAGAGGCGATGAAAACAACACACAACTGACGCGTGTTTATGGTATTTCATTTCCAAAACAGAAAGAACTTACAGAATACCTTCACCTTTTAGAAGAAGCCAAAAAAAGAGACCATCGAAAATTGGGCAAGGAATTGGAACTCTTTACTTTTTCGCAAAAAGTTGGTCAGGGACTTCCTCTATGGCTACCTAATGGGGCAGCACTCAGGGAACGATTGGAACAGTTTTTAAAGAAAGCCCAAAAGAAAGCGGGCTACGAAATGGTAGTTACACCTCATATTGGGCAAAAGGAACTTTATGTAACCTCTGGGCACTATGCCAAATATGGAGAAGATAGCTTTCAACCCATACATACCCCAAAAGAGGACGAGGAGTTTTTGTTGAAACCCATGAACTGTCCACATCACTGTGAAATCTACAATAGCACTCCTTTTAGTTATAAGGATTTGCCGAAACGTTATGCTGAATTTGGTACTGTTTATAGATATGAACAAAGTGGCGAACTTCATGGTTTGACAAGGGTTCGTGGTTTTACTCAGGATGATGCCCACATCTTCTGTACTACGGAACAGCTGAACGATGAGTTTAAAAATGTGATTGACCTTACCTTATATGTATTGAATTCTTTAGGTTTTGAAAATTTTACTGCCCAGGTATCTGTACGTGACCTTGAAAATCCTGAGAAATATATAGGTAATACCGAAGATTGGGAGAAAGCGGAACAGGCTATTATCGATGCTGCGGAAGAAAAAGGATTGGATTATGTGGTAGAAAGTGGGGAAGCTGCTTTTTATGGTCCTAAGTTGGACTTTATGATTAAAGATGCCCTTGGCAGAAATTGGCAATTGGGTACCATTCAGGTAGATTACAACCTTCCGAAACGTTTTGAACTTACCTATAAAGGTAGTGATAATGAGTTGCATCAGCCCGTAATGATTCACAGAGCTCCATTTGGAAGTATGGAACGTTTTGTCGCTTTGTTGTTGGAACACACTGGTGGAAACTTCCCATTATGGCTGATTCCAACACAAGCTATTGTACTGCCCGTCAGTGAGAAGCACGAAAAATATGCAGAAAAAGTTTTGAATTCGCTGGAAAATAACGAAATTCGCGCGCTCATTGATAATAGGAACGAAACGGTTGGGAAGAAAATCCGTGAGGCTGAACTTAAAAAAATCCCTTTTATGCTCATCGTTGGAGAGCAGGAAGAAGCGGCAGGAACTATTTCGGTTCGACGTCATGGAGGTGAAGACTTGGGCAGTTTAAGCACAGAAGCTTTTTCCGACTTGGTATCTACCGAAATAAATAGTACCTTAAAGTCGTTCTAAAAAATTAAGTTTAACTAAAAAGTATACGTCATAGCAATACGAAGAAGATTTAAGCCCCAACCTAGGAGGGAAAACAAAAACCCTCATAATATCAATGAGAAGATTACTGCCCCAGAAGTGAGGCTCGTAGGGGACAATGTAGAAATAGGAGTTTATCCTATTTCAAAAGCAAGGGAAAAAGCCAGTGAACTGGAACTGGATTTGGTGGAGATTTCTCCAAAAGCCAATCCGCCCGTGTGTAAAATTATAGACTATAAAAAGTTTCTTTACGAACAAAAGAAACGCGAAAAAGCCATGAAGGCCAAAGCGAGTAAAGTAGTCGTAAAAGAAATAAGGTTTGGCCCTCAGACGGACGACCATGATTATGAGTTCAAGAAAAGACATGCAGAGAAGTTCTTGAAAGATGGTGCCAAACTAAAAGCCTATGTGTTCTTTAAAGGACGATCTATCGTGTATAAAGACCAAGGTGAAATATTACTGCTAAAACTGGCCCAAGAATTGGAAGAGCTTGGAAAGGTAGAGCAAATGCCAAAACTGGAAGGGAAGCGCATGACCATGTTCATTGCACCCAAAACGAGCAAAAAATAAAAGATACTGAACGCTGTTCAGCATAATAATAAGCGGAGATAAATACTAGGAAAATGCCTAAGATGAAAACAAAATCCAGTGCCAAAAAGCGGTTTAAGCTTACCGGTACTGGTAAAATCAAGAGAAAGCACGCTTTTAAGAGTCACATTTTGACAAAGAAATCTAAAAAGCGTAAGCTTAAGTTGACCCATTCCACTTTGGTTCATCCATCGGATGAGGACAACATCAAGGAACAATTGCGATTAAAATAATTGTTCAGTAGGTACATTAATTATTAACCATGGAGTCGGGCTCAGAAAAGTTCTCAATAATTGAGGCGCCTGCTACAAAAAAATGACACATTATGCCAAGATCAGTAAATTCAGTTGCTTCACGAGCTAGAAGAAAAAAAGTGATGAAGCAAGCCAAAGGTTACTTTGGAAGACGTAAAAACGTTTGGACAGTAGCCAAAAATGCGGTAGAGAAAGCAATGCTTTATGCTTACCGTGATAGACGAAACAAAAAACGTACGTTCCGTTCGCTTTGGATTACCCGTATTAATGCCGGTGCCAGATTGCATGGAATGTCTTACTCTCAATTTATGGGGAAAGTAAAATCCAATGGAATTGAACTTAACAGAAAAGTTCTTGCCGATTTGGCCATGAACCACCCAGATGCCTTTAAGGCCATTGTTGAGAAAGTAAAGTAAAAAATTCAATATAAACTTACCCCGCTTATTTAGATCCCGCCTTGTGCGGGATCTTTTATTTTGATTTAGTTCCAAATTGGTGGTTGACACGAATTACTCGAATTGTCGCGAATCAACTCTGCAGTTATTGTCCAAAAGCAGTAACCACCAATTTTCTTCCCGATGCATGATTTCTGTGCTCACACAGATAAATCCCCTGCCAAATACCTAGATTCAACCGTCCATTGGTAATGGGAATTTGAACCGAAGCACCCATCAATGAAGCCTTTATATGAGCTGGCATATCATCAGGCCCTTCATAATTGTGTACATAATAGGGTGCATTTTCCGGTACCATTTTATTAATGTGACTCTCGAAATCTGTTCGGACCGTGGGGTCTGCATTCTCGTTGATAGTCAAACTGGCCGAAGTATGTTTAATGAACACCTGCAACATCCCAGTATTAATATTGCTTACCTCAGGAAGGGCATTCAACACCTTGTCCGTTATTAAATGAAATCCTCTGGAATAGGACCGTAATTGTAGTTCTTTTTGATAAAAATCCATAAATCGTAGAAAATCGTCACACTAAATTAATATAAAGTTTACCAAAAGGGATTCTTCCATTCCCTGAATATAAAATACCTTTGCAGCTTAATTTCTTGAAAATGGATTTATCGCAGATCAAAATGGTGGTGACCGATATGGATGGTACATTGTTGAATTCCAACCACGAGGTGAGCCCCCGATTTTTTGAAATTTTTGAAGAACTCAAGAAAAAGGATATCATTTTTGTGGCAGCCAGTGGCAGGCAATACAACAGCATGGTGGATAAGCTGGAAACTATTAAAAATGATATCATCGTAATTGCTGAAAATGGCGCACTGATTAAAAAGCAGGATCAAGTCTTGTTGACCACTCCTATTGACAAACACGAAGTTGGTCGTATTTTAGATATTGTAAAGCCGCTCAAAGATGTACATCCAGTACTTTGCGGACAATATAATGCCTATGCCAACGATTCATCCGATGCCTTTTTAGCCATGCTAGCGGAATATTATTCCGAGTTTGACATTGTTAAGGACCAAAGCGCTGTAGAAGCCGAGGTCCTCAAAATAGCCATTTATCATTTTGAAGATTCTGAAAAGTACATTTATCCGTCGGTACAACACTTGGAAGAATGCCTAAAGGTGAAGGTCTCTGGGGCGAATTGGGTTGATGTTTCGCACCAAAATGCGCATAAAGGTTATGCCTTGCAAAAAGTCATGGACCAATATCAAATTGCGGCACACGAAGTTATGGTCTTTGGTGATTACAACAACGATTTGGAAATGATGCAGCTCTCCAACTATAGTTTTGCCATGGCCAATGCGCACCCCAATGTCAAAAAGGTGGCCAAATACGAAACCGTAAGCAATAACGAGTTTGGTGTGGAGCGGGTTTTGGAAAAGCTTTTATAAAAATCACCCTATTTAACTAGCTTGCAATAAGTTGCTTTTGTAAAATTTGTACCTTAAAGGTCAAATCGATTAAATAGCAACGGAATGGCTCCTCTAAAAAAAGAAGATGTCAAACAAGAAGTCTTTGACCTCTATGATGCCTACGCCCATAACCAATTAAATCGCAGGGAGTTTATGGAAAAACTCTCTGTATATGCGGTTGGGGGCGTTACCATAGCTTCACTCATGAGTTTTATTATGCCCAATTATGTGGACACCCATTTAGTGCCACCGAACGACCCTAGGATTGATTCTGAATTTATCACCTATAATTCCCCGAAGGGTGGTGGCCAAATCCGTGGGCTGCTCTCCAAACCTAAAGACCCAATGGGCAAATTGGGCGGCATTGTGGTGGTTCACGAAAACCGTGGACTCAATCCCTATATAGAGGATGTGGGCAGAAGAGCAGCTTTGGCAGGTTTTATTTCCCTAGCTCCAGATGCATTGACGCCACTTGGGGGATATCCAGGCAACGATGATGAAGGAAGGGCCTTGCAACGTCAACGAGATCGTAACGAAATGCTTGAAGACTTTATCGCCGCTTATAATTATCTCAAAAATCACGAAGATTGCAATGGCAAAGTGGGCGTGGTCGGTTTTTGTTTTGGGGGATGGATTTCCAATATGATGGCTGTAAAACTACCTGGATTAGCTGCTGCCGTGCCCTTTTATGGCAGTCAACCTGCTGACGATGAAGTAGCGCAAATCAATGCACCTTTATTAATTCATTATGCGGGATTGGACGAAAGGGTAAATGCAGGATGGAACGATTATGAAGCCAAACTCAAAGAACTGGACAAGGACTACGAAGTCCATTTTTATCCGGAGGTGAACCACGGTTTCCACAATAATACTACGCCAAGGTTTGATGAAGAAGCTGCCAATTTGGCTTGGGAACGCACCATTGAATTCTTTAAGAAGAATTTGGGCTAGGTCTTCTGTTTTTTCTTTCGTGCAGCGGGAAAAAGTACGTTGTTTAAAATTAAACGATACCCTGGTGAAGTTGGATGCAACTCTAGTTCCGTTTTGGGGTCTCCTACTCTATGTTGGTAATCCTCAGGATCATGGCCACCATAAAAGGTAAAAAAACCTTTTCCTTTGATGCCATGGATATACCGGGCCTCTCCATTGATTTTATTCTCACCCAAGACCATGACGGTTGGTTTTACCTCGCTTCGCGTAAAAGCCGTAGTCTGCCCCATAAACCCTTTTACCAAAGCCGTGTGGTTCTGGGTTAACATGGTGGGCACAGGGTCCCATTTGGCAGAGAATTCCATCAAGGAAAAATAATCGGACTCTTTGGGCACTCCTCCCCTTTTATTGGTCATATCAATGGACGAAAACTCATACCGGAGTGGATTGCGCTCCAAAATAAAATTGGTAAAGGCAAAGGTGTTACCATAATTCAGTTTCCCCTGATAGTTGGCATCGGATGGGTCACCATCAAACATAGGTTCACAGATATCCACGTTTTCAGCGGCCAGGGCAATATCAAAACTATCCGTGGCAGAACACATGGCAAACATAAAGCCTCCACCAACCACATAATTCCTGATTTTAAGTGCAACGGCTAGTTTCTCATCAGATACTTTGGCGTAGCCCAATTTTTGAGCCAGTGCCTCGGCCTGCGCCTTTGATTCAATATACCAGGGAGCGGCACGGTAAGCGCCATAAAACCTACCAAACTGACCCGTAAAATCTTCATGGTGTAAATGTAGCCAGTCATAAAGGGCTAATTTATCGCCTAATACTTCCTCGTCGTAGACTGTGGTGTAGGGTATTTCGGCATAGGTAAGTACCATAGTCACCGCATCGTCCCATGGTGGATTGTCCTTGGGGGAATACACAGCAATCTTTGGGGCTTTTTCCAAAATAACGGCATCCTGGTTTTGGGAAGGACTACTGATTTCATCCAGAATCTGCTCGGCTTTTCCATCGGAAAGAACCTCAAAGGAAACCCCACGAATCTGACATTCCTTTCGGATAGCTTCACCATCGGGCAATAAAAATGAGCCACCACGATAGTTGAGTAGCCATTGTACTTTTTGCTGCTTGGTGAGCACCCAATAGGTAATTCCATAGGCCTTTAAATGGTTTTCTTGACTTTCTGCATCCATAGGAATAAGGATGACAGAAGCGTAGGAAGAGAGAGCAAACAATAAAGAAACAAGAAACAAGAAACTTCTCAACTTCCTCCCCGAACAGCTGGCGGGCGTTAGAGGTGACAGAATACAGTTTTTAGAAGGGTACATCGCTATCATCTGGGTCATCGTCATCACTGTTCATTGCGCTCCCAAAAGCCTCATTCGCATTGGGAAGATTTGGGGTTGCAAAGGGATTCTCTTCGTCCGCATTCATCTTCGATTGGAATTCGAATGGGGAGTCAAAGTCATCCAAGTTATCAAATTTACCCAGAGCGCCCACAAATTTTAACCTAATATTATCCAATCCACCGTTACGGTGTTTGGCCACAATAAACTCAGCTTGACCTTGGGTGGGGGTGCGCTCTTCATCATCCCACTCGTCAATTTTGTAGTATTCAGGTCGATAAATAAAGGAAACAATATCCGCATCTTGCTCAATAGCACCAGATTCCCTCAAATCAGATAGAATAGGTCGTTTGCTGCCCCCACGGGTCTCAACCGCCCTAGACAACTGGGATAAAGCAATCACAGGAACGTTCAATTCTTTGGCCAATGCCTTCAGGTTTCGGGATATCGTAGAAATCTCTTGTTCACGATTTCCCCCTTTCTGGCTTCCGCCAGCGGTCATCAACTGCAAATAGTCAATAACAATCAATCTAATTTTATGTTGGGAAGCCAAACGCCGTGCCTTGGCCCTCAAGTCAAAAATGGAAAGTGAGGGAGTATCATCAATGAAAAGTGGTGCATTTTCCAATGCCTTTACCTTGACGTTCAATTGCTCCCACTCGTGTTTTTCCAGCTTTCCCGTTCTTAATTTTTCGGAAGACAAACCGGTTTCCGAAGAAATTAAACGGGTGATCAACTGAACGGAAGACATCTCCAATGAGAAAAACGCAACGGGAATGTCTGAATTCACAGCAATATTCCGAGCCATGGAAAGGGTCAGTGCAGTTTTACCCATACCGGGACGTGCCGCCACAATGACCAAATCACTGGGTTGCCACCCAGAGGTTAGCCTGTCCAGTTTGTCAAAACCGGATGGAATTCCACTTAACCCCTCCTTATTGGAAATTTCCTCTATTTTTTTCTTAGCCTGAATGACCAAGTTTTGTGCAGTTTCTGCGGAACGTTTCAAATTTCCTTGTGTAACCTCATATAATTTTGCCTCCGCATTGTCCAAAAGGTCAAAAACGTCTGTGGAATCACTGTAGGCATCCTCAATGATCTCGCTTGAGATTTTAATGAGACTTCTTTGAATATATTTTTGAAGAATAATTCGTGCATGGAACTCAATATGGGCCGAAGAAGCCACTTTTTGGGTGAGTTTTATCAAATAAAAGTCACCACCCGCCGCTTCTAGCTTTCCATCTTTCTTTAGTTGGGATGAAACGGTTAATAAATCGACCGGCTCAGAAGATTCAAATAATTTGAAGATGGCCTCATAAATATATCTATGTGCATCTTTGTAAAAGACATCTGGATGTAGGATATCGATTACCTCATCCACACCTTTTTTGTCAATCATCATCGCACCTAACACAACTTCCTCTAAATCAACTGATTGAGGTGGTATTTTTCCTTTCTCAAGACTGATGAGGGTGGATTTTTCCACTCGGTGACCGATGATTGGGCTAGGTTTGTCCATGAGTACGAAAGTAGCTAATTAACCTTTAGTTAACTTAAATTTTACGGGATGCGATTTCCACAGGTATTCAACAATCTAAATGTTAACAACTTTGAATACCTGTTAATAACATAAAAAAAAATGAGGATAAAACCTAATAAAAAAAGTTAACCTCTGAAAAACAAGAATTATCCGTTGAAAACACCCATATCCGCATATTTTTCCATGCGGGCCTTAACGAGCTCTTTTGGTGATAACTTTTTCAGCTCTTCATAATGAGCTGAAATTTTGTTCTTGACAGTCTCAAACGTTTTTTCTCTATTGGAATGGGCACCGCCTAAAGGTTCCTTAACAATTTCATCGACCAATTTTTGTTTTTTCATATCGCCAGCGGTCAATTTTAAAGCTTCTGCGGCCTGCTCTTTATATTCCCAGCTTCTCCAAAGAATGGATGAACAGGATTCAGGAGAAATCACGGAGTACCATGTGTTTTCCAACATCAATACCTTATCTCCCACTCCAATGCCTAAAGCTCCACCAGATGCTCCTTCACCAATAATTGTGACAATAATCGGCACTTTTAAGCGTGTCATTTCCAGAATATTTCGTGCAATGGCTTCTCCCTGGCCTCTTTCCTCAGCCTCAATGCCTGGGTACGCCCCGGGAGTGTCAATGAAACAAACCACAGGAATTCCAAACTTCTCTGCGGATTTCATTAATCGCAGTGCTTTTCGATAGCCTTCTGGGTTGGCCATACCAAAATTTCGATACTGACGGGTTTTCGTATTGTAGCCTTTTTGCTGACCAATGAACATGTAGCTCTGGTCACCTATTTTGCCCAAACCACCAACCATGGCCTTGTCATCTTTTACATTTCTATCACCGTGAAGCTCTAAAAACGTATCTCCGCAAATGGCCTTGATATAATCCATGGTATAGGGCCTATTGGGGTGTCTTGACAATTGCACCCTTTGCCATGCGGTCAAATTCTTATAGATGTCCTTTCGGGTTTCTTCGAGTTTTTTCTCAATTTGTGAGCAGGTCTCAGTAACATCAACATCACTTTCTTCCCCAATTACCATACATTTTTGAAGTTGGTCTTCAAGTTCTTTTATGGGAAGTTCAAATTCTAAATATTCCATTGGAAAATAATTGTTTTCAAGAAATAGAATGGGGACAAATATATGACTTTATGGGTTATTCACGGAAAAAGTCCAAGCCATTTAACTTCAATAAGATAGGTCTTTACAACTGATTATCGTTTGGCCTTCATCAGCATATATACGGCAAAGACCCCAAAAATAAGGTTGGGAATGATCACCGCCAATAAGGGTGAAAATCCGGATTGTTCGGCCAAGGTTCCAAAAACTTTATCAAAAAAGATGTATACAAATGCCACTCCAATACCAAAAGCTAGGTTGAGCCCCATTCCTCCTCTTCTTTTAACCGAAGAGACCGCCACTGCAATCACGGTGAGGATGAAAGCTGCTATGGGCAAGGCCCACCTTTTATATTTTACCAAAATATAGGCATTGATGTTGGAAGCTCCTTTTCTTTTTTGGTCTTCAATAAAATCGTTCAGTTCAAACAGGTTCTTGGTTTCCGCAACGTAGGATACTGGAGTAAGGTCTTCCAATTTAAAGGTAAACAGGGTGTCCAGTCTTCTTTGGGTCTCAATGATCTCTATATTATTCTGGAGCTTTCTTTTGGAATAATTGGTCAAGCGATACAAACTATCTTTGTCAATCCACCTGATATTACTTGCCGAAATTTTATAATCCAACTGCTTGATGGAATCAAAATGCTCATAGGTAAAATTGTACCCTATCTTTCTGTTGGGATCAAAGCTGCTCACGTAGAGATAGTCATTTTCATTCAACTGATTGAAAATATTGTCCGTGACCCGGTCTTGTTTTCCCTTCTTAAAATATTTATATTCAAATTCATTGAAGCCGATGCTGGCATGCGGTACAATGAACATCCCCATCATAAAAATAAGGATGGCCACCAATGACGCTCCTATAAAATAGGGTCGCAAGAACCGCCAATAGGAAACCCCTGAACTTAAAATGGCCACAATTTCTGTGTTACTGGCCAGTTTTGAGGTAAAAAATATAATGGACAGGAACAAGAAAACCGGAAGCAACAAATTCCCGATGACCAAGGTAAAATTGCCATAAAAGACAATCACTTCGGCCAAAGGAGCCTCATTATCAATGATTTTCCCAATCTTTTCCGCCAAATTGGCCATGATCCCTATGGGCACAAATAGCATGAGCATCCCCATAAAGGTGACCAAATAACGTTTTAAGATATACTTGTCAAGTATGCTCAGCATCACAATCTTTTATCCATTTGTTGCACCATTTGGGTCTTCCATTGCAAGAAATCTCCCGCTAAAATACGTTCTCTTGCCGTTCGTACCAACCAAAGGTAAAAACCAAGGTTGTGGATAGTGGCAATTTGCTTGCCCAGATATTCGTTGGCGGCGAACAAGTGTCTTAAGTATGCCTTGGAATACTCGGTGTCCACAAAAGTGATTCCCATTTCATCAATGGGCGAGAAATCGTTCTCCCATTTTTTGTTCTTTATATTGATGGTGCCGTGTGCCGTGAACAACATTCCATTTCTTGCATTTCGGGTGGGCATCACGCAATCGAACATATCCACACCCAAGGCAATGTTTTCCAATATATTAATAGGTGTACCCACCCCCATTAAATAACGTGGTTTGTCCTCGGGCAGAATATCACAGACCAACTCGGTCATTTCATACATTTCCTCTGCAGGTTCTCCTACGGAGAGTCCGCCAATAGCATTGCCCTCCGCTCCCACTGAAGCAATATATTCTGCGGATTGTTTTCGTAAATCTTTATAGGTAGAACCTTGTACAATGGGGAAAAAACTTTGGGAATACCCATATTTGAACGGGAGTTTTTCCAAATGGGCCATGCATCTATCCAACCATCTATGGGTTAAATGCATGGAGCGCTTAGCGTAGTTGTAATCGCAGGGATAGGGTGTACATTCATCAAAGGCCATAATAATATCTGCCCCAATGGTTCGCTGAATTTCCATAACATTTTCTGGAGTAAAAACATGATGCGAGCCATCAATATGGGACTTGAACTTGACGCCTTCTTCCTTTATTTTCCGATTATCAGACAATGAATACACCTGATATCCACCGCTATCCGTTAAGATATTTCGGTCCCAACCCATAAATTTGTGCAATCCACCAGCTTCTTCCAAAATTCCTGTTTTGGGACGTAGGTATAAATGGTAGGTATTTCCCAGAATAATATCTGGGTCAATTTCATCCTTCAATTCACGCTGATGCACGCCCTTTACAGAGGCCACTGTACCCACAGGCATAAAAATGGGAGTTTGAATGGTACCATGATCCGTGGTGATTTCCCCTGCCCTTGCCTTGCTCTGAATATCTTTTTGTACTAAACTAAACTTCAATGGTTGTATTTAAAACCGCAAATATAACCAACTCCTTTTCGGTAACCCCTTAACAAAAAAATAAAGTTTCAGGACACAAAACGATTGATAAATGTGTGTTTTACACTTGTTTAGCAACATTATTGCAATTACCTTTGGGCTCTAATTTATAAAAGATGCCGAACACACAAGAATTACAAGACCTAGTTTTTCAGGTCAGAAGGGACATTCTACGAATGGTTCATAACGTAAATTCAGGACACCCCGGAGGTTCTTTGGGCTGTACCGAATTTTTTGTGACCCTTTACAATGAAATCATGGATTTAAAGGATGGTTTTGATATGGACGGAGTTGGAGAAGACCTTTTCTTCCTTTCCAATGGCCACATCTCACCTGTTTTTTACAGCGTATTGGCCCGTAGAGGGTATTTTCCTGTAGAGGAGTTAAACACTTTCAGGTTGATCAACTCTCGTTTACAAGGCCACCCAACCACCCATGAAGGTTTGCCAGGGGTTCGCGTAGCTTCCGGGTCTTTGGGACAAGGGATGTCCGTTGCCATTGGCGCCGCTTTGGCCAAAAAATTGAATGGTGATGACCATCTGGTGTTCAGTCTTCACGGCGATGGTGAGCTTCAGGAAGGACAAAACTGGGAAGCTATTATGTATGCCGCCGGAAACAAGGTGGATAATTTGATTTCTACTGTGGACCGTAATGGACAACAAATTGATGGACCCACAGAAAAAGTACTTCCCATGGGTGATGTTGCGGAAAAGTTCCGGGTTTTTGGTTGGGATGTTCTGGAAATTGAAAATGGAAACAACCTAGATCAGGTAATAGCTGGGCTCAACGAAGCCAAAAGTAGAACTGGAAAAGGAAAACCCGTTTGTATTGTGATGACCACTGAAATGGGGAATGGTGTAGACTTTATGATGCACACCCATGCATGGCACGGTAAAGCTCCCAATGATGAGCAGTTGGCCACGGCATTGGCCCAGAATCCAGAGACCTTAGGTGATTATTAATTCTGAAGACAAGAAAAATGACAAAATATACAGATCAAGGAAAAAACGATACACGAAGCGGTTATGGTGCCGGAATGACAGAATTAGGGAGAACCAACCCAAATGTGGTGTCACTTTGTGCTGATTTAGTGGGGTCCTTAAAGATTGAAACTTTTATTGAAGAAAATCCGGAGCGCTTTTTTCAAACGGGAATAGCGGAAGCCAACATGATGGGCATGGCCGCTGGTTTGACGATAGGAGGAAAAATTCCATTTGCCTCCACTTTTGCCAACTTTGCCACGGGCCGTGTTTACGATCAAATTAGACAATCCATTGCCTATTCGGGTAAAAACGTGAAAATCTGTGCATCGCACGCCGGACTTACCCTTGGAGAAGATGGAGCGACACACCAAATTTTGGAAGATATTGGTTTGATGAAAATGCTTCCGGGCATGACTGTCATTAATCCATGTGACTATAACCAGACCAAGGCCGCCACTATTGCCATCGCAGACCACGTTGGACCAGTTTATTTGCGCTTTGGCCGACCAAAAGTGGCCAACTTCACACCAGTTGACCAAAAATTTGAGATTGGAAAAGCTTTGATGCTGAATGAAGGAACCGATGTGACCATTCTTGCTACCGGACATTTGGTTTGGCAAGCCCTTTTGGCCGCAGAAAATTTGGAAAATCAAGGCATCTCAGCAGAAGTTATCAATATCCACACCATAAAACCATTGGACGACAAAGCCATCTTGGATTCCGTGAAAAAAACCGGATGTGTGGTAACTGCAGAAGAGCACAACTATTTGGGAGGTCTTGGTGAAAGCGTTGCTCGCGTATTGGCATCACAACATCCTGCTCCCCAAGAGTTTGTGGCCACCCAAGATACTTTTGGTGAAAGTGGTACTCCAGAGCAACTGATGGAGAAATATGGTTTGAACAATAAAGCCATTGAAGCTGCCGTTTTAAAAGTGTTGAAGCGAAAATAATTTTCGGTATCACTTTTGTGATATTCTTCATCAACTTTTAAAATGAACACTTATGAAAAAAACACTTCTAGTTGCGGTGTTGGCCTTAATCGGGTCCGCTGCCATGGCTCAAAGCGGTTCAGGCTTTGGTATTAAAGCAGGTTTAAATTATAATAAGAACGGTGACCTTATCGGTTCTGTTGGAGATTCAGGCCAAGACATTATAGAGGGTGCCGAGGGCAAGACCGGATACCACGTAGGGTTCTGGGGAAAATTGGATTTTCCAAAAATCTACTTGAGACCAGAATTGGTCTACACCAAAACCAAAAGTTCATATGACGTGGATGGCGATTCCCAAGATTATGATGTTTCCAAATTAGATCTTCCGGTCTTGTTGGGCTTCAAAATAGTGGGGCCACTTCATCTTTTTGCAGGTCCAGCCTTTCAATACACCTTGAAAAATGACCTTGAAAGTGTTGAAATAGAGGATGTTGAAAATGATTTTACTGTTGGATTGAACGCTGGCGTCGGAGTTAACCTGGGCAAGGTTGGTCTTGATGTTCGTTACGAGCGTGGCTTTTCAGAAAACGAAGCCAATTTTATTGGAAACAATATTACAGATGTTTCGGGTAGGGTTGATTCTAGACCTTCGCAGGTTATTTTTTCGCTATCCCTTAAACTGTAATAAAAATACACGAAATAAAAAAGGGCCCGCTCATTTGAGCGGGCCCTTTTTTATGCTTTAGATTGGTTTATTAACTATCTGGATCTAAATAATCCGGAGTCCCATCATTATCCGAATCAGGATAGGGAAGAATAATTTTACCATCCCCATCGGTAATCTCGCTTCTGGTTGAAACGCCATCGCCATCATCATCCCCATCCAAGAAATTAGCGCGGCGCACAGTTCTAAGTCTATCTTCCTCAGCTGAATCCGTATTGTCATCATACAGGTAACCATTTCCATTGGCATCTTCATCTATTGATGGAATTCCGTCATTATCATGATCGGTCTGGTTCATCGTAAAAAGGTCGATGGTGAACAATAATGGGCTATAGGTTGGAATCTGTGGTATTGATTTATTGTAATACGCCAAAGCAGAAGGAAAGATAATCATTCCCACACCGTACTCCTCAACACTTACCGTTCCATCTCCATTATCAATGGGGTCGCCTCCAGTTTTCAAAAAAGGAATGCCTTCTGAAAAACCTCGGGCTCCTTGTGAAAAGTCTTGCAATTGGGCCAAATCAAACCAAATGGGATTGAAAAAAGCTCCGTCAAACGTAGTTCCGTCCAACAATTTTCCTTCATACCGTACATATACAGAATCTGCCACCGTAGGGTAAGCACCTACTGCAGGATTTGGTCCCATCTCATCCAACTCTTCAAAAGTGGGCCTTGCAGAAAGATAATAGAGTTTGTGGGGCACATCGTCCTCATCCGTATCCAAACTCAATTGGTTGGAAGAAATTTTCACCGTAGTGCTTCTAACCATATCACTCAGTGGGGTTTTTCCAGCATTATCTCCGGCAAGGGTATCGATCTTAATCTTATAGTCAAAATTAGCTGGCGGAGATTGAAACTCTTCATAATTGTAGAAATGTGTCTGCAAAAACTCCTCTATATCATTATCATTTTCGGTAGCAACTTCAGACAATGCCCTCGGTGGAACTCTTTCTATCCCCCCATCATCATCATTGCTGCATGATAAAAAAATCAATGTCAAAAACAAAGAAACAAAAATCCCGTACCTCATCAAGTGTGTCTTTTAGCTGCGCAAGATACAATTTTCCGTTATTTTTGCTCGGTGCATTAACAAAGATTTGCAGAGCTTATGCGGATAGACAAGTACCTTTGGTGTATTAGATATTACAAAACCCGAAACGTTGCCTCAACCGCTGTTAAAAAAGGACAGGTCAAGGTCAATGGGAGTGTTGTAAAACCCTCCAGGGAGGTTTATCCAATGGATAAAGTGGCGCTGCGAAAGAACCAAATTGATTATGAATTAACGGTCTTGGACATTCCAGAAAGCCGTGTCGGAGCTAAATTGGTTGATATTTACCGAAAGGACACTACCCCTAAAGAGGCATTTGAGCACAACGAATTATTGAATTTTGCCAAAACCCACTACAGAAAGAAGGGACTGGGGCGACCTACAAAAAAGGACCGGCGGGACATTGATGATTATTTGGACGAATCTGAATGATCTGTTTTATATCTTTGATGCAATTATCCATGCCATGATGAACCGTATATTGACCCACAGCCAAATTCAACACATCGTTAGACGAATTGCTTATCAGATTTATGAAAGCAATGTTGACGAGAAAGAAATCATCGTGGCGGGAATCAATGGTGGAGGCATGAACTTTGCCAAAAAGGTGGCGAAGGTCCTTAAAGATATTACCGATGCCGAAATTGTGCTCTGCAAGGTGGAAATGGATAAGAAAAACCCTTTGGAAAGTGGGGTAAGCACCTCTATATCAGTGGAAGATTACAAAGACAAATCTGTGGTATTGGTGGATGATGTGCTCAACTCAGGTACAACCTTGATCTATGGGGCACACCACTTTTTGAAAACGCCTATAAAACAATTAAAAACGGCAGTATTGGTCAACAGAAACCACAAAAAATTCCCTGTCA
>JBNLBG010000062.1:0-17115 GCA_050303195.1 Allomuricauda sp. | reverse complement strand
GTTTTGCAGCAAGATTATGAAGATACAGTTGCCATCAAAACCATCAATAGAACCCAAAACCAAGAAATGGTCTTCATTTTCAACCTAGATGATGAGAAGAATGTTTCAATTGATTACAGTGAGCCAAAAAGCTATTTATACGAACCTAATGCAGCCATACTAAAATCAGGAGGGTTTAAATCAGTAGCGAATGCATTTGGACTTAAAAAGCTACACTTGCATTCACATTTATACACCTCTGATGAGCTTATAGATTTTCCTGGAAGACGATTTTCCGTAAAAAGGGTATTGCCCTACTCCAAAAATTCCTTGAAAGAATTCGCCCATAAAAAGTCCAACATCACCACTCGCAATTTTCCAATTTCAGTGGCCGAACTCCGAAAAAAACACAAAATAAAAGATGGTGGAGATACTTATCTCTTCTTCACCAAAACATCAAATGATGTTTTGACCGTATTGGAGTGTGGAAAAATATAACACTACTCCAAATTACTCAACCAATCATACAAAAGGGTTATCCAATTGTTGAGGCGTTGGTCTGTCAGTGCCAAGGAAAACCCATGACCACCTTTGGGGTAAATGTGCATGGTTACCGGTATCCCTTCTTTTTTTAGTGCGCTGAACATTAAAATGCTGTTTTCAACTGGCACTACATCATCGTCTTGGGCGTGAAGCAAAAAAGTAGGAGGCGTATCCTTTGTCACATTTTTGTTGGCAGAAAACCGGTTGGCCAGTTCATTCGATGGATTTTCGCCCAATAAGGCTCCCCTGGATCCTGAATGGGTGGTTTTGCTATCCATGGAAATCACCGGATAAATCAAGGCCATAAAATTGGGGCGGGCGCTTAACTCATCCACAGCGTCCTGCTTTTCGTAAACCTTATCGTCATAATGGGTTCCAAGTGTTGAGGCCAAATGTCCGCCTGCCGAAAACCCCATAATGCCTATTTTTCCTTCGGAAATATTCCATGCTGCCGCCTTACTTTTCACAAAACGTATGGCCCGCTGGGCATCTTGCAAGGGAACCACTTCTTTTCCTTTCACAATGGATTTTGATATGGGCAATCTATATTTTACCACAATTCCGGCCACTCCTCTTGAGTTTAATGCTTTGGCCATATCAATTCCCTCCCAGTCATAGGCCAAACCATGGTACCCTCCCCCGGGAAAAATAACCACGGCCTGCCCATTGGCATTGCTTTTTGTAGGCAAATAGACTTCAATGGTGGGTTGTTGAACATTGGTAATCCAATCTAATTGGTCTGTTTCAACCTTTTCCTTTTCATTGGATACTTTTTGATTGGGAATTTTATTGGGCCATAAAGGCATAATAGTGTCTTGTGCCGATAGACTCGTGGCCATAAATCCAATAAGTACCACAAGAATTGATATGCGTTTTGATTGCTTCACTTTATTTGTTTTTAGTTAATTGTTACAATCCCATTTAAAGTTGGCTATCCTGTCGTTCGAAGCTGCCGATAAATTGTAATGCCACCACTCGGTCCGAATCGACCAAAACCCATAGGCTTCCATGGTTTTCTTTAACAATTTTCGGTTCTCCAAAACTTCTTTGGGTAGATTCAGATTATCGTGATAGGCTTTCTTTCCAAAGAAATCAAAATCGGTGCCCATATCCAGTTCATTGCCATCCCTATCCACCAAAGTGATGTCCACAGCGCCCCCCTTATTATGGATAGACCCTTTTACTGGATCGGCCACGTATTGTGGGTTGGGCACTATTTCCCACATTTTGTACTGTACAGAATTAGGACGATAACAATCAAAAAACTTGATTTTTGTACCGTTTTTCATGAAATCCTTGTTGGCTTCTATCAAGGCTTTAGCTGTTTTCACCCGTGTGTAGCATTCGGCACAATCATATACCTTCGCTTTTAAAAAATTGTTTTCTGTGGCATAGCGCATGTCATAGACAAAATCATCGCTGAAATCTGCCAAACGAACAAAGGTGGTATCGGCCAGACCCTCAAAAGTTTTTAGTTTTTTTGCTTGCTCTGTTACCGTATCCACAGGCTGTAGGACCACCGGTTCTTGTGTTTCCATCTTCTTTTTATCCAACTTTTCCCTACAGTTTAAAAGTGATATTGCTATCAATACAAACACCAAATATCTCATTACAATCAGTTTATTCTTTTTTGTTTGGTAAACCATGTGTACAGGGAATCCGTGGTGTAAGCCCTGTCCCAAGCATTGTGCCCCACATCTTTGTATCGGGTATAGATAACATCGTATTTCATCTCTTTGAGCTTCTCCACCATTTTATCCGATTCTTCCACGCGAATCGTTTCATCTTTATCCCCATGAAAAACCCAAATGGGCATGTTTTTGTCAATCCAATGCGCATAAGGTACCGGAGCCATACCACAAACTACCGCCATGGCCGCAAACTTTTCTGGATACTGCGTAGCCATTTCCCATGCAGCGCTTCCACCCCTACTGAGCCCGGTTAGATAGAGACGGCTTTTATCTACCCGGTTGGCACCCACAATAGAATCCAATAATTGGTTAACGGCTTGGGTGTTCCACCATTTTTTTTCATGAGGGTTTTGTGGAGCCAAAATCAGAAATGGAAATTGTTTGCCTTCTACCAATAATTTGGGCGGGCCATTTTTCTTCACATGAAGAAGTTCACGTCCAGATTCGCCTCCTCCGTGCAAAAAGAGCAATAGTCCAAAGTCTTCGCTTGGTTTTTCAAAATATTCCTCGGGGTAATACAAATAGTAGCGAAGGTTTTCTTTGGTCACGGTCTGCACTTCATCTTCCACCAATTGGGATTGGGCGGAACAAGCGTGAAGAAAGAAGAGGATGCCCAAAAGAAGAACCTTGGAAATGACTTGGCGAATTTGCATGCCCCAAGTTACAAAAGTTTATCCGCGATTTCCCTCCAATTGTTGGCGCGCTCAAAACCAGTGGTTTTGGTGTTGTGCGGAGAGGTGAACATAATACTCCGTCCCTCAAAATTTTTGAGGTTTTTACTGCGGTCATCTATCAGTACATCTCCTTTTAAAATGAATTTATCGCCACAAAGAATTCGCTTTTTCCATGGGATAAATGGGAAGAATTCATCCAACCAGTCCGACTTTTCCTTGAGGGAATGGGGAAACTCCATGGCTGCTGAAGCGATATAGACCTCGTATTTTTTGCTCAATTCAAAAAGTACTTCCTGACTATCTGGAATCACCCTCAGATTTCGAAAATATCCTATTCGCCAATTATGTCCCCTTACGGTTTCCTGATGCTCCTCCGGAACACATTGCCAAGCTTCCCTGCCATAGCAATCTTCCAAAGTAAGCTGCGCATTGAACTCGCTGTTGTATAATTCGAGATGTGCCCCATAAGCATCGGCGATCACCTCATCCATATCCACAAAAATGGTCATTGCAAATGTTTTTGTGAAGTACGGAAAAACCCAACAAAAGGTCAAAAAAAAGTTGCTCGACCCATTACACAAGATCAACTCATGATCCTCAATGAAGCTCTTCGCAATGAAATCCACTTTTCTGTAAAAGGGAAGAGATTACCGGTGCACTCAGGCTTTGGGTTTCCACCCGGAGGATATTGTCACAATCCTCCAGGTCGAAATTCCAATACCCGTTTTGGTTTACCAATCGGTTCAACAAAGGTTTTAGTTTTTTCACTTCATCTTTACCGGTGACCGATGTTTTAAATACCAATACGTTTTTCATTTCTAAAACAAATTAGCTTCGGTCATAAAAAAATGGAGGCTCTATATCCAATGAACGTAGGTAGACATACCCTTGTCCTCGGTGATGAATCTCATTATCTATGAAATAGAAAATATGGGATTGAATAGAACCTTCATACTGTCCAAATAATTTTACATGCTTTTGAAATTGTTCCGCTGGAATCTTAACCCATAACTCATTGATCTGTTCTGTGGCTTCATCCCACCTTTCCAAGATTTTAGCTTTGCTGTTGCCATGGTCTGATTCTTCCTCAAACTTTGAGGTTTTATCAGACACTATTTCCTGGAGTCCCGGAACAGCAATGGCCAGAAGTTCTGCCACCATCCCCGAAAAAGGACGCATTCCGCCAATGGAGTGGGTAAAGAGCTCCTTTTCGGGAAAGGCTTCGATAACCCTTCGCGTTACTCTTCGGTGTCCTTGCCAATGCTCCAAAAGTTGGGAAGGTGTAATGACTTGTGCTGTTTTGTTTTGTTTTTCTACTGTGTTTTCCATGGTTCATTGTTTTTATTTATTGATTCTGGAACCAAAGGTAAATGGGGGGTGTGACAACCCCGTGTCAGTAGAAAAAAGTGAGGTCAAAATTTTTATTGTTGACAAAAGGCTGTCAGTACCCAATTATAACTTTGCAAAAATGATTCCCTCTTTTATGCCTGCCCATTGCGGAATAAGATGGGTTTTCATAAGACTAAAACGGAAAGAATGAACAAAAATAGACCTGTCTACCTTGGATTGAAATCCTATCTTTGGGAGATAGGTCGCTCAATTATGGGAATGGATACCGCTAAACGTTTTGATAGGATTGTGGCCATCTTGATTCAGCTACAGTCCAAACGCATTGTAAAGGCACAAGAACTGGCTAATCGTTTTGATGTAAGTCTTAGAACGATCTATCGTGACATACGCACCTTGGAAGCATCTGGGGTTCCCATTGTCAGTGAAGCCGGTGTGGGATACTCCATTATGGAAGGGTATCGTTTGCCCCCTGTCATGTTCACACGGGAAGAAGCCGGTAGTTTTGTGGCTGCTGAAAAGTTGATGCAAAAATTCACGGACAAGTCGCTGGGAACGTATTATGAATCTGCCATGTTCAAGCTGAAATCGGTTTTGCGCGGAAAAGAAAAGGATTGGGTAGAAGCTTTGGAATCGCAGGTATCAATTTTTCCAGGACAAGAACTGTTCAATAAGGACATTCCCAATGCGCTTGAAATTCTCTTTGAAAGTATTGCCGAAAAGAAACAGGTCTTTTTGAAATACGAATCTCTTCGAGAAGATGACCCCTCAGAACGAAATATTGAACCCGTTGGAGTATTTCATGAAAACAATTTTTGGTATATTCTAGGGTACTGCCATCTCAGAAAAGACTATAGACATTTCCGAACGGATAGGATACTTCAGATTAAACGGACTCCCCATAGTTTTATCCTTCAACATGGAACTATTGATGAATACCGAAATAAGAAAGAGAACATTCAAAAAACAAAGGTTACCATATTGGTGAACAAAACCGTGGCCAAATACATCCAAGGAAGCAAAAAACACTATGGCTTTGTTTCCCAAAAAACAAAAAATGACCAAGTGGAAATGACCTTTATGGCCACAGACTTGAAAAATGGTTTTGCCCGATGGTACCTTATGTTCGGGGACTACGCCAAAATCTTGGAGCCCGAAGACCTGAAAAAAAGAATTGCGGAACTCTTGCAAAAAAACCAAGACATGCTTTCGGCATAATTGTGCAAATACAGTGTCATTTCTTATGTATTTGCCAACAACATCCCACCGAATATTGGATGTTTACAAACCGTAATAATCCTATCAGGAAATCCTAGCCCCGGTTTTAATTTAGAAAAATATCCTTTACCTTCACTGGCAACGTACAAGGACCATACTTGGTATTCCCGTACTTTGAACCAACCCTAAAAACTATGCTGCCTAAAGGTAATTTTCCAGAGAAAATATTTTTGAATGGTAAAGTAATTTCAAGTAATCAAGCAACCGTTTCGGTCTTTGACCGTGGTTTTCTTTTTGGGGACGGCATCTATGAGGTTATGGTGCAATTGGAAAACGGCCTGTTCTACCAAGATGCTCATTGGGAGCGACTTCAAAATAATCTGGATAAAATTGGAATAGCCTATGATGTCGCTGAAATGCAAGCCCAACTAAACCCACTATTGATGGCCTGCAACCTCACCAACAAATCTTGCCTTATCTATATGCAGGTGACCCGCGGGGTGGCTCCAAGAAAGCATTCTTTCCCAAAAAATATTCCACCCACTGTGATGATGTACGCCTTACCCTATGCCTTGCCCCATATCAACACTAAAAACGCACGTGCCATTTTGTGTTCGGACAATCGGTGGCACCGGTGCGATATTAAATCAACTTCCCTTTTAGGCAACGTCATGGCCAATGAACGAGCCATGGAACAAAATGCAGATGAGGCTGTTTTTGTTCGAAATGGATTTGTTACCGAAGGATCCCACACCAATATTTTCTTTGTAAAATCAGGAAAAGTGTATACACATCCCGCCAATCAGCTTATTTTGGATGGTATTACCCGAAAAATTGTATTGAAACTCTGTGAGGATTTGGACATCCCTATGATGGAAAAAGCCATTGGTGTGGATGAAATTGATGATATGGACGAAGCATTTTTAACAGGAACCACAACCCAAATTGCCTCCATTGCACAACTGGGTGACCATACGTATCATGCACCTGATGCCATTGGAAAAACCACTCAAAAATTACAGGAAGCGTTTGCCGACCTTAAGAAATTGGAGCCCTCAAAATTAGTATTGTAATGCCCCGAAAAATAAAAGTCAATATCCTGTTTTTGAGCTTTTCGTTCATTGTTCTATTTTCTTGTGATGGCCCCGATTACGACATTCTTATATTGCATGGAACCATTTATGATGGTTCAGGAAATGCTCCTATCGAAACCAATATTACCATCTTTAATCCGGAAACGATAATTGACAAGACCACTTTTGAAAAGCTCCGCCAGTATCCCGAAGGTGTGGATTATGTAATTGTAAATGGGATTTTTGATGTGGACCAAGGAGAATTTCAGGATGTAAGGTCTGGAACAGTATTGAGAAAAAATAGATATAATAAATTATGAAGCAAATTTTTACAACCCTGGTATTGATTGCTTTTCTAATGCCTTCTGTAATCACGGCTCAGGAAAGTTCAGAAATTGAAAAAAAGTACACCAAAGAAATTGGCAAGTTGGCAAAGGCTAAAAAAGTTCAAACAGCCTTTGACCTCATTACAGAACAAGAAGACCAGACCATGAAAGATTTGGTCACCTTGACCGAGGTACTGGCCCCACCGTTCGGGGAAGATAAAAGAGGCAAAGTATTTGCCAAAATGTTGATGGAAGCTGGTATTGACAGTATTTGGACAGACAAAGTAGGGAATGTAATAGGGTTGCGAAAAGGAACTTCCGGTGAACCGGGTTATGTGGGCGTTGATGCCCATTTGGATGTGGTTTTCCCGGAAGGAACGGATGTTACGGTTACCAAGGTGGGTGATACCTTGAAAGCGCCAGGCATTGGAGACGATACCCGTGGATTGTCCATGCTTATCAGTATGCTCAAGGCCATGAACAAAGCGGAGATCAAGACCGAAAAAGACTTGCTCATTGTGGGAACTGTTGGAGAAGAAGGTCTAGGCGACCTACGTGGCATGAAATATATGTTCAACGAATCTGGTTTGAACATCGATTCTTGGATTGCCATAGATGGTGGTAACATTGGCAGGATCAGCAATGCAGGTTTGGGTTCTAAACGCTACAAATTGATTGTCAACGGAAAAGGTGGGCATTCCTGGGGTGATTTTGAGTTAGCTAACCCCCACCATGCCTTAGGCAAAGCAATAGACATGTTCTCAAAAGATGCATGGGCCTTTACCTCAGGGAATATTTCCAAAACAAGTTTCAATGTAGGTCGAATAGGCGGAGGAACCTCGGTGAATTCCATTCCATTCGAATCTTGGATGGAAGTGGACATGCGTGCCATCGAGCCAAAAAATTTGGATGAGATTGAAAGCATCTTCAAAAAATCCGTGGAAAAAGCCATTTCTGCATATAACGCAAGTGGCGTAAAAGGTGAAGTGACCTATGAACTCGAAAAAATTGGAGATCGTCCTTCTGGCGAGCTTCCCGCTTCCCTACCCTTAATTCAAAGAGCAATGGCCGCCACACATTATTTTGGTGTGAAACCTTCCTTGGGCAGAGGTTCTACCAACATCAACATCCCTGTCTCCAAAGGAATTCCATCCGTTTGTATTGGACGCGGTGGTAAAGGTGGCGGAGCACATTCCCTTCATGAATGGTATATGAACGATGAAACGGGGGCAGAATCCATTCAATTGGCCCTGTTGATTACATTGGCCCAAGCAGGGCTTGAAAAATAAGTCATGTCATAGATTTTAGCCAGACTAATCTTTTGTTTCGTATTTCTGTATTTGGGATTTACTTCGGCACAAATAGATGGTAAAATTGCCCAAATTGATTGCTTATTTGTGGATTGGAACCGCCCCAATCACCAAGGAAATAGATGAAATATTCCTGTTTTGTTGTGGGTTTTAAACCAATTCCAAGTTTGGGAAAAGAAAACGCAATTCAGACCCGTAAATGGACTTTCTATTTCAATGGTCATCCCATTCAGTGCAATTCCAAAACAAGATTCACTTTTGTGCCATTCATCAACCTTAACAAGCTCATTAATCTTGCAGACAATCTTTGCCCTGGCCACATTGAAAACCAATAAAGCCGTCATAAATCCATTCAATATTTAGTTCTTTGTAAAAATTCCTAATTTCATCCGGATTTATACGCCTTATTAGCCCAATGATAGCGGAAGGAAGCCAAATGTTCAAAAAAACAAATGTAATCCGTAGCCAGATGCAACTACAAAAACAAGTCAAGAACCGGTTTTTGGTAAATGCCGCCATACAGTTCAAGATCACCCCCTTGCACCATGTGATATTCTGGCTTATCTATTTTGGCTTTAATTTTTTGAGATGGGGAAGCTATTTCAATGATTATCTGTATTCTGCAAAGGCTAATCTTTTGGGGTTCCCCATTCACATTTTTCTTACCTACTTTACCATTTACTATTTGATACCGCGTTTTATTTTTAAGCGGAAAATCATACTTTTCATTCTAATATTGTTCTCCTCCATTTTTGTAATGGTGGTCATCAAATATTTACTTACTTATTTTTTAATCAGTTACGATGTTTGGCCAGAAGGTCCTGAAACACACAGCCTTACATTTAACTATACTATAGTGATGATGTTGGGTGAACTCTATGTCATCACCTTTGTGGCTTCTAT
Organism: Allomuricauda sp.; assembly: GCA_050303195.1. Lineage (GTDB taxonomy): Bacteria > Bacteroidota > Bacteroidia > Flavobacteriales > Flavobacteriaceae > Flagellimonas. The sequence goes on along the minus strand of JBNLBG010000062.1, from coordinate 8,051 downwards.
TAAATTGACCATAGATTGGCTTCGGGAAACTGGGAGGGCGGCCAAGTTGGAAAAGGAACAGTTGGAGACGGAACTTCGGTTTTTACGGGCCCAGATCTCCCCGCATTTTTTCTTCAACACCTTGAACAATATTTATTCGCTGAGTCTGGAAAAATCGGACAAAACCCCTGAAACCATTATCAAACTTTCAGACTTGATGCGTTATGTGCTCTACGAAACCAAAAACAAAAATCAAAGCTTAAGAAAGGAGCTTATCTTTATAAAAAACTATTTGGATCTTGAAAAGATACGGTATAATAAAAACCTGCGACTGGAATTTGAAGTGACGGGAGACCCCAAAGGAAAGAAAATTGCACCAATGCTCTTGGTTCAATTTATTGAAAATGCTTTTAAACATGGGGCAAATCAAAATATCAGAAAGGTTAGGATAAGTATACAGGTTAGAATTGAAGAAAAGTTTCTTTACTTTGAAATCAGTAATACCAAACCCCAAAACCACCTGCAAAACAAAGAAAAATATGCAGGGGGCATAGGGCTTTTGAATGTCGAAAAAAGATTGAAACTACGGTATGGCGAAGATGAGTATAAACTTGACATACATGAGGAATTGGATGAATATATTGTGAAACTAAAGCTCAAACTCAGATGACGATAAAATGTGTGATTATAGATGATGAACCCTTGGCCATAAAGGTCATCCAAAATTATATTGAACAAATTAAAGAGCTTCAGGAAATGGCTATTTTCAACAATGCCATTGATAGCCTTGCCTTTTTGCGGGAAAACAAGCCTGACCTCCTTTTTTTGGATGTGAACATGCCCATCATTGATGGTTTCAGCTTTCTTGACAGTCTGGATGAAAAACCCATGGTGATCATTACTTCTGCGCATGCTGAGCATGCTGCAAAAGGCTTTGACCAAGAAGTGCTGGATTATTTGGTAAAACCCATTTCCCTACCCCGATTCATAAAAGCGGTGAACAAGGCCATCGCAAAAGCCAAAGATCATCCTAAATGGGATGCGGCCCGTGAGCATATTTTTGTGAAAGTGGACAAAAAGAAGATGAAAAAAATCTATCTGGATGAAATCATTTTGGTTGAAAGCCTAAAGGATTACATCAAAATTATCACCACAAAGGGCAATCACATTGTACATAAGACCTTGAGTGCTTTTACGGAAGAGCTTTCCAGTGACAAATTCATTAGAATCCATAGATCCCATACCGTTTCCATGGACAAAATAGATGCTCTGGAAGGCAACAGCGTTGAAATTGCAGGAAAACGATATGTGATAGGAAGAAGTTATCTGGATGCTGTAAAAACCCATATTTTGGAACGCTCCATCTCCACAACAGGAAACAAAAGCGAATAGCAAATAAGCCTAATCCAATAAAAGTTTTACATACTTTATTTTTGTCCGATCATGAGTATAAGATATATGGACAAATCCTTTGGAGTCCTGAATAATGGCGGGATAGCTAAACTCTCCCTTATCATGATTTTCCAACTTTAAAATATCTATCCAAGTTTCACCATCGGCACTATAAGCCAAGTTCAATTTTTCCCTACCATTTGACCAATCTTTTCCACTGATTGTGGGATTGTACACCAATAAATAACCGCCCTCTTGTAAATTTACAACATCAATACCGCTATTAGGGTTGGCAACTGTAGTAGCCGAAATTTCAGACCATGTTATTCCATTATCCTGACTGGTGCTCTCCATAACTACATTCTGGTTGCTTCGCATGAGCGCCTTTAAATCTCCGTTAGGGAGTTTCAACAAGGTAGGTTGAATTACTTTGATACTATCCGGCGAAGGTATCTTGGTTTTAATCCATGTATGGCCTTGATCCGTGGAAAGCTCAATATGCGATTTCCAAATTTGGCCATCCTCACTTTCTGTACTCGATGGGCTTACCACAAGGTTTTCACCTACCTGAATGGGTTTGTTTTTAATTGGTCCGAGAACTCCAGAAGAAAATTTTTGAGCGGCCGACCAATTTTCTCCATTATCGTTGGTTGCCATATACATTCCCCACCAACTTGAAGGAGAAGGCCCAACCTTATAATACAGTAAAACTTGATTGGATTTATTTCGGAACAACACTGGGTTCCAACTAGGGTACCGTAAAGTATCACTAATTGTTCCATCTGCTACCATTTTTGGGGGACTCCAATGGCCAGAATCATTATTACTTGCATAGATGCCCACATCGGGATGTCGCTCATAGGCACCTCCAAACCAAGCGGCCATTATAGAGCCATTTTCAAGCTCTACCAAAGTAGAGGCATGGCATTGAGCAAAAGGTGCTTTCTCAAAAATAAAGGTGTTTGAAAGTACTTTCGCGGTTGGCACCGAACGCTCTTGACAATAGCTTAATGTTACCCAAGAACATACACATATCCACCAAAGGAATCTGCCTTCCATGTTTTTTATCCCATAAAAGCCAATGTGTTTACCCAAAGCAAGAATTACGAAATAAGGTTACCGTCTTCGTCCCACTCTGCAATATCGTTTCGTTTGCTCTGATCCACACATTTAGCAATCCATTCTGGGTCGTAGGAGACGCCGTGTTGTTTCAAAACATCTTCTGGAACCCCATCCCAGACATTGGGCATATTCCCTTTATAACCCAATTCTTCAATGCCAATTTTTGTAGTATAGAAACCGGTCATGGTGAGATTCCGCACCAAAGAGAAAAAATTGACTTCAAAGGGCCTTTCATTCTCAGGGATTTCCGGATCATAGTAGGCAATTTCGTCCAAAATGGTTTTCTGCTGCTCTTCAGTAGCGGATTTAAATTCAACACCAAATTCGGTATTGCTCTTATGGTCCAACCACATAAGACCACCCCTAAGATCAGTTTGCATTTCGGGCAGATCCTTGGCCATAAACTCAATAAACGATACTACGTCAGCATCTGAAGCACTTTTATATTCCTCACTACCAGGTAGAATCAAATCACAAAGAACGGTCATAGTGGCCATTTCATATTCACTGAAAAACTGTTCATCATACAGTTTGGCCGCCTCCTCATTTTCTTTTTCAGTTCGCCATTTGACGGCAGTGCTCTCAATGGTCTTTTCATCAATGGCAACTTCAGTTCCAGGTTTACAGCCTTTTAGAGCCAATCCTCCGGCTACAGAACCCAATACAATCGATTTTAAACTTTTCCTTCTGTCCATTGCCTATAAATTTTGTTTTTTCAATTGATCCACAATATAGTCTGATGCCCTCCAAGAAAGTGCCAAAATGGTCCATGTACAGTTTTTATCCGCCTGGGAGGTGAAGGGTCCCGCATCGACAACAAACACATTGTCCACATCATGTAACTGCTGATATTTATTGGTAACCGATGTTTTTGGATCATCACCCATGCGCGTAGTACCCACTTCGTGAATGATGCGTCCGGGAACGTGAAGTCCGTAATCCACCTCTTTTCCAGGTTTTTTACCCACAGGTTCTCCTCCAAGATTGACCAAGATTTCTTCAAAGGTGTCTTGCATGTGTTTGGCTTGATTACGCTCGTAATCGGACCATTTGTAATGAAAACGCAATACAGGAATACCCCATTCATCAACAGTATTGGGGTCTATTTCGCAGTAATTGTCCCGCATGGCAATGGATTCACCACGTCCGCTAAGCCCAACAATGGCTCCATAATATTTCTTGGCGTCGCTTCGCAGTACATCTCCATAACCACCAACCTTGGTTCCGAAGAACTTATTGAACTCATTCACGTTGAAACCGAACCCATAGCTCGGCATTCCCATTCCACCCCATATTTCAATATGGTAACCCCTTGGGAAATCCAATTTGGAGTTATCGCCCCACCAAGGGGAATAAACATGCATTCCTCCCACTCCATCCTCGTTGTAGGATACTTTCCGATTCATCAAATCAGGGACAAAAGCCATTCGGTCCGCTCCGGTGGAATCATGCAAATATCTACCCACATTGTCACTACTGTTCCCTAATCCATTGGGGTGTTGTGAGCTTTTTGAATTTAATAGGATTCGAGCGGAACTACAGGCCGAAGCTCCCAAAACCACCACTTTTCCTTTGAGTTTATACTCTCTTCTATCTTCCTTATTGATATAGGAAACCCCAGTCGCTCTACCTTCGTCATCGGTAGTGACCTCACGGACCACACAGTTTACAAAAAGGTCTACTTGTCCCCCATTCTTTTGGGCGGGAAAAACCAAACACGTCCCCGCTGAAAAATCAGCATAGACCTGGCATGCTCTAGAACATTGTCCACAATAAAAACATACGCCCCTTTCATTGTTGATTCTTTTGGTAAGCATGGACAAACGAGAGGGATAAACCGGAACTCCCGATTTTCGTGCTCCTTTTATATAGAACAACTCATGCAACCTTGGTTTGGGTGGCGGCAAGAAAAATCCATCTGGGTTATTGTGAAGCCCTTCCTTGGTTCCAAAAACTCCGATTAATTTGTCCACCTTATCATAATAAGGGCTCACATCGTCATAACTGATGGGCCAATCGTCTCCGTGGCCATCAATGCTCTTGTGTTTAAAATCATCAGGGCCAAATCGCAGGGAAATTCGTCCCCAGTGGTTGGTACGTCCACCCAACATGTGGGATCGGAACCAATCAAATTTTGTCCCATCCTTATGGGTATAGGGTTCTCCTTCTATGTCCCATCCTCCGTAGGCCGCATCAAAATCACCAAAGGGCCTTACGGTTCCGGCTCCTCTTCGTGGTGACTCATACGGCCATCTTAACTGTGTTCTTTGTTCGGGGTCTGCTGGGTCAAAAAACGGACCTGCCTCTACCACGGCTACCTTGAGACCTGCATCAGCAAGAACCTTTGTGGCCATGCCTCCTCCTGCTCCTGAGCCTACAATAATGGCGTCGTAGACCGTTGAATTTTCAATTATCTGCATTGTGTTTTAAAACTAGGTATTAACACTGATTTAAATTCTATACTATCACCAAAAAAAGCAGCACTAAAATCCTGCATGGCACATATGGGATATGTGTATTTCTTAGGTGAGTTATTAATATTCTTAAATTTCAAACTAGATTCCGTAATTTTTAGACCAACGACCCCCGAAAGCGGCTTAATAACAACAAAAAAAGCTCGAGGGTATTGAAACCCTCCAAGCCTATTTTTTCATGACTTTGGTGAATCACCGAATCCTTACCATCAAATAAATTGATACAAAAAGTTGCTCGTCGTCTTCTTTTCTGAGGCATTCCAATACCCAGAAATTATTTTTATGTGGTTAAATATCGTTAAAATTTAGAAACCATGAGGATTCAATCAAAATAGAACGATTGTCCTCTTTTATGGTTCTTAATATTTAAAGTGGCATTTTTTACTTTACTACTTCATCACTATGCCATTTCAAGATTCAAAATAAGCCCTCGAATTCCGTAAGTTCTACACAAAGTCAATTTACCAGGCCCAATTCCTGAAATATTTTGTTAAACTTTTTGAAATAAACATTAAACAAAATAAATATTGTTTAATTTTAATTACAATTTGTTAAACATTATAAAAACAACAGTCACATGAAAACACTACTAAGAATAACCAAACTGACTTCTTTGGTCTTCCTATTCATTTTCGTATCCTGCTCGGATGACGATGACGGAATGGTAAATCCGCCAGAGACAACCGTTACCATTGTTGAAGCCGCGCAGGCCACGGCCGATTTGAGTAGCTTGGTCGATGCCTTGCAAAAGGCCGATGAAAGCACCAACAACGATTTGATTACTGCCCTGAATGATGATGGCCCTTTTACGGTCTTTGCGCCAACCAATCAGGCATTCAGTAATTTATTGACCCAATTGGACGGTTTTAACTCGCTAGACGATTTCAATTCGGAAGAGCTTCAAGATTTATTGGCTGTTATTTTAACGTATCACGTGGTTCCCGGAACTTCGGTCCTGTCTACTGACTTAACCGATGGACAAACACTTACTACCCTTCAAGGTGCTACGCTCGAAGTAAGTACCAACGGAGGTGTATTTATTGGTGATGCTACCGATGTAGATGCACAAGTCGCCACAGCCAATGTTGAAACTTCGAATGGCGTGGTTCATATTATTGATAAGGTTCTTCTCCCACAGACCATTATTGACCAATTGTCCGATATTATTTTAAAACCTATTACTGATTTGGCCATCGGTAATGACAATTTGGAAAGTTTGGTAGCGGCTCTCGTTGCAGCTGATGGGGATTTCCCCGCCGTACTTAGAGGTGAAGGGCCATTTACAGTTTTAGCTCCCACCGATGAGGCTTTTGATATATTTTTGGATGGCGCCTCATTAGGTGATATCCCTTCTGATGTACTGACTCAAGTTCTTCTAAACCACGTCATTGAAGGAGAACTGTACAGCACTGATTTACAAGGCATCGGTTCTGGATATACCTCAACCCTGGCCAGCGGAGCTCAGGATGAAAACATCAGTATCTTCTTTGACACCTCGGATGGAGTAACCTTTAACGGGGTTTCGTCAGTGATTGCAGCGGATGTAAAAGCTCTTAATGGGGTGGTACATGTTGTAGATGCTGTTATTGACCTGCCTAACATTGTAGATCATGCGGTGGCCAATCCTAACTTATCTTCTTTGGTAGCAGCTTTAACCGATGGAGGCAACACTACTTTTACCGACCTTCTTTCCAATGAAGAAGAAGAATTTACGGTTTTTGCACCTCTCAATGATGCCTTCAGTGCATTCACAAATCCAAATTCCAATGATTTAAATGCAATTTTGTCCAATCACGTTGTGGTAGGAGTCTCTGCTTTTTCTTCAGGATTAATGAATTCTTACGTGAATACCGCAGCGGAATTTGATACAGATGAAAGCTTGAGTCTGTATATTAATACTGATGATGGGGTGACCCTAAATGGTGTGAGCCATGTTGTTGCTGCCGATATCGTAGCAACGAACGGTGTAATACATGCCGTGGATGCTGTGATTGACCTGCCTACGGTTGTAACTTTTGCAGTGGCAGACCCCAATTTCTCCACTTTGGTGCAGGCATTGACCGAACTTACCCCAAGTACAGATTTTGTTGGTGTACTCTCTGCTCAAGGGGGAACCGGAGATGACCCATTCACGGTTTTTGCTCCTACCAATGCCGCATTTGAGGCGCTTCCTGTCATTCCAGATGAAGCTGATTTAATTCCAATTTTACGGCACCACGTCGTGGCAGGTGCCAATGTACGGTCGGGTGATTTATCTGATGGAATAATGGCCACCACCCTTGAAGGGGATGCCATTACCATCAATTTACCAGGTACCGGTGATAATATTGCTGATGTAACCGACGGACTTGGAAACACTGGGATTGGCATTGATGCTGTAGATGTTCAGGCCATTAATGGAGTTATTCATGTATTGGATGGCGTATTGATTCCTGATACTACAAATTAAATCTGAATAGATAAAATACAGTCTAGTTGAATATCAAAAAAGCTCCCAAGATTTGTTTCTTGGGAGCTTTCTACGTATAAAGTGTCAGTGGCTTTTACTTTGGCTTGGGGTGTTGAAACGGATACCTTTTTTTTAATTTGGGCAGGGAATACCCATCAGGTCCATTAACGGCCAAGACATTTCCTTTGGAGAGATCAACAAATCCATCAGCTTCCAATAAAGCATCTTCTATATAAACTGCAATGATTTCACCAATCATCAAAATGGTATTGTTGAATTTTATGGGATACTCGTCCAGATACTCCATTGCAATTTTAACCGGAGCTTGTGCCACGAACGGAGCTCTAAAATCTTCCAGATATTCCGATTTTAGATTGGTCATATCAAATTCCGATACATCCTTTTCATACTTTGCGGATGTGTGATGACCATCTTCCATAATGTTCCTTGAAAGGTGGTTGATGGTATAAAATCCCGTTTGTTTTATATTTTCATAAGTGTTTCCCTTAGCTGAAATGGGTCTATGGATAAACCCCAAAATAGGTGGGTCTGAACCCAAATGAATCACAGAACTAAAGATTGCCACATTCTCGTCTCCATTTTCAGAGATGGTACCTATTAGATTGGCAGATTTG
>JBNLBG010000061.1:0-17158 GCA_050303195.1 Allomuricauda sp. | reverse complement strand
CATCCACCGCTGATACCTGAGCCAATGACAATGGCGTCATAGGTAACGTCCTTCTTGGCGTCAATGTTAAAGTTTGCTATTAATAAATATGATTAAAATAGAATTTCAATCAATATAGTCATTGAGCGTTGCTGGGACAAATGTTATATTCACATTTCCCCTATGTGAAAAATGTTTTTTTTACACTTTTCATATGGAGTAAATGTGTTTTTTACATTTTTTTTTATATGTTTAACACTTTAACAACAAATAACTAAACTTAAATTAATTATTTTATGAAAATTACGCTACTTAGAAGCCTTTTGCTGATTGGTGCATTTTTATGTTTCGGTTTGGCAAAAGCTCAGACAGTATCTGGTACTGTTTCAGATGCTACCGGACCACTTCCGGGAGCAAGCGTATTGGTTAAAGGAACAACCAATGGTACGCAAACTGATTTTGATGGCAATTATGCGTTGAACGACGTCAGTGATTCTGACATATTAGTATTCAGTTATATTGGATACAAATCCGTTGAAGTTGCCGTCAATGGTCAATCTACTATTAGCATAACCATGGAGGAAGATGCCCAGGCATTGGATGAAGTGGTCATTATTGGATATGGACAGACCACTGTGAAAGATGCAACCGGTTCAGTATCAGCTGTTAATTCCGAAGATTTTAATGGAGGTGTAATTACCTCACCTGAGCAATTGATCCAAGGTAAAACCGCAGGTGTCAACATCCAGCAGACCACTGGAGAGCCAGGTGCAGGCATTCAGATAAACATTAGAGGTGCCAACTCTGTTAGGGCGAACAACAACCCACTTTTTGTGGTTGATGGAGTTCCTTTATTTGGGCAAAGTACAGAAGCTGTAGGTTCAAATGCTGGAGGTACAGGTTCAGGACAAGTTGGTAATCCTTTGAACTTCTTGAATCCAAATGACATTGAGAGCATCAGTATCTTAAAAGATGCCTCTGCTACCGCAATTTATGGTTCGCGTGGTGCCAACGGAGTTGTGATCATTACTACCAAGAGTGGTAAGGGCGCCACAGGGGGCACTTGGGAATTTTCATCCAATCTAAGTATCTCAACTCCTGTAAGACAATATGATCTTCTGAATAGAGACCAATACCTGACCGCACTTCCTGATTATGGAGGGGATCCTGTAGCCAATGATTTTGGTGCCAACACAGACTGGCAAGATGTTATTTTTAGAAACACAGCCTCAACCAATAACAATTTGGCCTATTCGCACAACTACGGTTCAGGTAATGTTAGGGCCACATTCGGTTATCAAAAACAATTCGGTATCATTGAGAAATCTGATTTCGAGAGAATTACAGGAAGACTAAACTGGAGTCAAAGATTCTTAGAGGATAAGCTCACAGTTAACTTGCAATCCTCAATATCTAGGGTCAATAAATCACAGCCACCCCTCAACTCCTTTGCAGGCGTAGAAGGTGACATCTTGGGTTCTGCGTATTCTGCAAATCCCACTTGGCCCAATAGCTCTACTTTTCAGCCAGAGGGTAGTATTTCAAGAAACCCTATCAACATGTTAACTGAGTCACAGAACATCACCAATACCGATAGGCTTCTTTTAAATGCATCGGCCGAATACAAGTTTACACCAGAAATTACGGGTAAGGTAAATGTTGGTTACGATAAATCTGAGAGTCAGAACGTTTCTGTATTAAGCTCGGACATTCTCAATTACCAAGGAATAACCGGTTTGGGCTACGGAACATACTACACACTCGACCGTGAAAACAAAACTTTGGAAGCTACTTTGAATTATAAAAAAGAATTTGACAATTCAAATTTGGATGTCATTGTAGGTTACGCATTCCAAGACTTTAGATCGGTTGGTAGAAATGCGCAAGGTAGAGGATTTAGCAAGCGTGACTTAAATGAAATGGGGGACAATTTGGTAAGCACTGTCAACGCAGCGCAAGCTACAATAGATGGTTCTTTCCAACAATTTTATTATGCTGCCAATACTTCAGAACTAATTGTTAACCGTTTATTCCCTGAATCCTCCACCGATAATGTTCCGTATGGTTTTGGCAGGCCCATTACTGCCATTGCGGTAGAAACATATGACAATACAGATGAGCTTCAGTCGTTCTTCGGAAGGGTAAATTATAGTTACGCCAATAAGTATTTGTTTACCGCCACCATGAGGGCAGATGGTTCTTCTCGTTTTGGACCAGAAAATGCTTATGGGTATTTCCCTTCAGGCGCCTTTGCTTGGCAGATTGGAGAGGAAGATTTTATTGGTGGCAACATTTCTACCTTAAAATTGCGTTTAAGTGCGGGTCTTACCGGTAACCAAAGTGGTTTGGGTTATGGTAACTTCGTTGCCAGACAACGTTTTGGTGGTCTTGGTATCAACAACAATGCGGAAATACAACAAAATGGTTTGTCCATTGTGGCCACTGATGAACCCAGCCTAAAATGGGAAACTACATTGGATTTCAACGTTGGTTTGGATTTTGGATTTAATGCCGATAGATTGAACGGTAGTATTGATGTATATTATAGAGATACCCAAGACATTCTATTAAGGACTCCTCCAGCATTTCCTTCCACAACCCCGTTCCAGTTCTCCAATGTTGATGCAAGTATAATTAACCAAGGTATTGAACTTTCCTTAGCCTATGACTTTATTCAACAAGAGGATGTAAATTTCTCAGCAAGTTTTAATATTTCATACAACGAAAACGAAATTCAGGATTTTGCAGGAGCAATCAATTCAGGCCCTATTAATGGGCCCGGTCTTACTGGGGCTTTTGCACAGCGTTTTGAAGCTGGATACTCCCTATTTTCCTACTACATGGCTATCTTTGAAGGTTTTGACAGCACAGGGAATCCAATCTATACTGATGTAGATGGAAACGGAATAGGAGATCCCGATGTTGATAAAACATGGGTTGGTGAAGATGCCCTTCCCGATGTAACAAGCGGACTTTCATTGAACCTTAATGTCAAGAATTGGGATTTCTCCACATACTTCTCTGGCCAGTTTGGTTTCTCTGTTTATAACAACACAGCGAACTCGTTCTTTAATGCGGGTCAATTGGGTACCGCTAGAAATGTCACCAAAGATGTTCTTTTACTTGGTGAAGACCCAGGCGCCTCTACAGCCGTTTCTTCAAGATTCTTGGAGAAAGGTGATTTTGTGCGTTTGCAAAACGCAACCCTTGGTTACAATGTACCTCTTTCAGGAGAAGGAGCATTTAAAAGTCTAAGGCTTTCATTAACAGGGCAAAACTTATTCTTAATTACCGATTACAGTGGTCCTGACCCAGAAGTAACTGCCAATACAGGTAATTTAAATGCCGCTGAATTACCTACAAGGGGAATTGATTTTATGAACTTCCCCAATCCAATGACAATCACCTTTGGAATAAATGCATCCTTTTAATAAAAAATTGTTAGAATCATGAAAATAAATCGATTTAAAATTCATTTACTTACTTTCCTTGGGGTACTTGCCATAGCCGCATGTACCAATTTGGAAATTGAGGAAACGGACTCCTTCATTTCTGAAGGTTTCCAAGGCCTTGAGAACCCATCCTCATCACTAGAAGCACTATATGGAAATGTTAGGGGAAACCTATCTGACCAAGCCAATACGTATGCCCTCAATGAGGTGACCACAGATGCACAGTTGATTCCAACCAGAGGTGCCGACTGGGGCGATAATGGTCGTTGGAGAAAATTGCACCAACATGAATGGGGCCTTGAAGACTCTGATGTGATTACCCCATTTGAACAGTGGACCTCTAGCCAATTACTGGCTTCACAGATAATGGACGAAAGAAGTAATGCTTCTGCAGATGTTATTGCACAAGCTCGTTTTTTAAGAGCATATTGTATGTACTTAACATTGGACCTCTACGGACAGGTGCCATTTAGGGACACCTCTTTACCGTCCAATTCCGTTCCTGAAGTATTATCAGGACAATCAGCCGTTGATTTCATTATTTCTGATTTGGATGAGTGCATTTCAAGTTTACCGGCCACTACTGCAAATTCAGGTGACGATTTAATTAAGCCTAGTAAGGCAGCGGCTAGATTCTTGAAAGCAAAAATTCTATTGAACAAACACGTTTATCTGAATCAATTGGAAGGCGGAGGTGGCTCCGCTGACTCTGCTGACATGAGCGCTGTAATTTCATTGGTAGACCAAATAGAATCTGATGGATTTGCCCTGCATGATGACTATTTTGAAATTTTCAGGAACACTGCTGACAGCGAGACTATTTGGGCCACAGAATCGAATGTTTCAAATGTGATCTATGCACCATTGCATTTAAATTCATTTGGTTTGGCCGGAGGTGGTGGCTGGAACGGTTTCAGCACTTTGGCCGAATACTATGATTTATTTGAGGGTGACCCTGAAAGTAATAGGGTCGAGACCGATTTGACTCCTCTAGATGGACAGGAAGAACGCCGTGGTGGTGTTCCCCCAGAAGGTTTACCATTTACGGACAGACCTGGGACCACAGACGCCGAAGGGTATGAATTCGGTTCCAATGTCGGTTTTGGGTTCCTAATCGGTCAACAATACGATTTGGATGGAACAAAACTCACCGACAGGCAGGGCAATGACTTGGAGTTTGGAAGAGACTTTGTTGATGGAACAGGTGCTAAAAATCTGATCAATAACAGCGAACGTACTGGTATTCGAATCATCAAGTACAATCCTAGATTTGGTCTTAACACGCAACACAAGGTAATTTTCCGTTGGGCAGATGCCCTTCTTATGAAGGCAGAAGCTCAATTCCGTTCAGGGCAAGATCCAACCGCCTTGATCAATGAACTTCGCGCCGTCCGAGGAGCAGCACTATTGGGAAGTGTTGGGGAAAGCGATATTTTGGATGAGCGGGCCCGAGAACTTTATACCGAAAACTGGAGACGTAATGATTTGATCCGTTTTGGACAATACTTGAGGGACTGGGAATTTAAAGGCACAGCAGAAATTGATAACACAAAAAGGCTTCTTTTTCCAATTCCACTGCCACAATTATTGGCCAATCCGAACTTGTCCCAGAACCCAGGATATTAGGCAATCCAAAGTTTAGGGTGTTTAGATATTTTGAAAAGGCCGCCGTACGGGCGGCCTTTTCCATTTCACCAAGCACCTCTTATACAATCATTATACAATTGCTAAGCAATTGTTAACCTTTGCCACCTTCCCAATTCTAATGGAAATGGTTAACTTGTTGCTCATTTTTGATGAATGAAATGAAAAGATTATATTGGTTTGTTTTTGGTGTTATCTTAACGGTGGTAGGCTGTTCGGAACACAGCTCCAAAACCCTTTTTGTCCAAAAAAAATCTACCGGGACGGGAATCACGTTTGCAAACACACTCAAACAGACCCCGGAACTCAATATCCTCAACTATCTCTATTTCTACAACGGTGCCGGTGTTGCAGCAGGGGATTTTAACGGGGACAATCTTGTAGACCTGTACTTTACCTCCAATCAAGGAGAGGACAAACTGTATCTGAACAAAGGTCTGTTCAAGTTTGAAGATATCACAGAAGCAGCAAACATAAATAATGATTCGGGATGGACGACCGGGGTGACCCATGTGGACATCAACAATGATGGATTGTTAGACATCTATATCTGCAAGGTGGGAGACCATGGACAGATTAGGGGTCAAAATCTACTCTATGTCAACCAAGGCGTGGACAGGAATGGAGTGCCCTCCTTTAGGGAAGAGGCACAAAACTATGGTCTAGACTTTATTGGGTATTCCACACAGGCCGCTTTTTTTGACTATGATCTGGACGGGGATTTGGATATGTACCTGTTGAACCACTCCGTAAACTCGAACAGGGCCTACGGAAAAGGGGCAAAACGGAAAATGGTGGACTCAATGTCCGGGGATATCCTCTTCAGGAACGATGATGGAAATTTTGTGGATGTCTCCAAACAAGCCGGTATCTTTCAAGGAACCATAGGCTATGGGCTTGGGTTGGCCATAAGTGACATAAACAACGATGGCTATCCGGACATCTATGTGGGGAACGACTTTTATGAAAATGATTACCTCTACATCAACCAGAAAGATGGCACCTTTAAGGAAGCCATATCGCAAGACGATACAAAAATGGGGCATACCACCCATTTCTCCATGGGCAATGACATCGCCGACGTCAACAATGATGGCTTGGCGGACATTTTATCTCTGGACATGCTTCCTGAAGATCTTGAAACCTACAAAACCTCTGGACTGGAATACCCCTATCCAGTGTACCAACAATATCTTAAAAATGGATATGCGCCCCAGTTTATGCAAAACGCACTCCACCTTAACTTGGACGGGGAAAATTTTGGTGAAATTGCCAACTTAAGCGGAATAGAGGCCACCGAATGGTCATGGGGCGCACTGTTCGCCGATTTTGACAATGATGGCTTCAAAGATCTGTTCATCTCAAATGGTATTCAAGGGGTGACCAACGATATGGACTTTATCAATTACATCTCCAATGAACAGATCCAAAAAAACATAGAGGCTGGGTTGTCAGACAAGGATATGGACCTTATTGATCGCCTCCCCAGTAAGAAGGTTCCAAACTATTTCTATAAAAACAACGGTGGGGTAACATTCTCCAATGTGACCGATACCTGGAGCAAAAAAAAGGATTCATACAGCAATGGATGTGCCTATGCCGATCTTGATAACGATGGGGACCTGGATTTGGTGGTCAACAATGTAAATGAAAAGGCCTTTGTGCTGGAAAACACCCTCAATAAGGGAAATTTCATCAAAATAAAATTCGATGGGCCGCCCAAAAACACGTTTGGAATTGGCGCCAAGGCCATCGTTTTCCAAAAGTCTAAAAAGGCGGTTCAGGAAAATATAGCCACACGCGGATTCCTTTCTGCCAAGGACAATAGTTTAAATTTTGGCATTGGGAAGGACAGTATCATTGATTCCATCCAAATTGTATGGCCGGGTGGAAAATACCAGACCCTGCGCAATGTACCGGCCAACAAAGCCATGACATTGTCCATAAAGGATGCCTCTGGCAGTTATTACACCGACCGACCCAAACAAAGTGAGCCTTTATTTTCGGAGCCCTTTCAAAAGCTGGACTTTGTCCATAAAGAACAGCCATCCCTTGATTTCGACCGAAATCCTTTGGTGCCATTTTCATACTCCAACGAAGGCCCATCCATTTCAGTTGGTGATGTTGACAATGATGGATTGAACGACATCTTTATCAGTGGAGGGAAAAAGCAAGCTTCTGCGCTTTTTCTACAGGATAAAAATGGCAGTTTTACGCGTCATCAAGAAGAACTTTTTGAGCTGGATGCCATCAATGAGGATGTTGACCATGTACTTTTTGATGCTGATAACGATGGGAATCTTGACCTTCTGGTGGTCAGTGGTGGCAACGAGTTTACCAAGGGCAAACCGCTACGGCCCAGAATATATCATAATGAAAATGGAAAGTTTGTCAAGAACAATGATCAGTTCACCAATGTGGAAATCAATGCCTCCAAAGTGGGTGCTGTAGATATTGACAATGATGGGGACTTGGATGTTTGCATCACATCCAATGCCACTCCCACCAAATTTGGGGAAACCCCTAAGCAATACATCTTCAAGAATGATGGAAATGCAAATTTTACTGAAATCACCTCGACATTTTCACCAGATTTTGAGACCATGGGAAATGTCGAGGATTTTGTTTGGACCGATTTGGACAAAAACGGATTTGCAGATTTGATCGTCGCCGGACATTGGACTCCCATTACCATTTTTTTGAACAATGGGAAGCATCTCATCAAACAGGAAAACAATGGTCTAGAAAAAACAAATGGATGGTGGAACTGCATAAAAATGGCCGATTTGGACAATGATGGTGATCAGGATATCCTAGCAGGAAACTGGGGCCTCAATACAAAGTTCAAGGCATCGGTTGAAAGGCCCATTACCCTTTATATCAACGATTTTGATGGAAATGGCTCCATAGAAACCGTGGTGACCTATTTCCATGGGGACAAGGAAACGGCCTTTTCTTCCAAAGACGAACTGGCCAAACAAATGCCCTTTTTGAACAAAAAATTTCTCTTTTACAAAGACTTTGCTAAAGCCTCTTTAGAAGAGCTCTTCGGGAAGGAAAAATTGCATCAGGCCATCAAAAAGAAAGTGTATTTGCTGAAGACATCCTATTTTGAAAATGATGGGAAAGGCCACTTTTCACCAAGAGAATTGCCCTTAATGGTTCAATCGTCCACGGTCAATGACATCTTTGTGGAAAGGATTGATAAAGAAGGAATAAATGAAGTATTAATGGTGGGGAACAATTTTGAGATAAGTACGCAACTTGGTAGATTAGATGCTTCGCATGGGCTTTTGTTACAGAGTGATGAACAGGGCCATTTAAGCTGGAAACAAAACTTGAACATTTCCGGGGCAGCCCGAAAGATTGAAAAAATAAACGGAAATGGGGGCGAAGAATTCATCATTACCCTGAACAACGATTCTCCCATTTTTTTAATCAAAAAACACAACACGGAATAAGATTTGGCCAGCCGCGCCTTACGATTCTCACAATCCGTTGGTTTTGAATGTTATATTTTAAGGATATTGGTGTCTTTAGGTCAAAATCTAGCAAAAAATGTTGGGAAAAGCAGTCTATAGAACCAGGGGGACATGTTTCCTTCCCCACATACAGTATTTCACTGTGGAGGTCAACTTTTACTGTAAATACCAATGTAAACTAACGTGATTCTTCAAAGGATAATTTCCTATTTTTGCACCCAGTATGAGAAAAATCTTTATTGCAGTCCTTTCTTTTATCATCACTGCGCTATTTTGGTATCTTTTCTTAAAACCACAGGACTATCAAGTCAGTTTTAAGGCAAAGGCAATTCCCGGGACCATCTATGAGACTGTAAAGGCTTGGAACGAGACCTTGGACAGTTTTGCCCCGATTGAGTACAAAAGTCTAACGGATTTTAAACAAACCCTTGTTTTTAATGACTCTGTCCACATCTATGAATGGAACATTACCCCTATTCATGATTCGTTGAGCGAAGTGGAGGTGAACATTAAGGATTGGGACCATTCATTTATGAACAAAATCAAAGTTCCCTTTATGGACACCGATTTTGAAAAGGGTTCCCAAAAAATGGTACTGGATTTTAATCAATTCTTGGAACA
Organism: Allomuricauda sp.; assembly: GCA_050303195.1. Lineage (GTDB taxonomy): Bacteria > Bacteroidota > Bacteroidia > Flavobacteriales > Flavobacteriaceae > Flagellimonas. The sequence goes on along the minus strand of JBNLBG010000061.1, from coordinate 7,980 downwards.
ACACATAAAAAGTTTTAAAGTTTCCATTGTTGGTGAGGAAAACCTTTTCTCTACTTTTTGTGCATGTGTTTCGCTAAAGACTGCTCCAGAGCGTAAAGCCAAGGGAATGATGGCAAATCACTCTTTTTTAAATTCCATCTTATACGAAAATGATGTACAGATGAATGGCCCTCCCCTTATTGAGGTGGTAGATTGGGATTTAAAGGCAGATAGTTTGTCCTTTAACTTTTGCTACCCAATTATACGTTCCGAAAAACTGCCCAATCATCCGGATATAAAATACAGGCGTATTTTTGGTAAAAGAGCATTAAAAGCGGTTTTTAACGGTAATTATATTATTTCGGACAGAGCTTGGTATGCCCTCTTGAACTATGCTGAAAAGAACAATATCCCAGTAGAAAGGAAACCCGTGGAGGTCTTTATCAATAACCCCAATATGGGAGGAAATGATTTAAAATGGAAAACAGAGGTCTACATGCCCATCAAGGAATCCGATTGAGCAATATTGCCTGAATATAGATTTTGGTTTTGTACTGGAGTACCCAAAAACTGAATCGCTTTCTATTATCCTCCGTTGTCTCAATATCCACTCCAATGTTAAAACTTATTTCCCCTGAACCAGTTTCTTGAGATAATCGTTCCGTAATGAAATTCGAGATTCTATTAAAGGACAACACTTCAAATAGTCCTGCCTTTTATTAAAATAGCTTATTTAAGAGAAATGGTGGAATCTCGTTCAATCAAACTGGTTTCAACCAATTCCGTGGTAAAAGGAAGCAGACTTTTGGTCTCAATACGATCCATCAAGATATTGGCGGCCAGTTCACCAATAAATTTACCATGTTGACTTACCATAGTAAGGGAGGGAGTAACATATCTGGATAAACGTCCGTTGGTAAATCCAATAATGGAAATCTCCTCTGGAACTTTGATTCCTTTTTCCTTTACAATATTCAGCACCTTTACTGCTGTGATTTCGTCCAATGCGATGATAGCATCTATTCTTTTGTAGTCCATCAAAAATGACATAGGCAGCTCTAAGTCGTCCTCCTCTTTTACTTTAATGATAAGTTTTTTGTCAAAAGCAATAGTATCCTCCCTTAGAGCCTCTCTATAACCCTTAAGTCGCAATTTCTCCACACTGGAACCATGAATTGGCGAAACCATGGCTATATTTTTACATCCGGTATGCAGAAGGTGTTTTGTGGCCCTATATCCTGCATGATAATCATCCACTACTACCTTATCACATTCAATTTTTTCGGTAACTCGGTCAAACAGAACCAATGGAATCTGATTTGATGAAAAATTGAGAAGATGATTTATCTTACCGATTTTCTGAGTTTCTTTGGACAGTGACATAATAAGCCCATCAACCGTACCAGCGCCCAACAGTTCAACTGTTTTGAGTTCTTTTAAATACGACTCATCCGAGACACAACTAACAATATGATAGCCTCTGGCATTAGCTGTTCTTTCTATTCCACAAAAGACCTGGGTGAAAAAATAGTTTAGAATATTGGGTACAATGACACCTATGGTCTTTGTACTTTGTTTCGACAAACTTATGGCAATTCTGTTGGGCCTGTAGTTTTGTTCTTTAGTGAATTCTTGAATTCTTTTCTTAAGATCCTCACTTATTTCATGGCTATTATTAATTGCTTTGGAAACTGTTGAGATCGAGACCCCAAACTTTAATGCTATTTCCTTTAAGGTAATTTTTTTCATTTTGAGTTTTCAAGGGAATGGTATGCTTCAACTATGCCCAGTTTTCAATGGTTTTTTCTGAAACAATCTGTATTACCAAGGTAACAAGAATGAATCAATCAAAATGAATAATCACACCACTTTTTCATTCCCAATAACAAAAAAAAGGTGCTGGATATATTGGTTCAAGGTATTGTCATAAAGCACTTGTGTCCAATTAACCCAATCAGGTTCTCCGACCATTTTTGTATAATCGAACAAATCATTCAACTATAGTAAATCGCTAACAAAATCGAATCCCAGCATCCTATAGTACTTCGAACCTCCATGGCCAAAGTGGTCATTTTGTTAGTTTCAATTAATTTAAGTTCTTCATTTGATGTTTTTTCATTAAAAGCCATATCCTTTTTCTTTGGTGAGCGGTCCCATCACTTTGGCGAAAAACTGCCCGATTTATGCTAAAATCGGTGCGCTCACCATCGATGGTGATCCTACAATAGACAATTAGGTTCTCGGATTGAACTTTGTGCTTTCTTGTAAAGAAGTTGATTGTTAAACGATTGTTTTTCTGCATGTTGTAACCTTTTAGAGTGTGAATACTGTGAAAGTCAAAACACAAGAAAAATGGTTCTAAAAGTCATTTAAAGTTACAACAAGAACTGTAAGTGTTTGCTCCCGATGGGAACACGCTTGATACGATTTTAGATGGTTTTAAATGAATTCAAACGATATGCCTAAAAACACAAAACACTGAAAATCATAAGATTAACAGTGTTTTGATTTTACTTAAATAAGGTAAGTCGGGATGACTGGTGGACGCCCAATCCTTCCTATCTCTTTATTTGTGGCTACTCCATTGAAATCTTGATTTGGAGGTAACCGAACAGGTAACTTTTTATTTGATCTAACTTAAGTTAAATTGGTATTAAGATACCAAAATTGAGTCAAATAAATGCACTGGGTACTTGAAGAAATATTAGATAGTTTACAAAGTTTTTAGTAATGATCAACCTTGACTGTTTTACCTGCATGAATCTAAGGAAGTCAATATAGGCTCAAAAGAATGTTCTCATCGATAATATAGCTTCCATCTGGCCTTACAGAAAAAATGATGATTTCGGTCATACAATCATATTTTGTCTCTCCTGCCCTTGAATGATAAACCAAGAATTGATTTTCATCAATATCAATTGGAGAAGAAAATCCATGACAAATTTTAGATTCAGGAAATTTGTCAACCAGTTCAATGTTGTTCCCAACCTTTTCCGCTTCAAAGCTATCATCCTTAGGCGGAATATTGTCAAAAGCCGTTTCAACAGTTTTCTCGGATATTCGGCTCGCAACAATTTTGTATTCTCTTGAATCATCAGCTAAAACCTTCCTGAGTAATGAATTGTTGTGGAACTTGTACAATACTGGTTTTCTGGTTTTGATTATATTATAATACTTGATACTATCTTCCTTGGTCATACGGCCAGTCTCCATCTTTCCCTTTATTGATTTTTCGGTCAAAGCATCAACAACGGTATCTTTTGACATTGTTTTTTTTATCATATCGTAATAAGCCCTTTCCACATGACTCTGCCCATTTGAGAGACTACATGACATAAGGAACAGAAAAATCTTCAGGAATGTAATATTCAATACCATGGATACAAAATTTTACCTATCAATACATTTCTAAAACCTTAGTTGTTTTGAGATACCATTGATCATCCTTCTTGCAGTAAATTTGCATCATTGAACCTCCGCCTGCTACTCCTCTCCCTGCTCTTATATTGAGGTGGTCAAAAAACAAATAAGCTTCAGACGAGTCAATAAAAATCGGCTCGGACATGTTAATTAGAACATATTCACTTAAACTATTTGTATTACTATATACTTTCCAATCAATTAGCTTAGAATGTACTTTATCACACACTTCTTGGGTAAATTCAAGATTATTCAGTTTCCTTTTGAGTTGCCCCAATATTTTAGGGGCAATCAAATTTGAGCATTCCAAGCTTGAAAGCAAAGATTCCGACATACTATATTCAAACTTTACTACAACGGAATCTGTCTTTTTTTCAATTTGGTTCGTCAGAGAAATCAGATATATTGAACAAGTATCCATGTCCATATTCTGCTCGAACATACCCAATTGAAATAAAAATGTATAAGTGATTACCACCCATTTCATATGCTCAAAAGTTGATTAAAACCCTCCGGTACGTTTGAAAATAATCTCATAATTATCCCACCAAACTTCTTCGTTGAATAATTCTCCTTCAAACAATTTACCAACCTCATTCTCATCACAAAAACCACAATCAAGCCAACCATTGCCCCAAAAGGAACCTCCATAAACTGTGTCCCCTAGGTGATTATATTCGTGTAAAATTGTTACTGCTATAAAAAAACTTAAAGCATTTGAAGCTTCAATCGTAGGAGTATTTTCTAACGCTTCCACCAATCCAACATCTAAATGCAATTTAGTAAGTTCCGAGGAATCAAAAAAACCTCTATACGAACCAACTCTTTCGCCCTCTAAGTCATCAATTATAATTTCAGGGCCTTTGCCCCATTGAAGAGCGTCTTTAATAATCTCTACTGGGGCATCAGTATAATCATGAATAGCATCTACGACCATTTGATTATCAGCAATTTTCGGCAATTCGTTTTTCAAATACTCTGTCAGTTTAGGATAGTCTGTTTCATAAGTGCTATTTTCAGGATATTTGACAAGAGGCATTGCCGAAACCAAAGTGCCATCTTCAGCAGAATCCAATAAATTTGATACCAATGCTCTAGCTTGGGAGCTATTGTTTTCATCTATCAAAAAAGTATTGATAGCGGAGGCCTCCACAGTATTTAAGGATAAATAATTTAGTTCCGCTATGGATAAATTATCTCCAAAAAAAGAATTGATATTGTTTACAATTTGAAAATTTGAAAACCTTTCTTCTAAATATACCTCCGCTCCAGCCATCAGTGCCCAAATGGTCTGTTTTACAAAATCCTTAACTTCCTCGGAATAACCATGCTCGGCAAGGAATAATCGTAAGGCCCAAACAGTATCGTAATTTACAGATTGGTCCAGCCAGTCCAACTGGCTGTCCGTCAACGTTGACCCCAAGGCCATATCCAACCTGAAGGTGTTTGTGGAGACCGTATTGACAGGGGTGGGAGCCTCGGTGCTCGGAATTTCACAGTCCGAGCAGTCGGCATCCTTGCCCGACAACCTCACCCTCAACGGTTGCGGACAGATCCATACGTTCACATAATAGGCATCGGACTGGTTCGGTCCTTGGCATAGTGAGGCCAGATGGTACGTATCTGTACTGGTGCCCCCACAATTGATGACGTAGGTATACATCTTGCAGGATTCCAATGAGCTCCCTGTGCCCGCCCCGCCATCGGTGGTGCCCCCAGAAGAGCCTCCCGCAGTTCCACCGGCACCACTGGATCCATCCGAACTCGCATCCATGGAATAGGTGATGCAAGGGATGGGATCCCCGAACTCGTCATAGTCGGATGGGCAATAGGTCTCGGGATCCTTGTCCAAAAATGGTATTTCTCCCTCAGTGAAAAAAGCCTTGAACTTGTGCAACATTACCTCCCCATTGAAGTGTGCATAATCCATTCCGCTCTCCATAAAAGATTGTAGGTCCTCGGGGTTCGAACGGTACTCCAATATGTAGGGTTTGGCCATTTCACCATTGCTCTTAATCCCCACAATCAGGTTGTAAAAAACATGGTCCGGTGTATCAGCATAGAAAAATTCAAGGGCATAGGTACTGCGCCCCGTACTATCCGTTACCATCAACACTCTTTCCTCGTTAAAAATGGCACCTTCAACTATTTCAACATCACTCTTGTCCGTGCGAAAAAGGGTTTTTCCCGCTTCGGCCTCCAAAAATTCAGAAATCTCCGGAATCTGGTCCAGGTTCAAATCATTGACGATAAGACCTTCTAGGCTTGGAAATCTATTTTCTTCCACGGCAACGGAATCATAATTAGGGTCGTCCCTGCAACCAGATAAAAAAATTGAAATAGTAATAATAAGAAATGTTATAAGCCAAAAGTAGGCCTTTCTATTTTTCATTGGTCAGTGTGTTTTATGGTTCTACAGTGTTAAGATAACAAGATATGTAAAATCTTTATCTTTTTGAAAGAAAAGGTTTAATAATATCGTTCTAATCGAGATGTTGGGATAGGTCGTTTCCCAGAATATCTGGACCTTAGGAAAGGTTCATCATTTAGAAAGTATCGGGAACACTAAATGCTGGATATATTCATGCATGGTGATGGGCCTCCTAGTTTTCCTCAATTAACAAAAAAGCTATTATAACCCCGATTTGGAACCCGAAATCAATAAGATTTCAATTCAAATTCAAGATGTGTCATTGTCATGACAATCTTGCTTTTGCTCCCGATGGTTGCAAAAGAAAACCATTTTGAAAAAGCATGGAAAGAAAAGCGAACGAAGCGTAGCGAAGTGCTGCAAGCCCCAAGTCTTGCCAGGGACTAATACTACTGAGCGAGGCACATCTTCTCCAGTTTACTGTAAAAAATTCCAGTGTTTACTAGGGGTTTCAAGATTTTTACAGTAAAAAAGCCAAGGAGCAATTTTAAGAATTTCTTGGCAAGTGTTTTTTGTCTAGGGGTCCTTTTTTTGTTAAAAATTGTAACAATATTTCCTTGTGCTTATAAGGGTTTCAAGCGGAATTGTCACAATTTTATCTTAGTTGAGCAATGTTGCAATTCCACGTGAGAGCACCGGTTTTATAGGCCTTTTGGCTAGAAATTAATGAACGTAGCACCGCCTTGGCGTGCTACCCTCTCGCTATTCATGACAACTTCCTTTTAGTCGTTGTCCAGAATACCTTCAGCCCTTCAAAAAGCAGCTTGCGCCCTATCCCGATTTTACTTCACGCTTATGTCCCAACACTATAAAATCGGAACAGGATCCGTGCGCAAAGTTTAAAGGTAAGTATTGGGACTAGTTCTTTTGGTCCTTAAATCCAAAAAAGCCCATCAAAGGATATAATAATCCATCAATGGGCCTTTCCGATGATCTGACTTTCCCTGTCAAGCTAATCGTTGTTCCAAATGGTCTGTAGATCCGATTGGGCTTTTAACATGGTTTCTGTTCAATTTTTAAGGATTCTTTATGTTTTTGGCATTTGTTCGGCATTCCTTTCAATGGAAACAAGCCGGTCCTCCAATAGTCCCATGTCATTGCTGATCTTGCTCTCCAACACCCTGGCATAGATCTGGGTCGTTGAAAGTTTCGTATGGCCCAAAAGCTTGGAGACCGTCTCGATGGGCACACCGTTGGACAGGGTCACCGTTGTGGCAAAGGTGTGGCGTGCCACATGGAAACTTATGTGCTTGTCGATTTTGCAGAAGTCGGCCACTTCCCTGACGTACTTGTTCATCTTTTGGTTGGAATACACGGGAAGGCAGTTCCCTGATGGAATCTTGTCATTGTACCTCTCCAAAATTTCAAGTGCCTTCGAGAGCAAAGGCACCCTTACCGGTTGCTGGCTCTTCTCCCTTCTCAAAAAAAGCCATTTCTTCCTATCAATTCCCATCACAATTTGATCTCTGGTCAACTGCTTCATGTCGATATAGGAAAGCCCCGTATAGCAAGCAAACACAAACATGTCCCTGCAAATCGATAAGGATTGTTTTCTTAACTTGACTGTCGCAAAAGTGGATAGCTCACTTTCCGTTAAGTAGTTCCGATCAAATTTGGTGAACTTCAGGGAGTATCTCGAAAAGGGGTTCTTCCCCAACCATTCCAACTTTACCGCAAGGTTCATCAGCTTGTTGAGCCGTTCCAGATGCTTCATCACCCCGTTGTTGGTGATGGGCTTGCTGCTGATGGCATTCTTGGGATTCCGCAGGTACCGCTCAAAATCGACGATGAAACCATACCTCAACTGTTCCAGATGGATGTCGGTCGTCTTTAGTGAATGTTTCAGATAGTTCCCAAGGTAGGTCCTTGTGGTCCGGTAGTTCTTGAGCGTACCCTGCTTGAGCACTCCCTCCATCTTCTGCGCATGGTAGGAGACGATGTCCATAAGGGTTCTTCCCATGTCATCGTTGCCCAAGTATCTTGCCTTGACGGTCTGTGGGTCGATGTATCCGCCTTCCCTGACCAGTTCTTGGTGACAGTCATGGAGCCGTTGGCGGATCTGTTCCAGTCCGTGGTTCAGGGACCTGGCTCCAGCGGACCTTCCCATCGCTCTACTGGCCTTGCCGTCCCAGTTGTCAACTGGATAACTG
>JBNLBG010000060.1:0-17537 GCA_050303195.1 Allomuricauda sp. | reverse complement strand
CTGAAAGTGCCATCACTTATGGAACGTACCCGGTCGTATTTGTTTCCCATTCTATCCCTGGCGGCAAAAACATAGGTGTTTTTTTGTTCACTGGTTTTTGGGCCCAAGAATGCCTTTCCCTGTAAATATTTTGGAATTTCAGCACCTGCAATGGATAACATACTTGGGGCAAAATCAATGGAACTGATCAAATCATTGTTGACGGTCCCGGCATGTTCTCCTTGTGGATATTTGACGATAAAGGGGATATGTGTCCCTCTTTCCAAGATTTCGCGTTTCATCCAAGGTAAATTTCCCCCATGGTCGCTGTAAAAAATAACATAACTGTTGTCATAGACCTCATCGTTCTTTAACTGTTGGATCAATTCGCCCACATCACTGTCCATTTGTTGGATTCGGGTGTACAGTGCAGCTTTGTCGTGCCGCATTTGTGCGGTATTCTCGTAGTACAGGGGCAGTACCATTTTTTCAGGGTCATAGTAAAGCGAATCTGGTGGGGAAATGATCTGGGATTCGTGGGAAATGGCAAAATTGAAAACACTAAAGAACGGCTGTCCAGGGTCCCTGTGTCGATACGAAGCACCTACGCTACTTTCGTCCCATACGGTTACTGGTTCCTCAAATTGATAGTCTTCTTTTGCATTGTTGGAAGTGTAATAGCCAACTCTTCTTAGATATTCTGGAAAAGCCTTGACCTTTGCCGGAAGTACAGCTGAATAACTTGGTAGCCCTTCTGGCATTAGTCTCGGGTTATTGTGTGTTCGCATGTGTGAAGTGCCAATGGAAATCTGGTTCATTCCCGTTATGATTGAGGATCTGCTTGGTGCACAAACACCTGCCGTGGTATAAACCCTAGTATATCGGACACCTTCCCTAGCAAGTGCATCAATATTGGGTGTAGCGACGATAGGGTCTCCGTAAACGGAAATGTAAGGTGATATATCCTCACAGACCACCCAAACGATATTGGGATTTGTTTGGGCACTGACCACAGATATAAACATTGTCAGGGCTATAAAAAACAATTTTCTCATTATTGGTATCGGACACATTATCCTAAAATTAAGAGAGACTTAATAATTTCATGTATTCAGTCGGTTTCTATTAATAGAGCAATGAAAATCGACTTTATAGACAATAATTTTATTCTTTTTACTATAACGTTTGAAAAAAGGAAGAAGGGACCAGAATAGTTGTGCTACCAATGTGTGGAGGTTGAACATTTTAAACAAATAATATCAAATATTTAAAAAATTTATATATTTGAAAACATGTTCTTAAAATTTAAGTTAATAATTGTGAATATGACAATTAACTACGAAAGAACATACCAGCCACCACAGCAATAACTAAACTCAAAATGTCAACAACCAGCAATAATAAGACCCTTGCCTTGGATGCCGAACAAAAGGCATTGGAGCAACTTCATGAGGGCAATGTGGAGGCATTGGGATACCTGTATGATAGGTATATTGACTGTTTGCTGGAAATTGGATCGCACTACATTAGAGATGAAGCTTGGGTGGAAGACCAAATACATGATTTCTTTTTGGATCTTTATAAATCAAGGAAAAATGTGTTAAAAATAAAGGACTTTAAGGCCTATATCATCGTTTCATTCAAACGGCGACTTTACAAAAAAAATAAGCACAAAGAGATTTTGGTTGAGGACGAAAGCTTCAAGCGCATACTTTTAAAAGATATAAACCAACATGAAAAATCCACCGAGTCCATTTGGATCGATAAGGAAAAGTTGGAGTCTTTAAAGCAAGGCCTTAAATCAGCAATGGAATCCTTAACGCTTCATCAACAAAATGCCATCCAACTCCGCTTTGTTGAAAATAAATCCTATGGGGAAATAGCGGAACAAATGGATATGTCCGTGGCCTCCGCGAGGACCTTGCTGTACCGTAGTCTAAAAATGCTAAAGGATAAGGTTCGACTTCTACTGCTTTAGAAAAAAAATCATTTTTTCCTGTCTATATCTGCTCATAAAGCGACTCTTAGTAACAAGAGGCAGCTTTTTATGCTGTTTTCCAAACCTAAGAATACAGTAATGGATCAAACTCCAAAACATCATTGGACCGACGAACGGAAGGAATTACTTAAGAGGAGAATCCTTAAATCCGCGTCTTTGGAACAACATCGGTCAAAGAAGCAAAGAAAACGCACCGTATTGTTGGTAGCCGCTGCCGCAATCCCTCTTTTGATCATACTCGGAACAAAATTTTTGACTCCAGCCGAACCAAGTTTGGATGATTTCATCAAGACCATGCCAAAAACCGAAGTATCCAATTCCGATAAAGTCACGGTTATCATTGGCCAAGGTGAGCAAATTGCCATGGACGAAGAGGAAGGACATCTGGAATATTCAGCTTCCGGTTCAAGCATAACATTGGGGTCAGGTGAAAGTTTGGCCCAGGAGGCGGTAAAGGATAACAAGGCCATTTTCAATACCGTAATGGTGCCCTACGGGAAACGAAGTTTCGTCAAACTATCGGATGGTACCAAGGTTTGGATCAATTCCGGGTCAAAAATAGTGTATCCGGCAGTCTTTAAGGGCAGTAAACGAGAAGTGTTCTTGGAGGGTGAGGCCATATTTGAGGTGGCGCACAACAAACAAAAGCCTTTCAAAGTAAAGTCGTCTTCACAAGAAATCGAGGTCTTGGGAACCGTTTTCAATGTATCCCATTACCCGGATGATGAAGTAATGAACACCGTGCTGAAATCGGGAAGTATCAAGATGACCTACATGGATGATAGGGACAATAGTTTTGTGATGAAACCAGGAACGCTGTCCAGTTTCAATAGGGAAGCCAAGGCCATTTCCGTAAAGCGGGTCAACACCTATGATTATTTTTCTTGGAGAGAAGGGTTTATCTCACTCAGCAATAAAAGCCTTAGGGATATTATCAACCGTATTTCAAGATATTACAATGTGTCCATTAGGATAGATGGAGAGGACTTGGACAATCTTACGTTCTCTGGAAGATTGGATCTTTCCGAGGACATTGATAAGGTGCTCAATACCATTAAGGAATCTGCAGACCTTGACATTAAAAGAAACTCAGAAACCATCATATTAACTAAATAACAAACCAAAATGCCTATGATATGTAAATAAAAAAAGCCAAAGGATGCGCCAACATCCCCTGGCCTATTAAATGTCTTATCGCAAGAAAAATTGATAAAACTATTAACTGAACAACAAAATTATGAATTATCACAAAAGATATACCCAATTTCTGGGTATAAATGTGACCAAGCACATCATTTTCGACCTTATGAGATCTTTTGCACTCTTCATAGCACTTGGATTGACTACGCTATCAGCAAAAGAGGCCAATGGCCAAACCAAAATGACCATACAACTCCGAGAAGTCCCATTGGAAATAGTATTGGAGGAAATTCAAAACAACAGCGAATACATATTTTTCTACTTGGACGGAACCTTACCGGAAAGCCAAAGGGTTTCAGTAAGTGAAGAAAACGCCACACTGGAATCCATCTTAAATCCTTTATTGCCCAAACTGGGATTGGGATACAAAAAGCAGGACCGTCAGGTGATTCTCTTTAAAGCACCTCAATCAGATTCGGAAAAAGCCGTTATTAAGGAAGTAAGCCAAGATTTTACCGTATCGGGTACGGTCACCGATGAGGCCGGAATGCCTCTCCCTGGTGCCAGTATAGTTGAGAAGGGCTCCACCAATGGGGTCCAGACCGATTTTGATGGAAATTATTCATTGACAGTTCCCGATGGGAATGCGACGTTAGTGGTATCCTATATTGGTTTTTCCACGAAAGAGATAAACATAGACGGACAATCCGTGATTAACATCACACTTCAGGAAAGTGCCGCGGCCTTGGACGAAATTGTTGTGATAGGATATGGCTCCGTAAAAAAGAGTGACCTCACCGGAGCGGTTTCTTCGTTGAAGGCTGAGGATATGAACCCTGGGGCCAATGTTTCGGTGGACCAAATGTTGCAAGGTAGGGCCGCTGGGGTTCAAATATCCCAGAGCAGTTCCGAACCTGGAGGTGGGCTTTCCATCCGGGTTCGAGGGGCGAGTTCCATTAATGCCGGCAATGAGCCCTTGTACGTAATCGATGGTTTTCCGATTGATAACTCGTCCAATCTTTCTGGAGCTGGATTGAGCAGTTCCCCAGAGGAAGCGGTAGGAGGTGGAATCGCAGGCGGTGCCATTGGGAACAACATCAGCCCAAGAAACCCATTGAACTCCCTTAGTCCAAGTGACATTGAATCCATCGAGATATTAAAAGATGCTTCGGCCACCGCCATCTATGGTTCCAGAGGGGCCAATGGGGTCGTACTTATCACAACCAAAAAAGGGCGAAACGATAAGATGACTGTCAGCTATAATACCTACGCAGGCGTTCAAAGCATTGCTAAAAAAATAGATGTTCTGTCCACTACGGAATATATCAATTTTATGAACGATGTAGCCAGTGACCGAGGTAATGCACCCGTGTTCACTGAAGCTGATATTACAGCGATCGGAAATGGTAACAATTGGCAAGATCAAATTTTTGAATCCGCTTTAGTGACGGACCATAATCTTTCCGTTAGCGGAGGAGTGGGAAAATCAAAGGTATATGCCTCCTTGAACTATTTCAAACAGGATGGTATTGTTAAAAATACCGGTATTGAAAAATATATAGCCCGGCTCAATTTTGACACGACCATAGGAGAAAATTTGGATTTGGGACTGAACATGAACGCCAGCCGCATAGATGATCGATATGGCTTGGACGGGGTGAACACCAATGAAAGTGCTGGTCCCATCTATTCTTCTCTGTTGTACGACCCTACCGAACCCATCTACAATGACGATGGTACCCTGGCACAATCATCCAGTTTGACCATTAACAACCCGGTCACATTGATCGAGGGCATCACCAGTACGGGAAAGACCAACCGAATATTGGCCAATTTTTACATGAACTATGAGTTCTTCGAGGGTTTCAGTGCCAAACTGAACCTGGGTGCGGATGTCCAGAACATGAGGAGGAACACCTATGTCAGCACTTTGACGCTTCGTGGACAACCGCAAGGGGGAGTGGCTGACGTGACCGCATTGGAACGGGAAAGTTATTTGACAGAACTTACGGTGAACTATAACAAGGAATTCAATGAAGACCATAGAATAGACCTATTGGGAGGTATGACCTACCAAAAATTTGATACCTACGTTTTCAATGGGACTATCTCAGGGTTTCCATCGGATGATTTGGAAACCAATAATTTGGAATTGGGAGATACCAATAATGATGATCTCTTTAGTAACCGGGAGGACAATTCACTGCTTTCGTATTTGGGAAGGATCAATTACACTTTGATGGATAAATTCTTGTTCACGGCGTCCTTACGGGCCGATGGTTCTTCAAGGTTTGGAACGAACAACAAGTATGGTTATTTCCCATCCTTTGCTTTGGGATATAAATTATCTGAAGAGCCCTTTGTGCCAGAAATTTTTGATGAATTGAAGCTTCGCGCAAGTTGGGGCCAGACCGGAAACCAGGATATTGCCAACTATGCTTCCAAATTGACCTTTGGTACGGGGGGATTGGTTTCCTTTGATGGTACATCACAGGGAAGTGTTCGTCCCTTGAGGATAGCCAACCCAGATTTGAAATGGGAGACCACAACGCAGTTCAACATAGGGATCGATGCCAGTCTATTCAATGGTCGTCTAAGTACTACATTGGACTATTATAAGAAGAACACCACGGATCTTTTGTTCAACCTCCCATTGCCCAGAGCCTCGGGTTATGAGTCGATCCTATCCAATGTTGGGGAAGTAACCAACCAAGGTTTTGAACTTTTAATAAACTCAACCAATATCTCATCCGATAACTTTTCATGGAGCACATCATTGAATTTTGCAACGGTCAAAAATGAGGTGATAGATCTGGGAAGAGTCGATCAAATTGTTACAGGTAACATTCAAGCCACAGGTAACGCAGCAATAATTAAGGTTGGTTCACCATTGGCCTCGTACTATGGCTTTGAAATAGATGGGATTCAACAGGCGGGGGATGCAAATCCAGGGTTCCCCAATGTGGTGGATCAAAATGGTGATGGTTCGATCACTCCGGAAGACCAAGTGATTCTTGGTGACCCATTTCCAGATTTCACCTATGGGATCAGCAATGAAATCAAATATAAAAACGTAGGATTGAGCTTTTTCTTTCAAGGAGTTGAAGGACAGGATCTTCTGAATGCCAATGTGATTGAGAGCATGTATCCTTCCAATGATCGCAGAAACCGTCTGGCCGTGATGAACGATCGGTGGAGCCCAAGCAATCCCGATGCTGCGTGGCCTTCGGCAACCGATCCGAATTCCTATGCCGGAGGCAAGGTAAACTCCCTCACCGTGCTGGATGCCTCTTATTTGAGGCTAAAGAACGTGCAACTGAGCTATGATGTGCCAACGGAGAACATCAAGTTTTTGAATGCCTTGAGAGTATATGTGACCGGACAAAATCTCTTCACCATCACGGACTATATCGGTTATGACCCGGAGGCCAACTCCTTTGGACGCAGCAATGTCAAGGTGGATTACAGCAGTTATCCTTTGGCAAGGACCTTCATCTTTGGATTGAACGCCACATTTTAACCCTCAAAAAAAGACAAATGAAACTATATAGAAGATTAGCTTTTATAGCACTTACAGTAATGCTCGTGGGTTCTTGTGAAGAACCTTTGGAGGAAAATATTTACTCACAATTATCCCCTTCAACGCTTTTTTCAACTGAGGAAGGGGTGAACAAAGTCTTGAACTCCGCCTATTCCAACGCACATCATAATTTTGTTGGGGAGACTTGGTCCGCCTTGTTCGTAGGCGATACGCCAACAGAACTCATATGGGGAGAGTTTGGAAGTATAGCCTCCCGTTGGGTGGCGCTCAGGGATTTTTCTTGGGATGCGAACCATTCCCAAGTGGTCGCCATGTGGACCACCTATTTCTATGCCATCAGGGACGCCAATATCGTTTTGGACAATATAGAAAGTGATGCTTTGGGTGCGGACTTCATTGCAAGATCAACAGCGGAGGCAAAATTCATTCGAGGTTACAGTTATGCACAACTTTATAATCTCTTTGGCACAGTACCTATATATACGTCTTCAACAGACGATCCCTTGCAGCAAAGAGCGACGGATGAGGAAATCAGGGCTTTGATCGTTACAGATTTGGAAGCGGCCATTTCGGGTCTTCCCTCTCAGGCAAACACGGCATTTGGTAAAGCCACCAGAGGAGCCGCTAGGGCTTCTTTGATGACATTTTATATGAATACCAAGCAATGGCAGTTGGCAGCAGATCTTGCCAGTGATATTATTGGTTCAGGGGATTATGCATTGCAGTCAACCTATGAAAGCATATTCGATTTGAACAATCAGGGCAATTCAGAAATGATATATGCGAGCACCAAATTACCTGCAGGACCTGCAAACAATATCAATGCACTGGTGTTTCCAAATTTATCTGGGAAATATCCATTCCCTTATCCCAACAACAGTGCTTTTGCCGCGCGGACCTATGTATTCGATGCCTTTGTGGATTCCTTTGATGCAAACGATACTCGAAAGGACCTGATCATCACCGAATGGACCAATTTGGACGGAGTTCCTCAAGAAGCCTATGGCTTTGATAAGTCTTTTCCCGGTAAATATCCTTTTGACTCCAATGCCATAGGGGCTAGCGATGGCAACGATTGGCCTATATACCGCTATTCCGATGTGCTATTATCAAGGGCAGAAGCACTGAATGAAATCAATGGGCCCAGCCAAGAGGCCATTGACTTGATCAATGAAGTACGAGGTCGGGCTGGTGCACCGGACTTAACATTGGCCGGTTACACAAAGGAATCATTAAGAGCGGCGATTATCCAAGAAAGAAAGTGGGAGTTTTGGCTCGAAGGGAAAAGTAGGGAATTGGAGCTAAGGCATGATCTTTTCATCTCCAATGCCATCGCAAGGGGAAAGGACGCACAGGCCCACCATGTTTTATATCCAATTCCACAGATTGAGTTGGATGCCAACCCTGAACTGGAACAGAATACAGGGTATTAAATATAAATCGAAAAGCAGTTTTTGTTTGAGTTAGTAAGGCAGGGGAGATATGATATACCCTATTTTCCCTGCTTTCAAAACCTATTAATATCCACTAGATACCATGATCGGTACAATAAAATATTTTAGGAGGTCAATGCTTTTTGGTTGCTTTTTGGTTGCTTTTTGCCATGGATGCAAAGCCAAACAACCCATGGATACCACTGCAAACAACAGGGCCAATATTCTGGTGATAAATATTGATGACCTAGGTTTCCACGATATCAGTGCCTATGGTTCAAAAATTTATGAGACACCCAATGTGGATGGGCTGTTGAAGGAGTCCTTTACCTTTAGGAATGCCTATGCCAATTATCCAAGATGTCTTCCCTCCAGATATGCTATGATCACGGCTACTTATCCCGTTCAAGAGTTCAACATTGACCTTTCCGAAACAGCGGAGGAAAACAACTTCATAAAACAATTCTCCAAGGCAGGTTACCAGTCTTTTTATGTAGGGAAATGGCACTTGGGAGAGGGTGGGAACACCCCCAAGGGTTTTGGTTTTGATGAGTCCTATGCGGCAAATGGAGCAGGTGGGGTAGCGTCCCACTTTTATCCTTTCAACACCAAAAAACTGATTGCTCCCATTGGGGAGGTACCCCCTGTGGAAGATGTGGAAAAGGATGGCAAAGAGGGGGATTATTTGGCGGACCTCCTTACCGATAAAATGATCGGATACATCCAGACCCATGATCGTTCCAAACCCTTTTTTGGGATATTGTGCCCCTACGCCGTCCATACCCCTTTCGAGGCAAAACAGGAAGACATTGAGCGGAACGCTGAGCAGATTCGAAATTTTGATTACGGGAATAGGCCCGAGTTTGTGAAAGAAGGTAACGGAGAAACCAAAATGAGACAGAACGATTCGGTCTATGCGGCCATGGTGGAAAACATGGACTGGAATTTGGGCCGTTTACTGAAAGCCCTTGATGATTCAGGACTTAAAGAAAATACGATTTTGGTCTTTACCTCCGATCATGGAGGACTTTCCAACCGAGGGAATTCAAAGCGTCGCATGGCTACCACCAATTACCCTCTACGGGCTGGTAAGGGACATTTGTACGAAGGTGGGGTACGTGTGCCCCTATTTGTAAGATGGCCCAACCATCTGGTACCCAAGGAAGATGATAAAAGTATTGTTGCCCTAATGGACCTCATGCCCACCCTTCTGGATATGGCTATTGACTCAAAATTGGCTAATGTGGATGGAAAGAGTTTTAAAAATGTAATGATGGCCAATGAGGTTTGGGATACAAGGGATTTGTTCTTCTATGAGAAAATGGCCCGTCCAAAAAACACTGGGGATTTTCCTGGAATGGCCATGCGCTCGGGCAACCTTAAACTGTTCCATTTCTTCAATAATGATGCATATGAGCTATATGACCTTTCCAAAGATCCCAGCGAAGAAAACAATATCATTTCCAAAGATCCTGGGTTGACCTCAATGTTGAAAAAGAAAATGCAGGACTGGAAATCAAAATATGTCACGGAATAAAAACAAACCTAAAATTCAAAAAATGAGAAATAACCATCACCTGAGAAACATGATATCTCACTTTATTTTCTTGGGAATATGTTCCTTAACACTGTCATGTAACACAAATGCCCAAACCAATAATGAAAGTGTTGTTGGTGACACGCCCAAGGATGAAAAATTGAATTTCATCATCATTTTTGCCGATGATCTGGGTTATGGGGATTTGGGGATCTACGGGCACCCGACCATCAAAACACCCAATTTGGACCGTATGGCCAATGAAGGTCAAAAATGGACCAATTTTTATGTCGGTGCAAGCGTATGTACTCCAAGTAGAGCTGCGTTAATGACGGGTAGGATTCCGTTGCGCAGTGGAATGGCCAGTAACGTTGTAAGGGTACTGCACCCCAATTCGGCGAACGGTTTGCCACAATCCGAGATTACCTTGGCGGAACAGTTGAAAAAGGCCGGGTATACCACGGGTATGGTGGGCAAATGGCATTTGGGCCATAAAAAGGAATATCTGCCCACCAATAACGGCTTCGATTATTATTTCGGGATTCCCTATTCCAACGATATGGACCTTACGAGGAAACTCACCGCATCCAGTGGTTATTGGGATTTATGGACAAAGGAATACGAAAACCTGACTCCGGCGGATTTCAATGTGCCTTTGTTAAAAGGAACCGAACAGGTGGAACGACCTGCTGATCAGAATACGCTTACAAAACGCTATACAGCGGATGCCATCAGGTGGATCAAGGAGAACAAGGAGAAACCATTTTTCATGTACTTGGCCCACAACCTGCCCCACGTACCATTGTTCGCTTCCAATGACTATAGGGGAACCAGCAAGAGAGGACTTTATGGGGATGTTGTGGAGGAAGTCGATAACGGCGTTGGTCAGATTTTGGAGATGTTGAAAGAGGAAGGACTGGCCGAGAATACCATTGTGGTATTCACCTCTGACAACGGGCCATGGCTCCCTACGGAAATTTCCGGGGGTAGTGCTGGATTGTTGCGTAATGGGAAAGGATCTACTTGGGAAGGTGGTTTGCGTGAACCCGGTATTTTCTGGGGTCCTGGGCATATTAAACCCAAAGTGGTGATGGACATGGGTACCACTATGGATCTGTTCACAACCTTCAGCAACTTGGCAGGTGTGCCTATCCCTGATGACAGGATTATGGATGGTGTGGATTTGGGGCCTGTTCTTTTTGGAGATGGCAAAAGTCCACGGAACGAGATGTTCTATTATTTAGGAAGGGATTTGTATGCCGTTCGGGTGGGAGCCTATAAAGCACATTTCATTACACAGGAGGTATATGTGCCCGATGCACAAATCACCCATCATGATCCACCACTGTTGTTCAATGTGGAGCAAGATCCTTCGGAACGCTTCAACATTGCCGACAAACATCCGGATATTGTAGCGAAGATCAAGCAAGTAAAGGCGGTCCATGAGGCTAACATGAAGGCTGGGCCGGATATGTTGAAAGATAGAGGCCCCGAGAATTTGATTGAAAAATATTGATTGATGATAAGGATCCTCTTTTACCTATCCATAGGTGCACTGGCCTTATTGCTTTCGTGTAAAAATGCCGGGCAAGCAACTGCCAAAAGGCCCAATGTCATTTTTATCCTTGCGGATGACCTCGGTTATGAGACCATGACCATCAATGGCGGAGAATCCTATTCCACCCCATTTATAGATCAAATGGCCAAGGAGGGGATGCGTTTTGAACATTGTTATGCACAGCCCCAATGCACACCAAGTAGGGTACAGTTTTTAACAGGTATCTACAATGTTAGAAACTACGTCAAGTTCGGGGAATTGGACCCTTCCCAAACGACTTTGGCTCAAATTTTCAGGGATGCGGGATATGTTACGGGTGCAGCAGGTAAATGGCAATTGGGGAAAGACCCGAACAATCCAGATTTTTTGGGATTTGATGACTATTTATTGTGGCAGGTCACGGAACCCAGGGTGGATTCCATTGGTTGGGATCCCGAGCGATTTCCTGGTCAAGGGCATCAGGCGGGAGGCAGGGACAACAGATACTCCCAACCTGTACTGGACAAAAATGGGGATGTGATCACCTATGCAAGGGAACAGTACGGACCAGAGTTGATCAATGAGTTCAGTATGGATTTTATGGAGAAGAACAGCAAAGAGGACAAACCCTTTTTTCTCTTTTACTCGATGATCTTGACACATTGCCCTTTTAGTCCAACACCGGACTCACCGGATTATATGGTAAACGATACCACGGTAATGACCTATAAGGGTGAGGCCCGGTATTTTAGTGATATGGTCAAGTATATGGACAAGATGGTTGGGGATATTGATAGAAAACTCCAGGAATTGGGTATAGCGGATAACACCATTTTGGTGTTTACCGGCGATAACGGAACAGACCAGCCCGTGGTTTCCAGGTTTATGGGAAGGGATGTCGAGGGAGGCAAGTTCCTTTCCACGGATGCTGGGACAAGGGTGCCCATGGTGGTCAAATGGCCAGGTGTGGTTCCTCCGGGTACGGTAAACAACGATTTGATCGACTTTACGGATATCATGCCCACTTTATTGGATGTTGCCAATGTACAGATCCCAGATTCCCTCAACATCGATGGTAGAAGCTTTTTGCCCCAACTCAAGGGAGAAAAGGGGGACCCAAGGGATTGGATTTACAGTTGGTTTTCTTTTCCACTGTATGACGGGCCTAAGGTTTTTGCCCGAAACAAACAATATAAGCTTTACGACGATGGAAAGTTTTACGATGTCAGCAAGGATTTTTTGGAAGAAAATCCTATTCCAAAAGATTCTCTGTATGGAGAAACCTTGAAAATTTATGGTGATTTGGCCAAAGTGATCGATGACTATGCCAAAAGAAGGCTGGATGCCGTTCCGAACAAATCTGCTGATTGATGTTAACCAAGTTGTGATAGCAAATGAAACAGTTTTTGAGTACCCTCTGTCTGATACTTGTCTGGTGCCCCGGCAAAGCACAGGATACAGATAGTAAAGAGGATTTCGCAACGATTCGAAATGGTCCCATCAGCGCCAAGATCAAGTTTATGGGCGCGGAACTGGTGAGCTTAAAAAATGATTTGGACGGGATAGAGTATATATGGCAAGGAGATGAGGACAATTGGTCGAATAGTTCACCGGTTTTGTTCCCGATCATAGGTAGTTTGAAGGAAGGAAGCTATGTATATGACGGTAAATACTATGAAATGCCCCAACATGGATTTGCCATGGGGATGCGGTTTGACCTGATCCATCAGGATGATGACAAAGTGATTTTTTCCTTAAAGGCAAATGAGTCCACGTTGCAAGCCTATCCTTTTGGATTTGAGTTGCAAGTGGCCTATCAACTCCTAGGGAAGGAACTCACCGTTAGGTATCGGGTCTTCAATACCGATGGAAAAACCATGTTTTTTTCCATTGGGGGACATCCAGGTTTCAACATCCCTATTGGAGAAAATTCTTCGGAAAGAGGTCCATACTTGGCTTTTAGTAAGAAGGAGTCGGCCAACATATTTTCCCGACAGGGTAAACTCTTGGATGGAAAAGAAATACCATATATGAAAAAGGAAAAACAAATTTTGATCAATGAGGAGCTTTTCAAGGATGGTGCACGCATATTTTTTGATTTGAGATCGGATAAAGTCAGTATTCACGCTGGGAAAAGGAAGATACTTTCCTTGGTCTTTGATGATTTTCCCTATTTGGCCATTTGGTCCAGACCATCCAACCCTGGATTTATCTGTTTGGAACCCTGGCATGGCATACCGGATTTTGTGGAAACCGATCAAAACTTGGAAAAGAAGAAGGGAATCATTGCGTTGAAACCCCAAAAGGAATTTAGCTGTCAATACAGCATTAAGATTTGATGAGTTGTTCAGTCCAAAACCTTGTGAGAAATTTTAAAAGGATAATCTTTTATAATTTTAAGTTTAGTTAACCTTAAAGGTTTTGACTGGGAAAGCACGGTTATTGCCGTGCTTTTTTGAAACTCTGGGATATTTTGATCATATTGAACTGTAAATGATAAAATTTAAAAAAATGACTTCTAAAATCATGTACTGCGCATTGGTGGCCTTGATGCTATGGGTACAAACAATACCAGCACAGACTGTTATCCAAACTGGAAAGGACGTTGCCGTTACAAAGACGGAATCTGGATCGGTCAGGGGATATCTGGAAGATGCCATATATACCTTTAAGGGAATTCCCTACGCTACGGCAAAACGTTTTGAGGCACCAGTGGAAGTTGAACCATGGGAGGGGGTCAGAAGCTCAACGACCTATGGCCCCGTTGCACCGTTGTTGACTCCGACCACGGAAGTTTCGGATGAACCTGAGTTCGTCTTTGATCATGATTGGGGGTATACCAATGAAGATTGTCTTCGTATCAATATTTGGACACCCGGTATAGCTGATGGTAAGAAAAGGGCAGTGCTGTTCTGGATCCATGGAGGGGGCTTTACGGCAGGGTCAAGTCAAGAACTACCTTCTTACGATGGGAAAAATTTGAGTGAAAAAGGGGATGTCGTGGTGGTATCCATCAATCACCGGTTGAACATTCTAGGCTTCTTGGATCTCTCCGCTTATGGTGATAAGTACAAGTACTCTGCCAACAATAGCATGTTGGACATTGTTGCTGCCCTTGAATGGGTCAAGAAAAATATTTCAAACTTTGGGGGTGATCCCAATAATGTTACCATTTTCGGTCAGTCAGGTGGTGGGGCCAAAGTCAATACATTAATGGCAATGCCCCTTGCCAAGGGGTTGTTCCACAGAGCGATCAATCAAAGTGGGTCTTTTAGGAGTAATATGCTAGAAAAAGAAGTCACACAGGCCATTGGAGCAGAAGTCCTAACCCAACTGGGGATAAAAGATAATCAAGTGGACAGCATTCAAACCATTCCTTTTGAAAAGTTAAGTGCGGCAGGAACAAAAGCCATTCAAGTTGTGGATGAAAGATTGCGGTCCGAGGGAAAATCGGTTACAGGGATTGGTGCACTTAATTGGGGGCCCAGCAAGGATGGTGACGTGATGCCCTATCAATTGTTTTCGGATGAAGCGTTTGAACTGTCCAAAAATATTCCATTGGTGATCGGTACCACCAAAAATGAATTTACCCCTTTTACCAATTCACGTTTTTTTGGAGCATCCAAGGAAGAGATTCTTAACCATATCAAAGAAAGGTACAAGGATAAAACAGATGCCTATTTAGCGGCCTTGAAAAAAGCCTACCCCGACGATGTCTTGCCTTCCGACCTCATTTCCATAGATGACATGTTTCGGCCCGGGGCCGTGTACCAGGCCAATACAAAGTCTTCTCTAAAAA
This sequence comes from Allomuricauda sp., assembly GCA_050303195.1. Taxonomy (GTDB): domain Bacteria; phylum Bacteroidota; class Bacteroidia; order Flavobacteriales; family Flavobacteriaceae; genus Flagellimonas. Next base: position 2,572 of record JBNLBG010000060.1, on the reverse strand, counting down.
ATGGTGCGCCTGTATACATGTACCTGTTTACTTGGCAGTCCCCTGCCTTCGATGGAAAATATAAAGCGCTGCATTGTATGGAGCTTCCTTTTGTCTTTGACAATGTGGAAAAAGCAAACCACATGACCGGGGGCGGACAAGAAGCACATGGTTTAGCGGATAAGATGAGCCAAGCATGGATCAATTTCGCAAAAACTGGAGATCCCAACCATCCGGGTCTGCCTGAATGGCCTGTTTATAATACCTCCAACACAGCCACCATGCATTTTGACAACACTTGTGCCGTCAAGCCACAATTGGATAAAGAACTTTTAACAATTATGACCCAGCCTTAAACAACCCTATCATGAAACCAACAAAGATATGTTTGATCACAGGAGTTATCCTGGCCCTACCCATGGTCGGATGCGCCCCAAAATACACAGAAGAAGCAAAAGATGGATTCAACCTGGTACATAATCAGGAAGGTCCAAGCCTGGGCTACAGCACCGATTCCGGCATTACCCTTCTTACGGTTGGGGGAAAGGCCTTTAAGGACCTGAACAAAAATGGAAGTCTGGACCCCTATGAGGACTGGAGACTTTCCGTGGAAGAGCGGGCCAACGACCTGGCTTCCAAAATGAGTGTGGAACAGATAGCGGGCCTAATGCTCTATAGTGCACATCAGTCCATTCCCGGAGGCGGAAACAGTTTTTTTGGACCGGTACTGTATGATGGAAAATCCTTCGAAGAAAGTGGGGCGGCCCCAAGTGACCTTTCCGATGCCCAAAAGAGATTTTTGACCGAGGACAATCTACGCCATGTACTGATTACCAGTGTTTCATCTCCTTCGGATGCTGCCCAATGGAACAATAATGCGCAGGCCCTAGTGGAAGGAATTGGCATGGGGATTCCCATAAATACGTCGTCTGATCCCAGACATGGGAGTGATTCCTATGCCGAATTCAACGCAGGAGCAGGTGGCCAGATTTCCATGTGGCCCAGTACCTTGGGAATAGCTGCCAGTTTTGATCCAGAGCTTATGCTGCAATTTGGTCAAATAGCCTCAAAGGAATATAGGGCCTTGGGTATTTCAACGGCGCTTTCCCCACAGATAGATCTGGCCACTGAGCCAAGGTGGTCCCGATTTGATGGAACCCTGGGGGAGGACCCTGATCTGGCAACAGACATGGCAAGATCATATGTGGATGGTTTTCAATCTTCGGAAGATGGAGGCTGGGGCATGCAAAGTGTCAATGCCATGGTCAAGCATTGGCCAGGTGGAGGACCTGAAGAAGGTGGGCGTGATGGACATTTTGGTTATGGCGCCTATGCGGTATATCCGGGCGATAACCTTAAAGACCATATAAAACCATTTACTGAAGGTGCCTTTGCGTTAAAGGGAGAGACAAAAATGGCCGCTGCAGTAATGCCTTATTATACCATTTCATATGGCAGAGATCCCAAAAATGGCGAAACCGTTGGAAACGCCTACAACAAGTATCTCATTACTGATCTACTTCGTGGAACTTATGGATATGACGGAGTGGTCTGTACCGACTGGGGAATCACCCGGGACGTGGCCTCGGTCCATGAATTTCAGGGGAAGCCATGGGGCGTGGAAAATTTAAGCGTGGCCGAAAGACATTATAAAGTAATTGAGGCCGGATGTGATCAGTTTGGAGGGAACAATGATATGGGACCTGTTTTGGAAGCTTATCAGCTGGGTGTTGAAAACCATGGGGAAGAATATATGAGAAAACGCTTTGAAATTTCTGCTGTCCGACTTTTGAAAAATCTATTTCGAACAGGATTGTTCGAAAATCCCTATTTGGATGTATCCGAAACTGAAAAAACGGTGGGCAACACTGAATTTATGGCTGCTGGATACGATGCACAGCTCAAATCCATCATCATGCTCAAAAATTCAGATAAATCGCTCCCAATGACGCCAAAGAAAAAGGTATTTGTCCCACAAAGATATGTTGCACCAAGTACCAATTGGTTTGGAGTCAAAACCCCAGAACGCACAGAATACCCATTTAATATGGAAGTGGTCTCAAAATATTATGAGGTTATGGAGAGTCCTGATGATGCCGATTTTGCTTTGGTGGGTATCAAAAATCCCAACGGAGGTGTTGGTTATGAGGTCAAGGACAGGGAAAATGGAGGTAATGGGTATGTTCCCATAAGCCTCCAATATGGAACCTACACAGCGGAGAGTGCAAGGGACAGCAGTATTGCTGGAGGTAGCCCATTTGAAGATTTTACTGACCGGTCTTATATGGGTAAAACAGTAACATCTTCGAATATTGAGGATATGGAATTGGTGAAAGAAACCAAACAAAGAATGGGTAGTAAACCTGTTATCGTTGTTGTTGGTGTTTCCAAACCTATGGTATTTAGCGAAATAGAATCATCGGCCTCAGCAATTTTGGTGCATATGGGTGTACAGGACCAAGCGCTATTGGACATCATCTCTGGCAAAACAGAACCCTCCGCCTTGCTGCCATTCCAAATGCCTGCGAGTATGGCTACGGTAGAATCCCAGTTTGAAGATGTACCTAGGGACATGGAACCCTATACCGATTCT
>JBNLBG010000059.1:0-17550 GCA_050303195.1 Allomuricauda sp. | reverse complement strand
GTACAGGATGCCATGGAAAAATATATTGCTATGGACAAGTCTGCCATTAATAATGAGGTGAATTACCTTATCAAAATGGTGATCAATCTATCTATCAACTTTAAAAACAAAAGCCAAAAATTCGCTCGATACGGTGTGTGGCTGCCCGAACCGATCACCACTGAAACTGCAGATGCCCCCCTAATCAAAGAACAGGTGGCCAATTATTCTATCATGGTCCTGTTCGAGGAGTTCAATCCTAAGGAAAGAGCGGTGTTTATCTTAAAGGAAGGGTTTGACTACAAACATGATGATATTGCGGAAGTCTTGGACATTTCACCTGATAACAGCCGACAATTGTTTTCACGGGTCAAAAAAAGGCTGAAAGGCCAAAGTTTTAGGCAAGATCTGCCGTCAAAGGACTGTTTATCCCCCTATATTGAAGCCTTGATCCATGCGGACACCCAAAAATTGGAAACCCTTTTTTCCGATGATATCAAACTTATGGCTGACGGTGGGGATTCCGTGAAAGTGGTGACCCGTATTACAGAGGGAAGACAGCAGACCGCTGAACTTTTGCAATATGTCTATGCCATGTTTTTGGATGGCAAAAAACGCGTATTCAATTATATCAACCACCAACCGGCCCTATTTTTTATGAAGGGTAACAGGATCATCAGTTGTATGATTTTCAACTTTAACAGGCAACAAAAATTGGATTCCATATATTCCATTGTGGACCCGAAGAAGTTAAAAAGTTTGGGGCATCGAACCGGTTTTTCCCAAAAAAATCAAATTGCACAATTGCTGGCGTACTTGGATCAGCACATGAACTAAAAAAATTGCATGCCTTGTCACAGGATTGATGTCTGGATTGTCTTAAGGGTAAATAACAATTATGAAGATACTCTTAAGAATCGACTCCAGCATGAATCTGGACAGTTCCTTCAGTCGCTCGGCGGCAGATCACTATGAAACGCTTTGGAAGAAGAAACATCCAGAGGCCCATGTGCTCTACCGAGATTTGGAAAAATCTCCAGTGCCACACCTCACACAAAAAATCTTCAATGCATTTGCCGAGTCCAGTGATACCGAAGACCCGAATCTTAATCTATCGAATGAATTGATTGGGGAACTGGAAAGTGCAGACACTATTCTGATCAGTACACCAGTCTACAACTATTCGGTGCCGAGTACCTTGAAGGCCTATATTGACCACATTATTCGTATCAATAAAACCTTCTGTTACGACCCGGAAAATCACACCCGTCAAGGTCAATTGACCGGTAAGTCAGCTGTAATCATTGTGGCTCGAGGCGGGTTGCCCATCCAAGGAAAATCCCCGGACGGAGTCGAGGATTACTTGACCGCCATACTCAATTTTATAGGTGTTGGTCAAGTGGAGACCTTTTCCATTTCTGGCACTTTACATTTGGGGTCCGAAAGACAATTGGACCATACGCTAAAAGCCATCACCGAATTTCATAACAACTAAAAAGCAAAAGAACATGGATTATTTCAACGACACATTAGAGAACAAGGCTCAGGTAATTCGCCCTGGGGAAGGGGAGGCCTACTACATGAACGGCGGAGCCTATACGTTTAAAATTACCAGTGAGGACACACAGGACCAAATGGGCTTATATGAAATTGTGCTGAAACCCAAAAGCAAGGGAGCCAATTTACACTACCACAGGTTTATGGACGAGACTTTTATAGTCTTGGAGGGCACTCTCACACTCATATTGGAAGATGGGGAGAGTCAAGCTAAAAAAGGCACTATAGCGTATATCCCAAGATTTACGCCTCATGGCTTTAAAAACGACTCGGAAAAAGAGGTGAAACTCTTGCTCATTTTCAATCCGGCCATGAAACGGGAAGGATTTTTTAAGGGACTCCACGAAACACTGAACGAGGTGCCCATTGATCCTTCCAAATACCTGAAACTCTATAACAAATATGACAGTTTTCCGGTGGATGTAGATCGAATGTTACCTATTGAAACCTCAGATCAAGAAATATAACCCCATACAACAACAGAATAGAAGATTACCATCATGAAAAAACAACAGATCAGCTCCGGTTCCACATTTGAAAAACAGATTGGATATTCGAGGGCCATAGTGCAAGATAATTGGGTTTTTGTCTCGGGAACTACTGGATTTGACTATACCAGCATGCAAATACCTGACGGCGTGGTGGAACAAGCAGAACAGTGCTTATTGAACGTATCCGCAGCCTTGGAGCAAGCAGGGGCTGCTATGAAGGATGTGGTGCGGGTCAATTACATCTTGCCAAATACAGCAGATTTTGAACCCTGCTGGCCTGTATTGCGAAAGTTTTTTGGAGAAATCAGACCTGCAGCGACCATGATTTCTGCTGGACTATCGGACCCGAGGATGAAGATTGAAATTCAGGTAACGGCTCTAAAATCATCTCAATGACCATAGGGATTTAATTGGAAACAAAAAATGACTCCTTACAAATGAATCAATTAGTTTAGTTGAAATCATTTGGGATACGTCTCGCAAAAATCACCTTTGTAGCTCTTGTTATTGGATCTAAGGAAACTTTTCGAACGAAATGGTTGGACCAAGTAATTTTCTTGGGAGAAAAATAAAAATAGACAATGGATACAAGAAAGAAAACCGCAAGGCTAACCGATTTTAGTTGTTCAATGTGTATTGAGTGTTTTTATCTTCTTTTGAGTTTCACTGTCTTTTAAATATCGTTTGGTAAATATTGTTTGGAAGGATGGGGCGTTACTTTTTGGTCAGTTGGCGCTTGACCTCCTTTCGGGGTCGTAATACCTATCCTCAATTTTAAGATAGAAGTAAGGAGTGACAAATTCTTCTATCCAAAAACCTGTTTTTTTTCCTGTTACACCCAACTTATCATGCGAAGTAAGGACCATCAAGACTTTTATGTTCTCTTGTGCAGAAACTTTGGTAATACAAAAAACCAATAATGCTAGAACCGCTGTCAATTTTTTCATGCTATGATATTTATTGTGTTTAAAAATTTTGATACAAAGATTCGTGGAAGTTGTTGGAACGGGAAGGATGCAAACCACCTTTTAAAAATGATTTGTGTCACATAAACTGGGATAAAAACTCCGATTTTCCTAAAAAATGGTCAGACGGAAACCGCGAGCTTTGATTTAATATGAAGCTAAATGTTCAGTTCCATTTTACGGGCCACTTTCGCCACATCGTTAAATTGAATGAACTGTTTCAAAACTAGGTTTCCAGTAAAAATCACACTAACGTAATGGTTCCAGATTTTATCAGTACTATTACCTAATCTCGTTCAGGTAATCTTTGTTAGATTTTGATGTGCACGATTTTAAGATTGGTTGGATTGAATTACTCTGGTTATTGATGGATAGATTTATGATTCGTATTCTTTTTGAACAGTTTTGTATATTCCATCGTGCAAATGGTCTTTTGGGAAACATACTAAAAAATATCCTTTTATGCTGTTGAGGGCAATAATTTTATTCATCCCCTTATGGTTAAGTGGTCAGAACCTGCTGCCGCCCATTTATAATTACAGACTACTGGAATACAAAGGGGGCAGCAAGAATTGGGATTTGTCAGTAAACACCAATGGAGAGCTGTTTGTGGCCAATAACATGGGTTTACTACATTTTAATGGAGAACAGTGGGACCTCAATAAATTACCCAACAACACCATAATCAGATCGGTTGAATCTGTTGGGGATAGAATATATACGGGCTCTTATGAAGAGTTTGGGTATTGGAAGAAAAATCGGTTTGGCGAACTTGAGTACACTTCCCTGACACAATTAATAAAAGACCATGAATTTACCAGTGAGGAGTTTTGGGAAATTCTCCCAGCCAAAAACAAAGTGTTCTTTCGATCATTTTCATCTATTTACAGCTATGATGGCAACAAGATAGAAGTGGTGAACCCAACACAGGTCATATCAGACTTTATAGAGTATAATGGCAGAATCATTGTTTCGGGCGGATTGAGCGGACTTTTTGAGCTCAACGAGGGTGAACTTATCCCATTACCCAATCAACAAATACTTGAAGGAAAAACAGTGACCGATATGATTGTGTTCCAAGGTCAGTTACTTGTGGGAACTAAATTGAACGGCTGCTACCTTTTTGATGGTCAACGTCTGCAATCATGGACCCAAAGTATTAACGAAGAACTTAAGTTGCATCAGTTAAATAAGATGTTGCTTTTGGGAAAGGATGAAATTGGATTTGGAACCATTAAAAATGGAATGTACCTATTTAATACTGATACAGAGTCGTATCAAATATTGAACCGTGAATCTGGACTCCAGAACAACACGGTACTTTCCATGCTGCTCTTTAACGACCATCTTTGGTTGGGGTTGGACAATGGAATAGCAAGAGCAAAACTCAACAACTCCATCATGTATTACACGGACTATTCCGGGACATTGGGTATGGTCTATGATATGGTAAATTATAAGGATAGGCTCTATCTGGGCAGTAACACCGGGGTTTTTTATTTTGAAGGGAATGCACTGAAATTTGTTAACGGCTCACAAGACCACGTTTGGGATTTGATGAAGGTTGAAGGGGATTTGCTCTGCGGGCACAACACCGGCACATACAAGGTTGAGGACAACGAATTTAAACTATTATCACCTATTTCTGGGGGTTATCGACTGATAAAGGTTCCAGATCAAAGCGGAATGTATGTGCAAGGAACCTATAATGGTCTTGCTAAATTTCAGAAATTGGAAAATGGGGAATGGGAAATCAACCGGATAGAGGGAATATACGATCCTATCAAATTCTTATGTTTTGAGACGCCCCAAATATTATGGGCTGCCCATCCCTACAAAGGGTTTTATCGCATCCAATTGAGCAATGATTACAACAAAGTAGAGCAATTACAACAGTTTGACCATAAAGGCGCTCCCAGCGAGTACAATGTAAAAATATACAACATAAAGAACCAGATTGTGATATCAAGTGAGGGCAAATGGTACAAATACAACCCCATTGGAGACAGCATTGTTTCTTTTGAGGAGTTTTCCAATTATTCTAACAAGGAACTGTTGTTTTTTGATGATACCCATTTTTGGTTTGTTGACGGAGAAGGCAGAAAATCTATCATTTATACCGATTTAAAGAGCGATAGCTTAATGATTACGGATTTACCGTTACGGGAACGATTGATTCCAGATTCCCAAGGGGTCATCAAAATGAACGACTCCACCTCCTATATTACGCTTAGCGACGGTTTTGCCATGGTCGATGATTCCAAATTACAGAGTCAATCAGATCAGCAAGCCCTCCCCATCCCCGACATTACTGTACTTAGGGACCAAAAAAGCACCTATTCCGCGGACGGATCAGTTGAAATACCCTATAAAAATGCCGAATCTATTTTTATTGAAGCATCCTGCCCTGAAATTATGCAATCCCGCTATTACTACGAACTTGAAGGTCCAAAGGAATATTCCGAATATGCCGAAAATGGGTTTATCAACTTCCAGAACCTACCGCACGGAGAATATACCTTTAAAGTTTCTACTGCTGGTATGGACAATAAAGTATCTGAACCCAATACCATTTATTTTGAGATATTACCGCCTTGGTACCTTTCAACAATTAGCATGATATTGTATGGGATTGGGCTGGTATTGATGGTGATTGCGGTAAGACAATACAACCGTAGGAAGTTTATGCGAAAGCAAAGAGAACTACAGGAACAAATGGAAAAAGAGCAGCAGGAGCGTTTTTCACAATTAGAAAAAGAAAAGTTGGCCAAAGAAGTTAGACTCAAACAAAATGAGCTAGCAAGCACAACCCTTAATATTGCGAAAAAGAACGAAATGATATTGGAGCTTAAGAACATGCTTTTAATGAATAAGGACAAATTCGGCAATTCCCAGCGATACAGATCATTCATTAAAAAACTGAACAAATCAATTCAAGATACAGAAGATTGGAAACGGTTTGAAGTAAACTTCAAGGAACTGCATGAAGACTTTTTTGAACGACTCTTAAAAGAATATCCCTCGCTTACCCCCAAGGATCTAAAACTTTGCGCATACCTCAAAATGAATCTTTCAACCAAAGAAATTGCACCGTTAATGGCAATATCGGTTAGAGGGGTCGAGATACATCGTTATCGACTTCGAAAAAAGCTTGATATGGACAGTTCAGATAACCTTTCCAATTTCCTAATTACCTTTTAACGGGATGTTGTAGCAAAAATCGTGAGTCTTTCCACATATTTTTAACTACATCATTACTACATCACTATGTTAAATTTTTTTACATCAAACTGAGGTGGTGCTACTGCAAATCAAGTGAAATAAGGGACTTTAAGAGGTATTTTACAGATGTATTTATTATGTAATGGTACATCGGTCGGCGGAATACTCTCTTTATTAATTTAGTGAAAATCTAACTCAATTTTTGCACAATTATGAAAATTAAAAGCAAACTATTAACAATCTCGTTTTTATTGTTTCAGGCACTGCTTTTTGCCCAAAACGATATTACGGTTTCAGGTACGGTTACCGATGATCAAGGCACACCATTGCCAGGAGCGAGTGTTATTTTAATGGGTACTACAAATGGTGTTCAAACAGATTTCGATGGAAATTACAGTTTGGACAACGTTTCAAGCAGTGGAACCCTATCGTTCAGTTACATTGGCTTTGCTACCCAAGAAGTACCTATCAATGGTCAGACCACAATTAATATCTCCCTTCGGGAAGACACGCAAAGCCTTGATGAGGTGGTCGTTGTCGGTTATGGTACACAAAAGAAGGCCGATTTAACAGGTTCTATTGCCACGGTTAAATCAGAGGATATAACCCGAACCCCTTCTGGTGCTGCTATGCAAGCCCTTCAAGGAAAGGTGGCAGGTTTGCAGGTGGTGAGCAGTGGTGCCCCTGGTACTGGTCCTACAATTAGGGTAAGGGGTATTGGTTCTTATGTAGGCGGTGCTTCCAATCCTTTATATGTAGTGGATGGTACCTTTTTTGATGACATTGATTTTCTCAACACTGAGGATATTGAAAGTATTTCAGTTTTGAAAGACGCTTCTGCTGCGGCTATTTATGGGGTTCGAGCCGCAAATGGTGTAGTATTGATTGAAACCAAGTCTGGACGGAAAAATCAAAAACCACAAATCACCTATAATGGGTATCAAGGCGTTCAGATAGCTCAAAATCTGGTGACGCTTTCCAACACAGAGCAATTTGCCACCTTGGCCAGGGAATCTGGTTCGGCGGCGGAGGCCCAGTTCATTGAGAATGCCATGCAACGTTACGGAAGAAGTAGGGTAAACCCTAATGTACCAAACGTTAATACAGATTGGTACGATTTGATTCTAAGACATGCTTTACAACAGAATCACAGTTTTGGAGTTACCGGAGGTTCAGAAAACATAGCCTATTCAGTAGGACTTAATTATTTTGAACAAGAAGGGATTCTAAAAATGAAAAACGATTTTGAGCGCCTCAATATCCGAAGCAAACTAAACTTTGATATTAGTGATCGTCTCAATGTCGGTGTGTCCACACTTTTTAGTAATGCCACGAGGTATAGACCGGAAGATACTGCTTTTGCACTGGCTTACTTTGCAGTACCTGTTATGCCGGTTCTGGACCCATCTAAAACCGATGCTTTTCCAAGACCTTATGCCAATGCACAAGATTTGGGATATAGGGGCACCCAAAACCCTTTTCCAATATTGGATAACACGGAAAACAGGAACAAAATACGGAATACGTTGATGACCATCGATTTGAGTTATCAGCTGGTTCCAGATAAATTAACTTTCAAGACTGCATATTATCACAATTTTGAAACCTTGGAGGTACGGGAAGTTAGACTTCCGTTCTTTTTCGGAAATGGAAATGCTTTTAGGGAGAATGCGGAGTTGATCAAAAGGATAGAAACTTTTTCCGAACAGACTTGGGACAATACCTTGACCTATAATGACAGTTTTGGAAAACACAATCTAACGGTTTTGGCTGGTACAGCATTTCGGGATAGGTCTTTTGAACTTTTGGAGGCAAAAGGGCTGAATTTTCCCAATGGCCCTGGAATAGGGGATGAATCTTATTTTTTGGACTTATCCAAAACCATAGACGTTGATGGTGTTGGAGATGATGGAAGTAGACAATACTTTTTCTCCTACTTTGGAAGGGTAGCCTACAATTTTGATGACCGATATCTTTTATATGGTACATTCCGTGCAGATGGAACGAGTAAATATCAAGAAAAATGGGGCTATTTTCCAACCATTGGTGCTGGATGGGTCATTTCAGAAGAATCGTTCTTTCCAGATACCGATGCCATCAATTTTTTGAAGTTTAGAGGTAGCTGGGGTGAATTAGGGAATGCCAATGTGGCTTCAAGTACCGGAGGTATAACCTCAGAAGAAGTCGACGCGGCTTTTGGAGATACGAGATTTTCAGGATTGGTCACCAGTAGTGACTTTGAGGCCTTGAAATGGGAAGTTACGGCAGAGACCAATGTGGGTATAACCGCTAGACTGTTCAACAATCAATTATCCTTGGATGCTGATTATTTTAAAAGGGACACTAGGGATGCGGTAATTCCAGTATCCAGATTATTGGTACCTGGAACAACCAGACAAAATGTTGGAAAGATCAGAAACACTGGTTTTGAAGTAGTCTTGAATTGGAACAAGCGGGTTTCCGAAGATTTCAGTTATAGTGTTGGAGCAAACTTTTCTACCCTCAAAAATGAGGTATTAGATCTGAAAGGTCAAGAGAACTTGACTAGTGGAGGTGATTTAGCCCAAAGAACCGTGGTTGGGGGAACCATAAATCCCTTCTTTGGCCTTGAGGTTGCCGGGGTGTACCAAACGCCTGAAGAAATTCAATCAGACCCTGCCGCACAAACAGCTATAGGGAATGGTCTAACGGTGGAGCCTGGTGATTTTCGGTTCGTGGATCACAATGGCGATATGATGATTGACGCCCAAGATAGGGTGGATTTGGGGTCTTATCTACCCACATATACCTTCGGATTTAATCTAGGACTTGATTATAAGAACTGGGATTTTTCTTTGAATGTTATAGGGCAAGGAGGAAATGTTATTGCCAATCAAAAGCGATTCGCAATTCGTCAAACCCCTGATCCCAATATAGATAGAGACTTTGCGATCAATCGCTGGACCGGACCTGGCTCTACCAATTCCTACCCCTCCGCAAGAGGGATTAGAAACCCATGGAGCAATCAATTTCTCAACAGCTTTTTTGTTGAAAAAGGTGATTTTGTCAGATTACAAAATGTCACGTTGGGTTACACCTTACCAGAACTAACAGGAAAATTTAACCCCGAAATACGGTTTTATATAACCGCTGAGAGGCCTTTGACCTTATTTGATTATAATGGTTTCACCCCTGAGGTGCCAGATGGTCGGGATAATCAAACGTATCCGATACCAGGAGTATATACAATCGGTGTTAATGTAAAAATCTAAAACGATAGCTATGAAATTTATAAAAATGAACAAATTTTTTGCACTCTTGGCATTCCTGGGCATCTTGATTTCAAGCTGTTCCAGCGAACTTGAGCAACCAGAACTCAATAACAACTTTGCTGGTGGCACCGACTTTTCAAAGACGGATGACATGATATTCTCACTGGTAGGTGTTTACCAAGCAGTTACTTCCAGAGGCTGGGAGCAACCTTTGGTTGTGGCAACACGAGGAGATGATGTTAATGCGGCGGGAGACCAACAAGGATTAAAAAACCAAGATAGATACGTATATGATAATTCCTTTTTTGGTTCCAGAACTTTATGGGAAACCTATTACGGTGATATCATTGCGGCACATACAGGCATGGAGCAAATTGGCAGGTATATGGAATTAGCCAATGAGGAAGGGATTGCCCTTGGGAATCAATATATAGCAGAAGCAAAGGTTTTACGATCAATCTTGCTTTTTCAATTGTCTCAGGTCTATGGTGCGGTATTTATTCCTGAGTCTTCGGACCTTAGTGCTTTTGAAAATGTGACCTCAGTACCCACCAAGGAAGAGGTAATGCAACATATTTCTGATCAAATGGATGAAGCCCTACCATATTTGCCAAACATGCGTCCCAATGAGCGTACTGATTTGCCCGGAGGCGTAACTCGGTATACCGCATTGATGATAAAAGCATTGGCAAACCAAGAATTGAAAAACTATCAAGCCGTGGCGGATGCAGCAGGTGCAATAATCAGTTCGGGCAAGTTTAGTTTGATGTCAGATTATTATGAATTGTTCAAGACACCGGGCAAGCTCAGTGATGAAAACCTGTTTGAATTCCAATATTCTGATTTTAATTCGGGTTCTGGAGATCGCGTAGGTCACCTTTATGCTCCTTACGGACCAAATGGTTGGACACCTGCTGTGGCTGGAGCTGCAGGAGGCTGGGGCTTTTTTGAGCCAAGTATGAAGTATGTGACTTTTATGCTGGACAGGGGCGAAACCGAACGTTTGGAAACAACAGTATTATTCACTCAAAATGGTATAGATAGTATCATAAACACAACAGATTATACCGCAGAAACCTTGCCCGATTTTGTTTCCCCAGAAACACGATATGGGGATGTGCTTTTGGATAATGAAAGAGCCATATTTTGTAGCGGAAAACATTACTTGCCCAGCAGCCAACTCATTCCTGGCCGGACCGATTATGGAAGTAATAAACACTATATCGTATATAGATATGCCGAAACCCTATTGATTTATGCAGAAGCTTTGTTACAGGGAGCATCGGGCACTGCGATAAGTGCGGACCAAGCCGTAAATATGGTAAGGGAAAGAGCTGGACTCACACCCATTAGTGGGGTCACTATGGATCAACTTGTGGATGAAAAATATGCCGAATTGGCAATGGAATGGGGCAAGCGGTTTTTGGACATGGTACGATTGGGCAGATATGATGAGCTCAGTTTCGAAGGAAGAACATTTACGGCAGACAAAGCCTTTGTCACCTATCATCAAGATCAAATTGATGAATTCCCCATTTTAGGAGACATAATTAACAACTAACAAAACTAAAAGATGAAAAGCATAAGATTAATACTGATTAATTGCTTGATAGTCCTGTTTTTTTATGGATGTGAACAAGGGATTGATTCAATAACAGAGGTGGATCCGGGAGCAGACCAAACTGCACCACAGATTACCATAAACTATCCCACGGAGGGAACGCAAATTCAAGTTTTTGAAGAGGAAACAAGTTTGGACATTGACATTGAGGTCACTGACGATATTGAGGTGAAAAATATCAAAGTGATGTTGAACGGCACGCAAATAGCCAATTTCAATTCGTTCCTGGATTATCGTGTGGTATTCAAAGAGTTCGCCTATGACAATTTGCGGGATGGAGACCACAAACTGACCGTAATAGCTACGGATCTTGAAGGGAAAACGTCCACAGAAGAAGTCAATTTCTCCAAGTCACCACCGTACGAGGCCATGTTTGATGGTGAGGTAATGTACATGCCTTTTGATGGTCAATTTATGGATCTTATAAGTTTCCAGCAGCCCGAAGAAGTGGGTTCACCTGGATTTAATGGAGATGGATACGTTGGTTCAGATGCATACGAGGGAGCACAAGATTCATATCTCAACTTCCCTATGGATGGTCTTAAGACCCCAGAATTTAGTGCTGCGTTCTGGTATAGGGTAAATCCCGTACCAGATAGGGCTGGAATATTGGTAGTAGGTGATGATGCCGAAGATCGTTTCCAAGGTTTCAGATTATTTAGGGAAGGAAATGGAGATGAACAGCGCATCAAATTGAACGTAGGTACAGGAGCTGGCGAAAGTTGGAATGATGGCGGTGTCATCGATGTTGCAGCCGGAGAATGGGTCCATGTGACCATGTCCATCTCACAAACCAAAACGACCATTTATTTTAATGGGATTGAAATGCTGTCTGCAGATTTAGCATCACCAATTGATTGGACGGGTTGTGAGGTATTGACCATTGGATCGGGTGGCCCTACTTTCGATTACTGGAATCATTTATCAGATTATAGCGAGATTGATGAACTGCGCATTTTCAACAAAGCATTGACACAGGATGATATTCAAATCATGCTGAATTCGCTCAATCCATATATGCCCCAATACCCTGGTGAGTCATTCTACATGCCTTTTGATGGAGATTATATTGATTTGGTGGGAAGTAGAGCGGCTACACCGGTGGGTACACCAGGATTTACGATTGAGAGTCAAATTGGTGATCAAGCTTATTTAGGAGCTTTGGATTCGTACATCAACTATCCAGCAGATGGATTGATGACTCCAGAATTTAGTGGCTCCTTCTGGTATAAAGTGGATTCCAATCCGGATAGAGCCGGAATCATTACCATTGGGGATGACGAAGTAGATCGTTTCCAAGGTTTCCGCTTGTTCCGGGAAGGAAGTGCGGATGAGCAACGTATCAAGTTGAACGTGGGTACGGGAGCAGGTGAAAGTTGGAACGATGGTGATGTTATCGATGTTACCGCAGGAGAATGGGTGCACATTGCCTTTACCATCGCCAGTGACAGGAACACCATATATTTTAATGGAACCGAGGTGCTTTCATCAGCGATGTCGGCGCCTATTGATTGGACCGGCTGTGATACCTTTAACATCGGTTCTGGAGGACCAACCTTTAGCTATTGGGGCCACCTTTCCGATTATAGCACTATTGATGACCTGAGATTCTACAATAAAGCACTTACACCAGAAGAAGTGGCGGCAGTAGCAGGAGGTTCGGTTACCGTACCAAACTACGGGTCAACATTGTATATCCCTTTTGATGGGACCTATACCGAGGCCAATAGCAATACAGAACCTACTGTTGAGGGAACACCAGGATTTGCTGGGGAAAGTAGTGTGGGAAGTGATGCCTATGCAGGAGCAACAGATTCGTATCTCACATTTCCTATCGATGGATTGTTCAACAATCAGTTTAGTGGAGCATTTTGGTATAAGGTAGATGGTGATCCAGATCGCGCTGGAATACTTACGGTAAGCCCACCCATGAATGGAAGCGACAATGATTTAAGTGCCGGTTTCAGATTGTTTAGAGAGGGAGATGCCGCTTCACAGCGTATTAAACTCCACGTGGGCAGCGATGCCGGTGATGTATGGAACGATGGGGAGGTTATCGATGTTACGGCAGGTGAATGGGTGCATGTGGCATTTACGGTGAGCGACACAGCAACACAGATTTACTTTAATGGAGAACCTGTGGCAAATATGGGAGATATGACAGGGAAGACCATCAGTTGGGAAAACTGTTCCATACTTTCCATTGGTTCAGGTGCGCCCAATTTTATGGCATGGAATCACCTATCAGATTCAAGCTTTATTGATGAGCTGTATTTGTTCGATAGGGCCTTGACCCAAGAGGAAATACAAGAAGTAATGAATGATTAATAAAAAATCAAAAAATTAAGTTTTCTAAGTTAGTTGATTTTGTATGAGGTTAATTTTAATTTCAATCACTTTGGCTGTTGCATCCTTGGTTATAGGGTGCAATGGCCAAAAAACTAAAAAGGACAAGAGTGTAGCGGATAATACTCCAGCTAAGAAAGCGTATACGGATGAAGAATTATTGGATTCCGTTCAGTACCAAACCTTCAATTACTTTTGGGATGGGGCAGAACCCGTTTCCGGGTTAGCACGTGAACGTTTTCATATGGATAATGTTTATCCAAATCACGATAAGGATATCATCACCACAGGTGGGTCTGGATTTGGACTCATGGCCATTTTGGTAGGTGTGCAGCGAAAGTTCATCACACGCCAACAGGCCTTGGAACGCTACGAGAAAATTGTGGATTTCCTGGAAAAAGCGGATCGTTTTCATGGTGCTTGGCCCCATTGGCTTTTACCATCTGGAAAAGTGACTCCCTTCAGCCAAAAAGATAATGGGGGTGATTTGGTAGAAACCGCCTTTCTCGTTCAAGGACTTTTGGCTGTAAAAGAATACTTTAAAGATGGTAACGAACGCGAGCAAAAGCTGGCCGATAAAATTCAACAACTTTGGGAAGGTGTTGAGTGGGACTGGTATACCAAGAATGGCGAAGATGTACTGTATTGGCATTGGAGCCCCGAGTACCAATGGGAAATGAACTTTCCAGTGGGAGGGTATAACGAATGCCTCATTATGTACGTGTTGGCGGCAGCGTCACCCACACATTCCATCAAAAAAAGTGTATATGAAAAAGGGTGGGCCAGAAATGGTGAAATAACAAAGGATACCACGTATTATGGTTTGGAAACCGAGCTAAATCATTACGAGCACGATAAAGCTCCGGTTGGTCCGTTGTTTTGGGCACATTATTCGTATTTGGGACTCGATCCAAAAGGACTTAAAGATCAATATGCAGATTATTGGAAATTAAATGTCAACCATGCCATGATTCAATACAAATACGCGGTGGATAACCCCAAAGGTTATAAAGGCTATGGTGAAAACTGTTGGGGACTTACATCTAGCTACTCCGTAAAAGGCTATGCTGGTCACCGGCCAGGGATGGATTTAGGGGTAATTTCACCTACAGCCGCGCTGTCTTCCATGCCGTATACGCCAAAAGAAAGCATGCAGTTTTTACGGTTCATGTACAGCGAGCAGGATAGTTTGGTGGGAGAATATGGCCCTTACGATGCATTCAGTTTGGAGGACAACTGGTATTTGCCCAGATATTTGGCCATAGATCAAGGCCCCATTCCCGTAATGATTGAAAATTATAGGAGTGGTTTGCTTTGGAAATTGTTCATGGCCAATGAAGATGTACAGAAAGGACTTAAAAAATTGGGCTTTGAAAGCACACTGTAATATGAAGAACAACCTTTGGATTCTTTTTTTATGCATAATTCTGTCGGCTTGCTCCAGCGACACCCAAGGTCCCATTGGTGTTTCGGAACTGCCGGATGATGAAGTGCCAATGGAAGAAGAAGAGGAAGAAACTCCAACTATCAGTGATGAGGAATTGTTGGACCTCACCCAAGCCGAAACCTTTAAATATTTTTGGGATTACGCAGAAGAGAATTCAGGTGGGGCTAGGGAAAGATACCATCCAAATGACCCAGGTAGGGACGCAAATGTGGTTACAACGGGAGGTACAGGTTTTGGCCTTATGACCTTGTTGGTGGGGATGGAAAGAGGTTTTATCAGTAGGGAACAAGGGGTAGAAAGATTGAGCGCCCTGCTGGATTTCTTGGAAACCGCGGACCGTTTTCATGGTGCATGGTCGCACTGGATCAATGGCGCCAATGGGTCTGTGATTCCATTCAGCGCAATGGATAATGGTGGCGATCTTGTTGAGACCGCTTTTTTGGCGCAGGGATTAATATGTGTAAAGGAATACTTTAAGAATGGAAGTGCATCAGAACAAACTTTGGCACAACAAGCGGATGACCTCTGGAAAGGTGTTGAATGGGATTGGTACACCCAAGGACAAAACGTTTTGTATTGGCATTGGAGTCCAAATTTTGGGTTCAACATCAATTTTCAACTCAAGGGATATAACGAAGTATTGATTACCTATATCATGGCTGCAGCTTCCCCTGATCATGGTATATCTAAAGAAGTATATACAAGTGGTTGGGCTTCAGACGGCAGTATTGTCTCGGCCAATACCCAATATGGATATCCACTTTTGGTAAAGCATAACGGCTCCGAGCAATTTGGAGGCCCTTTGTTCTGGGCACATTATTCTTATTTAGGACTTGATCCCTCTTCGCTATCGGATGAATTTGTTGATTATTGGGATGTGAATGTGAATCACTCCAAAATTAACTACGCATATTGCGTGGACAATCCCAACAACTTTTTGGATTATGGAGAAGACTGTTGGGGTTTAACCGCTAGCTATTCCAGAAATAATGATGGCAGTATTGGCTATAATGCCCATAGCCCATCAAATGATACCGGGGTTATATCGCCTACGGCCGCTATAAGTTCCATTCCATATACTCCTCAGGAATCTTTAAAGGCCATGCACTATTTTTATGAAAACAAGGATAAACTTTTAGGTCCGGCCGGATTCTATGATGCTTTTAGTCCACAAAATAATTATTGGGTGGCCGAAGCTTACTTGGCTGTAGATCAAGGTCCACAGATTATCATGATTGAAAATCATAGAACCGGATTGCTTTGGAACCTGTTTATGGGTAATGAAGATGTGCAGGCTGGTTTGACCAAACTCGGATTTTAAATATGACCAAACAATTATCATTTTTTCTTTTATTTCTGGCCAGTACCTTGGTCTCTGCACAATGGCAATCAAAATATGAAGCCAAAATGTTGATTGAAGGGAACGATACCTTACGATATCGGATTATGTATCCGAAGAATTTCCAAGAAGATGGAAATTACCCAGTTATTCTGTTTCTTCATGGGGGCAGGGGAGCGCGGTAGTGATAATCAACGCCAATTGACGCACGGAGCTAAACTTTTTGCTACGGATTATCTGCGAGAAGAATATCCTGCCATTGTTATTTTTCCACAATGCCCCGAGGAAAGTTATTGGGCTAGTGTTGATGTGGATAGAAGCTCATATCCCATCAATTTAGAATTTAAGTACAACGAAGGCCCGACAAAGCCTTTGGAAATGGTGATGGATTTGCTTGAAACGACTATCGAACACGAGTACACCAACGACAGGCAAGTCTATTTGATGGGACTATCTATGGGAGGTATGGGAACTTTTGAATTATTGAATCGAAAACCGGATACCTTCGCCGCTGCAATTCCTATTTGTGGTGGGGGAGATCCTGATACCGTCTCTATGTATGCCAAAAACACACCATTATGGGTTTTTCATGGGGCGCAGGACAACGTGGTGAATCCGTTGCAATCCATGGAAATGGTTTCGGCGTTGCTCAAAACTGGGGCTCATCCAAAGTTCACCATGTATGATTTTGCCAACCATAACAGTTGGGATCCAGCCTTTGCAGAGCCAGATTTGTTGCCATGGTTGTTTTCAAAAAAGAAAGAATAACATATTTAAGCTTTAAAAATGAATATCCAAAAACATCATGTTCGAAAGGTTTTTTTCCTTTTGATGGTAAGTAGTGGAGTGTTTGTTCAAGCACAACAGGGCATTCCAAAAGTGGAGGAATTACTTCAAAAAATGACCTTGGAAGAGAAAATAGGTCAATTGAACCTGTTAACACCTGGTGGTGGGGTGGCCACTGGCGAAGTAGTCAGTAAAAATGTAGAGACCAAAATCAAGGCCGGAGAAGTTGGTGGGCTTTTTGGGGTTGCTGGCCCGGATAAAGTCCGAGTCGCCCAAGAATTGGCTGTCAAAGAAAGTCGATTGGGAATTCCATTGCTCATTGGTTCCGATGTGATTCACGGGTACAAAACCACTTACCCAATCCCTTTGGGATTGTCATCAAGCTGGGATATGGATTTGGTAAAGCAAGCTGCACAAATGGCGGCCAAAGAGGCAACTGCCGATGGAATTAATTGGAACTTTTCACCCATGGTGGATATTGCCCGAGATCCCCGCTGGGGCCGGATAGCGGAAGGAGGAGGGGAAGACCCCTATTTGGGATCACAA
>JBNLBG010000058.1:0-17823 GCA_050303195.1 Allomuricauda sp. | reverse complement strand
TGTAACGGGATATACCGGAGCCTATGATTATGAAGTGTTCAATTCCAACGGTACTACTACTGGTATTACTGGAAGTGCAAACACCTCTACAAACCCCTTGTCCATTACAGACCCTGTATTGATAGGTGGCAATTACTTTGTGCGCGTTTCTGAAACTGGTTATCCAGAATGTGTTGAAGATTCCAATACCATTACCATCATTTCACCGAGTGCAGAATTGGAAGTGACCCCACAAGAAGTGGCAAACGTTACCTGTACCAATGATCAAGGTGAACTATTGGTGGCTCCAACGGGAGGATATGCCCCATATGATATTGTTGTGACCAATACTACCACCGCACAAGTATATACTAGGAACGATGTGTATAGCTATTTGTTCGGAGGGTTGTCCGCTGGTGTTTTTGATGTTCAAATTACTGATGCCAATGGATGTATCATCAACGAGCCTATTACGCTTGTGCCGCCTGCACCTATCACAGCAGATATTTCAGCATCAACCACAATGTTGACCTGTTATGGTGATACCAATGCTTCGGTTTCGGCCATAAATGTTGCAGGTGGTGAAGGTGTGTATGAATATCAATTGAACATTTACGACTCAACAGGTACAACCATTGTGTTTACTACTGGAGAGCAATCTTCGGATACTTTCAATAATTTGGGTGCTGGAATTTACAGCATCACCGTAACCGACGGTTGGAATTGCGATGTGGAAACCCCACAAGTAACCATTACCGAGCCCACAGAGGTTGCTGCTTCATTGATACAATTGAGTGCCATGACCTGTGACAATCTTGCTCAAATTCAATTGACGGCCTCTGGAGGAACAGCTCCCTACGAGTACAGTACAGATGGTGTTTCCTATGCGGCCATGAGCGGTGGCGACACCCATACCTTCACTGTAGGTGCCGGAGTATATCAATATTATGTTCGTGATGCCTTTGGTTGTGAGGCACAAATCTCCAACCAAGTGAGTGTGGATATGATTCCAACATTGACCATCAACATAGATGATTCTGCAGCCTTTATCAACTGTATGGGTGAATCAACTGCCACCATTATTGCCCAAGCTACGGGAGGGTTAGGCAATTATCAATACGAGCTGTTTGGTGATGCCGCGCTATCTAATTTGGTAAGTGGTCCACAGACAAATGGAACCTTCAACGATCTTCCTGCTGGAAGCTACTATGTGCGGGTTATCAGCCAAGACTGTGAAGAGGTTTCACCCGAGATTATTATTGTTGATCCCGCTCCATTGCAGGTGGATGAGCAGAGCTTTACCAATGTTACCTGTTCTGGTATGAACGATGGTACCATTACTGTTGAGGTTTCAGGAGGAACTGGTGAGATTTTCTACGCCATTTCACCAAACCTTGATCAGTTTGATACAGACAATACCTTTGACGATTTGGCTCCTGGAATTTATGATGTAATTGCCCAGGATAGGAATGGTTGTTTCATGACCTTCCAGTTTGAAATTATACAACCCGAGCCTATTGAGGCCGAGGCCATAAACATTATGCATGAAGTTTGCTTTAACAGTGCCGATGGTTCGTTTGAACTTCAAATCACTGGTGGAACAGCACCATACGAAACGGCTTTAAATTCAAATCTGAATGAAGACTTTGTACTAGATCAAACCGTGTTCCAAAATCTTGCTGCCGGAACCCATGTTGTATTTGTACGGGATGCTGAAGGATGTGAGACCAATGTTTTTGTAGAAATAGAACCCGGTGTCAATTTAAATGCTGCCGTAACACCCATGTATGAGTGTACTGGAAACATTCCTAATAATTATCTGGATATTGTCTTTGAAGATCCAACCGTTGAGGCAGATGTATTGTATGCTTTGGATTCAACCGATCCAGCAGACATGCAATTGTCTTCAGACTTTACCAATATGTCTCCAGGTGATCACTACCTCACCATAGCGCATGCCAATGGTTGTATGACCACTTATGATTTCACCATAGAAGGGTATGAACCATTAACCTTGGTATTGGAAAACAACAATATCAACCAAATTACGGCCATTGCAAACGGTGGATTAGAAGACTATACGTTCTATTTCAACGATTATAACAACGGAACAAACAATATATTCTACATCAACAGAACGGATACATACACCGTTACCGTGATTGATCAGAATGGTTGTGAGGCGACGGCAGAAATATTTGTGGAATTCATGGATATAGAAATGCCAAACTTCTTTACACCTGATGGAGATGGCTTAAATGATATGTGGATTCCGGACAATCTTGAAGGCTTCCCAGATGTACTAATTATTATTTATGATCGTTATGGTAGAGTAGTGGAACGAATGACCCGGGACACCGCTGGGTGGGATGGTGATTACGATGGCAAGCCCCTACCAACGGGGGATTACTGGTATGTGATACGCCTCAATGGAGAATTGGATGATCGGGAATTTGTAGGCCACTTTACCCTATATCGATAATAAAAATTAACCTGCTGAACCACAATGTTTAAAAAAGCATATTCCTCCGCCTTATTGTTTCTCTTGGCCTTTATGGTCAAAGGTCAGGAGTTAACCATTCCCCAGCTTTCGCAGTATATAGCTGATAACCCCTTTTTAATGTCCCCTACCTATGCCGGTATTGGGGATCATATTAAGGTTCGTTTGAATGGTCTTACGCAATGGGTAGGTATAGAGGATGCTCCTGATACCCAAACATTGGCTGCCGATGCCAGGATTGGGAATCGTTCTGGGTTGGGAATGCTTTTGTACAACGATAGTAATGGTGAAACCAAACAAAGGGGGGCAAGGGTATCCTTTGCCCACCATTTGACTTTGGATCGCTATGACGACATCTTTTTGTCTTTTGGTATATCGTACAACTTTAACCAGTTTCGGATTGATGTAGAAAATTTTAGGCAAAATAACGGAGAACTCCCCACGGATGATAAAGCTACCACCAACCACAATTTTGATTTGGGGGTACTCTATCGGTATAACAAATTCTATTTCAGCTTAAATGCATCCAATATCCTGAACAAAAATTTGGAGCAGTTCAACCCTGTTTTCGAGCCGAATACCTTGCGCAATTATTATGTCTACACAGGATATAGTATTTCCAAGAACAAAAACAGCAAATTGGAGATTGAACCTTCTGTTTTCTTCCAATGGTTTGAAAGTGATGGCCGTTCCGTAACCGATTTGAACGCCAAATTTCGTTTTCATGACTTTGAAGATTACTACTACATAGGTGCCACATACCGTTTCTTGAACGACCAGCTGGGTAGACCCTTATACATTGCGCCTATAGCTGGATTCAAGAAAAGCAATTTCTATTTTGGGTATTCGTATCAGGTCATCACCAACGAAATTTTGGGGTATAGTACCGGAACCCATGTTGTTACCGTTGGAATGGATCTCTTTCAAGGGATAAGCAACTGTAGATGTATGTATTGATTTTGCTGGTTTTATCCTATTTTTGCCCTGTTTAAACCAGAGGCGTGGGTAAGATTAGGGTAAATAACATCAGGATACATTCCAATCACGGATGTTTAAAGGAGGAAATGCTCATTGGAAGCGATTATAGAGTGGATTTGGAAATTTCCGCTGATCTCTCCTTACCTGCAGCATCGGATAAGCTTAGTGAAACTGTAGATTACGTTCACTTGAACAATATTGTAAAAGAGGAAATGGCCATACGCTCCAATCTTTTGGAACATGTTGCCAAACGCATCATAGACCGTATTTTTTTGGAAATACAGGAAGTTGCAAAAGTTAAGGTAGAGGTAGCAAAAATTAATCCACCCATTGGTGGTGATGTGGAAAGCGTAACTGTTATTTTAGATGTGGAAAGGCCCAAATAAAATGGTTTGGGTAACCTAAAAAAAGTAGTACCTTTGCACTCCAAAATGGCATCGTGGCCGAGTGGCTAGGCACAGCTCTGCAAAAGCTTGTACAGCGGTTCGAATCCGCTCGATGCCTCAGCAACCCAACAAATTTGTTGGGTTTTTTTATTCATTGATGTGTTCAATCCGTTCTATTTCCTTCTGGATGTTGAACTCATCCTTGGGCAGAAATCCTTTTGTGATCAAAACAATTCCACAAATTATCAAAACAATTCCAAGCCCTTTTTTAATAAGAACGATTCTTTCGTTGGTCAAATACCTTTTCAATTGCTTGGCCAATAGAATTTTTATTAAATCCGTAGTAAAATAGACAACCAGAACGGTACTAAAAAAGACCATCATCCGGTTGGGGTCGTTGTCCAAACTTGGTCCCACCACAATTAAAAGACCCAACCAAAAAGCCAATACCCCAATATTGATGAAATTCAATAAAAACCCTTTGGCCATAAGGGCAAGATAGTTGCCCTTCTTGGCTTTTAACCTTGCCTTTTTCCCATCCTTTTTTACAAAAAGCACAATTCCATAGATCAACAGAATCATTCCTCCAAAAACAAAAAGCCCAGGTTGATTGCTCAGATTTTCCAATAATTGAAAACTACTGAAATAAGCGATGAGCAGAAACATAATATCAGCAATAATCACACCTATATCCAAACTCACCCCTGCCCTAAATCCTTTTGTGGCACTGGTTTCCAAGAGCACAAAAAAGACCGGGCCGATCATAAAACTCAGCAAAAATCCTAACGGTATGGCTGCCTGGATATCATCAATCATCTTACTTATTCCACTCTTTTAATTTTTCCACCGAAAACGGTATTTTCATCCATCTTTTTTGGGTCTCCGTAGACCAATACTTCTCCTCCCGCCTTAACATTGGCTTTTACATAATCCGTTGCATAAATTTCAGCATTGCCTCCCGCATTGACGGAGATGGTCGTAAATTTTGTTTTAAATGTCCTTCCATTGTAAGCGCCACCAGTGTTAATAATGACATCTTGATTATTGGAAAACCCAGCTGCCAAGATTTCTCCTCCTGAAACCGACTTGATCAAAAGTTGATCAACTTGACAATTGATTTCCATGTGGCCACCTTCTTGCGCTTTCAGTTCCAATACATCCTGCTCATAAGTTTCATCAGATGAAATTCGGGCATCTTCATTTACATCGATGACTTTTAGCGTCTCTGTATGATAAATATCCACATAGGTTCTATAACCACTGAATATTTTGTCAATTTGCATTCTAATTTTTAGCACACCATCGTTATTTACGATGGCCACTTTTTCTGTATTTGCCCCACTAATGACCGCCTTATTTTCATTTGACTTTATCAAATTTATGGACAGACCATCAAAAGCTTTTACTTCTGTAAAACCCTGAAGGTTTTGTGTAACCTCTCCTTGGGCCATAATGAGCTGTAAAAAAAGGCTCAACAATACTGTTGTGTAGGTTTTCATACTATAAAAATTTGGTTCTCAATAGGATAACAAATTTTATTCCAAAATAGTATCATTCCTTCTTACCGATCAACGAAAAGTCCAAATGCCTTTTGATTAAATCGGTGTCCTTGACCATTACGTACACTTCATCTCCCAATTGGTATACCTTTTTCCTTCGTTCACCAACAATGGCATATTGGCGTTCATCAAATACGTAGTAATCATCTTTAATATCGCGAATCCTGACCATACCTTCACATTTGTTTTGAATAATTTCCACATAAATACCCCATTCGGTCACTCCAGATATCACACCCAAAAACTCTTGGTCTTTATGGTCTTCCATAAATTTAATCTGCATGTACTTCACTGAATCTCGTTCAGCGTTGGCCGCCAAAAGCTCCATGTCTGAGGAATGTTTGCATTTCTCTTCGTAAATGGCTTCTTTGGGTGGTTTTCCCCCATCCAAATAATGCTGCAGTAACCGGTGGACCATCACATCCGGGTATCTACGAATGGGTGAGGTAAAATGGGTGTAGTACTCAAAGCCCAAACCGTAATGACCGATATTCTCAGTGGTATAAATAGCCTTGCTCATACTCCGTATGGCCAAGGTATCCACCAAGTTTTGTTCCTTCTTCCCTTTTACATCCTCCAACAACTGGTTTAGGGAGCTGTTGATGCTCTTTCTATCCCTTAGGATAATACTATGTCCAAATCTTGAAATAACACCGTTCAAGGCCAGTAATTTCTCCTCATCGGGCTCATCATGGACACGATAGACAAAAGTTTTCTTCTGTTTCCCGATAAACTCCGCCACTTTTCGGTTGGCCAATAGCATGAATTCCTCAATCAATTTATTGGCATCTTTTGATTCTTTGAAATACACACTTTCTGGCTCATTCTTTTCATTTAGGTTGAAACGAACCTCAATCTTATCAAAAGAAATAGCTCCGGCATTCATGCGTGCCTTTCGCATAATCTTGGCCAATTCATCAAACTTGAGGATGGCCTCCTTAATTTCATCAGAAACCGAATATGCAGTACCTCTGATGGAAATGTCCTTTGGAATTTCCGATTTTTTAGTTTCGATGATATGTTGAGCTTCTTCATACGCAAAACGCTCATTGGAATTAATGGCGGTTCTACCGAACCATTGATTGACCAACTTGGCCTTGTCATCCATTTCAAAAACGGCTGAAAATGTATATTTTTCTTCGTTGGGTCGAAGGGAACAGGCGTTATTGGACAAAACCTCTGGAAGCATGGGCACCACCCGATCCACCAAATAAACGGAAGTGGCCCGATCAAAGGCCTCCTCCTCCAAAATGGTATCGGGTAAAACATAATGGGATACATCTGCAATATGAATTCCTATTTCATAATGCCCATTTTCCAATTTCTGAAAGGAAAGCGCATCATCAAAATCTTTAGCATCTTTTGGATCAATGGTGAAGGTTAGCACTTCACGCATGTCCCTTCGTTTGGCTATCTCGGATTCCTTAATGGAAGTATCCAAGGTTTGGGCAAACTGCTCCACTTCATGCGGAAATTCATAAGGCAGACCATATTCCGCCAAAATGGAATGTATTTCGGTATCGTGTTCGCCTGGTTTTCCTAACACCTCAATAACCTCGCCATAGGGAGAATCAGTATCATCTGGCCATTCACCAAGACTTACCAAAACCTTATCGCCATCCTTGGCCTTTTTCAGCTTTTCAAGGGGAATAAAGATATCGGTGTACATTTTTGGGTCGGTTGGACGAACAAAAGCAAAAGTCTTCTGTTTGTCCACAATACCTACATAAGAGGATTTTCTCCGTTCCAAAACTTTTGAAACTTCACCTTCGGGACGTTTTCCATTTCGTTTTGGTTTTAGAAAAATCTCAACAATATCACCATGAAAAGCTTTATTTATTCGATTGAAAGGAACAAAAACATCGTCCTCTTTATCTTCCACTATCACATAGGCATTGCCAGTGGTGGTCATATCCACCCTTCCCGTGAAATAGGTATGCAAGCTTGGCTTCTTTTTATACTTTCCCCTTTCCTCCTCTGCAATTCTATCGGAGGCTTTGAGCTGTCCCAATCGTTTGATCAGTGCATTTCTATCTTGAGTATCAGTAATGCCTAATTTTGCCGCTATTTGTTTGTAGTTAAAGCTTTTAGATGGCTCTTTTTCAAGAACTGTAAAAATGCCCTTTGTAATCTCGTTCTTCCGCTGACTTCTATTCCTCTTCTTCTTCTTTGACATTTACGCCCTTATTTTTTTGAAAAATACAAATTAAAATTCTTGACCTACCAATAAAGGTAAAGTAATGCAAAGGTCAAGTCTATTTTATCAACAATTACTATACTATCATTTTTTCTTCTTTTTAAAATTTAAAATACATGATGATAATGATAGGTTGTTGAAATGTGTAATATTTTTTCTTTTGATTTCTTGTTTTAAACAGGTGAAGTTTTTTGTTCACAATTTTTCACATGCAATTGAATATAGAAATCAGTCTATTACATTTTTTATGAACTGATATTGATAACCGTTTTCAACATGAATTTATTGAAAACTTAATATTGATTTTATGTTAACTAATAAGATTTTATGTTTTCAATTGGTTGATTAGTTTTTAAAGAATTATAAGATCAACTTTAAGAAATTAGTGTATTGTATATATTTTCCTAGAATTCAAAATATAATTACACTTAGTTTTCTTAAAACGATCAACAAAACAACTAAAATGATAATAGCCTGTTTTATAACGTTGTGTGAGGAATAGTTGTTTTTTATCAACAGCCCCACTCAAAAAGAATCGTACCTTTGTACTCCATCAAATTAATACTAGAACCATGAAAATTGCCATAGGGAACGATCATGCTGGAACCGAGTACAAGCTAGCTATAATAGGGCTTTTAAAATCAAAAGGGATAGAAGTTATTAATTATGGTACCGATGGTACCGATAGTGTGGATTATCCTGACTTTGTGCATCCTGTGGCCACTGATGTGGAAAAGGGTAAAGTGGATATGGGCATTGTTATCTGCGGGAGCGGAAATGGAGCCACCATGACGATTAACAAACACCAAAAAGTACGCGGTGCACTGTGTTGGACCAAGGAAATCACTGAGTTGGCCAGAGAACACAATAATGCTAACATTTTAAGTCTTCCCGCACGGTTTATTGCATTGCCCCAAGCATTGGATATGGTAGAAACTTTTTTGAACACCGAATTCCAAGGTGGTCGACACGAACGAAGAATAGAAAAAATTCCCTGCAGTTAAGCCAAGCACATGGGTCATCACCATCACCATAATCATGGACATTCACATGCGCACAATGATTTAAAAGGAAGAAATTTATTGATTTCCATCCTTTTGAACATAGCCATTACAGTGGCCCAGGTCATAGGTGGACTTATTTCTGGGAGTTTGGCCCTTTTATCAGATGCACTCCACAATTTTAGTGATGTGCTTTCCCTGGTCATAAGTTATGTTGCTGCCGTCTTTGGAAAGAAAAAAGCATCCAGTCTTAAAACTTTTGGGTACAAGCGAGCAGAAATCATGGCAGCATTCGTAAATGCCGCAACCTTGGTGGTGGTCGCTATTTTTTTGATGAAAGAAGCCGTGGAACGTCTCTTCGATCCCAAAGAGATAGAATCAGGTTTGGTAATTTGGCTTTCTTTATTGGGTATTTTGGCAAATGGTTTTAGTGTGCTTTTGTTGAAGAAAGACTCGGAAAGCAACATGAACATGAAGTCGGCCTATCTGCATTTGTTGACGGATATGATGGCATCTGTGGCGGTTTTGATTGGAGGTATTTTGATGAAGTTCTTCCAAATTTATTGGGTGGATGCTGTATTGACAATGTTAATAGGCATTTATTTGATCTATATGGGGTATGATCTATTAAAAGAATCCACAAAAGTATTGATGCTATTTACCCCAAAAACCATTGTAATTCAAGATATTGTAGAATCCATCTGTGCCATAGAACCTGTTAAGAACGTGCACCATGTTCACATTTGGCAACTTAACGAGGATGAGGTTCACATGGAAGCCCATATCGATTTTAGAGATGATATTAAACTATCTGAGTTTGATACAATCCTTGAAAAGATAGAAGAACATGTCTACCACAAACACGGCATCAATCACATTAATATTCAACCCGAATTTGACAAATGTGATTCCAAACATGTAATCGTTCAGGATTAATGGAAGCCGTTGTCAAAACATTCGATGAACTTTCCACCCAAGAATTGTATGAAATTTTGCGATTGCGGAGCGAGGTCTTTGTAGTGGAACAAGATTGCGTATACCAAGATGTGGACAACAAGGATCAAAAAGCACTTCATGTTTTGGGCTTAAAAGATGGTGAACTTGTCGCCTACACCCGAATGTTCAAACCCGGGGATTATTTTAAAAATGCCAGTATTGGAAGGGTAGTGGTTCCCAAAAGTCAACGAAAATATGGGCATGGCAAGCAGATTATGCAGGTTTCCATGGTGGCACTTGCGCAACGATTTCCCAATACGACCATAGAAATTTCTGCGCAGAAGTATCTCTTAAAATTCTATACCGAATTAGGCTTTGAAGCTGTAGGGGAGGAGTATTTGGAAGATGGTATTCCACATGTTCGGATGTTGTACAAATAATCAAACAAAACGTTTGGCAATCCCAATGTCAATCAAATAATCCAGTTTTAAGATGAAATTTATAGGTTGTTCCGCTTTGTTTTTGTTGGAAAAGAACAGATAACCCTCATGCCACGAATGTAGTTTTTCAAGCCCTATTTTACCATGATGCCCTCTATGTTGACGAACAATTTCTTGAAAGCGTTCTTGGGTCAGGCCCAAACCGGTCAAATGTTGTATCAATTTTTCCCGGTTTACAAAAGTGATGTTGCAAGCGGTAAAGCAGTCTTCCTCATCTGAAAAAATACTGGTCGCCAGTGCATAAAAATGGGTCTTTTTGGAAGCATCGAACAGCCAACCCTGCTTTTGAGCATCGTCTTTTTCGTAGAAAAGTTCAAAGGCAAATGTGGGTAAACTTTCATTGATATAATCCAGCTGTGCCTTTTCATCCACAAAATAGGCTTTGCCTGTTTTTTTATCCGTTAGGATAACATCAATACCCAAAAGTTGTTTTTCTAAGTCATGTATACGCTCAAAAGAGTACTGCTTTAAATGTTTTCTGTAATAAAAATCCAATAATGGGGATAAGCGTTGCTCTTTGGATAGGTCAGCTTTGAATTTGCTTTTCAACTTGATATATTTTCTGGAACAGCGCGGAACCTATCTGTTCCACAACACCCACCACCAAGGCATTTCCCATAAAAAACGCCCGTTTGGCGTCGGGAATTCCTTCCAACAAGGTATGATTGTCCGGAAACATGTTCAACCGTTCCAATTCAACAGGAGAAAGTCTTCGAAGTCCCTTTTTGGTTTGGACCACGTGCTTAAACCGAGAAGGGGATTTACCGCCCTCTCCGGTAATAATAGTTCTAGAAGGTTGATCAAGCGCATCGGGGAATACCATGCTTCCCTCGCTATAATGGTATTCAAAGCCAGCTTTGGTTCTACGGGTTTCTTTTTTGGCACCTTTTAAATATTCCCATTTAGGCAGGTCGGTTTCGTTAATAAAGAGACTTGCGTCTGCTGAACCGTTTTCCAATACATCTACAAGCAAAGTGCGGTTTCCATCATAGGAAGGAACTGTTTTTAAGGTGGAAACAGTCCCATCCACACAAACTCCCGAATTTAAAAAAGGAGAAAGTCCTTTTTCACCATTAAAATGATTTGAAATAGAAACCAAATCCTCTTCCAAATCAAAAGAGACACTATTTTGGGTTGTTTTTTCAACGGGAAAAGCCTTAGAAATTACGCCTTCTTTCAGCAGCCAATCCTTTGGATTTGAATTTTTAAGGGATTTGAACAAGGCTGTTGACTTATGATACGCCAGAAAGAAAACCCGCCTTCGGCGCTGAGGCATTCCATACTCGGCCGCATTGATTACACGCCATTCAACCCCATAGCCCAAATCATTCAGACTTCGCAGCATTATGGCAAAATCCCTGCCTCTTTGGGTAGAGGGAGATTTTAAAAGGCGGTCCACATTTTCCAAAAACAAATATTTCGGTTTGTTTTTCTTTTCGGAAAGAATGCGATGAATGGACCACCAGAGAACCCCCTTTTTGCCAATAAGGCCCTTGGAATTTTTTAAGGTCGTGGCCACGGAATAATCTTGACAGGGAAACCCCCCCACGAGCATATCATGGTCTGGAATTTCAGACGTTGGGACTTCTTCTATGTTGACATTGGAGTGGTTATTGGGCCCAAAACGGGCCTCGTACACCAAAGATGCATGCTGCATTTTGGTAGAAGGCTCCCATTGGTTGCTCCATACGACGGAGTAGTACCCCTTTTTTTCCAATCCCAACCGAAAACCGCCAACGCCGGCAAAAAGTTCACAGACCTTAAGTTGTTGCATGCCCAAAAATAGGATTTATTCTATCTTTTTTCGATTGGAATTATAAAGACCGACCAAAACACTGTTGCCTTTTTCATTTACTTTAATGCCACCATATTTGGCATCTGCATACTTTTCGCCCTCACCTTCTTGAAAGAAAAAAGATTCCGCACCAATTTGTACCCTGTTCCATTCCCCAATGGTGTATTCAATTAGAAATTCATTTTTGTTTTTGGGTGAATTCATTTTTTGAAAGCGGTCTCTTTGTGCTACACCTTCCGAATCTAAAGTGACCACACAATACCCCCTTTTTGGAATTCTATTGGGAACTGCCTCGTCTGAAATTGTATAGTTGAGTCGCATATAGTCCCCTTGCAGTAAAGATCGTGGATCCACGGGGGCCAGTTCCAAAAAAATCAATTGACCATCGGCTATAATATCCTCTTTTTGCACAATGTTATAAGTGAAAAGCCCTAAAAACAGGATCAAATTGCCCAAAATGATATATCCACTATACTTTTTCATTGGATTTCAGTTTTTTGGTTAGGAAGACATAGAAAAAAAGAAACACCAAACCCGATGAAAACAAGATAATTGACTTGGTCAACAAGGTAAAATTAAGGTCGTAATAGTATTGAATTACAAAATACACCAGCGCAATGATTCCAATGGACAGGGCTGTTTTGTAGTTAACCTTAAAGCTCAATAAAACAATGAGCAATGCTCCAGAAATGGCAGGTGCAAACAATGTGGGCAAGAGGGTTAGGGCACTAAAAAGATATACCCAAAGCTTGGTTTTCCGTGATTCGACCTTAAGTGTTTTTAGAAGCAGGTGAACCACATACATTAGGATTAAGATAAGAACCAAGGATGAGGTCCAAAAATAGCTTTTTGACAAGAAGAGCAAATCGTTTTTAGCGGTGGCCATAAGACCAAATAACAAAGAAAACACCAATGCTATACGGAGTGGGTCATATAATTTCACCAATTTTAAATCGGACGTGAGTATGCTCGATTCGTTTAAAAATACATAGGCCAAGGCAAAAGCGTGTAGGTTAATATACAGGTGAATCATGCTGTACATATCATTGGAGATAATCAAGGTCATTATCCCCGCACTTATTATCAATAGGGAAAAGAAAGATAAAATAGGGTTTCGAACGATGAACAAGCTACCAAGTGCAACGGCCATGACCAAAAGCGTGATGACATCCTCATTAATATCAAAAGCAAAGAGCGCGATTATGAAAAGAATCAAACCAAGAATATAAAGTGAGATACCAAAGGTGTCGATAATGAGCTTGTCGTATTTTTTGACGAGTATAATGGATACAATGATAAGACCAATACCCACCAATAGTGTTGCATTTTCCGAGTTATATAGCTCTAAGATCAAGAGAAAGCCCAAAAATGCAATGGAAGCCAAGATGCCACCAAAAATGGAGAGGGCTTTTATGATAAAACTGGATTTTTCCCCACTCCTTTTTTCATATTCTTCTAAAATGGCAGATTCATCAAACTCAAAAGAAGGCCCTTCAAGGGGTTTGATGTTTTTTAAATGTTGTTGTATGTCCTCTAACTTGCCCATTTCTTTTGATAGTTCAATAAGATTTTAATCAACAAGGTGATACTGACCACTATAAAAACACCAATGGCAAATAACATGCTCGCTTCCTCAGAAAAGTCTAACATTGCGGCACTAAGCATGATAATGACGCTAAATGGAATTACGGAAAGATAAAACAGGCTTTTTGTCTTTAAGCCATACCAAATTCCGACACCATAGAACAAAAATGTAATACTGAGCAGAACCTTAAATACGGGTTCAGGTTCGTTTAAAATTCCACCACAGAGGCCAATCGTAGAGCAGGCCACTGTTGCCAAAACGATGAGTTGCACAAACCACCCCGGAAAAGGATTTAGTTTAAAAATTCGGGGTAGCCACAGAAAGGCCACAAGCAAAAGTCCGTTCATGGAAAAGAGCACCGTATACAGGAATACCTCGGACCATTCATAGGCGACCTGTTCAGCATATAGAAAAAATACGGTGTTGAGCAGACCAACAAAAAGTGTCCAAAGTGGAGCAAAGTTTGAAAATAGGACCCAAATGGTAATGAATAAGGTCCACCCCAGGAAAAAATCATAAGCATCTGCCCCAGTTTGATACACTTGACCAAAAACAGCATATAATGCCCCGACCAAAATGGATGCTGCCAAAAGCAGCATTTTTTTAATTAAGGGTTTCACTTTTGCGAAAACAGCAACTAAAACCAGCAGAACAATAAGAAACTCAATCAATCCAAGTTTTACAAACTTGTGAAGGTTTGCCCAATTATAGGCAAAGAAAAAGATAATTCCGGCAGTGGTAAAAGAGACGCCCAAAGCCAATAACAAGAGCTGTAGAAATCTTTGCCAAGAAGGAACATCATTATAAATATTCTCTTCCAAAGTGTTGCGCACCCCAGCTTCAGACCAATTACTATGGTTGCAGAGTATCTGTATGTCTTCACGATCAATTTTTGGCATGTGGCGCGTAGAACTTTTAACAATATACAATGGATTCAAAACAAATCCTTACAAAACCCAACAATAAAGAAGATTGAAAATAGAAGTAAGGAAAACAAAATCATTCTGTTTACATAAGCCGAAACATCCTGCTTTTGTAAATTTTCTGCCAAACGGGAAATATGGGGATCTCTGGGGAGATACATGATTTCCAGTTCGTGCATATCCTGAAGCCCAACAACTTCCAACTTACCCACAACCTTTTTGTCACTTCCTTCAATAATTTGACCCCTCTGGTCCGGGTACGTATAGGTAAATTTCACCACAGGATTATCATTGATGAGGGTGCCGGTATCTTCATATTTTTTAACCGTGGCCGTAGCACCCAAACCACAATACAATAAATCCCAATTATGGGATTTGGATTTCTTGGAGCTCAACAGGCCTAAACGCTTAAAAAGAAAATATAGAAATAACAATACTAAGGCGACAACAATAAATGTCTCGCCACTCTCTGAGGAGCTGGAAAACACAGCCTCATAATGATTTGGTGAAGCATCTACCCTGGAAATGGCCTCGCCCATAAGAAAATAGCAACCAGCAATATAGGCTATCGTCAAAATACTATACAACAGCATTTGCGTCATGGACACCTGGTATTTTCCTGTTTCCGGAAAAACAGGATTTCCCGGTTTTTTTCCTGAATCCAGCAAGATTGGCATGGTTTTGTCCTTTTTAAATCGATTTAAATGAGGTTGTTTGTCCACAAACCTCAATTTGTGCTGTATGGGATATCCAGAAAAATTTTCAAAAAGAATGTCCAACTCCAATAGTGGAAATTTTCCGTTTTGCAGGACGTTCATTGAAAGTATGGTAGCTTCTTTGACCGGGACAGAGCTGTTTTTTTGAGACTTCCACAGAACAAGGGGACGAATGAAGCAATACTGCATCAATTTATAGAGCCAAAAGAGCAAAACTAGACTGACAACGGCCAACGTGATTATGGTGTAGGTCATAAACAGATTTTTGTGAAAAATAACGAAGAGAGCAAGGTATTTGCCCTACGATCTGACCATTCTGCCGTATGGGTTGATAAAGAAAGAAACTTAGTTTGCTTTTGGGTAAAGTATTTCCAAAAAACGGTCTACCATGGCTATTTGATCTTTAGTCGAGCTTAGTGCAAGCCAATTTTTTCTGGTAAAAGCTCGCGCATATAGGTCAAACTTTACCCGATACACCATTTTTTTCATTTCTACCCCGCCCTTTTCTGATAAAGCATCCAACTTGCCAATTTCCTTTTCCCACCAAACAAATTGAGGTCTGTTTTCACCTTCAAAATCTTTGGAAAATTGAGGTCTGAACTTTTCCACCCATTTCTTCTCTGTGAAAAGAGCAGCTTTTAAAGCTCTTTTTTTTGCCCTGAACGATTTGGATTTTTGTAGTAAGTTGTATTGTTGTTCAAGAGAATCCAAAGAAATAAAACCTACGTAGCTTTTTAACAGTCGCTCATAGTGTTCAGCAAGAAGAAGCGATTCTTTTTCTCCGCCAAGTATTTCCAACCATTTGAGGTGTTCCTGATAATTTTTTCGGATTTTGTTTGGGTCAACAGGGTTTTCTTTCTTGAGCTTTTGAAGGTAGAGCCAATCAAATGCGCGTATTATTTGAGCCGATGGAGGCCACGTATGCTCACCATCAAAAGTAAAAAGGGTACTGTTAAAATGAAGACTATTGAGATAGGCTTTGCCCTCTATCATCTCTAGATAATTCATGTCCCTGTATCCACAAAGACCTACATATGCATAATCTTGTGTAGTGGGCATATGTTCTTGAAGACCTGAAAATCCAGCACCACACCCCACAACACCAGCAAATTGATTGGTCAATGAAGCAATGGCACTGGCCAAACGAGACCCTCCAGAAAACCCGGCTGCATATATTTCATCCTCTTTTATATTGAACCGGGAGAAGACATGTTTAAAAAGACGATTGGCTATGTCAAAATTCTGTTCGTAGGAGGCATTCCTGGAATTATTGGAACAGACCAAAATATGACCATATTTTTCTGAGGCGTCAATAAAGGGTTGAATGCCGATTGCACCACGGGCAGCAGGGTCAAAAATAAAAACAAGGGAACTGGGCAGGCTGTCTGAAAATGATGTTGGAAGGTAAAGGGCAAAAAATTCATCAGGAGTTCCTGCTATAGCAATAGAATCTTGAATACTACCTTTTTCCAGTTTAAGCTGAGCCTTTACTAAGGTAAAGGTTGTCATAGAAAATACCAGAAAGAGACAAAAAAGCCGCATGGCTTACTTCAAGATTTCGTCATATTTGGAACGATTGTCCAAGAGTTCCGTTGCAGCCAAAATGGCATCATCGTGATTGAGAAAATATTTGTAAAGTCCGTCACGGTAAAAATAGCGGGTGATAATCTCATCTTCCAACCCTTTCTTTATCTCATCTTTGTAAGTGTCCAATGCGGTAATTTTCCCTCGATTTACGGCCAACAACAAATCCTTATACTTTTCTTGGACTTGTGAGCCCAAAAGGGCATCGTCTGCGTTGATGGACTCTTCCAACAACTCCTCTGTTTTGGTTTGAAATGTGAAGTTTTGTTCCCTTACATAGTTTTTAAAAGCGTTGTAGTCCGCATCTGAAAAACTGAAATCATCAATACTTTCAAAATTGTGGTCGTAATAGAAGTCCGTGGCAAAATCGAAAATAATATTGTTTTCTTGTAGGGAATTGATGAGGGAGTTGGTCTTTAAGGAATTAATGACCACATCGGGCATTACGCCACCACCATCCCATACCTTACGACCATTTTTGGTGGTAAACTCGTGGAAATTTGTATTGCGAACCGCATTGCCTTCTTCATCCCGATTCCAATAATCCAAAGATTGAATGCATCTACCAGAAGGGGTATAATAACGTGAAATGGTCACTTTCAGTTGAGTTCCATAGGTGAGCTTTAAAGGACGTTGCACCAGTCCTTTTCCAAAACTTCGAGCCCCTATGACCACGGCACGATCCAAATCCTGTAATCCGCCAGAAACAATTTCACTGGCAGAAGCACTTTTTCCATCGACCAAAACCACGAGGGGAATATCCAAATCCTCGGGTTGGTTTTTGGTCTTGTATTCTTGGTTGAACTTTTTGACCTTGGATTTTGTGGTGACGATCAACTCGCCTTTAGGAACGAACAAATTGGTTACATTAATGGCTTCGGAAAGAAGTCCACCGGGATTTCCCCTTAAATCAAGCACTAATTTTTCCGCACCTTGACCTTTTAGATCTTGAATGGCCGATTTGGTCTGGCTTGATGCTTTTCGGTTAAAACGGGAAAGCACAATGTATCCGGTTTTTTCATCGATCATATCGTAAAAAGGAACCGCATCTACTTCTACCCCTTCACGGGTAATAGTAGCGGTCTTGGTCTCTCCCTGCCGTACAAAGGTAACGTTGACCGAAGTGTTGTTGGCACCCTTCAGCAGTTCGCCAGCATCATCATCAAAATCAGAAACCTTGGTGT
>JBNLBG010000057.1:0-18814 GCA_050303195.1 Allomuricauda sp. | reverse complement strand
AGAAGCTTTTGAAATGGGCATGGTAAACGCCGTGATTCCCCATGATGAACTGGAGGATACCGCCTACCAATGGGCGCAGGAAGTGTTGGCGAAATCGCCAACGTCCATTAAAATGCTCAAGTTTGCCATGAACCTTACCGATGATGGCATGGTGGGACAACAAGTTTTTGCTGGGGAAGCCACGCGCTTGGCATACATGACCGATGAGGCCAAAGAGGGGAGAAATGCTTTTTTGGAAAAACGGAAACCGGACTTCGGAAAAAACAAATGGATTCCGTAGTTCAATGTACAGGTTTCAATTAATAATGAATAATGTAAAAGGTAATTAGTGCCATTCTTGAGATTTGTGTCCATTATTTATTGTAATGGACAATGGCAATTCATGGAATTAGTGCCAAAACAGGAACTACCAAAAGACCGTAAACCAAAAAGAGCCTTGCCACTTGGGTCAAGACTCTTTTACGAGAACACTATATGAAAATGAAAAAATTACTTTCTATTTTAATTACATTGTAAATGTACCACCAGACTCCCCACAAATGAAATTATTGTTGTGAAACCCCGTATTGTTGTGGCGATGTGAAACGTTTTTGTAAGTTATCCAACTTTTTAGCGACTTAACCGAAAATAACCATACCATGAAAATCAATTTTATAGTTCTATTTTTTAGCGTAATACTGGCTTCCTGCTCCTCATCTTCCAGTTCAGAGGATATAGTTTCGGAAATGGAAGGAATCCAAATGGAAGAAGAAATGGAAGATGCCCAAATGGAGGAAGAAATGGAGGAACCCCAAATGGAAGAAGAAACTGAAACACAATCTACCTTGATGGGGGAATTTGTAACTGCAGCCCATACTACCATGGGAAAAGTCACCGTGAACGAAGAACATACCTCATTGTCCATTACCGATTTCAAATCAGAAGATGGCCCCATTCTTGAAATGTACCTTTCCACAGATTTGGAAGCCACCAATTATGTTTCCCTGGGAGAACTAAAAGGATTGGAGGGTGACTTCGACTATCTTATACCCAATGGTGGGACCCTGGATTTTTCCGAATACAAATATGTAATGGTTTGGTGCGTAGATTTTTCAGTGGATTTTGGTCATGCTATTTTGGAGTAATTATTCTTGAATAGCATCAACCACAGCTTTCAACACACGATTCACATCAAATTCAGGTTCTTCAGCGAGGCCGGTCCGTACCACTACCAAGTCTTTTGAGGGAATCACAAACACATATTGCCCCTGATAGCCGTTGCAGGAAAACAGATCTTTGGGCACATCAGGATATTTCCCTTCCGCATTCAACCAAAAGTGTGCACCATACGTACCATCAGAATGTAGGGTAGGGGTGGTAACATAATCCACCCATTCTGAATTAAAGATTCGCTCCCCATTCCAAACCCCTCTATCCAAATACAATTGACCAAAGCGAGCCCAATCGCGGGTACTGGCCCACGAATAGGATGATCCAACATAGTTTCCTGCAATATCGGCCTCCAATACCATGGAATGCATCCCAATTTTATCAATCAACGCCGAATACGGAAAATCCAGATACTCTTGATGACTCCTAAACTGCTGCCGAAGTATCCCGGAGAGTAAATTGGTGGTTCCCGAGGAATAGTTCCAAATCTCGGTGGGTTTGGCAATGGCTTTCTTCTCTTTCTGCATTTGGGTCATATCGCTATCCAAAAACAGCATTTTAGTTACATCCGATATGCCGCTATAATCCTCATCCCATTTTAATCCACTTTGCATACGTAGCAAATGGTTCAGAGTGATGTTCTTGCGCCCATCATCTTTCCATTCGACAATGGGTGCAGGCCAGTCCATTTCCAATTTACCATGATGCTCCAAAATTCCAAAACACGTAGCCAACACACTTTTGGTCATGGACCAACCCAAAATGGGCGTGTCTTTGGTAAAGCCATCAATGTATTTCTCTGCAAGCAAATGACCTTTGTACAGAATCAGGAAAGTTCGTGTTTTTTGTACTTCAGGATTGGCAAAAGCCAGTGCAAGTGCTTGATTGATCTGGTCCATGTCGACTTCCGCAAAAATGGAATCCACAGGTGCCGCTTGTCCATACGGATAGGGAATGGTATCTGTAGCAATATTTCGATTTGGTCGAATTGTAAGTTCGCTTGGGTCATAGTCATCATTGATGAGTACGCTTCCCAAGCCATCTCGATACACCGCGGTACGCTCCATAAGACCATAGACTGTGGAAGAAGCCGATTCTTCTGCTTCGTTCACTTCAGTTGTGGCCAATTCCACCAAGGGTACATTGTTATCATTTAGGTTCATGGATGCCTCCGAACGTTCGGCAACAAATACCCCGGAAGCCATATTTTTAGCGGCATAGCCAGAGATAATGTTCAATTTGGGATAATTCAGGTAAAATACCACTCCAATTACAATCAATAGGAGCAGTAAAATGCGCTTAAGTAGTTTCATGGTTTTGGATTTGTCGTAACTTTCTGTATCTAAATATAAACATTTAAGGCATGTCCAATATCGGATTGATCATAGAGGAATGACATGTTTATTGGAATTTTGTATCCTCCAGCAAAGATAAAATTGAAGCAGCCAAGGAAGCCTGGCGCAACAAGACCTTTCCCATGATGCAAAACGATGATACCTACGTTCCCTTACCCGAGTAAATCCAAGAAAAATGTATCTTTAGGAATCAACCATTCCTATTCCTATTGAAAAAATTACTCTGTTGTTTTATTGTGGTGGCTGCTTGTACCCAACAAAAACCCGTTCAAAAATCCACCCATGAATGGATTGGGCATGAAGTAACAGCCTCCGCTTACAATTCGGTTTTTTGGCAAACGGACAGTATTAACCCTGCTGTGGCCGCATGGGGCGATACCCTAAAACCGGACATGAAATGCATTGCGGTTTCGCGTGATCTCATTAAAATGGGATTGAAACACAATACCATGGTGAAAATTGACACCTTTCCCGATACTTTTTACGTGAAGGATAAAATGCACCATCGTTGGCGAAACCGAATGGATATCTATATGGGCAAGGATGTAAAGAAAGCTCGTGAATGGGGCCGGAAGAAACTTATGATCTGTTATGCCGTTCCCATTGAATAATTTTCAATTTTCCTACTAATGGGACGCCACATCACTCCATAACCATTCCAACGATTCAGGCAAAATGGACCCAGCATGACCACCATCATGGCCGCCGGTTCCTGACACAAACTTGTAGTCATAGTCCTTAAATTTTAAAGCAGATTCCATTTGGAGATTGGCCAACCACCAATTTCCAAACTGATTGTTAAGGTCGTTGGAACCATCTTGCATGAATATTTTTATGTCTTTGGGTTCATTCTTGCGAATCATGGGAGGGTAATTATGTCCTCCGCGGATATCGGTAAAGCTTCCAAAATGGCTCATCACCTTTTGAAAACGATTCGTATGGAACCATGCTGCGGAAAATGCACAAATGCCGCCCGAAGAAAGACCACAAATGGCATTCATTTTGGGGTCCTCTGAAATTTTATAGTTCTTTTTGAGCTCGGGAATCAATTCTTGAAGTAAAAAATCACCGTAGGTTCCGGATACTTCATCATATTCAACGCTTCTGTTGGTGACACGCCACGGACTTTCCGCCTCAGGTGCATCCTTGTCATGTCCCGGATTGATAAACAATCCAATGGTAATGGGCATTTTTTGCTGGGCAATCAGGTTGTCAAAAACCGTGGGCACCCTAAAATCGCCTTCCAAATCCACATAGGCATGACCATCCTGAAAAACCATTAGGGCTGCTTCTGAAGTGCCATCATATTGTGATGGTACGTACACATAATAATCTCGTATCGTATTTGGAAAAACAACACTTTCCCAAGTTTTTTTGATTATGGTTCCTTTAGGAACGTCCTTGTATACTTGCGAATTGGGCCCCAGCTGATACTCACCTTGGGCATTCATTACTAGGCAGGCAAATACTCCTGCGATAAAGCTGATACTTGTTCTCATGTTATTGTTGATTATAATAGGAATTCCATAAACTTTTTGCTTGGGTTTCATCTATTTCACCATCAAAAACCACAATTCGGTATTGCAATTTGTAGATGTTCCCCGCTTTCATCAACCAGTCTTTGTTCTTAATGGGGCACACATTCACAAAAACATACCCATTGTGCATTTCCTTGGGCCAAATGCGCAGCGGTTCTGGATGGTTGTAGTTATTGGGGTTCGACATCAACAAAAACCCACCATGATCATTTCCCAACTCACCTTGCACCAAACACCATTTGGCCAAGGAGCCATCTACATTTTCTCGGGTTATTCCTTCTGAAGTCAAAATCTCGCTGTTGGCATCCGTCCATTCTTTAGTGGCGCGGATTGAAAAACCGCCGTATCGGTATTCAATGAGTTTAAAATCACTATCGGTGGTCTGATATTCAATATCAACATCCAAAATATAGGATTTATCATCCAATTTAGTAACCGTAATGGTTTGAATTTCATTGAGCGCTATTTTTTCCGGTTTTCCATTTAGCACCACATGCTCATGATGTGTACTGAAAGTATTGTCCCTGATTTTCGTGAACTCCTTAAACCGAACCGTGCCTTTTTTATCCCCTATATTCCAAAAATCAATCGTATCACCTTCAAAAATTGCTCTGGTCCATGGGTTCCACACCCCAAAATGGTGGTAGTGATCTTGGGGATGTATCGTAGTTAAGGTATGCCCGGCTAAGGTCTTTAAAGGATGGATAAATCCACTACGGTGAAAAGCTGAATCGCCCCCTTCAGGCGGTGGCATGGTTTCAAATCGATAGGATAGAACATCCTTGTTGGAAATTGACAACACCAAATTCCCGGATTCCTTTCGAGATGTGTACGGACTCTTGCTACAAGATGACATCAGAATCAAGGTTATCCCTACAAGAGAAAGAAAACATTTCATGGGTAAAGGTTGTTGATGCTTCTAAGGTATTAAATAATAATTGACCGAATTTTCAATTTTAGGCTACATTTGGGCATGGTTCCATTTCAATTCTTCTCAAAAAAAATAGGGTTTAGTTTCCTTTTTGTCCTTATGTTCATTTCTTGCAGTGTACAAAAAGAGATTGTGGACATTCCTATTATTTTTGATGAGCAACGGGTTGAGCTCACCAAGGAATACCTCGCCCAACGCTATGGATTGGAGCAAGATACCACAACCATTGTTCCCAAAATGATCGTATTACATTGGACGGCAATTCCAACGCTAGAAAAATCGTTCGCAGCCTTTAATAGGTCTACTCTGCCCAATTGGCGACCTGATTTGGAAAATGTAAGCGGATTGAATGTTTCCTCCCATTTTTTGGTGGATCGGGATGGCACCATTTATAGGTTGATGCCCGAAACTACCATGGCACGCCACACCATTGGCCTCAATCATTGTGCCATTGGCATTGAAAATGTGGGTGGGACGGAAGATCTGCCCCTGACCCAAAAACAATTGAGGTCGAACATCTTTTTGGTGAAGTATCTTGCCTCAAAATACAACATTGATTATGTAATTGGCCATCAAGAATATACCCAGTTTGAAGGGCATCCACTTTGGCTTGAAGTGGACGATGGCTACCGCACCACCAAAACCGACCCTGGTATGGATTTCATGAAAAAAGTGCGAAAAGCGACGAAAAAATTTAACTTTAAACCTGTTCCAACAAAATAGAACTATGCTCAAAAGACTGCTACCGATCCTCATAACATTGCTGACATTGTCAGTACAAGGTCAGGACCCAATTACCTCAAAACTTTACGAAACCTATGAAAAATACAAGGAGCCA
The DNA here is from genome assembly GCA_050303195.1 of Allomuricauda sp. Classification (GTDB taxonomy): domain Bacteria; phylum Bacteroidota; class Bacteroidia; order Flavobacteriales; family Flavobacteriaceae; genus Flagellimonas. Next base: position 13,003 of record JBNLBG010000057.1, on the reverse strand, counting down.
TCCTTGGGAGAGCGTCGGATAAAACATCGTGAAATACAGCCGTTGATTCAACAGTTCAAGGCCAACCCAAAGTTTGAGGTTCAGAAAGTGGGAGAGTCCATTGAAGGACGGGATTTGAGCCTTATCAGCATTGGTGCCGGGGACATCAATGTGTTTTTATGGTCGCAGATGCATGGGAACGAGCCCACAGCCACACAAGCCATTTTTGATATTCTCCATTTTTTGGATTCATCAGACTTTGCTGAAGAGAAAGAAGAAATCCTTTCCAATTTAAAATTGCACTTTTTGCCGATGGTGAACCCAGATGGGGCAGAGGTGTTTCAACGTAGAAATGCATTGGGCATCGACATCAACCGGGATGCTTTGCGATTGCAATCGCCCGAAGGGCGGGCCTTGAAACGCATCCGTGACAGCTTGGATGCCAACTTTGGATTCAATCTTCACGATCAAAGCACCTATTACAATGCGGAACTGACGGACAAACCGGCCACGATCTCTTATTTGGCCACCGCCTTTAATTATGAAAAGGACATTAATGAGGTACGGGCCAATGCCATGAAGGTGATTGTGTACATGAACAAAATCATTCAAAACTATGCGCCGGGACAGGTGGGCCGTTACAGTGACGATTTTGAGCCCCGTGCCTTTGGCGACAACATTGCCAAATGGGGCACCAGCCTTATTTTAATTGAATCGGGGGGATACACCAATGATCCAGAGAAGCAAGAAATTCGGAAACTCAATTATGTTTCCATTCTATCAGCGTTATACACCATTGCCAATGGCAGTTATAAAAGTATTCCTGTGGAGGATTATGAGAAAATCCCCCATAACGACCGCAAGTTGTTCGATTTGAAGATTAAAAACGTGACCTATGAACTCTTGGGCAATGATTACATATTGGATTTGGGTATTTTCAGAAATGAAATCGACCTAAAAGGGCACAATGATTTTTATTACAAAGGTGTTGTGGATGACCAAGGGGACCTTTCCACGTTTTACGGTTATGAAACTTTTGATGCTTCGGGATATACCATTGTCCCTCCGAAAATGGCTACTTTGGAAATGCCTCGTTCAGCAAACACTTGGGAATTCCTAAAAAGGGGAGTGGCTTATGCCAAGACGTCAATTCCGTTTGAAGGCTTCGCAGTCAATACACCAGTACATGCAGTGGGTGATAATTTTAAATTGACTCCGTTCAATCTACAACCTGGGGTGAATCCCACCTTTTTTCTGGAAAAGGAAGGTAAAATAACCCATGCTGTCATCAATGGCTTTTTACTGGACCTTTCCAAATCGCTTGACGAACAAAAATTTGGGAATGCACTGATTTATCGTTAATAGCCGTAATGAAAGGTAATGCTGGAACCGTGAAGAATCAAAACGGTCAGCATGGTCAGCAAGACGCAGACAATTGAGGCAAAAACGGAAAGTACCAAACTTTTAAATCCATTGGAAAATGGGCCTATGGCGCTGTTGTCGATAATTTCTTTTACTACATCCATCACATGTCATTTTAAGTTTAACTTCTCTTAGGGTCATTAGGATGTTTTTAGCTGTTGTCTATATATACTAAACAACTGTTTGTCTAAAAACCCTACATCTTTGATGGTTTTGTTCAGATTTATATAACTTACTTCCTCTTATCAAACTTATTTTATGAAAAAACTAGTTTTAGCAACAATTTTATCCGTCTTGACGTTCCAATTAAGCTGGGCGCAAACACCCAGTAAAAATCTTTTCAATGGTGAAAATCTTGATGGTTGGACCATCCACGGGGAGGAAAAATGGTATGTGGAAGATGGCGAATTGATTTGTGAAAGTGGGCCAAAGGCCGAATACGGCTATTTATCCACCGATGATTTTTACAAGGATTTTGAACTGACCTTGGAATTCAAACAAGAAGCCGATGGCAACAGTGGCGTTTTTATCAGGTCTACTTTTGACGGCACAAAGGTGAATGGCTGGCAAGTAGAAGTTGCTCCTCCCGGCAAATATACCGGAGGCATTTATGAATCTTATGGTAGGGGATGGTTGATTCAACCGGACCCTGAAAAGGACAAAGTCCTGAAAATGGGAGAGTGGAACACCATGAAAATTAGGGTGTACGGCCCAAGCGTGTCAAGCTGGCTCAATGGGGTGGAAATGGTCCACTTGACCGATGAGAAAATAGGGAAGGGGGAAGGAGCCATTGCCCTTCAGATTCACGATGGAGGTGGCATTAAGGTAAAATGGAGAAACATTAAGATAAAACCCATTGAGGTCAAATAAAACAAAAAGCCCGATGCATATGTACCGGGCTTTTTTAATAGGTCTTAGCAGTTGACGGTCTTCTAGGAGAGAGACTCTTAACCTATCAATGAAACATCATATCATTCACATCCCCCTGTAAAACCGTCGGCTTTGAACTTGGTTTGCACCGCACCTTGAAGGCTTCCATTGGTCAATTGAATCACAAGGTTGTTTTCTCCACTACCGTCCCGTTTTGGGGTGCAGTATTCAAAAAGATAAAAACTATTGGCCTGTTCCGAAACACGCTGTGAAATCTGGTTGAAGGTGGTTTCCAATTCTTCCTTGTTTCCTGCAAATACACTGGCCGTTTTCCCAATTTGCATAAGAATATCCGCATCAATCTCAGCACCCAGACCAATGGTGAAATAAGAAATATTTCTACTTGCATTTTCAACAGCTCTCAATGCGTTTTCTTCGCTGTAGCGAGAAGCTTGGTCCGTTCCATCCGTAAACAACACCACTGAGGCCGCAGCAATAACGGAGGCATCATTACTGGCCTTGAGCAAGTCTTCAGCCTTGTCTGTTGATTTGATTACAGCACCATATAAATCAGTTGAAGGGTCATTGCTGATGTCTTCGGTAATACTATCAATAGCAGCGGTCAATTCTGCCGCAGAAGATGACAAATCGTTTAACAGATGGAGCTCGTCCTCACCATCAAACCAATAAATGGCCATTTTAAAGGAATCAGTTTCTGGAGTTGGGATGACATTGTTGATAAAACTGGTTGAGGCTGATTTCAATTCGTCCAAACTGCCCTCCAAGACACTATTACTTAAATCAAGTACCAGCACCGTGTTGTTATTGAATACCTGTGTGTTTGGTGAAATTCGGGCTTGTGATTCCGAAGGAGAAATCACATTGAAACAATCATCATTTCGGCCTTGTTCATAAATGGTAAACTGATCGGCACTCAAACCAGAAACAGGATTACCCTGAAGGTCAGACACCTTAAAAAGTATAGAGACTTTAGCAGGTAATGCAGTAAACTGGTTTTGTATGGACAATAACAGGTCATTGTCATCAAAACCGAGGCAATCATCAGGGTTCTGTCCTTGCCCCAACTCCCCATCATTAATGTCAAAATTGACATCATCATCAGCATTTCCACAGGAAAAAATCAAAAGAGTAAGCGTAAAAAGAAAGCAATAGCGAAAAGCATTTTTCATTTTCATAAAAGTTAAGGTTCACCATGCAGAACGTAGAAATGGTTTGAAAATTATCTTTCAAAAGCACAATAGATTTAAAGAAAAGTTAAAAAAAAGAGGGAGCTGTTAAAAAAGGAACATTCCATTCATTTTTTGGTAACTTCAAACAGCAAACATGAACAACAAACAATCAATTCAAAAAACTATGCCAACGTATCAAATAACTGTCAATGGCGCGTCAAAAACGGTTGACGTTGCTGAGGACACCCCTGTTTTATGGGTGCTTCGGGATCATTTGGATCTTGTGGGCACCAAGTATGGATGTGGAATAGGACAATGTGGTGCCTGTACCATCCATGTTGATGGCACGGCCATGAGAAGCTGTTCCTTAACCCTTTCCCAAGTAGATGGTAAATCAATTACCACTATAGAAGGACTCTCTGAAGATGGAACCCACCCAGTTCAAGAAGCTTGGAAAGAAGTGGATGTTCCCCAATGTGGTTATTGTCAAGCAGGTCAGATCATGACCGCCTCCGCTTTTTTAGCGAGCAATCCCAACCCCACAGAAGAGGATATTGAAAATGCCATGAACGGTAATATCTGCCGATGCGCGACCTATACCAGAATCCGTAAAGCCGTGAAGATTGCTGCGGACAACATGGAATAATTAGCTTTTCATCTCAAAAAACTACAACATGTCAACAAATACTATACATAAATCACTTAGTAGAAGGTCATTTCTGCGCAACTCTTCCTTGGCTGGAGGAGGTTTGCTGATTGGCTTTAACCTTTTCCAGGCGTGCAAACCCAAAGTAATTAAAGAACCTGCCATTGATTTGGCCAGTTTGGATTACAATGACTTTAATGCCTTCATCAAAATTGCCGATAACGGCGCGGTCACCATTTTTTCACCCAATCCCGAAGTGGGACAAAACGTAAAAACTTCCATGCCCATGATCATAGCCGAAGAGCTGGATGTGGCCTGGAAGGATGTTTACGTGGAGCAAGGCATCTTGGACACCAATAATTATACGCGACAGGTTGCCGGAGGGAGTCAATCCATCCGATTTGGGTGGGATGCCCTTCGACAGACAGGAGCTGCAGCCATGCAAATGCTGGTAAGTGCCGCGGCGGCGCGTTGGGGCGTTGATCCATCCGAATGCACCGTAAGCGAAGGGGTCATTACCAATGCCGCGGGAGAAACCTTGGGTTACGGAGATGTCGTAAAAGATGCTGCACAATTGGAAGTTCCTGAAGATGTGCCACTCAAAAAGCCCAGTGAGTATAAAATCATGGGCAAACCAACACCTAATGTGGATATCGACGAAATCATTACCGGAAAACCCCTTTATGGAATGGATTATAAAGCAGAGGGTATGGTGTATGCCGCTGTTTTGCGCCCACCTGCCTTTGGGCACAAATTGGTTTCCTTTGATGACACTGAAGCTAGAGCCATACCGGGTGTTGTGGATGTATTCACCATTGGAGAAAAAATACGAGGGCTCATGGAAGAAATCCCAAGAATTGAAAACATCTTAAGCTCCAGTGATAAAGTTGTTGTGTTGGCGAATTCTACCTGGGCAGCCCTAAAGGCCAAAAAAGCAATTAAGGCCGAGTGGGAGGAAGCCACCAAAGCTGAAAACACAGAGGAACATGACAAAATATTGACAGATTTGTTGGATGGCAACAAATTTGAGACCATGCGATCTGATGGTGATGTGAAAAAAGCGTTCGCAGAAGCGGATGAAATTTTGGAGCGTACGTATGAATCGCCTTTTTTATCACATAGCTGTATGGAGCCCATGAACTTTTTCGCCCATATTACGGATGAAAAAATTCATTTGGTGGGCCCAATTCAAACTCCAGAAAGCACTGCGGGTTTTGTGGCCCAATTGCTGGGAAGGGAAGCAGAGGAAGTCCATCTGGAAATGACCCGGATCGGTGGTGGTTTTGGAAGAAGGCTTTATGGTGACTTTGCCATTGAGGCTGCGGAAATTGCAGATAAGGCCAAAAAGCCGGTAAAACTGGTCTACTCACGAGAAGATGACATGGAAGATGGCATTTACCGTATGGCCATCAAGTACAGAATAAAAGCAGGCATTAAGGATGGAAAGGTCACGGCCTATCATCTAAAGGAAGCAGCGGTGAACTCGAACATGTACGGGTTGGTTCCCAATTTCTTCCCCGCCGGAGCCATTGAAAATTACCAAGTGGACGCCGCGGTTTACGATAGTAATATCACCACCGGAGCGTGGCGTGCACCCTATACCAATTTCTTGGCTTCCGCTGAGCAAAGCTTCTTCGACGAATTGGCCGAATTGATGGAGGTGGATAAAATTCAACTTCGGTTGGACTTATTGGACAAGGTGAAACCCGAGGAAGATGAGCGCATCCAATATTCCCCTGAACGTATGAAGGAAGTGATTCGCTTGGCTGTTGAAAAATCAGGATGGGGCACCAAACCTGATAACGTTTACCAAGGTTTTGTAAATTATTACTGTCACAACACCCATTTGGCTGAAGTGGCCGATGTGGAGATTGAGAATGGAGAGCCTGTGGTGAAGAAAATCACTTGCGTGGTGGATTGTGGAATTGTAGTGAACCCCCTTGCTGCCAAGAACTTGGTAGAAGGTGGGGTTTTGGATGGTCTGGGCCATTCCATGTATACCGAAATGACCTTCAAGGATGGAAAACCCACAACCACCAATTTTGATGGATACCGATTGCTTCGCATGAAAGAAGCTCCCATAGTAGAGACCTTTTTCGTGGAAAATGACCTTTCCCCAACCGGATTGGGTGAGCCTACCTTGCCGCCCGCAGGAGGGGCCGTGGCCAATGCCATGAAAGCCGCCACAGGTAACAGACTTTATAAACAACCATTCACCAAAACACCAGAACTTTTAAAAGTACCCGAAAAAGAAATAATAGGTTGATTATATGACAATACTCTTGTTTGGAATTACAAAGGACATCGTGGGGGCTCCCACCTTGTCCGTTCCTACAGCTAACATAACAGGAAAAAAAATGCCAAAGACGGTAAAGGAATTGAAGGCGTTTCTGGGTAACACCTACCCAGAACTCAACAAACTATCCTCTTTGGCCGTGGCCGTAAACAACAGCTATGCCGAGGATGACCAAGTCATCAATTCCTATGACGAAATTGCACTTATCCCTCCGGTAAGTGGGGGATAATCCACGCAAAATCGGTAACTTACCCCAAAAAAAGAATTGACGGATTTATGCTGATAGACAATCACGGAAGAAAAATCAATTATTTGCGACTGGCGGTAACCGACCGGTGCAATCTGCGTTGCAATTATTGCATGCCTGCGGAAGGCATCAATTTTGAAAAAAATGACAGGTTGTTATCCATTTCGGAATTAAAGCGCGTCAGTGAAATATTAGTTTCCCAAGGAATCGACAAAATACGGATTACCGGGGGTGAGCCATTTGTCCGGAAAAATTTGATGTCGCTCCTGCGCCACCTTTCAAAACTGGAAGGACTCAACGATATTTCCGTAACTACAAATGCTACCTTAATCGGCCCGTATATTGATGAACTCAAGGCATTGGGCATTACCAACATCAATGTAAGCTTAGATTCCATCAATCGGGAGACCTTTGAACGCATCACACGGAGAAAACAATTTGATACCGTGCACAACAATCTCATCCGATTGATTACGGAAGGGTTCAATGTGCGTATCAATTTTATTGTTTTGGATGGACAGAACGAGCAGGACATCATTCCCATTTTGGATGTGATGAAACACCACAGGGTTTCCATTCGTTTTCTGGAAGAAATGCCTTTTAATGGGGGCTCCAAGAATTTCAATACCATTAAGTGGAATTACAAGGCCATTTTGGAACATGTCGCTGAAGCCTTTCCCAATTACAAGAAGTTGGAATCTCCAAAGGAGTCGACCTCAATCAATTATAAGATTGAAGGGCATACAGGCACTTTTGGGATAATTCCTTCTTTTAGTAGAACCTTTTGTGGCAGTTGTAACCGGCTTCGGATAACCGCAACAGGAGATGTGATTACATGTTTGTATGGCAAACCTAAGGCCAATTTACGGGATTTGGTTCGTGGTGAATCCAATACCGAAAAAGTAAAGGACACCATACTCACTGCCATTGGCAACCGTGCAAAAACGGGTTTTGAGGCACAAGAGAAGCATTCCCAAACCGTATTTGACAGTTCCATGACCTCCATAGGAGGCTAATTTTCGGATAAAACAATACAGTATGGCCAGTACAACACCCAAACTTTACGGATTGGTTCTTGCAGGAGGAAAAAGCACCCGTATGGGTTCAGACAAAGGTTTGTTGACCTACCACGATGTTCCCCAACAAGAATACTTATATCATTTATTGGGACAACTTTGCGATGATGTCTTTCTGAGCATTCGTGACGAACAAAAAGTTTCCATCCCTGATGGACTTAAGGCAATTATCGACAAAAATGAATACCGTGGACCGTTCAATGGTATATTAAGTGCACATCTAGAGTATCCAGAAGTAGCTTGGTTGGTCTTGGCTTGCGACCTTCCATTGATAGATTTGGAAACCCTGCAACTGTTGGTGGAAAACCGAAACCCAAATCAAGGGGCCACTTCATTTGCCACCAAAGAAACCAAACTTCCCGAACCGTTAATTACGATTTGGGAACCCAAAGGATTGCGGGAAGCAATGCATCATATGCAATCCGCTGAAAGTTCATGCCCCCGCAAGTTTTTAATCAACTCAGATACAAAATTGGTATTTCCCGAGCGCGATGAATTGCTCTACAACGCCAACAACATAGAGGATTATGAATATGCCAAATCCAAAATAGATTGAACGATGAGCAGGTATATCAGACAGACCCAATTGAAGGATTTTGGACCTGAAGGACAACAAAAATTGTCCCAGAGCAAGGTCTTGGTCGTGGGTTTGGGTGGATTGGGACTTCCCGCATTGCAATATCTGAATGCCATGGGCGTAGGTACCCTGGGTTTGATGGATCAAGATGTGATTGAACTGCACAACCTGCAAAGACAGGTACTTTATACGGAACATGATCTAGGACGACAGAAACTGGAAGTGGTCCATGAAAAGTTGAGCGCCCAGAATTCACGAACGCATTTTAATCTTCATGACACTTTCTTGACCAAGGATAATGCGTTGCAGATTATCAAGGAATATGATTTGGTGGTAGATGCTACGGACAACTTCCCAACGCGATATCTCATTAATGATGCCTGCGTTTTGCTGAAAAAACCATTCGTGTATGGAGCACTCCACAGTTTTGAAGGACATGTGAGTGTTTTCAATTATCAGAACGGTCCAACCTATCGCTGTTTGTATCCCAATATGCCAAGTGCTGAAGAAGTACCCAACTGTAATGAGAATGGGGTACTGGGGGTCATACCGGGGATCATTGGGACTTTTCAAGCATTGGAAGCGATAAAAGTATTGACTGGAATAGGGGAGGTGCTCTCAGGAAAACTGTTGTTGTTTGATGGCTTGAGTCAACAATCCACCAAAATCGGTTTCAAACTAAACCCAAAGAATTTGGAGTTAAAAAAACTTCAGGATTTTTACGAACCCGTAGATTGTGAAGTAGTACCAACCATTACTGCCGAGGCGTTTCAATCGCTGTTGGAATCTAAAACTACGCTCACTTTAATTGATGTTAGAACGGAAGAGGAATTCACAGAACGCAATTTAAAGGAAGCCATCAATGTTCCTTTGGATAGTCTGGAACTCGCATCAACCCACATAAAGACAACAGATAAAGTTTACGTCATTTGTCAATCGGGAAAACGGAGTGAAATGGCCATAAAACAATTTCAAAACCAATATCCAAATAAACAGTTTTTTAATATTTTGGGAGGAATGAACAGAATACTGAGCCTATGTCCTTAGATTCAGCTGACTTTATTTTGTTGACCTTGGCATTCTTTGTGGTGGCCATGCTCTATTCCGCTGTAGGTTTTGGTGGTGGGTCCAGTTATTTAGCAATCTTGACCTTGGTTTTGACCAGTTTTTTTACCATCCGGACAACCGCTTTGTTATGCAATTTAACGGTAGTATCGGGAAGCTGTTACCTCTATTATAAAAATGGTCATTTGTCTCTTAAAAAATTTCTGCCTTTTGTCATAACCAGTATTCCCATGGCCTTTCTCGGTGCTTCGTTTCGGTTGCAGGAACAGGTTTTCTTTATTCTTTTGGCCTTAGCGTTGATTGTTTCCGCTATTGCCCTAATTTATCAGACCATGGCACGAAATTCCAATTTCACCGTAAAAAATTATCCTCAGTATATGTCCTATCTGCTTGGCGCTGGAATCGGATTTTTGTCTGGCCTTGTAGGAATTGGTGGAGGTATTTTTCTAGCACCCGTTCTTAATCACATGAAATGGGACAAACCCATAGTCATAGCATCCTTGGCGAGTTTTTTTATTTTGGTCAACTCCATTTCAGGAATTGGCGGTTTGCTGACCAGCAATTCCTTCGAAATATTTTGGCCCGAAATTTTGGGGTTGCTATTTGCCGTTCTTCTGGGCGGTCAATTGGGTGTCCGACTCAGCATTGGTAAATTGTCCGCAAAACGTATTCGAATGTTGACCGGTATTCTGGTACTGTTTGTAGGTATTCGGGTATTATTGAAAAATGGATTGGAAATAGCCCTCTTTTCATGATAGCATTTGATGAAGCCCTGCACAAAGTTCTAAATCATTCCCAAAACTATGGAAGTGAATCCGTTAAATTGATTGAATCCCAGGGAAGAATTCTGGCGGAAACCATTCTAGCCGATCGCGACTTTCCACCGTTTGACAGATCCACAAAAGACGGTATTGCTATTCGGTTTGATGCGCTCAACGCACAAAATCAAAGTTTTAAAATCTCTGGTGTCGCTCAGGCAGGAAGTCCCCAACTCCTTTTGGACGATGAAAATTCTTGTATTGAGGTGATGACCGGGGCTATCGTTCCTCAAAATACAGATACTGTGGTGATGTATGAGCATATTACCAAAAAAGGTGAGGCGTTTATTATTGATGAACCCGTAAAAAAAGGACAAAATATACACTATCAAGCCAGTGATGTTGAAAAAGGGGAGGTATTGCTTCAGCCCGGTATAAAAATTTCCGCTGCGGAAATAGGAGTATTGGCCACCGTGGGCAAGGCCAAGGTTTTGGTAAAAAAACTCCCCAAAGTAGCCGTAATATCCACTGGAAACGAACTAGTGGATGTGAACACCACTCCATTGCCCTTCCAAATACGGAAATCCAACTCATATTCCTTGGCTTCTCTTTTGGAAAATGAAAAAATTAAGGGAGACATTCATCATGTATTGGATGAACCATCTACCATTAAACAGACGCTGGAGAATCTGCTGCAAGACTATGATGTACTACTGTTGAGTGGTGGTGTTTCCAAAGGAAAATACGACTTTCTTCCTGAGGCCTTCGACAGTTTAGGCGTTGAAAAGGTCTTTCATAAGGTATTGCAACGCCCAGGAAAACCATTCTGGTTTGGGAAACATCAACAGTACAAGACCATCGTATTCTCTTTTCCAGGGAATCCCGTGTCCACCTTTGTCAACTATCATTTGTATTTCAAACCATGGCTTAACAAAACTTTAGGAACGGAGACATTGCAATTTGCTGTATTTTTAGATGAGTCCTATAAAAACAATACAGATTTGACATTGTTTGTCGGGGTTAAACTCAAAATGATAGAGGGTACATTGTTGGCCAATACTATATCGTCGACAGGTTCAGGAGATTTGCTTTCCTTGGCCAAGGCCGATGGTTTTGTGCAAGTACTTCCGAAGGAAGAAATAGTAGAAGGCAAAGTGGTTCCCTTTATCCCAACCAGAAATAGAATGTAGTATGACCCATGAGTTAAAAACCATAGTCCAGCATTTCGAAGCGCGACAAGAGAATGCCATTTTGGCCACAGTGGTCGCTTTGGATGGTTCATCCTATCGGAGACCCGGCGTACGAATGTTGATTTTTGAAAATGGTGATATGATAGGCGCGGTAAGTGGTGGTTGTGTAGAAAAGGAAGTGTTGCGACAGGCACAATCTGTTTTTACCACAGGGGTGTCTCGGGTGATGATATATGATGGCCGATACAGATTAGGCTGTGAGGGTGTCCTTTACATTTTATTGGAACCTTTTCAACCTGATCATTCCTTTCTGTCTGAATTTTGGAAAACCATAGAAAGTAGAAGGTCATTTTATATTCGGTCGTATTTTCAAAAAGAACAGGGTGATGATTCCGGGTACCATTCCGTATTCCAGTTTGGTGAAAATGTACTACCTGTTTCCCAAAATATTGAAATCAAGCAAAATCTTTCCATTTTTGAGCAGGAAATGCACCCGTGTTTTCAGTTGCTTATCATTGGAGCGGAGCATGATGCTGTCCAATTGTGCAAATATGCTGCACTGACCGGGTGGGAGGTGAGCGTAGTGGCCAATCCTAGGGAAGAGAAGACCAAGAAAGATTTTCCAGGCATCCATAGGCTCATTCAAGTGGAGCCAGAAACATTTCAATATTCGTTGGACAATCAAACCGCAGTGGTCATTATGACCCATAGCTTTGTAAAAGACCTTCAATTTGTTATGGCCTTAAAAGAGGAGCACTGTGCTTATTTAGGTCTTTTGGGACCCTATAATCGTAGAGAAAAACTTTTTGATGAGCTATTGGAGCGGTTCCCAGATATTTCCGAAGACTTTTTGGAACAAATTCATGGTCCAGCCGGTATTGACATAGGCGCTGAAACACCACAGGAAATTGCCATATCCATTTTATCTGAAATTCTCTCAGTGGTCAATAACAAAGAACCCCAATTGCTCAAGGACAAAATGGGAAAAATCCATAGCTAGCCAATATGACATCCATTGCCGTTCTTATATTGGCTGCTGGAGCCTCCACACGAATGGAGGGTGGCCCCAAACAACTATTACCCTGGAAAGGCACCACACTATTGGGGCATGCCATTGCACAAGGCAAGCAATTATCAGATTCGGTCTTTGTGGTTTTAGGTGCCCACGCCAATGAAATCAAGGAAATCATTCCGAAGGATGTGGAAATCATCCATAATCCTAAGTGGGAAAAAGGAATGGGCACTTCCATTTCAGTGGGAATCGAATACATCCAAAACAATAACGGCAATCCATCAGGTCTTCTAATCATGCTAGCCGACCAACCTTTGCTGGAAGCGACTTATTTACACGAGTTAAAATCAGAATTTAAAAATAAAGCATGTAAAATAGTGGCAACCTCTTATGGAGATAAATTAGGAGTGCCTGCAATTTTTCATGCTTCCTTGTTTTTAGAGCTTGCCAAATTACATGAAGATGTAGGAGCCAAACCTATTATTGAAACCTATAAAACTGATGCTATTGTCGTATTTCCCAAAGGGAAGGAAATTGATATAGATACCAAAAAAGAATACTACCAATCAATTGATTTTAAATAGTTTATAAATGAAAACCTATATTTTCACTTTAATATTAACCTTTAGCTTTGTATGTACCCATGCACAAGATATGGGGTTTGAAGAATATAAT
>JBNLBG010000056.1:0-19143 GCA_050303195.1 Allomuricauda sp. | reverse complement strand
CTGCTTCAGTAATCCACCAAATCAACATCCATACCGCAATAGAAATCACGGCATCCCCTTTTTCAGAAACCAGTTCTGCGGGTAAGTTGGTAAGAATAAGAAAGGCGATGGGCCCAAGAATCAGCCCTATTTTTTTGCTTAGTTCCATTTGGGTTTCTAAGCTATGCTTTTTTGGGAAATAACAAAAATAATGAAGCTGTCTAAAAAGTTTACTACCTGTCAGGTTGAGCGCAGTCGAAACCCAATTAAGTTCTCGACTTCGCTCGAACTGACAAAGTAGACAGCCTTATCAATATAAAATAGGGCACATTCTCTCACTTAAGAGTTGGGTGTCACCCTGAGCTTGACTCAGGGTCTCACAATGTATTGATATTTACCTCTTGTGTGATGCTGAAACGAGTTCAGCATGACGTATCTTGAATTTGAATGTCCCAAATTAAACTGTTCTTATTTAATCTTAAATGTCAATCTACCAAAAACATATCGGCCATTCTGGCCAAATTGAACCGACCTTCGGGAATAAATGAACCTTCCACTAGATCTAAAAGCAGGGTCGTTCTCATCTGGATAAATATCCAAAAGATTGTTAGCGCCTACAGTAAGGGTCACATTCTCTGAGAAACTGTATCCCACCGTAAAATCCGTGATTACTTTGGCACCAAACGTATAATCGATAGTGGGGTCATCCTCATTGGTGGCCTCCCTTACTTCGCCAAAATAGCCGTTCCGCACAAAGAAGTTCAAATGGTCGCCAATTTTTAAATTATGTGAAAGATTTCCCTTGGTAGTGGGTACGGCAGACTCTAAATAAATCCGACTGGTGGGGTCAAAATAAGTGTCACTTAATCCAGCGTTGGCAATGGCTTGAGGAACTTTTACTTTTTCTACGGTGGTTTTTGAAAGGGTAAACGCCAACGTATTGGTCAAAGAGACGTTATCCGAGATATGGGCCTTATGGTCCACCACAAAATCCAACCCTTTGGTTTGGGTATCCACAGAATTGGCAAAGAAAGCCGCTTGAGTGGCATTGGCCTGTTGGAACAAATTAGCCAACTCAGGATTTCCGTTGTCATCAAATTGACCAGTCAGAATCACTCGGTCATCAATATTGATGAGATAGCCATCCAAGGTGAATTTAAGGTTGGCACTGGGCACTCTTGCCGTAAATCCAGCCGTAGCACCAATGGAAGTTTCCTCCTTTAAAGGTTCAATGCCCAATAGTCTAGCCACTCTGGAAGTGTTCGGGAAAATGCCAACTTCATTTGGGATTCCATCCACAAAAAGTGTGGAAGTGGAACTGTAATGGATTTGATGTAGGGAAGGAGCCCTAAACCCTGTTTGTCCTCCGCCTCTAAGGTTGAAGTTTTCGGAAATTTTTAGACGAGTGGCCACTTTAAAGTTCAAGGTTCCTCCAAAATCAGAGAAATTCTCGTATCGAACGGCTCCACTTAACAAGATAGATTCGGTGAAATCGGCCTCAAGATCAAAATAACCCGCTATAGTATTTCTAAAGGCATCTACCTCATTATCTGGTTTAAAACCGGGAAATACTTGGATACCCCCAGGCCTTGAGTTTCCGAAAAAGTCTGTAGGAACTATAGAATTAATATCCGTGGGGTCATGTGGATTTCCCAAGGTATTGTATTGCGTGTAAGATGCTTCCTCGCCGGCAACAATGGCATAGTTTTCCACTCGGTACTCTACACCAAAGGCTATGTTTAATCCGGCCATGGTGTCTTCAAAAAAGCGACTCATATCAAAATTTGTGGTGTTCTCACTGTAGTTGAATCCACCGGAATCGGCCTCAAAAGGTGTGGAGTTTACCAAAGAGGCATTGTTGGAGTTGGTAATTCGGTATAGGAATTCATTTTTTCCGTAGGAATTACTGAAATCCACATTCCAATCCCCGAGCAAGCCTTTAATACCAAAAGCTGCCGATTTATCAGTAATACTTGAATTGATTTCTGGTAAAAATCCATTGAGATAGGCTGGCGTATAGCTTCTAGATTGATTGGGCAAGCGGTAGAACCCAGCGGCATTTCCATTTTTAAAACTCAATCCCCCAAAACCATACAGCTCCAGATTTTCATCCAATGGAATGGAAAGATTGGCAAAAAATTGAGCCCCTCTCAACTCAGATTGACCGACACGCATATTGAAGTCACTTCGCTGTAATCCTCTGGCTAAAAGTTCTTGTTGGGTAACATCGGTACTCAAAATGGTTTGAAGTTCTTCCTTGGTTTCAGTTCCATTTAGCGTAAAGCCAGCAGCCCCAGCATATTGAAAAATATCGGTTAGATCATCATCAAGAAGCAAAGAGATGTCGTAGTTATCATCCGCCGCCACACGTTCAATGGAATTGTAACCGTTAAAAATAGATCCTTCCCATGCTAGCATTCGGTTGGTCCATCCGCGGAAATTAAAATTCCCTGTAAAGTTGACATATCCACCATCCTGACCTATGGGAAGACCATAGTTTAGGCCCAAGCTTACTTTTTCACCGTCTATTTTTTTGGCAGGACTGTGTTCGCTGGTAAAGTTGGCTCCAGAGTTAATGTCCACCTGAAGCTCGTTCACGTTCTTTTTGAGGACAATGTTGATGACCCCGGCAATGGCATCTGAACCATATTGGGCGGCGGCACCATCCCTTAGAATTTCGATTCGTGAAATGGAGTTGGATGGAATTGTGGTCATGTCGGTGCCAACACTACCTCTACCAAACGTTCCATTTACGTTGACCAATCCTGTTTTGTGCCGCCTTTTTCCATTGATGAGCACCAAAACTTGGTCGGGACCCAAACCGCGCAATGAAGCGGGGGCAATATGGTCAGTACCATCGGATATGGTCTGCGGGTTTGATGTAAAGGAGGGAGCCGCGTAGTTCAGAATTTCGGTAACCGTGACCTGGGGGGCGGATTGTGTAAGTTCAGCAACATCGAGCACGTCAACGGGTACCGGGGTGTCCGTAGCGGTTCGGTTGGCATTTCTGGAACCTACCACTACAACATTTTCCAAGGCAAGCCCAGATTGAAGGGTAATGTTAAGGGTGCTTCCGGTAACGGTGGCTTCTTGAGAATTAAAGCCGACGTACGAAAACACTAAAATGTCTCCTGTGTTGGCTTGGATGGTGTAATTGCCATCAAAATCAGTGATGACACCTGTTGTGGTTCCTTTTACCAGGACCGATGCTCCTGGCAACGGTACATTTTGGTCGTCATAAACGGTTCCAGTTACCTCTTGTGCCACAGCAGCAAAGCATACCAACAGCACAAAAAGGAATGTTAGTTTCATTCTTTTCATATAAATAGGTTTAAGTAAGATTAGGGGGTATGCTGCTGGAAACCTCCCTTTTTTAAAAAGGGATTGGGGGCAAGATAGGACTTTTTTTAAAAACGAAAACCCCAGCTTTTCATTTGAAAAACAGGGGTTTGTATTTATTTAAACGAAAATATGCGTGTCTTAACCCGTGTATTTGGCCAGAAGGGAATCTTCCGTTTTTTCCACTTTTAAAAGTCCATGCTTGGAAAGACTTTTAGTACTCTTATCCCATTTTTTACCGCTGAGGCTTGCTTTTTCCTTAAGTTCAGCCAAGGGCATTTCGCCAATCGGTTTTAAAATGTCCATGATAATTTTTTCTTCTTCTGAAAGGTCAACCTTTTTCTTTTCTGGGCGCATTTGCGGGAAGAACAATACTTCTTGGATGGAAGAATTATTGGTCATCAACATGACCAAGCGATCTATCCCAATCCCAATTCCCGAAGTGGGTGGCATTCCATATTCCAAGGCCCGAAGAAAATCCTGATCAATGAACATGGCCTCATCATCTCCTTTTTCGGAAAGTTTTAACTGGTCTTCAAAACGTTCTCGCTGATCAATGGGATCATTCAGCTCAGAATAGGCATTTGCCAACTCTTTTCCGTTCACCATAAGCTCAAAGCGCTCGGTAAGTTTTGGATTTGACCGGTGTTCCTTGGTCAACGGACTCATTTCTTTTGGATAATCCGTAATAAAAGTGGGTTGGATGTAATGATGCTCACATTTCTCACCAAAAATCTCATCGATCAATTTACCCACACCCATGGTCTCATCAACCTCAATGTTCAACTTTTGGGCAGTTTCACGTAGTTGTTCTTCATCCATCTCAGACACGTCGTACCCCGTATGAATTTTAATGGCCTCCAAAATGGGAACTCTAGGGTAAGGCGCTTTAAATTCGATTTCATGCTCACCTACTTTTACTTTGGTACTTCCGGTGGCATCAATGGCCACTTTTTCCAAGAGTTTTTCAGTGGTTTCCATCATCCAGTTGTAGTCCTTGTAGGCCACATACAGTTCCATTACGGTAAACTCTGGATTGTGGGTACGGTCCATCCCTTCATTTCGGAAATCTTTGGAGAATTCATACACCCCATCAAAACCACCTACGATCAATCGTTTTAAATACAATTCGTTGGCAATCCGCAAATACAAGGGAATATTCAATGCATTGTGATGCGTCAAAAACGGACGAGCAGCAGCCCCTCCGGGTATAGGCTGCAAAATGGGGGTTTCCACTTCCAAATACCCACGTTCATTGTAGAACTCACGGATACTGTTGGTGATTTTGGTTCGCTTGATAAAGGTATCTTTTACGTGCGGATTTACCACCAAATCCACATACCGTTGACGGTAACGCAATTCTGGGTCGTTAAAAGCGTCGTATACCTTTCCTTCGTCATCTACTTTGGGTAGTGGCAATGGTCTTAAACTTTTGCTCAAAAGCGAAAAGTTTTTCACCATCACGGTCTTTTCCCCAACTTGCGTTTTGAACAGTTCGCCCTCAACACCGATGATATCCCCAATGTCCAACAATTTTTTGTAGACATCATTGTAAAGGGTCTTGTCTTCATCGGGACAGATTTCATCACGATTAAAATACACCTGGATTTTACCTTCACTATCCTGTAACTCGGCAAAAGAAGCTTTTCCTTGAATCCTTCGGGACATCAATCTACCGGAAATCACTACCTTTTTTCCTTCTTCAAAATTGTCCTTTATGCTTTTGGATGTGGCATCCACTGGATACAATGCTGCGGGATAGGGGTTAATGCCCATTTCCCTGAGTTTGGTCAATTTTTCCCTTCGAACGATTTCCTGTTCCGATAGTTGCATAGTCTCAAAAAAAATTAAAGCGCAAAATTACACTTTTGCGCTTTAATTCCATTCCTTAGCCGTGCTTATTGTGCATAATTGGGCGTGTAAGGCTTGTTTTGTACAATTTGGGCGATGTCTTCTTCCAAAGAATTAATGGGTCTTTCCACAATCCGGTTGACTTCTTTCCCATTTTTAAAGAAAATCATAGTAGGCACTTTTATGATGTTGAGTCCCTTTTCTTCCCCGGTCGGACTTTTTTTATAGTATTCTTTTCTACGATCCAGAGCGATGATTTCCAATTGTTCCATGGGAAAATCTGCGGCTTCCAAAATTTTGATGAAACGCGGTGTTTCCCGCTTGCTATCTCCACACCACGTGCCCAAAAATAGTTTGATATTATATTGGGCCAAGTCTTTCTTGAAGAGTTTTATAAAGGATTCATCTACTGGGTAGATTTTCATTCCCTGATGGAACCATTGTTGGTAGGGTTGGGTGTGTAGGCCATCCAAATTGATTTTCCCTACCATAAATTTCCGGCCATCTTCCTGCACAATTTCCTTGTTGAATTCTTGGGAAAAGACCAGTGTTGAGAACAACAAAAATAGGGTTGTAACTAGGTGTTTCATGATTTTTCGATTTAAAGATTTGAACCGGAAATTCAATAAAAACTGAGCGTGCAAGAGTTTTATAGGGATGGAAATAGGGACTAGACCCCAGGTTGATTTTTATTTTTTGAAGAGCAAAACAATTTCTTCGCGAGAGGAAACTTCCAGTTTTTTGTAAAGGTTATTGATGTGGGTCTTTACCGTACTCAAGCTTACAAAAAGTTCGGCGGCTATCTCTTTATTGGATTTCTCCTGAAGGATACGGTTCACAATTTTCCGCTCTTGTGGCGTGAGTTTTTGTCGCAGCGATTTTGCCTTGGCCCTGACATTTAATCTTCGTGCGGTGAGCAGATACACATTGGCCAAGAGTGAAAGGATAAGGGCCACTTGCAGCAGGTATTTCAAATACCAGTTCTTTGGGGTGTTATAGGTGGCCAACTCCCTATCGGTAGTAATTTCGGCAGCATATTGTTGGGTGAAGTTTGTCTCGGGATATGCATTTTGCAAACGAGTTAAAAGATTTTCGTAATACGGGTTGGTAGGCAGGTCCTGAAGGTAATGAGTATAGGTCTCGTTCCTTTTGTCCGATAGAAAATCGTAGATAAAAAGTTCAATCAGGGGCTCCTCTGAGGTTTTGCCAAAATCCTGCAGGGTGGAAAACCATTTTTTGGAATTGAGTTTTTTGCTGGCTTCACTGGGGTATTCCATAAAATCAAATGCCATTTCATCCTTTAAAAACTCCACTTGCAACAACTCCGCCGATTTTGGATTGGTGGAGACAATGGAGCAAAGGGATTGGTCTTCAAACGACGTTGGAAAATCAACAGTATCCTTATTATTGGCAATGAACAGAACACTTTTGCTATTGTTGCACTGTCCCAAAAAGTGGCGGGCCTCGGCCGTGTCGGAACAACCATCCAAATGGATGCGGTAGATACGGTTTTCCAGTGGTAAATTGTTTCCCTCAAACTGAAAATGGCCCAGCGAATCCACTTGGGTTTTCTTTACAATCTGATCTAGATAAACCCGCGAGGATTTACGGTAGTCCTCCACCAAGGAAAGATAAATGGTGTTTCCAGAATTGGTTTGCGACACCTCACCCGAAAAGCGATACTGCCCAAAAAGGGTAGAACTTGCTAGAAGAAACGAAAAGAAGACAAAAAACCGCATCAAAAAAGTCGTTTTACGTTAAAAATAATGGGTTTTGTGTAACAAAAACGTTGATCAAGGTACTAATAAGTATCATCAATCAAAATTTGTACCATGAGTTTCTGGAGAGTCTTGCTGGCTATATTTTTTCCGCCGCTATCCGTAATTGGAAAAGGTTGTGGGTCTTTTGTTATTGTATTACTTTTAACGTTCTGTGGATGGGTGCCCGGGGTAATTGGGGCACTGGTCATATTAAATAACACTAACTAAAGTAGTATGAAAAAAATCCAAATCTTAACCTTTGCCCTAGCGGCAGTGTTTGTCTATTCCTGCAATTTTACGGAAGAAATACACCTAGAGGAAGATGGTTCCGGAAAGCTGTCCATCAATTTTGATGGTTCTGAGCTCATGGAAATGGCTGGTGACCAAATGGCGAAGGAGAACGAAAAACCCATTGATTCCATCATTTCCTTCAAGGATTTATTGGAAGAGAAAAAAGATAGTATTGCCCAACTTTCCACTGAAGAACAGGCAAAACTGAAAAAAATGGAACCCTTTAATATGCACATGGTGATGAATCCTGAGGAAAAGGTGATGAAGTTTGATCTGTTCAGTGAATTCACCAATGTGAACGAGGTAAACGACGCGTTCAACACGTTTAGGGACGCCAGTTTAATGGGGCCTAAAGGTCAACCGCAACAGGCAACACCCATGCCCATGTCCGAGCAGTCCACTGAAGTTACGTATGCTTTTGCCAACAATACCTTTTCCAGAACGGCCAAGATTATCGACCCAGAATTGTTCCAGCAAAACATTGACAGTCTTCAAGGGGCAGAAATGTTCCTTTCAGGGTCTACATACACCTTAAAGTATCATTTCCCAAGAAAAGTAAAGTCCACCACGGCGGAGGAAGCCACTTTTAGTGCGGACGGCAAGACCTTGATTTATGAGGTATCCTTTTTAGAGATGATGAAAGACCCCAAACTTTTGGATATTGAGGTGGAACTGGAAGAATAGTTTTCCAGCATTAGGCTTTGTATCTTTGTGGCATGAACAAAAAAGTTGGGCTACAAGATTTAGGGTATAGGGATTACAAGGAAACTTGGGATTACCAAGAACTGTTGTTCCAAAACATTGTGGATACCAAAATCAAGAATAGGAGGGAAGGTGCCAGCCTTGAAACCCCTAATCATTTTTTGTTTGTAGAGCACCCCCATGTCTATACCTTGGGGAAAAGTGGCAACATCACCAATTTATTGGTAGATGAAAAGGCCTTGGAAGAAAAAGGGGCTACTTTTTACAAGATTAACCGCGGTGGGGACATTACGTACCACGGCCCGGGGCAGGTAGTGGGCTATCCCATTTTGGATTTGGACAATTTCTTTACCGATATCCATAAATACCTTCGTTTTTTGGAAGAAATGGTGATTCGCACCTTAGCCGAATATGGCCTAAAGGCCGAGCGTTCCGAAGGAGAAACCGGGGTTTGGCTGGATGTGGGCACTCCTTTTGCCCGAAAAATATGTGCCATGGGTGTTCGTGCCAGCCGTTGGGTGACCATGCACGGTTTTGCGCTAAATGTAAATACCAATTTGGGCTATTTTGACCTTATGATTCCTTGTGGTATCAAGGACAAAGCCGTTACTTCTCTCAATATGGAACTGGGCCAAAAACAGGTGGATGTAGAAGAGGTGAAAGAGAAACTACTTTACCATTTTCAAGTGCTTTTTGAAGCTGAGGTAGTGCGGGAGAAGACGGAGGTCTAGTTTTCTTGGATTAATCAACTGCATCTGGCAATTTTAATTGAAAAAGCTTGTTTAGTAACTATTTATTAAAACATCGTATCTTACCCTAACCGCAAACATAAACATTATGGGGGCTAAAAGTATATTTTGGAGCATACTGTGTATTGGAGTCATTGCGTTTCAATTTTTTTCCTGTAAAAATCATGCTAATATAAATCTGGAAGAAGAAAAGGGGAAGATTTTGGAATTGCACCATTTGGAAAGACAGTACCATTTGAATAAAATGGCGGAGGAATTGGTGGGGTTACAGACAGATGATTTTACAAGTATAAGCGCAGGTGAAATTTATAAGCCAACAAGGACTGAGGGAATTGCCATGTTTTCAGATTATTTCTCAGCGGTTGATTTTGAATCTTGGGATGATATCACAGAGCCTGTTATAAAATTTTCCGACGATTTTACAATTGCCTATGTTACGGTTAAAAAGAATGTGACAATTAAGTTTAAAAACCAGAGTGGAAGAGACACAACAGAATCGACCGAGTTTGCGTGGGTTTCGATTTACAAAAAAGTAAACAATCTCTGGAAGATGGACTTAATTGCTTCAACAAACAAGGCAAGTTCTTCTTAATGTATGGATGTTTAAGTCTGTCCAAACTTTGCTCATTTTTCTGCCATCCATCAACCTAAATAAACAGAGGTTGGGGATTAATTTATTCATCAATTTAAACCCTTCATCTATCAATTGAACCTCATTAGCTGATACAAGCACTGCTAACTTCATGGGACACATTAAAATTGTAAAACATGAAAAGGGTATTGATTTCTATAGTGCTATTAGGGTCCACCCATGCGGGGCTGGCCCAACTGCAGGGTTTTGAGAACCAATTAAAACTGGATACCATCCATACTGGTCAAATGAAACAATGGAAATTTGGTGCAACCTCTATTTCCTGTCTTAGTGATGGGCTGTGGGAGCATATCCTTCCAAAGTCCACTCAGGGCACTAATAAAATTATCCTCAATAAGAATGAGCTGAACTATTTTCTGGAATTGGATGATATCAAAATAAAAACCGCAACCGACCCAATTTCCAAACCTGAACATTGGGAAAACCGATTTGGGAAGCAAATCCAGACCATCACCTTGAGCAAACCCCTTACGGTTTTGGCTATTGAAAATGGCGAATTGGTCCAATTTTCAGTAGACTCCTTGGTTGGGCTTCAATACCATACCTTTTATCCTCATGGGGAATTGGATGTCCCTAATCAAAGTGGGGTGCCTATTGTGTATGAAATGAATAACCAGTTTGATGTGCATTCTCCAATACTGCTTGTGACCTCCAATTTTATGAGGCGTGTTGATTTACAGACCACTGAAATATACAAAGACACCATTCTTTTTGACACAGAGAATTTTTTAGGAAAGCGATACATAACAGGAATCGATTTTAATGCAGATGGCCAGGATGAGGTTATCATGTACCATGAAACCACACAGGATAGCTGGGCTTCCGAGGGTGATGAAAGCGAATCGTACACCCAATCAATTATCGTCCTCTATTATAAGAATAAATGGTACCGAACTTCCTATTGGCAAGAAGGCCAAGATGGAATAGAAGGGTTTTGACCTGACTGCAAAAAACCGGGGACATGCCCCGGTTTTCATTTCTTTAAATGCAACTAGTGGCTTATTTGCTAAACTGTGTCAATATTGAACTGGCCATCAAGTTTCCGTTTTTGTTGTAGGATTCCTGTTTTATCATACCAACACCTTCGGTCAACCACACACGTGAGGGAAAAGTTTGGTTGGCCATCATCATTTTGCTCTTTGTTTCACTGTAGATCACGTAGCAATCAAACGTGCCGGCAGGAGTAGTTACGCTTTCCTTTTTTTCCACTTTTCGGTTAATGGTCTCTACGTTCATGTTCATATTCATCATCCCACCCATTTTCATTTTAACGCTTACGTTTCCATCGGGGAGTTCTTGACCCACACTCAAATTGTTGGGCCATTCCACATCCGTTCCCGAAATGTCCATTTCAACATCGCCCATCTGGGCCAACATCTGTTCGTTCATCAAGGATTTAAAATCAACCTTCACTACATTGCCATTACAGGTTATGTCATATTCAGATGAATAAGTATTGCCCTTTTTGTCCTCCATATCCATGACCATGGTGGCCGTAATGTTGTCGCCGGACCCGGTCACATTGGTCACTTTGTAACTGAGTTTCCCGTCTTCCTTGCCTTTTTTGTCATAGTTGGTGTATTGAAAGCTGGCCCCATCGACCAAGGTGTAGTATTGACTGCAACTGGTTTGGGCCGATGAACTGGTGAAACAGAAAATGGTGGCTACCAGTAAAAGAAAATAATGTCTCATGAGTAGTATAGTGTTATTGTTTTATAAATTCAACTCTTCGGTTTTGTGCCTTTCCATCTGGGGTGTTGTTGTCCCCAACCGGTTCGCTTTCCCCTTTTCCTTCGGAAACCAAACGATCTGTGGAGACATTATAGACCGAGACCAAAGCATTCTTAACGGCTTCTGCGCGGTCTTTTGAAAGTTTAAGGTTGCTTTCTTCAGAACCATCTGCATCGGTATGCCCCACAATCTTGAGCTTCATGGAAGGTTCTTGCTGAAGCACTTGCGATATTTGCCGGATGATGCCCATGGATTGGGGCTGGATGTTGGCCGAACCCACGTCAAAAAGAATCCCGTTGGTGGAAACCTTTCCCTCGGAAAGGAGTTTTGCTCTAAGGTCAACTCCACCTTCGGCTACTTTTACATTGGAAATGAAAATTTTTTCCTTGCCATCTGTAACGCCGTTGACGTTAAACTTAAGGGTGGTCAGTTTATTTTCGGGTATCATTTGAGGAATGTCCACATACTTTTCTTCATTTACCCAAAGCCTAAACCTGGATTTGTTTACGGCTATGGAGATGTGAGGTTGATTTAGGACGGCTTTTCTAATATCGGCCCGTATCCCATTGTTTATGGTTCTTCCTTGTCCTTGGAAGTGATTTCGGACACGAATATCGAAAGCCCCGTATTGTCCAACTGGGAGCCAAGCGGAGGCATGGTTAGGTCCCTCATCAAAATTGGGGTCATCCGAGAGAAAAATACCAATTCCTGCTGTCGACGAAGTTTTGCTATCCATCCCATAGGTCAACATGTCAAATTCAATGGTGTATTCCTCTGGTAAAGTGGGAGCATTGGGGATATAGTAAATATTGTATCCGGGAATCAATTCCATCCACCGTTGGGAAGAATCGTCTATAGTGACTACTTCACCACTGCCATTGGTGTTCCATTTGGAGGGAAAATCACCAATGAAATCGTTGGCATAGTCATCAAAGAACAGGAGCTTGTCTCCGGGAACATAATCAAACTTGCTATAAATGGTGATTGATTTTTCACCAGAACTGCTGGGAGCACTGGTAGTTGCATTGCCACTTGTACCATTACCGTCTTGATTGCCAACATCTGGTGTTTGTTTTCCACCAGACCCCGGCTCCAAAATGCTGTCCAAGGCTTGGTCCGTTTTTTCGCTGGTTTCTTTCTCTACCCGCCTTTCAACGGTACGTTCTGCAGCTCTTTCAGCCTTTTTGGCCAGTTTTTTTAAAAACTGTGCGTTAATTGTGGAACCAATCATCAGGGCAAGAACCAAACTGATGAAGGTTTTGCTAGAAGTTTTCATTATAGTGTACTTTAGTTGTGGTTCTTAAAAAGCAATTCTATACAAATTACAAAAAACCTACTCTAGCTATCACTAAACATGTGTAACTCGTTTAAACCAATGTATAAGCCGCAGTAAAGAAACCGTTAATTCATTTTGTAAACAATAATGGAGTTGTCCTGGTCCTTGGCAACCAACTCCAATTTCCTGTCGTTGTCCATATCCGTAAGATCAATAAGGGAGCTTCCGTAGACCGGAAAATTGGGAATGGGTTCCGCCTGACTGTCATAGAGATAGATCTTTTGGTTTTGAATGTCCGTGACGCTTACATAAATTTTATCGTAGATGTAAAAAATCTTGGGTTTGGAGTAAACGCCCAAATCCAGTTCCACTTTTCTGCCTTTAATACTTAAAACATTATCATCCATAAGGACCAAAGTGTTGCTCGTGGCATACATGCCATGATCTTTGTTGAGGTTAAAGTTGGTGGCTGTAAGTTTCCCTTTGGTATCAATCTGATGCAATACACCCGTTTTGTTGGTCACCGTAATCTTATTCTTGTATAGGAAAGCCTCATTGGTGGAGAAATCAATTTTCTCAGGAACCTTGATGCGGTCTGTTCCCACCCGGTGCATTATTTTAATTGTATTGTCTTCCAATTTGAACACTAAATAATCCCGGTTGCCCACCCGAAAGTGTTTGGGGGCACCCAAAATGGGACTGGTCGCTTCGGTGTACTTGAATCCGCTGACAATTTTAGCTTTGTTGTTGTACATAAATATTTTTTGCCCTTGGGTAATTACAAAGCGATAGTCTTTGCTGCCATCGTAATCAAAAACCGCCAACGGATTCAGGTTGCCCCCCTCAAAATCAATTTTAAAAGGAGGGACATCATCGCCGTTCCGATCTATGATCATAAATTGGTCGTTGGTGTTGAACGCCAATTGAAGCCTGCCATTTTTATAAATATCCACCTGCTGAATAGGGGGTTGTATACGTCCTTCCAGTTGTTTGGTCCATAAAACCTTACCTTCCGGGGAAATTAAGTAGAGCACATTGTTTTTATCCTGAACCACGATTTCCTGTTTGTTGGTCCTATGATTTTTGACAAACTGGGGGTCAATGGCCAAATCAGTGTCCAGTTCCAAGGTGAAAAGTGGAGTTACCGTGTTGGTCACAACGGTTTTCTCAATCTTGGAGACCAACATATTTAAGTGTGCAAAATCCGTGTCGCCCACAATCTGGGCTGCAAAGGTGAAATCTTCCAAATCGGCCTCTTTGATGGATTCAAAAAGGTCGGGCGTCAATTCTTTTTCAGCAAAAAGTTCAATTCCTGAAGCATTGGAAACAAACAATACACTGGATTCGCTGGCCAAAGGAGCCTTTGCAGTTTGGTACAGCGGCGTGCTACTGAACGAGGATGTGCCATTATGATTACTGATGATAGTTTGAAGCGACTCTTTGTTCTCGGAAAAAACAAAGCTGTTCTCCAAGATGGCGCAAAAGTTTGATTCAAAATCGGTGACGAGAGGGGTGAACCCCTCACTTAAGAAATTTTTGTTCCGCAAAGCCATAATTTCGCTCCCCTGATAGTTTTCCGAGGATGCCTTACTGCCATCCAAAAATTCATACAAGCTGTCCGTTCCGTAGGAGTTCAACAAAACTACTTTTTGATTGTTCAGGTAGATGATGCCCACTTCCTCAATGGTATTAAAAAGTGAATCCACAGGTTTTACACGATCTAAATAGGTGTTTTGATTTTTGGCAAAGACTTGATAATCATCAAACGTAAAGGAAATCACAGCCTGCGCATTTAACGGGGCAAGGGTTGGTGTTTTGTTGGTCAATGGCGATGTCCCCTTAAACAGATTGATGAAATTTTTGGTGGAATCCGGTGCCATGGCAATTCCATTCAAGCTTACTTCATCAGAATTGGCGGTAAAATCCAAGGATA
Source organism: Allomuricauda sp. (assembly GCA_050303195.1). Lineage (GTDB taxonomy): Bacteria > Bacteroidota > Bacteroidia > Flavobacteriales > Flavobacteriaceae > Flagellimonas. The sequence continues at coordinate 4,880 of JBNLBG010000056.1, read as the reverse complement.
CCCATTCAGAAAAAGGTTGTTCGGAATCAGCATCTTCTTTTAATGAAAGCAGTGATGCATTCTCGCTGAGGTTCATAAATACCGTTCCCGATTTGTTGGGCGCCGTGGTCTCATATAGTTTTACCAAAGTGGGGTTCACGAGATTGTTCTCTTTGGTTCTCACCATATTTTCCATCAACAGCATGGAAGAGCCCAATATAATTTCCTTTTCATTTGGCATTTGATAGACCTCATTTTCATCCAAAGTGTATTTGGTAATAGTGGCACCTTGGTACTGAAGGGTTTCCACAGTTTTATTGCTCACATCATCCACATTGAAGAGGTCCGGATTTTTTTCGGCAATGAGAATGAAATCATAATTGTCTTTGCCCACTTCGTAAAGAGCCAAAAGACAAGTGGCCTCTGTGGAGAGATGTCCCAGGTCATCCAACTTTTCCAAAACTGTTTTGTATACGGGAAAGTTTTTGGTTTTAGACAGAAAGGCGTTGTTCTTCAGCTCGCTTTTAAAATTGGACAGATTGGTGATTTTGATGACCAGTGCTGGGTTGGGGGGCAGGTGGTTCAGTAAGGAATCTTTGGTCTTGACCTTAGTTTCGCAGGAAAGGATAAAAAGGGCGAGCAAACAGAACAGTACCTTATATCTCATGGTTGAAGTTTGATACAAAGTTAGAATTTTTAAATATCCAATGTTAACTGTTCCGGGAGCTGTCTAAAGCTTTTTCTATGGTATTTCGTTAACCCAAATTCTTTGATGGCCTCCCGATGCTCCTTGGTGGGATATCCTTTGTTTTTTTTCCAGTTGTACATGGGAAATTCCTCGTGGATGGTGGCCATGTATTCATCCCGGTAAGTTTTGGCCAATATTGAAGCTGCTGCGATGCTCATATACTTGCCATCCCCCTTTATAATACATTCATGGGCGATGGAAGGGTAGGGTTTAAACCGATTTCCATCGACCAGGATAAAACTGGGAGTTTTTTTCATGGCATCCAGTGCACGGTGCATGGCCAAAAAGGAAGCGTTCAAAATATTGATCTCATCAATTTCATCCTGAAAGACATGACACACAGAAAAACACACAGCCTGCTCTTCTAAGATGGGACGTAAACCTTCACGCTTAATTTCTGATAGTTGTTTGGAATCGTTCAAAATGTGATTGGTAAAACCTTTGGGAAGGATAATAGCAGCTGCAGTGACAGGCCCCGCCAAGCAGCCCCTTCCAGCTTCATCGGTTCCAGCTTCATTCTGATATTTATAATGGTCCTTGAGCATATTTCTATTGGCGGACTGAAAGATAAGGCCTGCTTTGTTGAAGGCCAAATATGGAACTGAATTTCCATATTTTGGTTAGCGTTTTGATGGCAAACTTTTCACATTTGTTTAGAAACAAAACCTATACCTTTGTCGGAGCAATACCATGGAATGAGATTGATACTGTTTGCCCTGCTCTTTTTGCTGGGTCAATTTTTATGTGCACAACAAGACTCTTTGCCTCCCCAGAAAGAAGTGGATTCAACAAAGGTGGAGACGTTGGATTCTTTAAAAGTTAAGGAGTTGGATTCCCTAAAGCTTGTAACAATAGATTCTGTAAAGACCAAGCAAAAGGACTCCCTTGCCTTGGATTCTACCGCCGTGGCAGAAAGGAAGTTTATAAAAAACGCCAAGCAAATCAAAAAGGTGGATTCTGTTTCCATTAAGGATTATAAAATAGTCTCGTATGCGAGGGACACAACTTTTTTGGATACGACTATTACCATTCAAAAGGAATACAAGTACAATTATATAAGAGAAGATGATTTTGAGTTGATGCCCTTTGCCAATATGGGTCAACCCTATAACGAGTTGGGGAAAACCTTCTCTAAAAACCCATACTATCCCCGCATCGGGGCAACGGCAAAGCATTCCAGATATTTTGAGGTGGAGGACATTAAATATTATAACGTTCCAACACCCATGACGGAGTTGATGTTCAAGACATCGATGGAACAAGGACAATTTTTAGATGCTCTTTTAACCTTTAATCTTTCCAAGCGGTTAAATTTATCTGTTGGCTATAACGGATTTAGGTCGTTGGGGAAATATAGATACGAACAAGCGCAATCCGGTAACTTCAGTACTACCTTAAATTACAGTACCCTAAATGGACGATACGGGTTAAGGGCGCATATTGCGGCTCAAGATATCGAAGGTCAGGAGAATGGTGGACTTTTGGATCGTGAACAGTTTGAAGGGGATCTGCCCGACTTTAAAGATCGTTCCAAGATAGATGTACGCTACACTGATGCCAACAATAGAATATTGGGCAAGCGCTATTATTTGGACCACTACTATAAATTGGTAAACCACAAAAGAGATTCAATAGACAAAAATCCAACCTCCCTTGCTATTGGCCATGAGTTCACCTATGAGACCAAGTTTTATGATTTTGGACAGACAAGACAAAATGATGTGTTTGGCGAAGACCCTTTTTTGACACCTATTGAGGATAGAGCGCGATTAAAGACCATGTTCAACAAAGGGAGCGTGGAATTCTCGAACAGAACGTTGGGTAAGGTCACGGGTAGTGTTGGACTGTATACCTATAATTATTATTTCAATAGCATTTTGATAACGGAAGAGGGGACCATTCCAAATAAATTAGAAGGTGATGAAATAACCGTTGGTGGAGGATACTCCAAAAATTTTGGTCGATTGTATCTGGTCGGCAATATTAATTACACCATTTCAGGGGATCTTACCGGAAACAGGATGGACGCCATGGCCAAATATCGCATCAACGACAACAACTCAGTGTCTGGAGGCATCCACATCTCATCCCGTATGCCGGATTTCAACTATTTATTGTATCAAAGTGATTACCGAAATTTTAACTGGTATAATTTTGATGCTTTTGAAAAGCAACAGATTCAAACCATAAAGTTTGGCTTTGATTCAAAATGGCTTGGCCGTATAGAGGCAGAATACAGTGCTCTGGACAATTATACCTATTTTACGTCGACTGCCACTCAAGAGCAGATTGATGCTGCCCAAGAAACCGCTTTTGTAAAGCCCTTTCAGGAAACGGGCACCATAAACCACCTGCGGTTAAAATATACAAAGGAGCTTAAATGGCGTAAATGGGCATTGATGAACACGGTGCTGTACCAAGATGTTACACAGGATAACCAAGTGCTGAACCTTCCCCAGTTGGTCACTAGGAACACACTGTATTTTTCAAGTGATGTTTTTAAAAAGGCCATGTTTTTACAAACAGGGGTCACCTTTAAATATTTTACCTCCTATAATATGGATGCGTACAATCCATTATTGGGGGAGTTTTATATTCAAAACAACGAAGAATTGGGGGGCTATCCCTTGCTCGATGTTTTCATCAATGCCAAGGTTAGGCAAACCCGGATTTATCTAAAAGCAGAACATTTAAATTCTATTTTTTCAGAGCCTAATTATTATTCCGCCCCAAACTATCCCTACAGGGATTTTGTAATCCGATTTGGATTGGTTTGGAATTTCTTTTCATAGAAATATTTAAACGGTGCTTGAAAAACAGTCACTTATAATTTTGTGTCTTTTTTTATAAAAAAATAAGCCAAAACTATTTGCGGAGAAAAAATAACCTGCTTATATTTGCACCCGCTTAGCTGATAAGGCTGGGTGGATTCGAAGGGGGATTTGGTCTTGAGGGCCAATTTTTTTTCGGTATTGATTGAAGAAGTTCATATACATATTGTAACGACAGCGTAAAGAGAATAAGAACCATTTTGATGCGGGGGCTCCGGTGGTTTCCGGGTGTCGGAAGACACTTAGAGAAATACAATGAAGAGTTTGATCCTGGCTCAGGATGAACGCTAGCGGCAGGCCTAACACATGCAAGTCGAGGGGCAGCGGGGAGAAGCTTGCTTTTCCGCCGGCGACCGGCGCACGGGTGCGGAACGCGTATGGAACCTGCCCCTGTCAGGGGAATAGCCCAGGGAAACTTGGATTAATGCCCCATGGTATCGTTTTATCGCATGATGAGACGATTAAAGATTTATCGGACAGGGATGGCCATGCGTACCATTAGTTAGTTGGTGGGGTAACGGCCCACCAAGGCAGCGATGGTTAGGGGCCCTGAGAGGGGGATCCCCCACACTGGTACTGAGACACGGACCAGACTCCTACGGGAGGCAGCAGTGAGGAATATTGGACAATGGTGGGAACACTGATCCAGCCATGCCGCGTGCAGGATGACTGCCCTATGGGTTGTAAACTGCTTTTGTACGGGAAGAAACCTCCCCTCGTGAGGGGAGCTGACGGTACCGTAAGAATAAGGACCGGCTAACTCCGTGCCAGCAGCCGCGGTAATACGGAGGGTCCGAGCGTTATCCGGAATCATTGGGTTTAAAGGGTCCGTAGGCGGGCCTGTAAGTCAGGGGTGAAAGTTTGTGGCTCAACCATAAAATTGCCTTTGATACTGCAGGTCTTGAGTCATGGTGGGGTTGCCGGAACATGTGGTGTAGCGGTGAAATGCATAGATATCACATAGAACACCGATCGCGAAGGCAGGTGACCAACCATGTACTGACGCTGATGGACGAAAGCGTGGGTAGCGAACGGGATTAGATACCCCGGTAGTCCACGCCGTAAACGATGGATACTAGCTGTGGGGACCTCGGTCTCCGTGGCCAAGCGAAAGTGATAAGTATCCCACCTGGGGAGTACGTTCGCAAGAATGAAACTCAAAGGAATTGACGGGGGCCCGCACAAGCGGTGGAGCATGTGGTTTAATTCGATGATACGCGAGGAACCTTACCAGGGCTTGACATATACAGGAATGTTATAGAGATATAGCAGCCGCTTGCGGTCTGTATACAGGTGCTGCATGGTTGTCGTCAGCTCGTGCT
>JBNLBG010000055.1:0-19468 GCA_050303195.1 Allomuricauda sp. | reverse complement strand
GAGCTGGGGTTGGGGTGGAAGACCTTAATAACGATGGTCTCTTAGATGTGTTTTTCTGTGGAAATCAAGTCAACAATACCTTGTACTTCAACCAAGGTGATCTTGCCTTCAAGGATGTCTCGGAAACTGCGCAAATCAACGCTGGAAAAGTCTGGTCCAATGGGGTCACTTTTGTCGATATAAACCAAGATGGATGGATGGATATCTATGTATCCCAAGGTGGACCCAATACCCGGGATAAACGAAAAAATTTGTTGTTTGTCAACCAACAGGACGGAACTTTTGAGGAAATGGCCGAGCAATACGGGCTTGCCGATATGGGCATCAGCACCCAATCCGTATTTTTTGACCTGGACAAGGATGGTGATTTGGACTGTCTTGTCATGAACGAGAATGAACTCTATGGCATGGACCCCATCAGCTTTAACCGATATGTCAATGCCGATGCGGAAACCGCCTATTTTAATTCATCCCATCTATACAAAAATGACGGTGGAACTTTTGTTGATATCACCAAAACAGCAGGGCTTCAAAAACCCATTTTTGGCCTTGGCCTTGCCGTCGCCGACATCAACGAAGATGGGTGGCTGGACATCTATATGGCCAGTGATTACTACCTGCCCGATGCACTCTTCATTAACAACCAAGATGGTACATTCTCAGACCAAATTAAAGAGGCCACTGACCAAATATCCTTTTATGGAATGGGTATAGACATAGCTGATCTGGACAACGATGATCTTCAGGACATTTTTGTTTTGGATATGGCCGCCAATGACCATGTTCGCTCCAAAACCTTGATGGCCTCCATGAACACTAAAAGGTTCGATTACTTGGTGAACAAAGCCGGATACCACTATCAATACATGTACAACTCCTTGCAAAAGAACATGGGCCAGAACAAATTCAGTAATATTTCACAACTTTCTGGAGTGGCCAATACCGATTGGAGTTGGTCCGTTCTCATGAACGATTTTGACCTAGATGGGCACAAAGAAATCCATGTCACAAATGGATATCGCCGTTATGCCCTTGACAACGATTTGCAAAGAAAAGTTTTTGAGGCGAGACAAAAATATGGACAAAATGTTCCTTTGGAAGTAAAACGAGAGCTCTATGAGTCCATGCCCTCCGAAAAACTTCCCAACATTATGTACAAGAGAACGTCAGAGCTCATTTATGATGATGTTGCCAAAGATTGGGGCTTGGCCGATTTTTCGTTCAGTAACGGTGCCGCTTCCGGTGATTTGGACAACGATGGTGATCTCGACATTATCGTCAATAATATGGACGAAGCCGCTTTTGTATATAAAAACCTTTCTGTGGAAGACGAACTCGGAAATTTCTTAAAGGTCATCACCAAAGGAGATTCCTCAGAGGAATTTGCCAAAGTAAAGATCAGTGTGGGCAAAAATTCACAAATGATTGAAGTAAAAAGGGTTCGTGGCTACCGATCAGCACAAGAGCCCAAAGCCTTTTTCGGGATTGCCCATCAAAACAAGGTGGATACAGTGACAGTATATTGGAAATCAGGCAAAATGGAACAAAAATTCAACGTTCCTGCCAATTCCACACTCACCTTCAATGAAAGCGACGCCACATTGCCAATTCCCGCCAAGCCAAAAAAGAAAGAATATTTTGCGCATCTTGAGGCCAAAGCATTGGGATTGGACTTTATCCATACTGAAAATGTGTATGACGATTTTGAAACAGAAATCCTTCTCCCCTATAAACAATCCAATCTAGGGCCTTTTATCACTAAAGGTGATATTAATGGCGACGGTCTGGAAGATATCCATGTAGGGGGCGCCTCTGGGCAATCTGGGCAACTGTATGTGCAATCCAATAATGGATTTTCAAAGCTGAACTCCCCTTCCCTCTCCAATGATGCCCAGTTTGAGGATATGGAATCCGTATTTTTTGATTTTGATGGTGATTCCGATATGGATCTGTATGTGGTAAGCGGTGGAAATGAATTTGCCGAAAATTCATCATACCACGCAGACCGAATCTATATCAATGATGGCCACGGACAGTTCACAAGATTGCAAAGCGATGCCTTGTCCAAACTTCCCAAAAATGGAAAATCGGTGGCCATCATAGATTTTGATAAAGATGGAGACAATGACATTTTGGTAGGCAACCGGGTCGTTCCCAAACAATATCCAAAACCACAGACTTCCACGCTTCTTGAAAATAGGGATGGCGAGCTTGTTGATGTTACGGAGCAAATAGCCCCCGAATTCAAGGATTTTGGTATTGTAAACGATATCCAGACCACAGACGTGAACAATGATGGCTGGCCCGACTTTATCGCTGTGGGTGAATGGACCGGAATCGGTGTCTTTATCAATGAGCAAGGTACCTTTAAAAATATAGGACAAGAGGATTCCATGCTTAGTGAAAAAGGATGGTGGTTCTCCGTGACCGAAACCGACATCAACAAAGATGGTCTAAAAGATTATGTAGTCGGAAATGTAGGCCTCAATATCAAGTTCAAGGCTTCACAAGAAAAACCTTTTAAGGTATATGCCACCGATTTTGATGAAAATGGCACCAATGACATCGTATTGAGCAAAAAATATCATGGAACTTATGTGCCCGTACGCGGTAGGGAATGTTCATCGCAACAGATGCCCTTCATTAAGGAGAAATTTGAAACTTACTCTGAATTTGCCAACGCAAGTTTAGTTGACATTTATGGCGAAAAACTGAAAACTTCCTATGAAAGTACGGTGACCGAACTCAAGTCCATTGTTTTGATCAACAAAGGCAATCTCGTCTTTGAAAAGCAGGCTCTACCCGTAATGGGGCAGACTATTCCTATTTTGGATTGCGCTGTGGCCGACCTTAACCAAGATGGATATGAAGACATTATTGCCGTAGGTAATATTTATGAAACCGAGGTGGAAACACCCAAATTGGATGCCATGTCTGGGGTGATACTCCTTTCCAATGGAAATGACGGGTACAATAGTGTACCCTATCCAGATACAGGGCTCTTTATGGGCGGTAACGTGAAAAGTGTTGAGCTGATACACAATGCCGATAACGGAACCTTCTTGTTAAACACCACAAATAATGGACCACTAGGTGCCCACAAGATTTCTTCGTGATATATTTGCAGCATCCACGCAATTGAACCAAGAAGATGAGTGACCAGATTTATGGAATACGGGCCGTAATGGAGGCTATGGATGCCAACCAACCCATCAACAAGATATTTCTGCAAAGAGGTCTTAAAGGCGAGCTGTTTAAGGAATTGGAGTCGGCTATTCGAAAAAATGGCATCAGTGCCTCCTATGTACCCATTGAAAAGCTTAACCGGCTTACCCGAAATAATCACCAAGGGGTGGTGGCACAGATTTCACCTGTAAAGTTCCATGATTTTGAAACTTTGGTAGAAAATGTGATGGCGCAAGAAAAGATGCCCTTTTTCTTGTTGTTGGACCAAGTTTCGGATGTTCGCAATTTTGGCGCCATTATCCGAACGGCTGAATGTTGTGGGGTACATGGTATTATTATTCCTAAAAGCGGAGCAGCCCCCATTACAGATGATACCGTAAAAACCTCAGCGGGAGCGGCTTTTAATGTGCCCATCGCCAAGGTGGATCATCTCAAGGATGCTATTTTTTACTTACAGTCCTCGGGAATTAGTGTTATTGGTGCCACCGAAAAGACCGAGGATGAAATCTATGCTGTGGATTTTAACCAACCCTGTGCCATTGTAATGGGTTCTGAAGATCGGGGCATTTCACCTTCAATTCTTTCTATTTTGGACCACACGGCAAAGCTTCCCCTTTTGGGCAGTATTGGCTCTCTTAATGTTTCTGTGGCCTGTGGGGTATTTTTGTATGAAGTGGTACGACAACGAAAAGGTTAAGCGTCACTCTCGCCGTCCTTCTTATAATGATATTTTATTTGGATGTGCTCTCTGGTATCCTCAGTGGTTTCAATGAAATTTCCGTCCTCATCAAAATGTCTTAGAAAGGGGTCGTTCTCCTCATCATAATCCTCCCGTTCCCATTCGTATTTCTTTTCAACAAGAACTTTCACCTTTAGGGTCAAGGCCAACAAAAATCCCGTAATGAATCCCGCCAGATGCCCTTCCCATGAGATATTTTCCCGCACTGGAAAAATATACCACAACATGCTTCCATAAATAAACACAACTACCAAGGAAAGGGCCACCAACCTATAATGCTTTGCAAAAACACCTTTGAAGAATATAAAGCTGGCCAAAACGTAGATAATTCCGCTGGCCCCAATGTGGTAGGATGGCCGTGCAATCACCCAAGTCAGTAGTCCCGAAATTAAAATTCCAAATCCCAATACCCGAAGGGCTTCCTTTTGATAGAAGTAAAAGAGAAATGCCGTCAAAACACCAAGAGGAATAGTATTGTTGTACAAATGTTCAACGGAACCATGGATAAATGGGCTTAGGAACACTCCTTTCAACCCCGACAATCTTCTGGGGTAAATACCGTAATCATTAAAGTTGATTCCAAATTTTACCTCAATCCAAAATACCGTCCAAATAGACAACATGGCAAGCAACGGTGCCAACACCACCCCATTGGAAAATTTGAAATGTTCATTAGCCTGCATATACTTGGTATATCAATTACCTGACCACGAACATGAATTTACACAAATTGTCAGGTTTGTTGAAAACGCCATCAAAAAGATGCCCTTTACACCTCTAAAATTATCTTATTTTTATCGGTATGAATGAACCCTTGGCAGAACGCATACGTCCAAAAACCTTGGAGGATTACATCAGTCAGCAGCATTTGGTGGGCCCGCAGGGCGCATTGACCAACCAAATACGCAATGGTGTAATTCCTTCATTGATCTTCTGGGGCCCTCCCGGCACTGGAAAAACCACTTTGGCCAACATCATTGCCAGTGAAAGCCAACGTCCTTTTTATACGCTGAGCGCCATCAGCAGTGGGGTTAAGGATGTTCGGGAGGTCATTGAAAAAGCCAAACAGAGCGGTGGACTTTTCACGGCCAAAAATCCCATTTTGTTCATTGATGAAATCCATCGTTTTAGCAAATCGCAACAAGATTCATTATTGGGTGCTGTGGAAAAAGGATGGGTCACTTTAATTGGTGCCACTACCGAAAATCCAAGTTTTGAGGTCATCCCCGCACTGCTGTCCCGATGTCAAGTCTATATCCTAAATCCTTTTGACAAGGAAGATTTAGAAGCCCTTTTAAACAGGGCCATGAAGACCGACAAGGTGCTGAAAGACAAAATAATAAATTTAAAGGAAACAGAGGCCTTGCTCCGACTTTCCGGGGGCGATGGTCGAAAATTGTTGAACATTTTTGAACTTATTGTCAACTCTGAGAATACCAAGGAAGTAACCATTACCAACGAGCTGGTATTGAACAAGGTGCAAAAGAACACCGTGCTCTATGACAAAACCGGAGAACAGCATTATGACATTATTTCGGCCTTTATAAAATCCATCAGAGGAAGTGACCCCAATGCCGCTGTGTATTGGTTGGCCCGCATGATCGAGGGCGGCGAGGATGTAAAGTTCATTGCACGAAGAATGGTGATTTTGGCTTCTGAAGATATTGGTAATGCCAACCCAACCGCACTTGTTTTGGCGAACACCACCTTTCAAGCTGTGAATACCATTGGGTATCCCGAGGCGCGAATCATTTTAAGCCAATGTGCCACTTATTTGGCCAGTTCACCAAAAAGCAATGCCAGCTATGCTGCCATTAATGAGGCTCAGCAAAAAGTTCGATTGACCGGAGATTTATCCGTTCCGTTGGCCATTAGAAACGCCCCTACCAAATTGATGAAGGACATTGGGTATGGAAAGGGTTACCAATACGCGCATGATCACGAAAATAACTTTGCCGATTTTGAATTTCTTCCCGAAGAGATTTCGGGTACTGCCTTTTATCGCCCAGGAAATAATCCTAGGGAAAACGCCATGCGGGAATTTCTAAAAAAGCGGTGGAAGGACAAATACGGGTTCTAAAACTTGATGTTGAGTTCCTTCAATTTCTTTTCCCCACCTTCAGAGTACTCCAAAAACCATTTGTCCTCTTTTTTCAGAACTACGCCATTGTTTCCCTGATAATCAGTCAAGAACACATTATCTACTGAGGTTGATATGAGTTTCATGACCACTTTGGGAGTACTGTCCACCAATTGGTATCCATTTTCAATGGGCTGGGCATACAACAAACCAGAAGTGATTGGTTGGGGCTCGGTTTTTACCTCTGCCTTGGTAAACGTAGAGGTCTCCGGCTCAACACTTTCATAACTTTGGTTTTCCAAAGTGGCTTCTTGTTTTACTACCGTGGCCGTGGTTTGGGGTTCTTCTTCCAACTTCTTTACATCATCCTTGAAACTGACGGTAATAGGTTGTTCAACCGCTTCTTTTTCTTCGGCTTTCTTTTGAGAATAGGCATAATCCATTCCATCAAAAGAAACAAAAGCCTTTTCCAAGGCATCCTTATAAGCTGCGGTATATTCTTTGATTTTGGTTTTCCCCTCTACCGTCCTAAAAACCTCAATGGACTGACAGTCTTTTAATATGACCGTAACCTTGGTGGAAAAGAAGGAGGAGTCATCTAACAAACTAACCAAAAGTCCCAAACATCTGTTGTTTGCCAAATCTTCAGGCAATGCATCATCATACACCGGGGTAAACCCTTTTTGGGTAAATAAATGTTTGACCATGGTGCTGGTCAAATACTGATTTTCTTTTTTGAAAGTCTCAAATTTTTTGGGAACGATGATATATTTATACTCGTTCAACTGCCCGCTCATGGTCATGCTTGCCGCTAAAACAAACACCAACGCAAATACTACTCTTTTCTTCATATAGTTGTTTCCTCAATTACCGTTCCAAGATATGATATTAAATCCGAACTGTAAAGAGGCATAATGGCTATTGGCAATGTTACGGTAACTCAAAAGATTGTCACCCAACACATAAAAATTGATAGGTCCAGCTTGAAGATTAAGCCCCAATCCTATATTGGTGAGCGAATATTTGTCAACCGTATATGTGGTTTTCAGCGATAATGTTTTTCCAAACCTTTTTTGATAGAATCCGGTCAATGCGGCTTGAATGCCACGGGGTCTTTTTATCATGTAAAGTTGTCCCCCAATACTATTGGGATAAATATCTTGATTGCTACCTCCTCTTACGTTAACACCACAACCACAATCCTGCAAACCAATCCCGCCTTTGCCAAAATCGTATCTAATAGACCCATAAGCTTTGACGGGTCTTAGGGAAATGTAGCTTTCCGTATTTTCTTCAAAGGGAAGGGTTTCCTCAATATCATCCACCAGTTCCTGCCAGAGGTCATTATTAACATTGTTTATGTCCTCAGGTAGAAATACAGTAATTCCCTCGGTACTGGCACTACCACGGAGGGTATAGTTTTGAACATCTTTTGACTGATAGATAAAACCTACATCCAGAACACTTGCGGTTATGACCGTTTGTGGATTGAGGTGATAGCTAAAACCTGCATCAAAACCCAGACCAAGATTCCCATCTAAAAGCACCCGTTTGGCGAACAAGGGGGGCAACTCTTCCCTTCCACTTCTGGTATCATCATCTAAAATGTCAATAATTTCCTTGGCTCCTGCACTACGCAGCTGCATATTGGCCATAATGGTGCTCACATAAATGTTATCCTGTCCTTGGGTTGTCCGAAAAGATCCAGAATTTCTTATGGATTGAAACTGAAAAACACTGGAATATACTTTGGCTCGGGCACCAACGGTAAGCGTATTGCTTATTTTTCGATTGATTCCAAAATGAAACACATTTACCATCTCACCCCTTAAGCTTACATCGCCCAAATCAAAACTTCTACCAATATTGGCACCACCATTGCCTTCAAACCCTAAAATGGCCAAGTCTCTAGGCCAATACACAATAATGTCCGTCTCACCATAAACTCCAAAAGAATAGTAATTATCTGGTCTGTTCTTACCTCTGAACCCAACATTGAACCCTTCTATTTGGCTCGTAGTGCTGAAATCGTCCCGGTGGGTCATGGCATCCAAAACCCGCTCCCTGACCTTAGTGGTAAAGTCTATTCCATCATTGGCAAAGAGATCATTTACGGTAACACCACTTGTCCCTGCTTGAAAGGCCAACCCAGAAATGAACGGGATACCGGTATGCCATTTTTCTGATGTTTTTACCCCAGGATTGACCATTAAAGATTGAGGAATCTCATAAAAATCATAGAGCAATTGTTTGTTTTGCGCACATAGCGATATACCTCCCAAGAGTGTTATATATAACAACAGCTGAATTCCCCTCATTTTAGTCGAAATACGAATTCTGCAGCCGACCTTAAAATAACTTTAGGTTCAGAAGCATTGGAAACACTGGTGTTATCGCTTTGATTATTTCCGGAAATGCGAAGACCGTCGGTGGCTGCCAGAATGTTCAAACTTTTACCGGTTGGACCATACGTGACCTCTCTTGTAAATGTTTCTGGAAGATTGGGGTCAATATCAAAAAGTTCCACATCAAGAGTATTGCCCCCTTGATCAATGAATTCTATGGCTATCTGCAGCCTTTTGCTCGTAGTATTTTCAATTTCATAGGTTATGGTGCCTTCCAACAGTCGCTCTGCCACATACTCCTCGTTAAAGGCATCAAAGTTTACGGTTTGATAATAAAATGGACCCGCAGGAACAGCATTGATGGTTTCCTCATCTGATTCCAAATAAAAAATACTGGATGCCACTGTGGGCGTAATGGAAAGATCTTCAAATTGATCAAAATCCTGTTCTTCTGAACAGGATAGGAGCACACAAAAAAGTACAGGCCCCGTAAGTAAGCGCAGCAACAACCGTTTCATATCAAGTATTTTCTTTAAAAACAGTAGAAGTGCACCATACCCTACTATAACTCTACAAAATGCGTTTTATTTCACTCAAATTGTTAATCGTTATACAATGGTCATGATCAGGCTCTCCATTGCTGTTAAAATGAATGGTTTGCATTCCCAAAGCCTTTGCTCCCAGAATATCGGCCTCTAGGCTGTCCCCAACCATCATAGTATTTCTTGGGTCAACCTTGGCCTTGGTAAGGGCCAACTCAAAAATATAAGGATTCGGTTTTTTGACCCCTGCCATTTCCGAATTTACAATTTGATCAAAGTAGTGGTGGATGTTGCTCCCGATCAACTTTTTCTCTTGCACTTCTTGGAAACCATTGGTAATGATATGTAATCGATATTTTGGTGATAGATATTCCAAAATCTCCACGGCATTGGGCACCAAATGTGTAAATGTGGAAAGGTATTCTATGTATTCATGGGCCAAAATGTGGATAAGATCGTCCTCCACCTCCACACCAATCATATCAAAGGTCCGTTTCAATCGCTGAAATCGAAGTTCTGCCTTGGTTACCCGATTTTCCCGATACAATTTCCAATATTCTAGATTTATGGGAGCATATATACTCAAAAAATCTTCCAATGCCACCTCCAGCGAATTTTTCCCAAAGATTTTTTGAAAAGTGAGGGCTGAGTTTTTTTCAAAATCCCACAGTGTGTGGTCCAAATCAAAAAAGATATCGGTAACACGGTGCTCAAACATAATAGCGCTTTAAAAAAGATTGATACAGCTCCATCCAGTTTAACTTGTGCTTACTGCCCAGAAGTTCATTGGAAAATATGATGATAAAATCCCCGTTTACCTGTTTCACCAATCGGTATACCTTATCCAATTTTTCAAAAATCTCATCTTTATTCTTAAAATTCACCAACGCATAATCGTGAATGGCAAAAGGATGCACCTTCAAAGGCTGCCTCACCTCCATATTGATGTCGTAAAAGTGAAAGGGAGTGCAGGTTCCGGCCCTAAAACCAATCTCGTGTGTGTATCCCATGGAAAAATCATCGGTGAATTCCGTTTCCACTAAATTTCTATAGGTGGTTGGTACACTAACCCTATTGTACCTAAGTCGTGAGTAACTTATAGGCCTGTTAATTAGATTACTCAGCCTTTTCTTTTCTTCCATTAAAACAGCTTTGTTCGTGGAAGATAAAAAAGAGGTGCTTAGGGAAACAATGCTATAATCTGCTATCGATTTTATAAGGTATCTGAACTTGTTATTGTTCGGGGATACGTTCTTGTCATGTGCGGAATGCTTCGCAAACTGAAAGAAAAACATGGTCCTTATAGGGTACTTTTTATGAATGTCCACCAATTCATAAAAATTGTCGTAGGGATCTTTCTTAAACCCAAGTAGCACCAAGAATCGATCTGCACAACTCCTAAATTTAAAATTCCCCAAATCTAAAAGAAAACCACCCAAGCTTCTGGCCAAACCTCGCATCGCATAGGCATGGGACGCTGTTACGTTAATAATGGACGTAAAATCATACTTCCGTTCCTTCTTTTCCATATCCGGGAAACGTTCCTTAAGAAGTTCCAACAGTTTGTAAGCCCAAAGGTCCACCACAGGGAGTTCCAAAAATTTGTTTTGGTAGGCGATGCTCTCTTTTACCGGAAACCGACCTACACTGTCTTTTACGTGGGGCAAATATTCCTCATATCGACTTAAAAGAAAGAAACTCGCAGAAAAAATATCATAGGGAACAGTACTCTTCTCCCCACACGCAAAAAAACAGGGAGTCCCTTCCCAATCTGATACTTTTATCTCCAAATCATTAATGCCCTGTTCAAACAAAAGGTCATTGCTCCGGATAAAAAATTCATTTTGCAGAGGCTGCTTGGAGTAGGTCATCTTTGGGCCGGAATGCTTGATGAAGTCCTCGACCTTGGTGGTAAATGCTATTTCAATCCCCAATATCCTTTCAAAAATATGCCTTGCCGTATAGGTAAGTCTATTGGTAACCTTATGGGTGAAGAGTAATAGCATATTGAATCAACTATAGTATTCCTTGGTCTGCAAAGCTAAAATAATGGTGTTGGGCCAAAATTAAGTGATCTAATATTTTAATATCCAAAGCTTCCGATGCCTTTTTCAACTTTTCGGTGATTTGTTTGTCGGCCGCACTGGGTTTTAGGGTGCCCGAAGGATGGTTATGGGCCAAAATAATGCCCACCGCACCAAGATCCAAAGCCTGTTTCAACACCAATCGTACATCAACCAACGTCCCAGTAATGCCCCCTTTACTCAATTGCGATTTATGAATGACCTTATTGGAGTTGTTCAAATAAACAATCCAAAATTCCTCGTGTTGCAGTTCACCCATTAACGGATAGAGCAGTTCAAAAACATCCCTACTGGCCGAAACCTTAGTTACTTTTTGGGCTTCCTCTCCTCTTCTTCGACGCCCCATTTCCAAAGCCGCTGCAATGGTCACTGCTTTGGCCTCACCTATGCCCTTGAATTTTTTCAATTGATTTACGGAAAGCTTCCCCAATTCGTTTAAGTTATGGCTCACCGAAGCCAAGATTCGTTTGGACAGTTCCACTGCACTTTCATCCTTGTTCCCAGAACCGATAAGAATGGCTATCAGTTCTGCATCGGAGAGAACAAAACTTCCTTTTTGAACCAATTTTTCTCTTGGTTTATCATCATCTGCCCAATTTTTGATGGAAAAGGAAACCACTTTTTCTTGCATACTTTAAAGATAGGAGATTAAATTTATGTAATTTTCGAGGTAAAGTAATCAAGGTATATGAAATCCCTATTCGACTCCGAAACCCATACCGAAATCCTAAATCGTATTGATAAACTTTCTGAATCCTCTCAAGGGGAGTGGGGCAAAATGGAGGTTGGACAAATGCTGCGCCACTGTCAGTATCCCTTAAAGATAGCTTTAGGCAAACATACGATAAAAAAACCCAATCCAATTATGGGATTATTATATAAAGCTTTCAAAAAAAGCATGTATGATGATAAATTATGGAAACATAATCTACCCACGGCGCCTGGTTTTAAAGTCCAAGATAAACGTAATTTTAAAGAGGAAAAAAATAAATTGTTGGGCTTGATCAACGAGTTCCATGAAGAAAAAACCAAAAAGGATAGGGACCCACACCCTGCCTTTGGGCATTTAACGTATAACCAATGGGGGCAACTGCAATATAAACATTTGGACCATCATTTACGGCAGTTCGGAGTTTAAGCGGTAAAAAGTGATTTTACCCGTTCAAAATCCAATCCACCATAATTTCCAGAACTCATCAGCAGCAACGCTGAATCTTCAAAATTTTGTCCAAAAAGATGGTCTTGAAAGGTTTTAGGGTCTGTAAAAATCTTTACATCCTCTCTTTTAAAGGCTTGGGCAATTTGGTCAGCCGTAACTTCTTTCAATCCTTTAATTCTTACCGCATCGGGGGAATAAAAGACCACAGCTTCATCAGCCGCATCCAAGGCGCCTTGGTATTCTTCAAGAAATCCAGCATTTAAGCTGCTGTAGGTATGCAATTCTAGGCAAGCTATTAATTTTCTATTCGGATACTGCTCTTTTACAGCCTGTGTAGTGGCCCTTACCTTACTGGGCGAATGGGCAAAATCCTTATAAACAACCCTATTTTTTGTTTCTGCAATCTTTTCCAAGCGTTTGGAAGCCCCTTTGAAAGTAGCAATGGCCTCATAAAAATCAGCCTCGTCCACTCCCATTTGCTGGCATACCCATTTGGCACCTGCCAAATTACTCAGGTTGTGTTTCCCAAAAATTTCAATGGGCATTTCACCTTCTGGGGTATGCAATAAAGTGGTCCCATCTTCAACGCGATACTCTGGAGTCTGGTATGGAAATTTTCGGATGGTATTTTCAGTAGCCTCCACAACATTAACAAGTTCCGGGTCTTCCTCATTGTAAGTAATACTTCCTCCTTTTACGATGCCATCCACAAAAATTTGGAACTGCTCCACATAATTTTCAAAGGTGGGAAACACATTGATATGGTCCCATGCAATCCCACTCAATAAGGCAATATTAGGCTGATAGAGATGAAATTTGGGTCTTCGGTCTATGGGAGAAGATAAATACTCATCCCCTTCCAAAACAATGAAATCATTTTCTTCAGTGAGATGCACCATACGGTCAAAACCCTCCAATTGAGCTCCAACCATATAGTCAACCTCAATGTCATGATATTCCAGAACATGCAAAATCATGGAAGTGATGGTAGTTTTTCCATGGCTTCCACCAATGACCACACGAGTCTTGTATTTGGACTGCTCATATAAAAACTCGGGGTACGAATAAATCTTCAATCCCATATCCTGAGCCTTGAGCAACTCGGGATTATCGGGTTTGGCATGCATTCCCAAAATAACCGCATCCAATTGATCATGGATTTTTTCAGGAAACCAGCCAAAATGTTCCGGCAACAGTCCTTTCGCTTCCAACCTGCTTTTGGAAGGCTCAAAAATCACATCATCGCTTCCTGTAATGTGGTATCCCTTGTGTTCCAGGGCCAAGGCCAAATTGTGCATGGCACTTCCCCCAATGGCAATAAAATGGATGTTCATCAATTGAATTTATAGTTCAAAAATAGCCAATGGCAAAACCAATCCAAACAAAGAAACCATCTTATTAATTTTTATATTGGGGTAAAATTGAAACCAATGAATCTATCAGAAATCAAATCCAAGGAAATTATGCCCGGTTACCATGGCAAAATGGTCAATGCCGAGACCATGAGTTGGGTATTTTGGGATGTGGACAAAGATGCCAAAGTACCCGAACATTCCCACATTCATGAGCAAATTATGCACGTAGTTGAGGGTACTTTTGAATTTACATTGGATGGCAAAACCGACACCTACCACCCGGGAGATGTGGTCATCATCCCATCAAATACCCCACACAGTGGAAAAGCACTTACCCAATGTAAATTAATGGACATTTTTAGCCCCGTTCGGGAAGAATACAGATAGCTCATGAAAATTTCATTAAAAGGAAAAAAAGCCCTAGTGGGTGGTAGCAGTAAAGGAATTGGAGAAGCCATTGCAAGGCAATTGGCCGAAAGTGGCGCCAGTGTCACCCTTATGGCCAGAAATAAGAATCGACTAAAGGCACTTGTAGCGGAACTGAATACCAGTGAAGGTCAAAAACATCAATACTTGGTGGTTGATTTCTCCAATTTTGATGCTTTCAAATCAACTATTTCGGCCTATTTTGACCAAAACACCATTGATATCTTGGTCAATAACACCCAAGGTCCCGAGGGTGGTGGAGCTTTGGAGAAAAAGTGTGGAGGATTACCAACAAGCTTTTGATTTGTTGTTCAAATCGGTGGTTTTTACCTCGGAACTTGCGCTAAAACATATGCAAAACCACAAATGGGGTCGCATCATCAATGTAGCCTCTATTTCAGTAAAGGAACCATTGAGCTATTTGGCCCTTTCCAATACCATCCGGGCTGCAGTGGTTACATGGGCAAAGAGCTTGGCCCATGATGTGGCCCAAGATGGCATTACCGTAAACAGCGTTTTGACAGGTTATTTTGATACGGACCGAATTGCCCAACTCAACACAAAAAAGGCCGAAAAAATGGGAATATCACCTAAAGAAGTGCTTTCCAATATGGAGGAGAAAATCCCGATGTTGCGAATGGGAAAACCTGAAGAGTATGGATATTTGGTCACTTTTTTGGCTTCGGACCAGGCATCCTACATCACCGGAACCAATATTCCCATTGATGGAGGGTTGCTAAAATCCATGTGATTTTTTCCTTGTTCGTTTGTAGAAAAAATCGGTATAAAATTATTGAATTCATAATTTTTACATAAATTTAATACGTAACCAACAAAATCAAAGACTATGAATTCAAAAGTTTTTATGGTGGTCCGCATCTTATTGGGAATATTCGTCTTAATATTTGGACTGAACAAATTTTTAAATTTCATTCCAATGGGAGGTGAAATGCCAGATTCCGTTATTGCCTTTTTTGGGGCCGTCTCGTCCTCTTATACCCTAAAATTGGTAGCCATAGTGGAAATTTTGGCAGGCCTTGCTTTTCTCATCAACAAATATGGTGCGTTAATGGCCATAATTTTAATGAGTGTTTCCATAAACGCAGTGCTGTTTCATGCCGCATTATTGCCAGAAGGCATAGGCCCTGCCCTAGCATTGTTGATATTGAACATTTTGGCTCTTGTTGGCTATAAAGACCGATACAAGGCCCTGTTACAACCATAATACTGAAAAGACCCTCAATTTGAGGGTCTTTTATTTTTGGATACACCCTACAGACTCATCTTATCTTTGAAAATGTAAGATTGTCTACGAGATACTTCAACTTCTTCCCCGTTCCTAAGGGTCAGTTTTAGCTTGCCATTGAACCACGGCACTACATTTTCTATGAAATTGGTGTTTACGATTTGCTGGCGGTTTGCCCTAAAAAAAGAGATTTCGGGAAGTTTTTCTTCTATCTGGTTGAGCGATTTGTACAGCAATGGTTTTTTATCCTCAAAATAGACCCGGGTATAGTTCCCCACAATTTCAAACAGGGAAATATTCCCAATTTTCACCAACCAGCAAGCTTCTCCATCCTTGATAAAAATCTGGCTGCCTTCTGATAATTTTTTGGTTTCGGCACCTTTATGCTGATCCGCATTTTCCATTTTGACCCGTACCTTGGCCATGGCCATGGCAAAACGTTTGTCGCTCACCGGCTTTAAAAGATAGTCCAGCGCATTGTATTCAAACGATTTTATGGCATACTCATCAAAAGCAGTGGTAAAAACGGTAATGGGGACCTCATCCAATAGCTCTAACAGCTCAAACCCATCCTTTTCGGGCATGTTGATGTCTAAAAACAACAAATCTGGAGATGTATTTTGAATAAGTTCCACACCATTGTCCACATTTTCTGCTTCTCCAACAAGCTCAATGTCCCCATACTTTTTGATGAGTTCCTTGAGCTCATTGCGGGCCAGACGCGAATCTTCAACAATTACCGCTTTTATCTTCATGCCAGTGGAATTTTAATATGGGCCACCACCTCGTTGGAAACCTCTTCCAAATCAAAAGAAGCTTGATCCGCATAGAGCAGTTTTAAACGCTGTTCAATATTTTTTAGTCCCAATTTGGTGGACTCTTTTGCAATTTGAAGTTTGCCTGTGTTTCTGACTTCAATAACCAATATACTTCCTTCTTTCCTAATATTCAGTATAATGGTCCCACCACGCTTTAAATTGGAAATACCGTGTTTTATGGCATTTTCAATGAGCAATTGAATGATCATGGGGGGAATTTGCATATCCAAGGTGTCCCCTTCCACATTTTTATTGAACTCCAACCGATTCTCGAACTGAATCCTGGAAAGGTCGATGTAATTATCCACCACTTCCAATTCTTCGCGCACCGAAATGGCATTTATGTTGTTCTTGGTGAGGGAATACCGTAAAATCTCGGAGAGTTTGGTCAGCATTTCACGGGATTTCTCCACATCTTCCAACATAAGTCCGCGAATGTTGTTGAGGCTGTTGAACATAAAATGGGGGTTGATCTGCCCTTTAAGGGTGTTCAATTGTGCCTGTTTTAAATGGGTGTTCAGTTCCAGTCGTTCTATGCGATCTTTATTGAGCTTAAGCAATAATTTAATCACAAGATAGGTCACTGTCCAAGCACCAATCAAAAACAACGAATTGAGTACCTGAATGCCAACATTATCATAATATTTGAATATTTGACGCTCAGTTGTTGTTAATTCCGGTCCAAACTTCACATACAGATAACCGAGAGCAAAATTGAACACTCCAAACACAATGGAGGTAATAAGAAAGGCTATCAATATTTTGATTATCTCTTTTCCTCCAAACGATTCCAACTGCACATTCCGCTTTAGGTACCATCGGAGCATGGAAGTGGAACAGATCCCAAATAGGGTACCCATCACCACCGAATACAAAAGCAGTTGTGGACTTATTCCCTTCACTACAAAGATGGAAATCGTATTGATGAAGCCCCAACCCAAGAGTTGAAGTATCCAAAAAATGTAACTGCTCTTCTTTCTACCTAATTCCATGGAAAAGTACCCTTATTGACCCAAATATACTCTTTGCAATACAACCTGCGGAATTCTTGTATTACTGTTTTTGGGCCCTGTTTTTCCAAAAAGGCGCGCAGCACGATTTACTTGAGGGCAAAAATGCTATCCAAACAAAGGTCATCCCGGTATAAAAGAACACAAAATAGTCATCATAGGCCCATCCGGTCCATTTGCCATAAAATCCAATCAGGGCTCCTATAATCCCAAGTGATAAAATTACTTTTTGTGTAGTTTTCATTTTTTTCATTGTGCTGATTTTAATAGTTTACTGATTGATTTACAACAGAATATCCATTAATATGGAAATCGCAATTTTTGCCAGTGCTATCATCGTTGCTTGCTTTAATGGTTTTGTATGGCACAAAAGTAGGGGGCATTACACCTGCCTGAAAGGAGATTATGGGCAGTGGTAAAAATGTGTTTGTGAACGGTAAACCGACGTATTTCAGGGTCCCGAAAATAAAAAAAGGGAGCGTTCATGCTCCCTTTCTCTTTGATTTTCAATAGGTTTTCTCAATCCTTTAGCGGTGTGGGTATTTCTTGTTGTCCTAAATGCTTGGCATAAAAACCCATCATGGATCTATAGAGATCCAAGCGGTTTTCCTCTTTTCCAAACCCATGTCCCTCATCATATTTTACCATATAGGGAACATCATAGCCCTTTTCCCGTAAGGCACTTACAATTTGGTCTGATTCATCAATATTTACCCGTGGATCATTGGCCCCCTGAACCACAAATAAGGGTTTTTTAATTTTGTCAATTTGATATACGGGGGAAACCACTTCCATAATTTTCTTCTCTTCGGGATTGTCTTCGTCGTACCAAATTTCCTTGATGATTTTTAAGTAGGGTTTCCAGTAGGGTGGAATGGTCTTCATGAAGGTGAACAAATTGGACACCCCAACGTAGTCCACACCACAGGCATAAAGGTCCGGGGTCTTTGTCAACCCTCTTAAAACGGCATACCCTCCATGGCTACCACCATAAATAGCTGCTTTATTGGGGTCTACCCAACCTTGTTCCACTACATATTTGAGACCGTCCTCAACATCGTCCATGGCCTTTCTTCCTATCTCTTTGAACCCTGATTCCAAAAACTCGCGCCCATAACCTCCGGAAATTCTAAAATTCACCTGAAGCGTGGCGTACCCCCTACTGGCAAACAATTGGGCTTCAGGGTTAAATCCCCAAGAATCACGGATTCCTTGCGGTCCACCATGCGGATTAACAATCACAGGAACTTTTTCACCAGCCAAAGCGGCTTTTGGCAAGGTAATATAGCCGTGCAAGGTTATGCCATCCCTGCTGGTGAAGGTAATGGGACGCATTTCGGCCATATCCTCTTTTTTCAGCTGGGGCATGGTGTTATATAACTCAGAAAGTTCATTTTTGGCCACATTGTAGGCATAGTAAATGCCAAACACCCTGTCGCTATCCACATAGAGCATATACAAGTTTTCATCTTCAGTACTGTCCAAAATACTATACTGCATTCCAGGAAGTTCCTCTTTTACTTTGGCATCCATTTTCTTGAATACATCGCTTACGGGCACTATGACACTTTTTTCACCTTCATAGGAAAAGTAGTCAATCTCATAATCCCGTGTTCTGGAAATACCACCACCCTGCACATCATATTGATCTTGTGAGAAAACCTTTTTTATGATTTTGTTCTCCTTAAGATCGTAAAGTTGTACTTCGGCTTTGTCATTGTCCAAATTGGAAATCACATAAGCATCATGTGGATATTCCGTGGCATAATTGAAATCGGTTATAAAGAAATTGTCCTTCCAATTAAGCTGTTTCAAAACCTTGAAACCGCCTTCACCATCCTCATAGTAGACGTCTTGCTCCACGCCATCCCGAAGTTTAGCAAATCCTTTTAATTTTCCATTTTTATCAAAATTGTATCCAAGAATGGGATTGGTTGGGTCATCATTGGTGTACAATTGTGTAATCTCCCCCGTAATCACATTTAACTTGTAGGGCTCAAAAACCTGGGCGTTGTTCTTGTTCAAATCAACAATGATATGTTCCTTATCATCTCGTAGCAGTTCATTGAAATTGGCTCGGACCCCATCGTAAGGTGTAAGGTCCTTTAAATTGCTCCCATCAATGTCAACCCCATAGATGTGGTAGTTTTCATTACCCCCTTTATCCATGGAAAAATATAGCCGTTCATTATTGAGCCAGCCATATACCCGCACCAATTCCTCTTTCTCCTCAATGGCTCTTTTGACTTCATTGGTTTCCAAATTCTTCACATAAATGTGACGCTTTCCGTTTTCATCACTTTCCCGATAGGAAAGATATTTACCATCAGGGGAAAATCGAAACGTAAAGGCCTTTGGATTACCAAAATAGTCCTCTACGGTATACCGGTAATCCCCCTGATCTAATGCAGCAAGGGATTGCAGTTCTTCTTCTGAACTTACCAAGGTGGTGTCCCCCGGCTTGTCTTGGGCTTGAGC
>JBNLBG010000054.1:0-19537 GCA_050303195.1 Allomuricauda sp. | reverse complement strand
CCATTGGTAAACTCATTGCCGTTGGTCACCCCATCACCGTCACAGTCGGCTGCCATCCAAATGGCATTGGCACCATCATAACCAGTATATCCTGCGGCCTGCGCCGGAGAACAAGGATCGTTCTCGTCTGTTCCATCGTTAATTTCATTGTCGTCATCGATTCCATCACCATCCGTATCAGCTGAAACTACATAAGGATCCGTTCCATTGGTAAACTCATCACCATTGATTACACCATCACCATCACAGTCCGCAGCGGCCCAAATGCCATTGGCACTGACATAACCCGTATAACCTGCGGCCTGCATAGGAGAACATGGATCGTTCTCATCGGTGCCATCATTGATTTCATTGTCATCATCGATTCCATCTCCATCTGTGTCAACAGACACACCGTAGGGGTCTGTACCGTTAGCAAACTCATCGCCGTTGGTCACCCCATCACCGTCACAGTCTGCGGCCATCCAAATGGCATTGGCACTGTCGTAGCCCCCGTATCCTGCAACCTGTGCTGGGGAACATGGATCGTTCTCATCTGTTCCGTTATTGATTTCGGTATCATCATTGATACCATCGCCATCTGTATCGGTATTATTATAAGGATCAGTACCATTGGTCACCTCATCACCATTGATTACGCCATCACCATCACAGTCGGCAGCAGCCCAAATGGCATTGGCTGAATCGTATCCTGTATAACCTGCAACTTGAACAGGGTCACATGGGTTCAATGGGTCATTGGTATCAGCTACCTCCTGACCATCTTCCACCCCATCACCATCAGTATCGGGGTTTAATGGATCTGTAGCCAAGGCTGTTTCTTCATCGTTCGTTAAACCATCTCCATCATCGTCGCATTCACCACTGGTCACGGTATCATCGGTACTGCTTACATCAGCTTGCCCTCCGGATGCCACAGTAGGTACTCCGTTGGCATCGACAGAATCACCCAAACTATTGTCAGCATCAAGATCAGCAAGGGTAAAACCACCGTCACCTTCTAGGGCATCTGCACATCCATCATCATCGCTATCATTGTCCAAATGATCTGGAATGCCATCGCCGTCGGTATCAACAAAAGCACAGATCCAAGAAAGGTCCGATATTGCTATTGCTGTATTCTGTGTTCCTGTTGTAGGCCCCACGTTTTCAAATTCTATGAAAATTTCATCCACAGGCCCATCAATGTTAAAAATTACATCAGCAGCATCAGTAGTAGTATTTCTTATTAATCTTAGACCTTGGAATACTCCACCACCTAGATCATCCACTACAGTAGGGTCTGGAATGGTATAGTCAATGCCAGCAGTAAGTGGTAAAGACACCCCACCATTGGAGGCGGTTACCGTAACTTGATCTTGATACTCATCCCATGGGAAATCTGCACCTCCAGCTCCAGCTCCAGCGTTTGTACCGTCACTTAAATCGATATCAATTACTGAAAAGGAAAACTCTGATACGGGTCTATCAAAACTAATCCTGTAACGAATTTTCCCATTGCTAAGCTCATCTATTTGAGATTGTAGCAAGAGACTGTTTTTACCATTAAAATTTGTTCCCTCCAACGAACTAAAATTGGGTATGGATCCAAAATCCGTCAAAGTATTGTCCCCAGTTACTTGTGTGCCATTAATTGTGGTAATAGCTGTTGAAGAAAAATCATCATCTGGGTCGCCTCCAGCCCAGGTAGGGTTACCCCAAATAAGGTCGGAATCTCCCGTACACGCATAAGCATACTCGTTAATATCCAAAATACCATCGTTGTCGTCGTCCAAATCTTGGCTGTCCACTACAAAATCTCCATCGTTGTCATCGTTTGGAGCCACAGGATCTGGGAGCGTAGGTTCATTGTTAATAAAATAGGATGCCCTTTGACTCATATAATCGGAAATCAAAATTCGCCCATCAGGATTTGTTGGGTGAATATTATCACCTGAGTAGGTTTCGCTATTATTACGTGTAAAATTGTATAGATCTACGATCGGATTACCATCCGAATTAATCTGTGAAGGCGTATTAGCCAATATTTTGGGAATCAAAATCTCTTGATTGTATGGCAAACTTCCCAAGTCTTGATTGTTGTATACATCATCTGCACCATACTCTCTAAACGTAATCGGCATGACAATGACATCATCTATCCGAGCAGGATCAATTGCCGCATACAAATCATCATACGCTTGGCTGATAGCATCTAAATCAGGTTGAGTCGCCGTGCCATATGGTCTTGTAGCACTCACGTCATTTCCCCCAATATGAATCATAAATAGCGTGTTGGATGCAAATAGAGGTGTATTCATCGCTGTTTGAACTTCAGGAATGATATCATTGATATCGTAACCCGAAAAACCGTAACCGTACACATCCACATTTGCACCATTGGCTTGCCATTCGGAGGTCCGGGTTGCATTTGGGGTGGTTAAATCTTGTCCATATACTTGCTCCATGATTGAAGCCCCAATGACCACCACCTTGTCATACTGGCCATATGAAAAGGAGGAAGTTAAAAGTACAAGTAGTAGTAGTAAAAATTTACCAAACACCTGCTTTTTCTTATAAAATAAGCAGTTTAATAAATTATAGAATGTCATAGTGAAAAGTTGATGTTAATCCCTTTGTTAATTATTTTCCATTTTATGGTGGATTCTTAATTAAAAGCCATAATCTTAAAGTCGGACCTTCTATTCTTGGCATGTTGTTCCTCCGTACAGCGAACGCCATCGGCGCATTCATTGACCAATTGGGTCTCCCCGAAGGCTTCATGACTGATCCTATCCTCAGAAACTCCTTTTGAAACAACATATTCAACGGTACGTTCCGCTCTTCGCTCTGATAGCCATTGGTTATATTTTTTGGTACCCCTGGAATCGGTATGTCCGGTTATTCTTATTTTCAAATTGGGTTCATCGTTCATTATGGCGACCAATTGATCCAAAAGTTCTTTGTCTTTAGAAGTCAGGTAGGAAGAGTTCAACTTAAAGTAAACATTCCCTAAATCGTTGATTTTATTCTGAAGGGCAGTACGTCTGGCATCCTCAGCATCTTTTTTGGCCTTTTCGGTAGCAGCTAGTTCAGCCGCCTCTTTTTCTTTTTGAAGACGTTCGGCCAATAAACGGGCTTCTTCTGCCTGTGCAATGGAATCTTGAACCCTTTTTTGCTCTTCCTCCATCTCCTTCAACAAAGCAAGCTTTTCTGTACCTTTTCGAGAAAGTCCCTTTTTAATTTCAAAGCGATAGGCAACTCCAACCGCATGTTGAATGTGGTTACTGCCATTTTCCGTACTCATGGCCCATTTACCGGTAGTATTAACATCCAAGCCCCAATGGTCAGAAAACCAAGTTCTAAAACCTAAAACGGCATTGTAGGTTCCCCTGCCCTGATTGTTGGCATCAGTGTATCCGACTCCTATTCCAACGTAGGGATCAAAAAAACCGGTTTCCCCTAAAATCTTATTCAAATCATAGCTAACCCTAAAATCAATTCCAAAGTAATCTATGTCCTCTGGATTAATCTGTTTATCTACAATCTTTCCTTCCTTATATTTGTTATAGGTACCAATGGCCTCCAAACCAAGGCCATTTTTAAAATAGCGACCCACGCTGACCCTAGATGGATATGGAACCATGTTCCAAGCACCTTTTATGTCAAAAAGTCTGTCAAATTCATGGCCGGAGTCGTCCACAATGTTCGTTCCAAGGGATACAAGCCAGTAACTTTCTACTATGCTGTCCTTCTTTGTTAATTCAATGTCTTGGGCAAAGATTGATGTAGTGAAGAAACAAACCAAAGCCACAAGAGTTGGTTTTGAAATAGTCATTATGTATGATTTGAGGTTATCAATAACAAAAGTATATCACTAATATAAAAAGGTCTATTTTGCACTTTCAAGTGCTTTTATTTTCGATAAGAAGTAAATATTTCCGTTTAGGTTACCATCCCACCTTTTGGAAGTTGAGCAATTTGACGGTCAACGGCATTTTATATAGATAAAAGGGATATACTATAGGTGCTGCTTGGAGGTTTTTGGTACTTGTAAGATCTGGTAGCTCAATTGCAATGGTAAGTTCATCTTGGGTTTCATTGATTTTGGACAACAACGGCATGCGCTCTCCTCTTTGTTCCCCCATACAGAGCACTATGACCATTTCCTTGGAAAAATCAACCATGGGTACCGCAAGTCCAGGTTTTCGGGTCTTATTGACCTGGGAATAGAACTTGTTCAAGGATTTGGTATCCCGAATCTCCATGACTTCATACTCCTTAATGCCACTATACCCATCCTTAGCCACAAGCACCAAATCTTCCATTCTTTCTCCGACCAAGTTCTTTTGGGCCTTACACGAAAACAAACAAAGTGCAAGTGATATGAGCATTACAAACCTCATACGTTAAAAAGTATTTTTGAAGCGGGATTTATAGGCTTTTTCATAAAGTTCCTCGTAGAGGGGTAAAATGTGGACTATGTCAAACTTGGAGGCCACATTATAGGCATTCTGCTTGAATTTTTCCAAAACAGCTTCGTCCTTAAGGATTTGCAACGCTTTTGAAGCCATATCATCCACATCTCCCACGTTGGATAAAAATCCGGAAATACCGTTTTTGTTCACTTCTGGAATTCCACCTGTATTGCTGGAAATCACCGCAACCTTGTTGATCATCGCCTCCAAAGCTGCCAAACCAAAGCTCTCCGTTTCTGATGGCAAAAGGAACAAGTCAGAAAAACACAAAATCCTATCAATTTCAGTACTATTCCCTAAAAACAGTACTTTTTCCTTTATTCCAAGGTCATCACATAATTGCTCTGCATCCTCTTTCTCTGGTCCTTCGCCTACCATGATCAGTTTTGCCGGAATTTCCTTTTGAATCCGATTAAACACCTTGATCACATCGGGAATGCGCTTTACCTTCCTAAAATTACTGATATGGGTAATAATACGCTCATTTTCATTGGCCATTAAAGATCGCTGGCAATCGGTATACTCCGTACTGTATTTTGATTTTTCAATAAAGTTGGGAATGACCTCAATTTCCTTTTCAATATCAAAAAGTTCGATGGTACTTTTCTTCAACGCCTCGGAAACAGAGGTAACAACATCCGATTTATTGATACTGAACGTTACCGCCGGCTTATAAAAAGGGTGTTTGCCCACCAAGGTAATATCCGTTCCGTGAAGGGTTGTGATCATAGGAATGAAAATTCCATATTCCTGCAGCATTTTTTTCGCCATATACCCTGCATAGGCATGGGGAATGGCATAATGTACGTGCAGCAATTCAATTCCATATAGCTTTATGGTATCCACCAATTTGCTGGACAAGGCCAGTTCATACGGTTGGTAATGAAAAAGAGGATACTCAGGCACGTGCACCTCGTGAAAGTGGATGTTATTTCCCAATAGGCCCAACCGTACTGGCTGCCGATAGGTAACAAAATGAACTTCGTGACCCCTTTCGGCCAAGGCTATACCCAATTCAGTGGCTACAACGCCACTACCACCAAACGTGGGGTAACAAACAATTGCAATTTTCATGACTACAAATCTAAGCCAATATTTGTTGTCTAATTTATAATGGAATCATAAATAGCTTGCTGGATTCTAGTCCGCAAGCCCGATCTAATCAACAAATTATTGGTAGCCGAGGGATATGTCCGGTTCGATAAAAAGACATAGATCAGTTCTGCATCAGGGTCTGCCAAAGTATAAGTGCCTGTAAAACCGCTATGTCCGAAACTTTTTGGAGACACACATCCGCAGGTTGGACCACTTTCTTCCAATTGGGGTTTATCAAAACCCACCCCTCGTCTTACATTTTTATTACAGAAATAGCACGTATTGAATTTTTTTATGGTACGCTCGTTCAAAAACCGTTCGCCGCCATAATAGCCCCCCTGCAGGTACATTTGCATGATCTTGACCACATCATTGGCCGTACTGAACAATCCTGCATGTCCCCCCACACCACCTTGCATGGCAGCACCCATATCATGCACGTAGCCCTGTATGGTTTGATACCGATAATAATCATCCTCTTCAGTGGGCACAATTTCATCTTTGGGAAATTTATCCAATGGATTAAAAACAGTGTATTGCAATCCCATGGGCTTATACAGAAATTCATTGATCAATTTGTCAATGGGTTTTCCATACGTTTCCTCTATATATTTTTTGAACACATAGTACCCAACATCACTATAGCGATACCGGTTTGACTTCAAACTCTGACGCCCAATACGTTCATATATGGAATCCTTGTAAGCATTGGTAAGATATAAGTGGTCCGCCACCTGATAGGAAAAATCTTGGGAGGGATTGTGACTGTAAAATTCAGGAGAAGGTTTCCTTTCCTTGTTCAAAGTATCCAAATAAAAAGCAATCCAAGCGGGTAAACGCCCATAATGGGAAAGTGCTTTAAGCACCGTTACGTCTTTAAGCTCCGTTTCTTCATACTCGGGAACCAATTCCTTAAAGGTGTCGTTCAACGCTATTTTTCCTTCTTCCTCCATTTTCATGATCAAGGGGAGGGTTGAGAGGATTTTGGTCAATGACGCTAAATCGTAAATAGATTCGTCATTGATGTATTCCGATGAATTATAGGTAGGCTTACCAAAATTCTTGTTGTAAATGACCTTTCCTTTTCTAGCGATAAGCACTTGTGCCCCCGGGAACATCAATGAATCCAAACCATGTTGTACCAGTGTATCCACCATGGCCAATTGTGAGGAACTCATCCCAACCCTTTCTGGGATACTATAACCCAATCGTTGTATGGGTTTTAACTCCACTCCTGTGTTCATTGGAAACTCATCATGAGCCGAAACCGGCAGTTTTCCTGTTGCACCAATGGCACCAAAAATAACCTCGGCAGCTTTTTCTTGCGCTATCTTACTATTCTGATATCCAACAACCACCCCATCTATAGTATCAAAATTGAGAATATCCAGGAGTGCATAGGGTTTTGCGAAGAGTGTCAAGATGGTGTTACTGGTCCGTAATCTTGAGATTTCCTCAAGCCAAAAGAGCTCATTTTTAGAAAACTTATATCCTTTCCATGGACTTTCATTGCTCTTATGGAACCCAATGATCACCAGATTATAATTTTCCAATTCCTTTTTGTAACCTGCAATATCCTTCGCTTTGATTTGCGTGACCTTAAAATACTTGTTTAGTGATTCAATAAAGGTGGAACCTGAATCATCCCCAAATTGCACATAGGCAATTTTCTTGTTCTCCAATTTTTTGATGGGCATCAATGAAAAATTGTTTTTAGCCACCGTAATCGCACCTTCAATGGCCTCCTCATACACTACATCATTTTCAATGGCATTCAAATCTTCATAAAGATTGTTCAAGTCGATTGGACGATAGTCGTACAAACCTGCCTTGTACTTGGCCATCAATATTTTTTTGACAGAATGGGCCAGACGTGCTTCAGAAATCACACCGGTATTATAGGCTTCAATCAATTTTTCCTTGGCCTTGAGCACATTTTCAGGCATTAGGAGCATATCATTCCCAGCCAAAAAGGCCTGTAGCTCTACTTCGCCCTCAGGCGCAAATTCGGATACAGCCTTCATGTTCAAGGCATCTGTAAAAACCAGACCCTTATAGCCCAACTCATCTTGCAGCAACTGATAGACAATGTCATTGGAAAGTGATGACGGATACCCCTCCCTACTTTCCAGACTGGGCACATCCAAATGGGCTATCATTATGGAACTCAACCCGTTTTCCATTGTTTTTTTGAAAGGATATAGTTCAATGGAATCCAACCGTTCCCGGCTTGAACCAATGATGGGCAATGCTTTGTGGGAATCAGTGGCAGTATCCCCATGCCCTGGAAAGTGTTTTCCACAGGATAAAACTCCCGCCCACTCCATTCCTCTTACAAAAGCTATTCCTTTTTCGGCCACATTTACAGGGTCTTCTCCAAAGGAACGGTTGCCAATTATAGGGTTTTTGGGGTTGTTGTTGACATCTAAATCGGGGGCAAAATTGATGTGTACACCCAAACGTTTGGCATGTTTCCCTATTTGATATCCTACTTTTGCCACAATGGAATTATCCTGAATGGCACCCAAGGTCATGTTCCAGGGGAAAGCGTAGGTGGAATCCAAACGCATGGACAACCCCCATTCAGCATCAGAACCAATAAGCAGCGGTACTTTGGATATAGATTGGTATTCATTGGTCAGTTTTGCCTGTTGCACTGGACCGCCGACCAAGAAAATTACCCCACCTATGCCCTCTTCTTTTACCAGCTTCTTAACCTTATCTTTTGAAGCTTGATCTTGGTTGGAGGCAATACTCACCATGAACAGCTGCCCCACCCTTTCTTCTAAAGACATTCTGTTGTAATGACCCTTGACCCAATTGGCTTGGGCGATAGAATCTCTAGTGACCAAAGGGTTATTTTGGCCCATGGTATGCAAACAAAAAAACAGGAAAAGGGGGAGGTAGAGCTTAATCTGCATAAATATCTTGTCTAGGACATGAACTTATTGCTGATAAAAATATTGCATTTCGTCGAAGAATGTACAGAAATTAAGATATTTTAAGAGTCTATTTATACAAATCGGGCATGCCAACTTTCACTGGCTGGCACTTCCCAATTCTCCAAATATTCTCGTTTTGTGGCCACTAAATTGTTGAAAACAATCGTGTTTTTGGAAACGGCCTTCTCCTTCGCCATTTTCTTGAAATCTTTCAACGGTTTATAGGCGATAAACTCACCTTGCTTGTAAGATACGTTCATACGATCCAATAAAATGACATCGTATTTCTTCTCCAAACTCTGGATGAAATGCACCGAAGCATCAATGGAACAACCTGATGCACTGGCATTGGTCTGATCCAATCCAATGGCGATAAACCGATTGTACTTTATCTCAAAGCCCGCGTGCAAATCACTACCGTGGGCCGTCCATTCTTTTAAGAATCCGGTTAAACTTTCTTCCAGTTCTTTTTGTTCTTCCTCCGTAAAACTCCTGTTGGCTTGATAAATCCAAATTCTGGAGTGGTCTGGCAATTCATTAAAATCCACTAGCATATCTTTTTATACTTTTTGAAGAGAACCCCTTGTAGTCCCCTCAAGGAGACAATTTTATTCTTACAAATTTAGGGAGATTGCCAATAATTCAGCAACATCCATAACCGCAACACTATCTTCTTTTTCGTGTGCTTTAATACCATCGGTCATCATCGTATTACAATACGGACAACCTGTTGCAATGACATTTGGTTGGGTCTCCAATGCCTCTTTGGTACGCAACACATTTATGTCCATATCCCCTTTTTCAGGCTCTTTGAACATTTGGGCGCCTCCGGCACCACAACAGAGGGCTGTTTTTTTATGACGCCTCATTTCCACCAATTCTGCGTTGGTTTTGGCGAGTAACTCCCTAGGCGCATCAAAAACGGAATTGGCTCTTCCCAAATAGCAGGGGTCATGGAAGGTAATGCGTTTTCCCTTGTATGCCTCACCCTCAAACTTCAAACGGCCCTTTTCTATCAGTTCTTTTAAATATTGTGTATGATGGACAACATCATAGTTCCCACCCAAACCGGGATATTCATTTTTAAGCGTATTAAAGGAATGAGGGTCACAGGTGACGATTCGTTTTATTTCATAGCCGTTCAACAGTTCAATGTTCATCATGGCCTGCATCTGGAACAAAAACTCATTACCAGCCCTTTTGGCTACATCTCCGGTAGAGCTTTCTTCGGTGCCCAGAACCGCAAAATCAACATTGGCTTTGTTCAACAACTTTACAAAAGCTCTAGTAATCTTTTTGGCCCGATCATCATAACTACCTGCAGAGCCCACCCAAAACAATATTTCTGGCTGCTTGTCCTCTGCCATAAACTCCTGCATGGTTTTGACCATCAATTGCTCGCTCATAGTTGCAAATTTATTCGTTCACCCAGTTTAGACGGTCCATTTGATTGTAAGGCCACGGTGCACCGTTATTTTCGATATTGGACATCATATTGTTCAACTCCATCGGTGCTGCGGACTGCTCCATGACCAAATAGCGACGCATCTCCACAATGATGGACAAGGGGTCTATACTCACAGGACATGCCTGCACACATGCATTGCACGTAGTGCACGCCCACAGTTCTTCCGGGGTGATGTAATCATTCAATAATTGTTTACCATCGTCCACGAATTCGCCTTTGTTGGCATCCATGATTTTCCCGACTTCTTCCAAGCGGTCACGGGTATCCATCATAATTTTACGGGGCGACAATTTCTTTCCGGTTTGGTTAGCAGGACATTCAGACGTACAACGACCACATTCAGTGCACGTATACGCATTGAGCAACTGCACCCAATTCAAGTCCATTACATCCGAAGCACCAAATTTTTCAGGCTCTCCAGCGTCACTACCTTCAGCAGGTGCTGCATAAGGGTCAGCCGAGGGGTCCATCATCAATTTCACCTCTTTGGTAACGGATTCCAGATTATTGAACTGTCCCTGTGGCTTAACCTTCCCATAATAGGTGTTGGGGAAGGCCAAAAGAATGTGCAAATGTTTGGAGTAGTATAGATAGTTCAAGAATGCCAGTATACCTAAAATGTGCAACCACCAAGCGGAACGCTCAATCAATATTAAAGAAGACATGGAAAGTCCATCCAATAAGGGCACAATAAATTGACTGATTGGAAAGGCTCCTGCTTCGGTATAATGAATAGCTCCCATTTGTTGCAGTTGGGAATCAGCGGCATTCATGGTCAAAAACAATATCATCAGCACAAATTCTATATAAAGAATCATGTTACCGTCTGTTTTCGGCCAGCCCTCCATTTCAGGTTTAATGAATCGTTGAAGTTTAATGATATTCCTTCTGATCCAAAAAACGACCACGGCCACAATGACCAACAAGGCCAACACTTCAAAAGAGGCAATCAAAATATCATACAGTGTACCGAGGGGAGCAAACAATCGATGGGTTCCTAAAATTCCATCCAGAATAATCTCCAGCACTTCAATATTGATGATGATAAAGCCCACATACACAAAAATGTGCATGAGTCCAGCTACTGGGCGGACCACCATTTTGGTCTGTCCCAAGGCAATTCGGACCATATTCCGCCAACGATGGGATTTGTTGTCGCTAACATCCACATCCTTGCCCAATTTAATGTTTCGGGACAGTTTTTTAACGTTTCGTGTAAAGAAACCGATGCCTGCAATCAGGACTATCACAAAAAGTATATTGGGCAAATATTCCATCCTAAGCTAGTTCTGGGTCTGTATTGAATCGGCAGGATCGTTCTCTGGAAGGGTATATTCCTTTTGCTTTTTCCCGAACACGGATACGTTGACATACCGTTTGGGATTGAGCCTGAAATCTTGAAGTAATAATTCCAATTGTCTTGATGCCTCTGACAAATTGTTGTACAAGGTGTCGTCTTTATGCAATTTACCCAAAGATCCTTCCCCTTGTTCAATTTTTCCAAGAATGCCGTTCAATTTGTCTACAGTTTCTTGGAAATTGTTTAGGGTTCCCGCTAAATCCACACTGGCCAAAGAATCGGAAAGTTTGGAAAAATTAGAGGTTATCTTATCTACATTTTTGAGGGAACTATCCAATTGTTCTTGGTTGTTTTCCAACAACACATTTATTTTATCCGCACTGCCCTTAAATGCTTTTACCAATTGGTTGAGTGATACAATGGTTTCCTTCAATTCCCTTTTGGTGGGATCGTCCAATATCTGGTTGACGTTCATCAACAAGGAGTCTGCATTGGAAACGGCTCCTTCCACCTTCATTTGCAATGGGGTGAGTTTTTGCTGAACCAACTCCGTGATACCCGGTTTAATCTTGGATTGTAACGTATCCCCGGATTTTGCATTGGAGGCTCCATCAAAAACAGGAACAATCTGAATCCCCTTCCCTCCTATGATACCGGTATCAAAAAGCTCTGCGATACTATTTTGGGAAAAATCAAATTCATTGCTTACCGAAAAGGTCACCAACAACTTTCCTGAGCTGTCCTTAAAGCCAATACTGGTAACATTGCCTACATTATACCCATTTATGGACACTTGGGTACCGGGCTGTAAACCGCCCACATTATCGTACACAGCATAAAACGTTTTATTGTTGTCGAATAGTGGGGAGGATTTTAAATAGCTGAGCCCAAAAATAAAGGCAAAGATTCCTACGAGTACGATAACCCCGGTTTTAACTTCCCTGGATAGCTTCAAAGGATTCGGTTTATGGTTTAAACAAAATTAGGAATATTTTTGACAAGGCTGTCAAAGATGTTCATCTAGTTGCTTGCTTGTGACAAAGGCACTCGTTTACCATTTTTATAAGCTACTATATATGAGGTTGTATAGCCTTTAGCATCTGCGTTGGCCTTGAGCCTTTTTGCATCATCCAAGGTACTGGCATTACCATACATATATCTATATAGGTTTTTGTAGGGCTCCCTAGATAATATATCCAAGCCATTGAAGTTTTCTCCTTTAAGGGGAATATTTTTGGCACTTGCCAAAAGCTGTACCTTAAAAACTACTCCAGTATTTTTAGCTACAACGGGTGGTTGTACGGTAGTTTCTTCTTTTGGAGTGGATGCAACTGTTGTTTCTTCCTTTTTAGGCATTTCTTCCTCCTTTTTTGGAGTTTCCTCAGGAATATTGACCGCAACTTCCGTGTCTTCAATTTCTGTTGAAATCCCACTGATATCAACACCCGTATTGATTTCAGATTTGTAGGCTAAAACAGCATCTGCAATGGCCTTGCCCATCTCTCGTTGTCCATTTTTTGAATTTAAATAGCTACCTTCATTTTTGTTGGTCAAAAAACCGGTCTCCACCAAAACACTGGGCATAAAGGTTTGGTGCAAGACAATAAAACCGGCCTGTTTTACTTTTCTATCCTTTCTTTTCAACCTTTTGGTAAAGTTATCCTGAAGCTTTTTACCTAGAAGAATACTTTGATCCAAAAATTCTTCCTGCATAATGGTCAAGCCAATAATGGATTCTGGAGAGTTAATATCATACTCTGCATAACGCTGGGCATAATCATCTTCCAAGTAAATTACGGAGTTCTCCTTTTTGGCCACTTCAAAATTACGCTGATTGGCATGCAGTCCCAAAACAAAAGTTTCGGCACCACTGGCATCGGAACTATGGGAATTGCAATGTACGGAAACAAAGAGGTCTGCGTTGGCCTGATTGGCAATCTCTCCTCTTTTAAAGAGGTCTACAAAAGTATCATCGTCCCGGGTATAAAGAACCTTAATGTTGGGGTCTTTCTCCAATTCCTTACCGGCTTCGAGCACAACATTTAGTGCAATATCCTTTTCCAAATACCCATTTCCAATGTTACCAGGATCATGCCCGCCGTGGCCGGCATCAAGGACCACAATGAATTTGTCCTTGGGTGTTTTTTGTAAATTGGTAATGTTAAATGAAATCAGTGTTGGGGTTATGAATAATAAAACGAAAAATGTAATCCAACTTTTATTCATAAGAACTGTTTATTTATAGTCTCCCAATATTGGTTAAAAATATCGTAATCACCAATAAGCGGAACAAAAAATATATGTAAGTTTGGGCACAAAAACTGAGCCAACCCAGCACAAAAATAGGATTTATCACGTTGCAATCAAACAAACATCTTTTAGTTTTCCTATTTGTTCTTCTTTGTGGCAGACTCACATTAACAGCTCAGGAAGACCTTATTACGCCTTTGCCCATAAAGGCCATACAGGATAGCATCACAGCTCCATTGATGCCTGCCAACATCCTTAACGACTCCATTTCGGCGGATTCGGTAGAGGTAGATTCCGTATCAGGAAACCAGCCGTTGTTACTCGATAAAATCAAATATAAGGCCAAAGATTATGTACGATTGAGCCAAAAGGAAAACAAAATTTATTTGTACGACGAGGCCGAAATCTATTACCAGGATACCGAGCTGAAGGCGGGTGTGATTGTAATGGATTATGTTAAAAATGAGGTATACGCCGGGCGAATCAAGGATGAAAAGGGTGTCTACACCCAACTACCATTTTTTAAACAAGGTGACAATGAGGTTCGACCGGATTCCATTCGGTTTAATTTTGACACTCAAAAAGCCCTCATCTGGAACTCCAGAACAGAACAACAAGCAGACGCAGACGCATTGGGAAGTGATGCCATGAATGTCTATGCCGAAATCACCAAAAAAGAAAACGACTCCGTTTACTTTTTGAGCGAAGGAAAATTGACCACATCAAAGGATACTGTGGACCCCGACTATTATATCAGGGTACGAAAGGCTAAATTTGTACCCAAAAAGAAAATCATTGCCGGTTTTAGCAATATGTACATTGTGGATGTTCCCACGCCCATTGCTTTACCGTTTGCCTATTTTCCATTGACCCATGGGCGGGTAGCAGGGCTTGTTTTCCCCACTTTTGGCAATGATCCCCAACGTGGCTATTTTTTGCAAAGTGGCGGGTATTACCTTCCCATAAGCGATTATGTAGATCTTGAAATTACTGGAGATTATTATACCAATGGCAGTTATGGTTTCCGGGGACGGACGATATACACCAAACGCTATAAGTTTAGGGGGAACGTCAATGTCAGCTATGAGAATCTTATCCGCAGCCAAAGAGGTTTTGATGATTACAGCCGAACGAGCAACTATAACATAAGGATATCCCACAGCCAAGACCCCAAAGCAAGTCCGTATTCGCGTTTTTCCGCTTCGGTAAACCTGGGGAGCAGCCAGTACTATACCAACTCGCTCAATCAGGTAAACCGGAACAATTCACAAACCAATACGTTTGCATCATCCATAAGTTATTCCAAAACGTTTCCAGAATACCCTTCAGTGAACGCCAGTTTGACCCTGAGCCATACCCAAAACTCCCGGACACAAACCATCAACATGTCACTGCCCACCCTACAGGCCAGTATGGAGCGTATTTTCCCTTTTGCCAAAAGAGATGGAATAAAAAAAGGGATTTTGCAAAATATCAACTTTCAGTATGATGTAAACGCCCAAAACAGCATTACCACCACTGAGGAAGATTTTTTTACCAGCAAAATGTTTGAGGACGCCCGGATAGGTGCCCGGCATCGAATTCCCATCGGAACCAACTTTAAAGTCGCAAAATACCTCAGCGTGAGTTTAAATGGAAATTATGAAGATGTGTGGACCTTGGAAACCCTACGTCGTAGGTATGATGCTGATCAAGAAGCGGTAGTCACCGATACTATTCCGGGGTTTGATAGGTTCAACCGATATAACTTAGGAGCAAGTATTGGGACAGTTGTCTACGGTACCTTCAATTTTGGGGAGGATAAAAAAATTCAGGCCATACGCCATGTCATGCGACCCTCCATTGGGTATAGTTACACTCCTTCCTTTGAACAATTTTATGATACGTATACCGATGAAGATGGTGAAGATGTGCAATACACCCCTTTTGAAACCAGTATTTATGGTCGGCCTTCCTTGACCCGTGGAAGCGCCCTTAATTTTTCATTGCAGAACACATTAGAGGCCAAGGTACGCGACAAGGATTCCACGGCCACGGAGCCCAAGAAAGTGAGTATTTTAAGTAACCTGACCTTTTCAACCAGTTACAATTTTGAAGCTGATTCCCTAAAATTGAGCCCTATCAACATGAGTGGGGCCACAGAAATCATAAAAAACGTACCCATAAATTTCTCCGCAACCTTTGATCCCTATGCCATAGACAATAACGGTAGACGTATCAATACCTTGAACGTTAAGAATGGAGGTGGATTGGCCCGACTTACCTCGGCCCGATTGAATACGGGATTCTCCCTTAAAAGCGAAATGTTCCAAAAAGGAGGTGGCAAGAAAGATTCGGATGATCAAGGTAAGCAAGACCAGGATTATGGCGCCAACCCCTTTGAGCTTGAAGGTGCTCGGGATGGCGAACCCCATTTTCGGAAAGAAAAGGAAGGGGGTGGTGATGAAGAAAACCCAATTTATGGCACCAAGGTCCCCTGGGATATGCGGTTGACCTATGTGGCTTCCTATAGCAACAGGAACCGGGAAAAAGAAATTACCAATCACTCCCTGATGTTTACGGGGAACATCCAACTTTCCCCAAAATGGGAGGTTGGGTTTAATTCTGGATATGATTTTAAGAACAAGGGTTTTGCAGATACCCGATTTGCTTTTAAAAGAGATTTAAGCAGTTTTAGGCTCAGTTTTGATTGGACCCCATTTGGACGATATGAGCGGTGGTACTTTTTTATTGGGATAAAGAGTTCCATACTCAGTGACCTGAAATGGGAAAATAGAAGCCAGCCTTTTCGTGGCAGACGGTAATTTCAAATTATTTTATAGCTAATTAAAAGTGTGCATCAATATGAAAAAGATAGTCAATACCCCCAACGCTCCAGACCCAATTGGCCCCTATAACCAAGCAGTACTGATCAAGGATACATTATATATTTCAGGTCAGATTGCGCTAAATCCTGAAACTGGTGAGTTGGTGAAAGGAGATGTGAAAGCAGAAACAAAGCAATCTTTGGAAAACCTCAAGGCCATTTTGAAAGCCGCTAACATGACTTTTGAAAATGTTGTGAAAACCTCAATTTTCATAAAGGATATGAACCAATTCTCACAGATCAATGAGGTGTACGGTACTTACTTTGACCCAGAGACCGCCCCAGCAAGGGAAACGGTAGAAGTGGCAAACCTTCCCAAGTTCGTCAATGTAGAAATCTCAATGATTGCCGTTAAATAGTTTCTTTGTGGAATTCAACGAGTCCTTCAATAGGTCTTCTGCGGATTACACCCAGAATCAAGTCATTTCGTTCCAAACAAGCGGCCAGCTCATCTTGTAAGAAATGTGCAATGCTCCCCACAAAACTAATCGGGACTTTGGTGGCCAACTCAAATTGCATGATGTAGTTGTTCACAAATTGCTGTAAGCCCTTTTCTATGACGCCTTTACAGTAGGGATGCTCTTTATTTTCAATGATAAAACGGGCAAACGTGGCCAAATAGGTATTTGGGTTGGGTTGTTTGTAGAGGTTTTCTTTAATGACGTCCGCATCAAGATTGTATTCCTTGGCAAACTTAATGCCCAAATCTTGTGGCATTTTATGGAAATAATAATCCCGGAGCAGTTTTCTTCCAAAGAAATTTCCACTCCCATCATCCATTAAAATATACCCCAATGATGTCACTTTTTGAAATAATTGGTGACCATCATAATAACTGCAGTTGGATCCGGTTCCCAAAATACAAACAATACCCTGACGACCAATCTTGGTTGTAGAATAAATGGCCGCGTAGGTGTCCTCACGAACCTCAGTTTTGGCATTAGGAAAAAAATCCTTGAAGATTTCCTTCAAGAAGTTTTTCATTCTATCGGTACCACATCCGGCTCCATAGAAATATAACTGACGTACTTCTTCTTTGTTTTTAGAAAGCTCAAAATTGTTGGCCAAGCGATCTTCGATTACTTCACGGGTAAGTACCTCTGGGCTAAGCCCAAGGGTCTGGGTGAGAAACAATTGCTCCCCCTTATCGCTCAAGGCAATCCAATCAGACTTGGTGGCGCCACTATCCACGATCAATATCATACGGTCAGTGTTTAGATTGAATCCTGAAAGAGGGTTACCCCCCTTTCAGGAAATAATTATAGTAAGATAATAAATTATAGGCTTGCAGCGTGCTCTGCTAAGTCGACCAATTTGTTAGAGTATCCGGTCTCATTGTCATACCAAGAAACCACTTTGAAGAATTTGGAATTTAGTTCAATTCCTGCATCTGCATCAAAGATGGATGTTCTTGTGTCTCCCACAAAATCCTGGGAAACTACCAATTCATCGGTATAACCCAAAATACCTGCCAATTCGCCTTCAGAAGCTTTTTTCATGGCAGCCTTAATACCTTCGTAAGAAGTTTCCTTTTGAAGTTTTACGGTTAAATCCACCACAGAAACATCCGCAGTGGGCACCCTAAAGGCCATACCGGTCAATTTTCCTTCCAAAGAAGGAATTACTTTGGTTACCGCCTTGGCCGCACCGGTTGCTGCAGGAATAATG
Source organism: Allomuricauda sp. (assembly GCA_050303195.1). GTDB lineage: Bacteria > Bacteroidota > Bacteroidia > Flavobacteriales > Flavobacteriaceae > Flagellimonas. Next base: position 1,491 of record JBNLBG010000054.1, on the reverse strand, counting down.
TTCAAAAGCGCACTTCTACCTCCTCTGTAATCCTTTCTTGAAGGACCATCAACAGTTAACTGGGTAGCTGTAGTGGCGTGAACGGTTGTCATCAAGCCTTCCTCAATACCAAATTCATCATTCAATACCTTGGCCAATGGGGCAAGACAGTTAGTGGTACATGAAGCATTGGAAATAATGTTGTCTGATGCTTTTACATCTTTATGGTTTACTCCCATCACAAACATTGGAGCGTCTTTGGACGGAGCGGAGATAACCACTTTTTTAGCACCTCCGTCAATATGGTACTGGGCCGTTTCCAAAGTGGTGAAGATACCAGTACACTCAGCAACAATATCAGCACCTACTTCATCCCACTTCAAGTTTTTGGGATCACGTTCGGCTGTGATTCTGATGGTTTTTCCATCTACGACAAGGTTACCATCCTTCACTTCAATGGTGCCATCAAATTTTCCATGTACAGAGTCGTACTCCAACAAGTATGCAAGGTGTTCAACATCCAACAAGTCGTTGATTGCAACAACATCTACATTTTCTCTTTTTACGGTTGCGCGAAACACCAACCTTCCAATTCTACCGAATCCGTTGATTCCTATTCTTAAATTTGACATGTTCTCTATTTTAGTTTTTACATTAAGTTGTCATTATATCGGAAACTCGTATGAGTTCTTCATCAATTTCTGTGTGTGCCTTGATGGCTTCAGCGATAGGTGTCAACACCAATTTGGTGTCCCGTATCCCAACCATATAATTGGATTTGCCTTCCAACAAGCTTTCAACAGCCTTTACGCCCATTCTACTGGCCAGAACCCGGTCAAAGCAACTAGGATTACCCCCTCGCTGCATGTGTCCCAACACGGAAACCCTAACATCATAAATGGGTAGGTGCTCCTCTACATATTCCTTCAACTCAAACACATTTTTACCCGTTTTGTCCCCTTCGGCAACAATTACTATACTTGAAGATTTGCCAGATATTTTACTGCGCTTCAGTGAATCCAACAAACGTTCCAGTCCTAAATTCTGTTCCGGTATCAATATTTCTTCGGCTCCAGCACCTACACCTGCATTCAAAGCAATATGACCCACATCACGGCCCATTACCTCCACAAAAAACAAACGGTTGTGGGAACTCGCTGTATCCCTGATTTTGTCAATGGCCTCTACAACCGTATTAATGGCGGTGTCAAAACCAATGGTATATGAGGACCCTAAAATATCATTGTCAATGGTACCGGGTATTCCCATAATGGGAAAATTATACTCTTCATTAAAGATCATGGCTCCAGCAAAGCTTCCATTACCCCCAATGACCACAAAGGCATCAATACCTTCTTTCACCAGTTGGTCGTAAGCTTTCTTCCTTCCTTCCTTTGTTCTAAATTCAATGCAGCGTGCAGATTTGAGAATTGTGCCACCTTTATTGATGATATTGTTTACGCTTCGAGCATCCAAAGTCTTGAAATCACCTTCGATCATTCCTTGATACCC
>JBNLBG010000053.1:0-19744 GCA_050303195.1 Allomuricauda sp. | reverse complement strand
TTTGGGTGATGCTTTCCAGGCTACCTATATTTTGGAGAGTGTGATTTCCAATTTTTCCGAGTTTGATGGGATTGTTACGGAGGCAAAAGAGGAACTGGCACGGATAAAGGCCAAGGAAGCGGAGAGCAATTCATCAGTAAACCCTGATGAAAACTAAATCGAGACACAGCATGCAAAAGAGAACCTATATATTTTCAGCACTTTTTTTGAGCCTTAGCGGAGCCCTTTTAGCACAGGAAACCGACAACATTGGAACTGAAACGGTAACGGTGGTGAAACCGTATTCCCCTACCGTTTCGGATGCCTTTAAGATAAAGTCGGCACCCAGTCTCAATGACTCCATTGTACTTCAAAAAAAGGATATCACCTATAGCATATTTTCTGTTCCCGTGGCGTCTACTTTTACCCCGGCCAAAGGAAGGGCTTCTGGCGTGGAGAAGACTCCACCACCTACTTTATACAATTCGTACGCCTCGGTAGGTCTTGGTAACTACAATAATGCCTTGGTGGATTTTTACACCAGTCGCGAGTTTAACCGTGGTGAGGATTTGTTGGATTTTGGCCTGACCCACCATTCGTCAAGGGGCGATATGGATTCCACCCCACTGGATACAGAATTTTATAATACCAAACTCGATGCTTCATACGCCAAAAAGGACCGCTATATGGATTGGGGCGCTAGTGTTGGGCTTCAGCATCAACTCTACAATTGGTACGGTATTGAAAATGGTGAATTTGCGGAAACAACGGTTGCCGACATGGATGAGCAGCAGAATTATTTCAATGCAGAGGCTAAGGCCCATTTAAACATGGAAGATTCCTTCTTTAAAAAGGGAAATATCTTGTTGCGCCGTTTTTGGGATGCCACGGAATCCGCAGAGAATAGGGTAGTGGTGAACCCAACCATAGAGTTGCCCATCACTGAAGAATTGATCACAATTGGGGCAAAGTTGGACTATGTGGGTGGAAATTTTAAGAATGCTTCGCTCAACAATACCGTCAACGACGGAGAGATTAATTACAGTCTTTTTCAAGCGGGGGTGAATCCCAGTTTGTTAATCCTCCGAGATGATTTGACCGTGAACCTAGGGGCCAACTTTGTCTATGGCATGGATACCGAAAACAGCGATAGCAACTTTTATATCTATCCAGCCATAACCGCTTCGTACCGATTGCTGGATGAAAATGTCATTGCGTACGGAGGAATTGAAGGAGACCTGAAGCAAAATTCCTACCATGATTTTGTGGATGAAAATCCTTATGTTTCACCAACCCTGACCATCTTACCTACCGACCAACAGTACATTGGCTATGTGGGGTTGAAGGGCCAGTTACTATCCAATGTGGGGTATAACATTAAAGGTTCGTATACTGCAGAGAATAGAAAGCCCTTGTTTCTTTTAAATCCAGAGAATCTTTTCCGAAATGATGAGAGCAGCTATTATTATGGAAATTCTTTTCAGGTGTTTTATGACGATGTAAAAACGCTGGGCATTTTTGGGGAATTGAATGTGGATGTCAACCGAAACTTTACGCTGGGCATCAATGCCGAATTCTATGACTATGATACTGAAACAGACAATCCAGCTTGGAACTTACCTTCCATAAAAGGCTCCGTTTTTATGGATTATCAAATTAATGATCAATGGTACATGGGAGCCAATCTATTTTACGTAGGGGAACGCGATGATTTGTTGGCTGTGGCCGAAGAAAATGTCACACCATCGGAGTTTCCTGCAGCGATAGTTACCTTGGACGGTTATTTTGATGCCAATGCTCATGTGGGATATCATTTCAATGAACAACTTTCCATTTTTGTAAAAGCAAGCAACATCGCAAACAGCGATTACCAACGTTGGGCCAATTTTAGGGTTCAAGGTTTTCAGGCTTTAGCAGGGGTTTCTTATAAGTTTGACTTCTAAATTCTGTAGGAGAATACGCAATAAAATGTTAGAAAGGGCGTTTTAATCCCCCTGCCAGTATGTTTTTTTAAATCGTATTGGTAGTTCCAAATCGATTGGAAATCATGTTGTTGCGATTTTTATACATACTACCTACTTTGGTGATCACACTATTTTGTGTTCCACTTCAATCCCAAAATTTGGTTCAGAATGGCGGATTTGAGGATTACCTTCAATGTCCGGTCAAAATGAGTAATCTCAACAAAGATGCAAAGCATTGGAGTGCCCCAAGTTTGGGAACTACGGACTACTTCAACGCGTGTAGCAGGACCAAATTGGGAATCCCCATGAACTTTAAAGGTAAACAAGAGGCCTTTGAAGGGTCAGCTTATGCCGGACTATATTTATTTGCTCCAAATGATTATCGAGAATATATACAAGTACCTTTGACCGAGACTTTAGAAAAAGGACACAGGTACAGATTAAAACTTTCTTTGAGCCTCTCTGAAAAATCCGATGGTGCTGTGATGGATATTGGAGCGGTACTTTCGGAAAAACCACTGTCCATCCATACCAAACGACAGCTCTCGCATGCGGCATTGACCTCACAGAGCATCCAGACCACGCACATGAAACAATTTTCAGCTGAGGGGTTTTATGACAACAAGGAAAAGTGGATGCAATTGAGTCTTGATATTGTGGCAAAAGGATTTGAAAACCACTTGATCTTGGGCAATTTTATGAGCAATGCCGGTACCCACTATATGGATTTTAAAGATTCATCCCCAAGGGCAGAAGGCTATGCCTACTACTATATTGACGACATTTCCCTTACCTATTTGGGGCCTGTGTACAAACCCAATGAGGTGTATGTGTTGGACCATGTTAATTTTAATTTTGACCGATTTGATTTACAACCCAAGGCCAAACAAAGCCTAAAGGATGTTTTTGATTACCTAATAAAAAACCCCAATTTAAAGGTTTCCATCAGTGGCCATACGGATGATTTAGGGTCGGATGAGTACAACGATGTACTTTCACGGGAAAGGGCCACTACCGTTGCAAAATATCTCATAGCATTGGGGCTGGAGAAAAATCGTATCACATCAAAAGGGTATGGGGATAAAGTGCCTCTGGATAGTGCACAGACCGATCAAGCCCGACGAAAAAATCGCAGGGTGGAGTTTGTAATGACCGAGTTTGTAGATCAATAGCTGTTGCCCGTTCAATTGCATTTTCTATTTTTGGAGAAACCAGCTCTCCATGAAAAAGTTTCTTCTCTTTTGTTCCGTTGCGTTCTTTTTTGCTTGTACTTCCAAGGAAGAAGTGGACCTAATTGTTTATAATGCCAATATCTATACCGTTGATAAAGATTTCTCCAAGGCCAGTTGTGTGGCCATAAAAGATGGAAAATTTGTGGCCGTGGCCGAAACCGCGGACATCCATAAAAAATATACAGCCAAAGAAGAACTGGATGCCGAAGGAAAGACCATTGTACCCGGTTTAATAGATGCCCATTGCCATTTTTATGGTTTGGGACTGAATCAGCAAGTGGTAGATTTGGTCGGGACCACCAGTTTTGATGAGGTTGTTGAGAAAGTGGTGGCTTTTCAAAAAGAGCGTCCTTCCAATTTTATTATGGGACAGGGCTGGGATCAAAATGATTGGGAAGTGAAGGAATTTCCAACCAAGGATAAACTGGATGAACTTTTTCCAGATACCCCAGTTGCATTGGAGCGTATTGATGGTCATGCCCTGATAGTGAACCAAAAAGCATTGGATTTGGCTGGAATTACTGCTGACACTAAAGTTGAAGGTGGTGAAATCGTAAAGAAAGATGGAGAATTAACAGGCGTTTTGGTGGATAATCCCATGGGAATGATTTATGACGTGATGCCCCAGCCAAGTAAGGAAAGCCAGATTCGGGCTTTGCAGGATGCGGAGCAAATTTGTTTGGATTATGGTTTGACCACGGTAAATGATGCAGGTTTGGGTAAATCTACCATCGAACTGATTGATAGCTTGCAACAAGCAGGTGAACTATCCATCCGGGTGTATGCCATGGTAAGCAATTCCCCAGAAAATCTTGATTACTTCCTCAGCAAAGGTATTATCAAAACCGACAGACTGGATGTCCGTTCGGTAAAAGTATATGGTGATGGTGCTTTGGGTTCCAGAGGAGCAGCATTACGGGAGCCATATTCAGACCAACCGGGACATTATGGCGCGATGGTCACACCTGTGGATGAAATTGGAGCTTTGGCGAAACGGATTGCAGCTTCAGACTATCAAATGAATACACATGCCATTGGGGATTCTGCAAACGTGGTGGTATTAAGGGCCTATGAAAAAGCCTTGGAAGGGAAAGAAGACCGTCGCTGGAAAGTGGAACACGCTCAAGTCATTTCACAACCGGATTTTGATTATTTTAAAAATGGAATCATTCCTTCCGTGCAACCTACCCACGCAACCAGTGATATGTATTGGGCCGAAGACCGTTTGGGACCGGAGCGGGTCAAGGGTGCGTATGCTTACAAACAGCTATTGGACAAAGCAGGTCTTGTTGCTTTGGGCACCGATTTTCCCGTGGAGCAAGTAAGCCCGTTCTTGACATTCTATGCCGCAGTAGCACGTCAAGATTTGGAGAACTACCCCGAAGGCGGGTATCAAATGGAGAATGCCCTGTCCAGAGAGGAAACTTTAAAGGGAATGACCATTTGGGCAGCCTATTCCAATTTTGAGGAGAATGAAAAAGGAAGTATCGAGCCTGGTAAATTTGCCGATTTTGTCATTTTGGGTGATGACATCATGACCATGCCCATAGAGAATGTTCCCAACCTAAAAACAGAACAGGTTTTTGTCGGCGGGGTTTCCATGAAATAAAAAAGCGGACACAAGGCCCGCTTTTCGATATAGTAAAAGTTTTTACTTAGAAGCTCATCGGTAAGGTAGCTCTTGTGGTACCCCATGCCAGGACCATATCACCATCATCATTAAAGGCAATGGAGAATGCTTCCAATTCCTCGTCATCGGTGCTGGCTTTAGCCGTAACTCGTGCCACATCTGCGGCACTATCATAGGAATACGCACCCCATTGGTGCAAATTGCTGTTCAAAATAACGGTCCATTCATCATCACCGGGAATGGTGAACAATGAATACGTACCTGCTTTAATGGCTTGGCCTCCTACCGTGGCATCTTTGTAAAAAGTGATTTCGGTGGCCTCATTGGCCCCGGTTCTCCAAACTTTTCCTTTAGGCGCCAGTTCATCCAAGCTACGCCCTTTTAATTGTGGACGGCTATAAATGATTCGTGCAGCCTTGTCCATTTCCCTAGAGCTGGAAGGATAATAGGCAATATCAGCCGGACTCTTGTCCAAACCGCTAAATTTCTGTGCTGTGGCCTCAGTGGTAAAAACCATAGCAAGAGTTAAAAAAGTAAATAAGAATACATTTTTCATGTTTGTGATTTTAGTTGTTTCCAAAACTAGGATGTAATTAAATGGCGTTTTTATAAAAAGACGTTAAAATTTAAGAACCTTACAAAACGATTGATTTTGTATGGTTGCACCATGATTTAATTACAATGTAATATATAAAAATGTATTAATATTTTAATTTGTAACTTAATTTTGTTTTATACTTTTATTTATAAACTATAAGGTCAATATTTGCATTAAAATTGTTATAAATATATTTTATATGTGTGGAATTGTATGTGCGTTTGATGTAAAGCAAAGCACGGAAGTGTTGCGCCCCCAATTACTGGAAATGTCCAAGAAAGTTAGACACAGAGGTCCAGATTGGAGTGGAATTTATTCAGATGATAAGGCCATTTTGGCCCATGAAAGATTGGCCATTGTTGATCCTGCCTCAGGAAAGCAGCCCTTGTTCAGTGCCGACGGTAAATTGGTATTGGCGGCCAATGGCGAAATATATAACCATCAAGAACTCAGAAAGCAGTTTGAAGGGAAATACGAATTCAAAACCCAATCCGATTGTGAGGTGATTTTGGCGCTCTATCAAGAAAAGGGCCCCGACTTTGTGGATGAAATGAACGGCATTTTTGGTTTTGCCATCTACGATAGTGAAAAGGATGAATATTTTATTGCCCGCGATCACATGGGAATCATTCCCCTATATATTGGATGGGACAAAAACGGAACTTTCTATGTAGCTTCTGAATTGAAAGCTTTGGAAGGTACCTGCTCCAAAATTGAACTGTTCCCTCCGGGACACTACTTGCACAGCTCAACTGGTGAGTTTGTTAGATGGTACGAAAGAGATTGGATGGAATACGATGCCGTAAAGGAGAATGAAACCAGTATAGAGGCCATCAAAGAAGCATTGGAAGCTGCGGTACACCGCCAATTGATGTCTGATGTGCCTTATGGGGTGTTGTTGTCTGGTGGATTGGACTCTTCCGTAACCTCCGCCATTGCGAAAAGATACTCCCAAAAGCGAATTGAATCCGGTGATACCGCTGATGCATGGTGGCCACAATTACATTCATTCTCAGTGGGATTGGAAGGGTCTCCAGATTTGGCAGCTGCCCAAAAAGTGGCAGACCACATAGGAACCGTTCACCATGAGATAAAATTTACCATTCAAGAAGGACTGGATGCCATCAAAGATGTTATCCACAACTTGGAAACTTATGATATTACAACCGTAAGAGCATCAACGCCTATGTACTTGATGGCAAGGGTCATCAAATCCATGGGGATAAAAATGGTGCTTTCAGGTGAAGGGGCAGATGAGCTATTTGGGGGATATTTGTACTTCCATAAAGCACCAAGCCCAAAAGACTTCCACGAAGAGACGGTACGAAAACTGAGCAAATTGCACATGTACGATTGTCTTCGTGCCAATAAATCCTTGGCAGCTTGGGGTATTGAAGGCCGGGTTCCGTTCTTGGACAAAGAGTTTATGGACGTAGCCATGAGCATCAACCCAAAAGACAAGATGATCAACGGTGAGCGTATGGAGAAATGGGTGGTACGTAAAGCTTTTGAATCCTATTTGCCCGAAAGCGTGACTTGGAGACAAAAAGAACAGTTTTCAGATGGAGTGGGATATAGCTGGATAGATACCCTAAAGACCGTGGTGGCTGATGAAGTATCCGATGAACAATTGGAAAATGCACACTTTAAGTTTCCTATCCAAACGCCCACTTCTAAGGAGGAGTACTATTACCGTTCCATTTTTGAGAGTCATTTCCCATCAGATGCTGCTGCATTGAGCGTTCCACAGGAGCCATCTGTGGCGTGCAGTACCAAGATAGCTTTGGAGTGGGATGAGGCCTTTAAAAACATGAACGATCCATCGGGAAGGGCAGTGGCCAAGGTTCACTCCGATGCTTACGTAAAATAACCAACCTTTATAAGAAAATGTAGTGTGAGGATGCTGTTTTGTTTCATTTTCAATTAGTCGGAAAAGCCCCTTGAAGAAGGGGCTTTTTGATTTTTACGGAGGGCCACCGCGTGAAGGGGTGAAAGGGCTGTTTTTCCACAGGTTTTTGTTGATAACTTAAGGTGTCCAAGGGGCATCAACGGCCTAATTTCGAGGGGTATTCTTTATATTTGTAAGATTTGAAAAATTCAAGGCAAATACGAAGAATATATGAGCGAAGAAGCTAACAAGAAAATGTACTCAGCGGACAGTATCCAGGCCCTTGAAGGCATGGAACACGTACGCATGAGGCCTTCCATGTACATTGGAGATGTTGGGGTACGTGGACTTCACCATTTGGTATATGAAGTTGTGGATAACTCCATTGATGAGGCCATGGGTGGTCACTGTGATTTCATTGAGGTAATCATCAATGAGGACAATTCCATCACCACGAAGGATAATGGACGGGGAATCCCTGTAGATCTTCACAAAAAAGAAGGTGTTTCCGCCCTTGAAGTGGTCATGACCAAAATTGGAGCAGGAGGTAAGTTTGATAAAGATTCATATAAAGTTTCTGGAGGACTTCACGGTGTAGGGGTCTCCGTGGTCAACGCCCTTTCTGTCCATTTAAAAGCAACAGTTTATAGGGATGGAAAAATTTGGGAGCAGGAATACGAAAGAGGAAAAACCCTTTACCCTGTAAAAAGTGTTGGAGAAAGCAAAGAGACCGGTACGGTTGTGACTTTCATGCCAGATGACACCATCTTTACCCAGACCATTGAATATAGTTATGAGACCTTGGCCAATAGGATGCGAGAGCTTTCCTTTTTGAACAAGGGTGTCACCATTACCCTTACAGATAAAAGAAACAAGGACGATAAAGGAGAGTTTGTTTCAGAAACTTTTCATTCTGATGAAGGTCTCAAGGAATTCATCCGCTTTTTGGATGGCAATCGCGAACCATTGATTCAGAGTGTGATTGCCATGGAAGGGGAGAAAAATGGTATACCCGTGGAAGTGGCCATGATGTACAATACAGGATATACAGAAAACCTGCATTCCTACGTAAATAACATCAACACTCATGAGGGAGGTACCCATCTCTCCGGTTTTAGAAGGGGATTGACCACTACCTTGAAAAAATATGCCGATAACTCTGGAATGTTGGACAAGGTGAAGTTCGAAATTGCAGGGGATGATTTTCGGGAAGGACTTACGGCCATCGTGTCCGTTAAAGTCGCAGAACCCCAATTTGAAGGTCAGACCAAGACCAAACTAGGAAACCGCGAGGTGACCAGTGCCGTCAGCCAAGCAGTATCTGAAATGTTGACCGATTATTTGGAGGAACATCCAGATGATGCCAAACAAATTGTTGAAAAAGTCAAGTTGGCCGCACAAGCCAGACATGCAGCAGCCAAGGCACGTGAAATGGTACAGCGTAAAAACCCAATGAGCGTTGGGGGCTTGCCTGGAAAGCTATCGGACTGCTCCGAACAGGATCCTACCAAATGTGAAGTGTTCTTGGTTGAGGGGGATTCCGCAGGGGGTACGGCCAAACAAGGTCGGGATAGAAACTTTCAAGCGATTCTACCACTCCGTGGTAAGATTTTGAACGTGGAGAAAGCCATGCAACATAAGGTTTTTGAAAATGAGGAAATCAAAAACATTTATACCGCATTGGGTGTAACCATCGGTACCGAAGAGGATAGTAAAGCCTTGAATTTGGACAAGCTGCGTTACCATAAAGTAGTCATCATGTGTGATGCCGATGTGGATGGTAGCCACATTGAGACGCTGATTCTTACCTTCTTCTTCAGATACATGCGCGAACTCATAGAGGGAGGCCACGTTTACATTGCTACTCCGCCCTTGTATTTGGTCAAGAAAGGGGCGAAGAAACGGTATGCATGGAATGATAAAGAGCGTGATGCCATCATCGCCGAAATGAATGGAGGGGCAAGCATTCAACGTTACAAAGGTCTTGGTGAGATGAATGCGGAGCAATTGTGGGATACCACCATGAATCCAGAATTCAGGACATTGCGCCAAGTAAGCATAGATAATGCTACGGAATCTGACCGTATCTTCTCTATGCTAATGGGTGATGAAGTACCACCTAGACGTGAATTTATTGAGAAAAATGCCGTCTATGCCAACATAGATGTATAGATAACGGTTGTTTCACAACAAAAACTCGCTCTTACAAAGCGAGTTTTTTAGTTTTAGGAAAAATTTTACAAAATGAAAAGAATTCTTTTGTTGGTTGCACTCTCTATTGTGACCGTTTCTAAAGCGCAAGATTTGAATGACCTCTTTGTTGCCGGTGTCAATGATGCCGAACGTTATGCCAATTCCTATTTGGCTCCCGTTTCCGAAGCAACAATTTACAGCATCTCCAATGGATGGTACAATACCGCCGATGCCAAGCCATTGGGTGGTTTTGAAATTTCCATTGTGGGAAATATGACAGGATTTAAGAACAAGGATGATAAAAAAGCCTTTGTTTTGGACCCCAATGAGTATGAAAACCTGGACTTTGTCAACAATCCAGGGCAAGCTAGACCTGTTTCAACGGCATTGGGCGATATTGAAGGTATTGAGGTTTTTGTTGAAGATGAAAGCGGACTGTTCCGTGAAGATTTTGAATTGCCTTCCGGATTGGCTTCCGAGAATTTCAACTTTATTCCCTCTGGATATATCCAAGGAAGTGTTGGGTTGGTGAAAGGCCTAGAGGTAAAAGCTCGTTTTTTGCCCAAGATAAAATTTGATGACGATGCCAAAATTGGACTTTTCGGTGCTGGTATTCAATATGATTTTACCAAATTGCTTCCCGCCGACAAATTATTACCTGTGGCCATTTCCGCAGTCATTGGATATACCGGGCTTTCAGGTGAGTATGATTTTACGGATACTGGAGTGATTGCTGGAAGCGATCAACGCATTGATGCCTCGGTTAAAACATGGAACTTCAGTGCCGTGGTTTCCACTAAAAATATTCCTGTAATCAATTTTTACGGTGGACTGGGATATATTACCGGTAAATCGGATATTGATCTATTGGGAACTTACGAGGCCAATGGACCTTTCTTTACGGAAACCATTGAAGATCCTTTTACAGTATCGAAAAAAGCCAGTGGCGTAGCCGCTACGCTAGGTACCAAAATAAAACTGGGCTTCTTTAGGCTCAATGCAGATTACAATTTTTCTGAATTCAGCACCTTTACCTTTGGTATAAACTTCGGATTCAGGTAAAAAACAATTGACCAACCATTAAAAAGGCCCCAACAATTACGTTGGGGCCTTCTATTTTCATATAAGTAGTCTTCCTGTCTATTCCCTGGTGGCGAAGACCGAACCGTTCTCCAGGGCTAAAATTTCAGGGTTGCTGCTTTGTTTTAGACTTACCGTAATGTCCTCAACTTGGGGGTCACCATATATGATGGTATAGGTCCCTTTTTCCTCGGACCATTTAAAATCAGTATAAAAAACCAATTTGGAGTTTGAATAACTTTGGTATCTGCCCAAATAAACATCATTGAAAATCCATTCCTCCCGAGTGGAGTCGGTACCTTTACCATCTATTGAAGAAGATTCGGTTTTGGCCCAGATACCCAAAATGGGATCATTGTTTTCGGGCACACGGGTACAGTTGCTTATGGCTATTATGCCGATAATGGACAACAATGAAAAGAGCTTTTTCATAGGTCAAGTAGGTTTAATTTGGGACTAATAGAACGTAAGTTTGTAAGAAATTATTGCCAAAGCATTGCAAAAGATTTCATTGAAATCAAATTCTTCGATAAATAGTCTATTTTGTTAACATGCCCATAGATTTCTGGGAATTGTGTTAAGCGTCAAAAACCTTCCTTAAAACTGGCTGATGTCAGCTTTTTTCTGACCTAAATGCCTTATTTTTGAGCGATTAAAATTTAAACCTATAAAAATGAAAGTTACCGTAGTTGGAGCAGGCGCAGTGGGAGCAAGCTGTGCAGAGTATATAGCAATAAAGGATTTTGCAGCAGAAGTTGTTTTGTTGGATATTAAGGAAGGATACGCCGAAGGAAAGGCCATGGATTTGATGCAAACTGCATCTCTGAATGGTTTTGATACCAAAATCACCGGAAGCACAAACGATTACTCCAAAACAGCCAATAGCGATATTGCGGTAATTACTTCGGGAATTCCACGTAAACCGGGAATGACCCGTGAAGAACTTATAGGGATTAATGCAGGGATTGTAAAGACCGTAGCCACTGGTATTTTGGAGCATTCTCCAAATGTCACGATTATTGTGGTGAGTAACCCAATGGATACCATGACCTATTTGGTGCACAAGGCTACAGGTTTGCCTAAAAACAAAATCATTGGAATGGGGGGTGCATTGGACAGTGCCCGTTTTAAATACAGACTGGCCGAAGCATTGGGAGCTCCCATCTCTGATGTTGATGGAATGGTAATAGGAGGACACAGTGATACAGGGATGGTTCCATTAATTGCCCACGCCACTCGAAATAGTATTAAGGTATCAGAGTTCCTTTCCGAAGAAAAAATGCAATGGGTAGTTGAGGAAACCAAGGTTGGAGGTGCCACCTTGACCAAATTGTTGGGCACCAGTGCTTGGTATGCTCCCGGAGCTGCTGTTTCAGGTTTGGTGCAGGCCATTGCGTGCGATCAAAAGAAAATGTTTCCATGTTCCACACTTTTGGAAGGGGAATACGGCCTTGATGATATCTGTATCGGGGTACCCGTGATTTTGGGGAAAAACGGTATTGAAAAAATTGTTGAAATTGAATTGACCGATGCCGAAAAGGCAAAAATGCAGGAAAGTGCTGCTGGGGTCAAAAAGACCAATGGTCTGCTTGACGTTTAATTTCGATTGAACCATATTTAGAATTGTCATTTCGAGCTGTCATCCTGAGCACAGTCGAAGGAAAAGTGAGAAATCCCATAGATACAATTGGAGATTTTTTGTCCCTTGGTTCGAAATGGCAATTTTATTTTTGGGCATGACCGTGCGATCAAATTGCAATTACATCAATTTCTATTGGCAAATCTTATGGGAAATGATATATTTGCACGCTGTTTAAGAAAACTTCTAAAAATTTAATAATCAATGCAAAATAAAGGACTAATAAGGCTTTTCGCTATCCTTTTTGGCTTGGTGAGTATCTATCAGCTATCCTTTACTTTCATAACAAGTAAGTTGGAAAAGGATGCTGAGGCTTACGCAATTAGCCAAATTTCGGAAGCAGAGGAGGATTATGTGGCTAAGCGTGAAGCTTTAGAGGCGTCGTATTTAGATTCCATCAGCGATAACTCCGTTTTAGGTTTTACCAGCTATGAAGATGCCAAGACAAAAGAGTTGAATAAGGGTCTGGACCTTAAAGGGGGGATCAATGTTACCCTTCAGATTTCCGTAAAGGACATTTTAAAAGGGTTGGCCAACAATACCAAAAATCCCATTTTCAACAAGGCATTGGCTGATGCCGACAATGCCTCCAAAAGTAGCGACAATACCTATTTGGAGTTGTTCCTTGAAGCGTTTGACAATATTAAAGGAGATACCAAATTGGCCTCTCCCGATATCTTTGCCAACAAAGGTTTGAGCGATGATATCAACTTTCAAATGACGGATGAAGAAGTTAAACCTGTCATCAGAAGAAAGATTGATGAGTCCATTGTTTCTGCATTTGAGGTACTTCGTGAACGTATTGATGGTTTTGGAGTAACCCAGCCCAACATTCAACGAGAAGGAAATTCTGGCCGAATCTTGGTTGAACTTCCAGGTGCAAGAGATATTGCTCGAGCGCAAGAATTATTGTCCAGTACCGCCCAACTGGAATTTTGGGAAACCTATACGCAGGGCAACCAAAGTTTGGGGTCGTTTTTTGTAAGCGCCAATGAAAGACTTAAAGAAATTATTGAGCCTGCTGAGACGGAAGAGGAAGAGCTTTCTAAGCCAGAATCTGAAATAGATTCCTTGTTATCGGATGTTGCTCAAGATTCTTTGGATACAGCTCCTCAGACCAATCCATTGTTGGGGAAATTGATTCCCGCTGGTCCAGGAAGCCACGCCATTGCCCGTGCCATGGTAGCCGATACGGCAGAAATAGGTGGGTATTTGCGTATGCCTGAAATCAAGAGGTTGTTGCCCAACGATGTGCAATTCACTAAATTTTTATGGGAAAGACCTGCACAAGATTCTGAAGTTGTTGAATTATACGCCCTAAAATCCAATAGGGATGGTGTTCCACGAATCAGTGGCGATGTAGTTTCTGATGCACAGGATACCTTTGACCAGTTCAACAAGCCAGCCGTTAGCATGACCATGAATACACGTGGTGCTAAAGAATGGGAAGAATTGACTGGTGATGCTTACAACAACCAAACAGGTATTGCCATTGTATTGGATAATAAAGTATACACGGCTCCTGGGGTTTCTTCAGGTCCAATTTCAGGTGGGCGTTCCGAAATTACAGGAACCTTTACCATAAACGAAACCAAAGATATTGCCAATGTATTACGTGCGGGGAAACTGCCTGCATCGGCAGAAATTATTCAATCTGAAGTAGTAGGACCATCTTTGGGACAAGAGGCCATTGATAGTGGATTTATGTCCTTTGTCATTGCCATGGTATTTGTGTTGGCATGGATGATTTTCTACTATGGCAAGGCAGGTATTTTTGCGGATATCGCATTGGTATTCAACATCCTTTTGATTTTTGGGGTGTTGACCAGTTTAGGAGCGGTATTGACCCTTCCTGGTATAGCCGGTATCGTTTTGACCATTGGTATGTCGGTGGATGCCAACGTACTTATTTTTGAACGGATAAAAGAAGAGTTGGCACGTGGTAAAGGAAAGGCCCAAGCCATTGCAGATGGTTTTGGAAACGCGTTGTCCTCTATTTTGGATGCAAACATTACCACAGGTTTGACCGCGATTATCCTTTTCATCTTTGGATCAGGTCCTATTAAAGGGTTTGCCACGACCTTGTTGATTGGTATTGTAACATCGCTGTTCACAGCTATTTTTGTGACCCGTTTGATGATTGATGCCTACTCGGCCAAAAAAGGCAGGCGATTGGATTTCTCTACAGGAATTACCAAGAATTTGTTCAGTAAGATGAACATTGATTTCTTGGTGAAGCGTAAGATTGCTTATGTGATTTCCGGAATTTTGGTGGCGGTTAGTATATTTTCTTTGTTCACCACAGGTCTTAATCAAGGAGTTGATTTTATAGGAGGACGTTCATACCAAATTCGTTTTGAGAAAGCAGTGAGCCCTTCTGAAATTACAACAGAATTGAATGAAGTGTTTGGTAGTGGAACCAATGTAAAAACGTTTGGTGATGCCAATCAGATAAAAGTGACCACACCTTATAAAGTGGATGAAGAAGGGATTGAGGTGGATAATGAAATACAGAACAAACTGTATACATCACTGCAAAAATATTTGCCAGATGGCACCTCCTTTGATGACTTTACGGTGGGAGCTTCTGAAAAATCCATTGGAATATTACAGTCTATAAAAGTTGGCCCAACTATAGCAGATGATATTAAGAAGAATGCCTTTTTGGCCATTTTGGGCTCTTTGGCGGTTGTATTCCTTTATATTTTATTGCGATTTAGAAAATGGCAGTTCTCTTTGGGAGCCGTTACCGCAGTTTTCCATGATGTCATGGTTGTATTGGGGATTTTCTCCCTAACCGGAAGCATTATGCCCTTTAACATGGAGATTGACCAAGCCTTTATTGCTGCGATTTTGACAGTTATCGGTTATTCCTTGAACGATACCGTGGTAGTGTTCGACCGTATTCGGGAAATTGTGGGACTGAAAGGATGGAGAAATGGTGAAAATATTAATGAAGCCTTGAACAGCACCTTGAGCCGTACCTTGAATACGTCATTGACCACTTTAATCGTACTATTGGCCATCTTCGTATTCGGAGGGGAAAGCTTAAGAGGATTTATGTTCGCCATGATCGTAGGTGTTATTGTGGGTACCTATTCTTCGGTATTTATTGCAACACCCGTCATGTTCGATTCATTAAAAAAGAAAATTGCTTCTGCTGATAAAGCATAGCATAGTTTTAGATTACACCTTAAAAGGCCGTTCTATCTTACTAGAACGGCCTTTTATTTTTATGACGAAACGTGTAATTATCTTTTGTTGCTGGACAAGACTTTCAACCATGAAATCAACTGGCTAAAAAGCGTAAAATTTTGAATGACCCGTAATTGCCCGTTGAATCCCCATTTATCTCTATCCTTGGGGTGATTGAGCATAAAGGTGAGTGTCTTGGTCAGACTTTCAATATCTGTAGGATCTTCATTGATCATTCCAGTTTTATTATGCTCCACTTGAAACTTAAGCCCAGCAGCACCCGATACCAAAACGGGTTTCCGTTTCCACATGGCCTCTGTTGCCGTAAGCCCAAACCCTTCTTGGATGGAATTCTGGACAATTATGCTCGAAGTCCGTTGTATGGCGTTCACAATCAATGCATTTTCTTTAGGATTGTCCAAAGGTAAAAGTAGGATGGCAATATCATTTTTCATATCATCATCCACGGCCTTGTAGGTTTCAGTCAATTCTTTCATCACCTCTTCACCTTCTGGATCGTCTGACACAAATGCCGGGTCTGGGCCCGCCATGACCAAAAGCGTCATTTTAATTCGTTTATATTCCAAGCTAGTGGGATCCCCATTTTTAAGATTGTCTTTTTTCATTTTAATGAAGGCCTCCATAAGTTCCTTAAAACCTTTAAGACGGTCCCAGCGTGATATTTCGGTCACAATGGGTCGATAAATGAGATCTAGGTTTTCATCGGCATCCAAAAAATCAAAAGTGCCATCAGGCATTACTTTGCGAACCTTATGCTGATAACGATTGTACAAAATAGCCTTGTGGTCATCCAAAACCCCGGATTGGTATAGAATCCCAATGCATTTGTGCAATTGTAATTCCCGGTTTTTATGACTAAGGGGATCTATTGCAGGAGGGATAATGGTAGTTTTCTTTTTTAGCCCTTTGGGTACGTAAGAAGGCAAACTAAAAATGAAATGGTCGTAATCATTGGTGTACGGTTTTAAAAAATCCCAGACGGCATCGGTTACTTCTGTATCCTCCTCAAGACCAATATGGCAACGCCACATAATGGAAACCTTTTTCTCTTTTTTGATCATGGCCGCCAAAGGCATAGGTTGTGGATCGTGCACGACCACAATATCACCCTCGTTGATAAGATTTAGGGCCTGTGGAAGGTTCTGACGGTTTACCGCTTCAAATATGGAACGGTCCTCCTCAGTAAAAATGCCATCACCACTACCATGAATGGCATTGTGGATGCGTTTGGTGATATCAAAAAAAGCCTTCTCCTTGGCTTCAATGACCAGCCATTCTATAGAAACACCGAGCTCTCTCAATATACGCATTTGACTTGGGAGCATTTCGGCAACCCCACCGCCAATTGCCGTAGAGTTAATCATCCAAATCGTTGTTCCTTTAAGAGTTTCAGTTGGTTTCTTGGCCTGTTCCAAGAAGTCCAGAACGGAAGAATAGAGAGAGCCATAGGCCTTATAATCTTTTATTTTGGCCCCTGGCTTTACGTTGATTTTCTGCATGCGAAGGAAGGTTATTTTTTGAAATCTCTATAAGATAAAAAAATAATATGAACCCTGAGGCAAAGATTAGAGAAGTAGATCAACGTGAAGTTTGTTTGCCAACCGACCCTTCGGGTGATGGATGCAGCTCAAAAACAAATTGTGGATTAAGGTTGGGCTCCTTTCTATGGGAAACAAATAGAATGGCTGAATCACTTTCGTTTGCAATTTTATTGACCAAGGCAACAAAAAATGCCGCACTTTTATCATCCAATCCTGCTGTAGGCTCATCCAAAATGAGCAAGGGTGGGTGCTTTACCATGGCCCGGGCCGTCATGACCAATCGTTTTTCACCTGGGGTAAGCTCACGGAAATGTGTATCTCGTTTCTCATAAAGTCCCAATAATTTCAGCCATTGCCCTGCAAGGCGTTTTTCTATTTCGGTTGGGAGAACGTACAAACCAATGGAATCGTGCAGGCCCGATATGATCATATGCTCCAAACTGTGGTATCCTCTGAACTTGTCGGTCACCGAAGGGGTAAAGTAACCAATCTTTTGCTTAAGGTCCCATACACTTTCGCCACTGCCCTTCTTTTGACCGAACAGGGTCAGGTTTTGTCCATAGCCTTTGTGGCTGTCCCCCGTGATTATAGACAACATTGTGGTTTTTCCACTACCGTTGGGGCCAATCAATTGCCAAAACTCGCCCTGCTTTACGGACCAATTGATGTTCTTCAAGACTTGACGACCATCAAAACTCACAGAAACATTGGTAAAATTGACCAATTCAGTACTTTCTTCTTTTATGGGATTGATGGGAGCAGGGATTGTTCCCGTAAATTGGTGTGCATCCCGTTTGTTTGCTTCCCAAAAAGTCTCTGGGGATGGATATTTTTCCAATTCACTACCATTCAGCGAGAAAAAATCGGTGGTTACAGGAAGAATGTCATCCAATCGGCTGACCAATTGTACCAAAGTCCTTGAAGTTGAAATGGTGCACAACCGTTCCTTTAAATTGGTTTGCGTGGCCACATCCAAATTATCAAAGGGGTTGACGAGCACCAAAAAATCGGGTTCTTGCTTTAACAGATGGTTCAATAGGGCTTTTTTCTGTTCACCACTGCTCATTGTTTTTAAGGATTGGTAGGTGTCCTTCGTCAGAATTTTAATGTCGTGGCGCTCTTCCTCATCCATAAACCGTTCTATCTCGGATCTTGAAAAAAGAAACCCTCTCTTATTTTTAAGGTCTTCAAGCCCGTTTGTGGTGGTGTTGGCCAATAGCCTAGTGACCAATTCCTTGGTCTGCGATGTGTTGTTGGTAAGAATTGCGTAGTTTTTCGGTTGGCTCATGCGAAGAGAAATCTCCCTCAAAATTACAATTATCCTTTGGTAACTCTAAAAATATGAACGGGATTCTCCTTGTAACTTGTGGTTTTTTCTAAGTGCATGCCATTTTTTAAGGCCACCTTTTGGGAGGGTACATTGTCCACATGGATAATGGAAATCAAAGATTTTGAAAAGTCATTCGCGAAGGCAAAATCCTTGCATTTTTGAGCAGCTTCAAAGGCAAAGCCTTGCAACCAAAAATTGGGCAATACGGAATAACCAATTTCCAACTCTACAATGTCATCTACGGTTTGAACCAATAGTCCGCAGATACCCACCAATTCATTTGTTCCTTTCAAAATCAGAGCGTTCATGCCACCCAAATCATTCTCATAACGTTCAAAAATTCGGTCAAATTGGGTTTGGCACGCTTTAAAAGGGTCGGAGGGGAGTCCTTCCCAAAATTGTGTGGATTTTGGATTGTGGTAAAACGGTAACCATTCCTCAAAATCCGAAGATTCAATCTTTCGAAACAGCAAACGTTCCGAACTTTGGTTTTCCAATAGGTATTTTGACATCTAGTTTCGGGTAAAGGAAATGCTATCACCCACTTGTAGTCCCATTTTATCGGACAGTCCTGCATTGACTTCCAGCACATATTTTATGGGCACTTTTGAGGTCAATCCAGTTTCATCATAGGGTTGTGCATTTTTTTGGAAACTGGCGATTTTTTGATTTCCATCAATATAAATTATGTCCAACGGAAATTCCGTATTCTTCATATAGAAGGAGCGCATGGCTTCTTTTGGAAAGATGAACAACATGCCTTGATTTTCTTCCATGGAAGCCCGGTACATGAGCCCGGTCTGGGTTTCATACTCTGTTTCGGCAATTTCTATGTCAAAATTTGATATGATGGAATCCGTGTCCACTTTTAAAATAGACAGGTCACCTTCTTTTTTAAACGCAATGGTCTCGGTCTTGATTTCACGTTTGGATTCTGTTTTGCACGACAGAAACACAAAGATTAAAGTAAGAAGGAGAATAAAAAAAATTCGCATGGCATTATGCTTTTGAAGGTGTTGGCCGGAACATAAAGTACAGTCCAATGATGATCATGGGAATGCTTAACCACTGCCCCGTGGAAAGGAGGCCCAAAGATTCCTCAAACCCACCTTGACTTTTCTTGAAAAACTCTACTACAAATCGAACTACAAACAAGAGCACCATAAACAGACCAAAAAGATAGCCAACTTTGTCTTTTTTATCCGTTTTCCAATACAATAGGTAAAGGGTGATGAAGACAAAAACATAGCAAATGGCCTCGTATAATTGTGCTGGATGCCGAAAAGGAATCGACTCCAAAATATTGGCAAACTCTGGGTTGTTTTCTATGGCTTTGTAAGCCGCATTGGCACTTTGTTCATTGGTATAGCCCATAGCTTTATAGGCAGGCATATCATCGGAATCCCTAATAAAGCGTGTGGCCATGAAGAAAGACTCATTAACCACTTTTCCAT
>JBNLBG010000052.1:0-20265 GCA_050303195.1 Allomuricauda sp. | reverse complement strand
ATGGAAATAAGGTGCCAGCAGGATACGAATCGGCCATGAAAACTATTCAACCCCAACAAATTCTGGAGAAGTTGATCAAGATTTTGGAAGGTTAAGCTGTTGCGTATGCAGCTGAAATCGACGTAAAGTACTGCTTTAACTGTTGAATGTATTGGTATTTCAACTGACGGTTTGTACTATCTGTCATTAACGAACGCATGCCCAGATAGGAAGCGATGATATAAGTGGCGGCACCCTCACAATCCACATGACGGGCAATATGGCCATCTACCTTTCCTCTTTTCAACACAGCGACCAAGTTTACCTCCCAGACACTGATAATGTTTTTAAGGTACCCACAAATTTCCTCATTGCGCTTGTTGAATTCCGTCAAGAAATCGTTGAGCATAAAACCATAGGCCATTTCATTCTTCTTACTGGGTTCCAAGGCATTTTCCAAACTCTCCACAATCACCGGCAACGGATTCTCATTGGTATCCAAGGGTCCTATCAAAAGCGCATAGACTTTTTGTACGATAAGATTTTGCACAATATTGATAAAGTAGTCTTCCTTGGATTTAAAGTGATGGTAAAAGGCACCTTTGGATAGGGACAATTCCTGGAGGATATCGTCCAAACTGGTATTGTAATAGCCTTTTTCGTTGAAGATTTCGAGACCCTTTCCACATAAGCGGTGCATGGTCTCCCTTCGTTTTAGGGTCATTTCCATAAGATTTGGGTTTAGACTGTTGGGTCTGTAACAAAGATTCCACGGAAATAGGCCAACCCAAAGAATTCAGGATGTACTTCCCTGAAAAATCGGTGAAGTGTTCAAAAATGGATTAAAAATGAGAATTCCAAAAAAGCAAACCGACTTATGGGTCGGTCAAATGGGCCGCTAGACTCGTTGAAAAGAACGCAATGGGCATCGATTGCAAATGGATTTTAAGCTAAAAATGCTAACTTCACTCCTTTAGCCGTCAGGCAGTTACCTGTGCTGAACTTGTTTGAGTATCGATAAATAGTCTAATGACCGGTTCTTCAAAAATTGAAAATCCAAAATATAAACAGATGAAACCCAAGATTAATTCGCTGCTACTAATCGCTTTGGCACTTATGGCCTTTCAGACAAAAGCGCAGGATCTAGTAGCGCCAACTTCAAAAGTGTACCCCGGACCCGACGGAAAGCTTGTCTACATCAAAGATGACAAGGGAAATCAAATTCCAGATTTTTCCAATGCCGGTTATAAAGGCGGAGGGGTATCCCTACCCTACGTGCCGGTAAAAGAAACAGTCTGGCCCGTGCTTGGGGATAATTCCGAAAGCATTCAAGCTGCCATAGACAAGGTGTCTGCCTTGCCTTTGGATGAAAATGGATTTAGAGGCGCTGTACTCTTAAAAATGGGGTTTTATCAGCTGGATAAAGAAATTTACATCCGAAAATCAGGCGTAGTGCTACGAGGTGAGGGCCAAAGTGATATTGGCACCATTCTTTATGGCAAGATACCTGCGCCACCAGAAGGTAATGGCAGAAGATTTTGGAGACCTTCTCTTATCAAGATAGAGGGAGAGGAAGGAATCAGCTTGATTGAAGATTCAAAAACTACCATCACGGATGATTACGTGGCTGTTGGGGCCACTTCGTTCCATGTGAAATCGGCTAAAAGCTTCAAAGTTGGTGACCAAGTATCCATCAAAAGAATTGGGAATGAAGAATGGATCAAAGAAATTGGACTGGATAGCGCAACTGTTGGCAGAAACCGGTGGAAACCATTCGATATCACTTTCGACCGCATCATTAAAAATATCAATGGAAATACCATTACGGTTGATGCCCCTATTTTTACAGCAATTGAAAGTCAATGGGGAGGTGGTGAATTAACCAAATACACGGACAACCGAATAGAAAATGTAGGGGTGGAAAACCTAAGAGGCATATCAGAATATGATCCTTCTGTCCGCCAAACGGCTTACGGGAACATGGACCGTGATGACCTTGGTGAAGAGCACCGATACCAGGGAGAGGAATATTTTTCGGATGAGAAACATTATTCAAACTTCATCAATCTCACCAATGTAAAAAATGCTTGGGTCCGAAATATGACTGCTTTACATTTTGCCAATAGTGTGGTTCAGGCCAATGCCGGTACCAAATGGATCACCGTTCAGGATTGTACGTCTCTGGAGCCCGTTTCGCAACGATGGGGAGGTAGAAGGTTTACCTTCCAAATGAACGGTCAATTTTGCCTGGTTCAACGATGTGTTTCTCAAAAAGGGCGTCACTCCTTTGTGCTTCAGAGATCCGAAGCAAGTGGAAATGTGTATTTGGAATGTACGGCCGTAAACCCGTACTCTTCAAGTGAACCACACAACCATTGGGTAAATGGAGTTTTATACGATAATGTAAAAGCTCCGCTCACTGCCCGGTTTTGGGATTATATTATCGGCTGGGCCGGGGCCAATATTGTTTTCTGGAACTGTGAGGGTGACTACCTCATTCAAAGTCCGCCAACTGCTGAAAATTACTCCTTTGGTCATATTGGGGTTAATGCAGTGGTCTATAATGGGGCATTACAA
Source organism: Allomuricauda sp. (assembly GCA_050303195.1). Classification (GTDB taxonomy): domain Bacteria; phylum Bacteroidota; class Bacteroidia; order Flavobacteriales; family Flavobacteriaceae; genus Flagellimonas. The sequence goes on along the minus strand of JBNLBG010000052.1, from coordinate 17,709 downwards.
GATTTAACCAAGCCCAATGGCTTTGTGGAATCTACCGACAAGCACGTTACTCCAAAGAGTCTTTACCTGACTCAACTTAAAGAAAGACTTGGAGAACAAGCGGTACTGAATACACTGAAGACCGGTTATTGAATTGAAATACTCTATTATAAAAAATCCACCAAGACTGTTTTGGTGGATTTTTTATTTCGTTTTGTAAAAGTGCTTATCTCAACTTCACTCGGAGAAGCTTATCAGTAGCGGTTATGTAAAGCGTTTTTTCATCAGGCGAAAGCGCCACATTTGCAGCCGTGAGCCCATTGACTTTTATCTTACCGATCAATTTGCTTTTTTTGGTAAAAATCCATACTCCGCCAGGACCTGTAGCAAACACAGTTCCTTTCTTGTCGATTTTTAACCCATCGCATCCACCTAGTGCTCTTATATCCCCCGGAGACGCAAATAATCTTCCATTTGATACACTTCCATCAGAAGCAATATCATACGAATACCATCCTCTTTTTGGTCCCGCGGTATTTGAAACCAATAGGGTCTTACCATCAGGGAATATTGAGATTCCATTTGGGGTAGACAAAGAATCGATTAACACGGTAAGTTCACCGGATTTACTCAATTTGTAAACCCCCTGAAAATCCAACTCCTTGTTTGGGTCACTTGGACCACCCTCAAAACCGTAGGCGGGATCCGTGAAATACAAATCGCCAGCTTCAGTAAGAAACAGGTCGTTTGGGCTATTCAACCCTTTGCCTTCATACGCTCCTATTACCGTGGTGAATTTGGCTTCTGGTGCATCCAACGGTGCATCCAACTCAGCTATTCTTCGATCACCATGCTGACAAATCCATAAGTCGCCATCATGGTTTAATATCATGCCATTTGGTCCCATAAAACCGCCTCTTGGAGCGGGGTCCGTATATCCCCCTGGCTTTACAAAAACAGAAGCCCCATCCTTCTCAGTCCATTGGTAAATGATGTTTGCTGGAACATCAGAAAATAAAAGCATTTCTTTGTCCACTACCCAGAGCGGTCCTTCCGTAAACTGAAATCCATCAGCAATGACCTCGATTTCGGCATCCTTTTTTACAATTTTAGCCAACTCATCGGAAACTACTTCGATTTCGCCTATTTCTTGAGCGAATGCATGGTAGCCGATGCTTAACGAAAGAATTCCTGCAATCAAAAAATTTCTTTTCATGGTTTGTGATTGTTCTATAGATAGTTAATATATCCTGTTTTATTTGTACGGATCTTGTAAACTTGGGTATAGCTTACCATGTAGAGCGATTTCATATCTTCTCCACCAAAGCAAAGACTTACGGGGAAAGAAGGAAGGTTGATCATCCCAACAAAGGTGCCCTCCGCGTTAAAAATCTGTACGCCATAGTATGTTGCTACATAAAGGTTACCATTGGTATCAATGGCCATTCCGTCTGAGCTAGTGGATTTCCCTTTTCTATCCAAAACATTTCCAGTTAGGAACACCTCAGCAAATTGCCTTCCGTTGCTTATGGTTCCATCATCATTTACATCATACGCCCAAATAAAATTATCCTTTTCACTGTCTACGGGATACCAGGACTCATTGTCATAGCAGTTGTTGATGTATAAGGTTTTGCCATTAGGGGATAAGACTATCCCGTTTGGCATGGCAAATTCATTGGGCTCTACGATCCGAGTGATTTCACCTTCTGGAGATACATAGTAAACGGCTCGACCTGGTTGGAATTTTTCAGCCTCCATGGTAAACTGTGGATCTGTGAAATAAATCCCACCCTTAGCATCGGTGATGATGTCATTTGGCCCATCAATAGGGTTTCCGTCATAAGAATCCACCACAGTGCGGACGATTTTTCCATCCGTAGACATTTCCAGCACTCTGTGGCCGATCATATCACAAACCAAAAGATTACCATTCTTATAGGGGTAAAGTCCATTGGTTTGAATCCCCTCTTTGATATTTCTATAGGCACCGTCTGGATCCATTTCCACAGTGGAGCTCTTACTGGGGTCAGCATTCCAGCCCGCATCAAAGAACATATTGGATAGATAAATCTTTCCATCCATCCATTTTGGTCCTTCTGTGAAATACAGTGGCGGTTCCGTTTTACTGCCATCAGCAATCAATTCAGGTGCAGCACCTTCTGGAATAATTTCCCTGTAGGCTTCCAGGGCAGCTTTTTCTTTATCCAAATAATCCTGACGAGCAGGCCAGAAGATATCCAATGCATCAGCACCCAATTCGCCAATTTCTGCGCCGTGAACCATGTTTCCGGGAATACGGACAACACTATTGGGCGTCATTTTTTGCTCGGTGTCCAATAAGATTTCCTCACACTCTCCTCTAAGCGCAAACATGATTTGTTCCTGAGGGTGTATGTGATGGGGGAACACAGACCCCGGACCCATGGAAATAAAGCTTAGTTGTGTATTTCTGCCAGAAACAAGTCTTGAGTAAGCTCCTTCCGCCAGTTGCGTCATCTGAAAATCATAAAGATCATAGACTTTTTTGGGTTCTACGTTTGGAGGCAAGGTGGAGGATACATCTGCAATGGTTTCAGGAAGATTCGATATTCCAGCTTTTTGAAGGTAATCAAGCCGAAGAGGGGAATACACTTCCAATAACTGAGCTCCAGATTTACCGGCAGTTACAGCGCTTTCCGTTCCTTTTTCCAGATAGACAAAATCAATTCTGGGAGTGGCACTATGTACACCATCCGGTGCCTCCCTTTGTCTTGAAATAAGGGTCACTGATGTTCCTTCAATCATTTGGTTGATGGATCCTTGCATTACGAACACAAACCGATCAGCAGGGAGTTCTTCAGCAGGTATTTCAGCATTTGGAGGAAGGTCTAAGATACTTACCATATTACCTGTTCCCCAAAAAAGAGATGCAGTAATTCCAGGATATAGCTCTAAGGTGGTTAAGGTCTCTAGATCAGTTACATGACCTGCCTCTAGGTTTGATTCAATTTTATTTTCAGGTAAGTTTGATAGTTCGCGAACCGTAAGATCGTGTTCAGCAATCAATGCGTTATTTTTTTGCTTCCATTTAGGCCCAGCTTGGGAGCAACCTATGAGTAAAATGGTTAGTGCGGCAATAAAACTGGTATAAATAAAGTATTTGTGTAATCTCCAATTCATAGGTGCTCGGTTTTTATGAATAGGTGCATTTTGTTGGGGCATAAAAAATAAAGGCGATACATAAAGTTATAAAAGCCCAACCCCTTCATTCTCAAAAATACACGAAATAATTAATGATGTGGAATATATCGTGTAATTCTGACACGTCAATCTTTCAAATCAGAAAATAAGCCAACTTATCGGTGGGCAAATGAGTATTTTTGACTTGTTGAATAGGCAGTGGAAAGCATCAATCGCACAGTTGCTAAAAGGTCTTTATCATAACCATTGACCTTCCATTCACCCAAACGGAAGACCGTAGTATTTTAAGTTTCTAAGGATTATCCAATTCTTATCCTATATGTTTTAAAATAAGACACATACAATTTTTTTGTTATATTTGGAACAATTGTGTAAAATACACACTTAATTAGAATGTTGTCATAGAAGAATCCCTATATTTAATAGTTCGCAAATTTCCCCCATAAAAAATATCAAATACTTTATTATTAACCTCAATTTATGTCACAATGAAAATTAGAGTTTTTAGTACCGTGGGGGTAGTTTTACTATTCTTGGTATTCGCATGTTCCAACGAAAGTTTGGAATCTTCAGATGAATTACAGCCAGAGCTGTTGACGGTTAAGCACAAAAAAAATAACTTGGATTGGAGTGCTGAGTCCGAAATCTATGACCCCTATTCTTTGATTTCCCCTAGTGCGCATGATGAATTGACCCCAATCCAAAATGGTTTTGGGTTTACCGAAGGTCCGGCAGTGGACAAACAAGGCAATGTCTTTTTTACCGATCAACCGAACGACAGAATTTATAAGTGGTCGGCCATAAATGGTCAGGTATCCCTGTTCTTGGAAGGAACGGGACGAGCCAATGGTATGGCCTTTGACAATGATGGAAACTTAATTGCCTGTGCCGATCTTCATGGAGAACTATGGAAGATCTTTCCAGATGGTAGTCATGAGGTCCTTATAGATAATTACAATGACAAACTTCTAAATGGGCCAAACGATGTATGGATTAATCCAGTAACGGGAGGTATGTATATCACAGACCCAATTTTTCCAAGGGGCTATTGGGAAGAAGGAGACCCAAGAATACAACCTTGGGAGCCCACACATTCTGAGCAAGCGGAAACGGGCAAGGGAGGCCATGTGTACTATTTGGCACCAGGAGCATCCGAATTGGTTAGGGTGACCACTATGCCCGAATGGAATGACGATTCTTGGCCAAATGGCGTGGTCGGCAGCCCAGATGGCACCAAACTATATGTTAACCAATGGCATTATAATGGTTCGGGAGGTGTCTTTGTTTTTGACATTAATCCAGATGGAAGCTTGTCCAACCTACAAGATTTTGTTCCAGGGTTAAACTTCTGTGACGGTATGTCCATGGACGATGAAGGAAATGTGTATGTAAGCAGTGGAGGTATTAAGGTCTACGCCCCAGATGGTGAAAACATTATGAATATAGATATGCCCGCTGGAGCAACCAACAATGTCTTTGCCGGACAGAACAACAAGGAACTGTTCATTACATCCGTACCCTTTGTTTCCTCCATTAAAATGAATGTGAAAGGGGTAGAAAAGTTTTCTCGCAATTGATGATGTAGTCATGTCGTTCACCGACATCGGAAACACAGGTAAGAACGATTGTATTTCGCAACACAACCAACCAATCATAGTATCCCGAAACTTTCCAAAAGTTTCGGGATATTTTTTTGAATGCTTCAATAATAATTTCAGTGATACTGCAGTTTTCCAGTATAAATTAATCTACTTTATATAAGAATACTAAGCCACCGTCCCCTGACAACTACTTCCAGCACCAGCAGTACATCCATAGCAGTGTTGTGAAATGATAATCTCCCGGTCGTTCAATACATCTTCGTTGTAATCTTTGATGTGCTTGACTTTGCTGGCGACCTTTAGGTCCAGCATTTGGTTAAAGTCACAGTCATACAGCCAACCGTCCCAGCTCACTGAAATGGTATTGGTGCACATCACATTTTCTACCGCAGCAGGGTTGTAGGCCTCTACCAAGGCATACATGTAATCCTCATAATTGTCCGAAGCAATCAAATAGTCCAAAAAGCGGGAAATAGGCAGATTGGTGATTGCAAACAGATTGTGGAATTCAATGTCGAAATCTTCCTTTAACGCTTTTTTAAAGTCGTGTTCCATGGCCGCTTGATCGCCCGGCAAAAAGGCCCCGGATGGATTGTAGACCAAATCCAACCGCAGGTTGCTATCGGTCATACCATAACCTACTGCATTCAAATCTTGCAAAGCTCTAATGGATTTATCAAAAACGCCATCGCCACGCTGTTTATCCGTTTTGCCGCGGGTGTAGTGTGGCATGGAGGAAACTACATGCACATTGTGTTTTTTAAAGAACTCGGGCAGGTCGTGGTATTTTTTGTTGGAACGGATGATGGTCAAATTGGAACGCACAATAAAATCTTGGATGCCCGCTTTGGCCGCCTCTTCCACAAACCACCTAAAATTGGGATTCATTTCTGGCGCGCCCCCAGTCAAATCCAAGGTATGTGCTCCCGTGTTTCGGATGACCTCCAAACACTGCTCCATTGTTTCCCGGGTCATGATTTCCTTTCGGTCCGGACCAGCATCCACATGGCAGTGCTCACACACCTGGTTGCACATATACCCCACATTGATCTGCAGGATTTCCAATGTTTTGGGCTTTAAGGGAAATTGTCCCGTCTTGGCAATTTTATCCTTGAAGAAAGGCAGCTCACCATCGGCAAAAAGACCTCCATTTAAGACCTCCAATTGCCTGTTGGTATTGGCGAGTTCATTTTCCCGGGCCTTCAACGACTTTTTGGCGGCCTTTTTAATATCTGATAATATGCTTTGTTCCATTCTTATCTTGCTATAACTATTCGGAAACCTTCCAGTATCTGACAGCGAAGTGGTCTAATATCTAGAAGCGAAGCGTTCTCCAATTACATGGAGAGTTTGTTGTATTTGTTCATCATCTGCACGCCATGCACAAGGGTAGCGCCGCTTTCAATGGCGGCACCCGCGTGCACAGCTTCCATCATTTCTTCTTTGGTAATGCCACGCTGGAGCCCATCTTTGGTATAGGCATCAATGCAATACGGGCACTTCACTACGTGGGCCACCGCAAGGGCGATTAACGATTTCTCTCTTGCACTTAGTGCGCCTTCTTCGAAAACCTTACCATAATAATCAAAAAATTTATTGCCCAGTTCTTCACTCCATTCGGTGATGGAACCAAATTTTCTCAGGTCAGCTGGGTCGTAATATGAGTTTGCCATGTTTTGTTTTTTAGCAGTTTATCGACATATACCAAATCGGCACTCGCATGTCAGAATTCAATAATAAAAAGAGGGCCAAGTTCCATGACTTGGTATTGGGAATTAGGCAAACGAAACGGGGGAACCCTTATTAAATGGAATGAACAGGAATATATTTTTGAAGGTAGTATTGCCAACCTCAAAAAATGCTATCGTTTGCCCCATCAATTTTGAAAAAAGCGAAAGCCATCCGTCAACCAGGGTTGTGATGTGGTTGCACAAGCGTTTGATATCTATAGCGGAATCAATATCCAGCAATCGGTTCAATGAAAAAATCGTACAACCAAAGGATTCAAAATACCGTTTTGTTGCTTTGAACAATGAGGTTACTTGCCACGGAAGCGCTTCAAAAGAATCTTGGTGGAAGTTTGAAGCGTGCAGCCCCAACAAATAAAAACCACCATCCACAGCTGGGCCCAAAACGGTATTACCCTGGTGCAGTTGTTGATGGGTTTTCAGTAGATGTTGGGTCTTCAATTGTGGACTGTCATTTCCAATGGCGATGATATTGGCAAAACCTTTATCAAAAACGGATTGAATGGCATGGGTAAAACGCTCTCCAAAGGTTTGCCCCCATTGTTCCCTTTCCGTAAAATGAAAATAGGGCAGGCCAGTAGCCTGTACAATGGAAAAGGTATGCGCATTCAATGCATCAAAAAGGGAGGTGTCCGAACCAATTTTTTTGATATGACTATCCTTGGTCGCAGAATTAGCGAAGATTAAAATGGCAGTATCGTAAACCGGTTTTTGGTTCAAATCAATCAATGTTTACTCTAAACATACAACAATTATTGCTACTGATTTTGGTCGGAACATAGCAAAAGGGATTACATTTTCAGGGAAACAAAAGCAACTTTAACAAACCGACCCATCAGTCTGTTTTGAAAACCAGACAGTTAAGATTCTCAGGTAAACGTTCTATAGATTTCGACAAAAGGCTTGAATTGGCCCTTTTTTGAAATTGAACCGACCGGACAGTCGGTAACCCCTGATTTTTTAAAACCAAAGTGAATCATTGAAATAATGATTTTTTAATCGAAATCATGACGTAGGACAAGGTTATCCACGGAGCAATGCTATACCTTTGTGCATCACAGTTTTGTTGATGAACAATGTTTGAAAATAAATCCATTGGTTTGGTTCTTTCAGGCGGAGGTGTCCGTGGAATGGCCCATATTGGTTTGATCAAGGCAATGCGCGAACACAATATTGAAGCCAAAGAAGTTGCTGGTACAAGTATTGGTGCTTTGGTAGGCGCACTTTACGCTAATGATAACTCGGTGGAGGATATGCTTACCTTTTTTAAGGAAACCCCGGTGTTTCAGTACAGTTTCTTTACCATTGTTAAGCCTGGTTTTATTGATACGGAACGATACGTTGATATTTTTAAGGATTTTTTCCCAAAGAACTCTTTTGAAAGTTTGAACAAGCCCTTGTATGTTGTGGCCACGGATTTGCTGAGCGGAAAAGAGAAAGTCTTCAATACAGGAGAGCTTATAAAACCCTTATTGGCATCTGCCGCTTTGCCACCAGTGTTCAGTCCTGTGGATATAGACGATATTCTTTATGCGGATGGAGGCATCATGAACAACTTTCCAAAGGAATATGTGGAGGATAAAACGGAGTTTATCATTGGAAGTAATGTGTCAGTTACCGTTCCGGTGCAAAAGAAAGATTTAAAAAACTCCATTCGGCTTACGGGAAGGGTTACCAGTTTAATGATCCATGCATCCAACGATGAAAAGTTACATCAATGCGACCTTTTTATCGAGCCCAAGGAATTGGACAAGATTGGTGTCCTGGATAAAAAGGGCATTGAAAATGCCTTTAATATAGGATACGAACATGGTAGCAGGGCCATTGAAAAACTATTGGCCTCTACAGATTAAACGTCGTCGTAATCCACTTTTAAAGTGGGGGTCAATGGGTGTGCCTGACAGGTTAGGATCAATCCTTCGGCGACTTCACCATCGGTCAAGATTTGGTTTTTGGCCATTTCGGCCTTTCCTTCCCTGATTCGGGCAATACAAGTACTGCACACCCCGCCTTGACAAGAGTATGGAGCATCTATATCTTCATTGAGTACGGCATCGAGCACCACTTGCTTTCGATCCATGACCAGCGTGAAGGTTTCATCGTCCAAAATTACCTCAACCTTGGTTTTTCCTTCCAGATTCTCGGCCAACTCATCTTCTTCATCGGAGCTGGTGAACAATTCAAAGTGAATTTTATCCGCAGAAACACCATTTTCCTTTAGTGTGTCCGATACGGCGTGGATCATTTCTTCGGGGCCACAGAGATAAAAGACATCAAAAGGAGTCTCTTTGAATTTATTTTTCACCACAAAATTTACGGTAGAGCGCTCAATCCGTCCAAAAAGGGCGTCCTCCTCGTGTGCTCGACTGTAGACATGTTGCACAAAAAACCGTTCGGAATATTTTTCTTTAAGTTGCTGTATTTTATGGAAGTACATGGTCTCTTCTGGACTTTGGTTTCCGAAGACCAGCACAAAAGTGTTCTCAGGATTGCATTCCAAAACCGTTTGGGCAATACTCATGATGGGAGTTATACCACTACCTGCCGCAAAGGCTGCAACGCTTTTTTTCTCAGAACTTGGCTCAAAAACAAAACGCCCTTCAGGATGCATCACCTCCAAAACATCACCGGCCCTTAGATTTTCATTGGCATGCACCGAAAATGTACCGCCCGGCATTTTTTTGATGCCCACCGTCAATTTCCCTGAAGTAGGGGCTGCGGAAATAGAATAGGCCCTGCGGAGTTCCTTTCCGTTCAACGGATATTTTATGGTAATGTATTGGCCGGCTTTAAACTTGTAGGTATCCTCAAACTCCTTGGGAACCTCAAAGGTAAGTGCCACCGCGTTCGGGGTTAATCTGTCTACCGCTGAGATTTTTAACGCATGGGATTCGCTCATGAAAACAATTTTGCTGCAAAACTAAGGATTACCCGTATTTTTTCCCCCATTTTTTCAAAAAGGATGTGCATTGTAACAAATAGCCTATTTTGCGTACTAACAGAAAAACCACCAACCATGTTAAAACGTTTCCTTGGCCTTCAATGGAAATCTTTATTTAGGGCGGCATCATTCAAAACTGAGATTTGGATCAAAATCTTGATGGGCATTGGAGCGCTCTATTTTATTTTGGTCTTTCTAGGAATGGGTTTTGGCTCCTATTTTGTGATCAAGGAAGCCGGAATTGGCGATCCATTGCGGATCGTGAACCAATATATGATCTATTATTTGGCCTTTGATCTTATTTTAAGGTACATGCTCCAGAAGATGCCAGTGACCAATATTAAGCCACTGTTGTATTTACCCATCAAGAAAAGTGAAGTGGTGAACTACTCCTTGGGGAAAACAATAATTTCCTTTTTCAACATCATGCATGCGTTTTTCTTTGTGCCTTTTAGTGTTGTATTGTTTATGGAAGGGTACTCCGTTGTTTCTGTTGTGGGATGGCATTTGGCATTTATGGCGCTCATATATGTCAACAACTTTATTAATGTAATGGTCAATAATAAAGACAGTGTCTTTTATGTTTTTGCAGCACTGTTTTTGTTGGCAGGGATTTCACAATATTATCAGTGGTTTGACATCACGCTTTACACCCAACCTATTTTTGATTTGTTCTTTGATCTACCCTGGATAGCCATTTTTCCTTGGTTTTTATTGTTAGGACTTTATTTTTTAGCCTTTTCCTATTTTAAAAAGCACATGTATTTGGATGGTGGTCTGGCCACCAAACAATCTGAAGCCAAAACAGAAAACTTGGACTGGCTTAATCGTTTTGGGAATCTGGGCACTTTTTTAAAGAACGACATTAAGCTTATTAAGCGAAATAAGCGATCCAGGACCTCGGTCATAGCCGGCTTCTTTTTTATTTTTTATGGATTGCTCTTTTTTACCGGAGCCATTGAGGTGTATGACAGTCCCTTTTGGAACATTTTTGCCGGAATCTTTGTCACGGGAGGGTTCCTCTTCAGCTTTGGGCAGTACGTGCCAAGTTGGGACAGTAGTTATTATCCGTTGATGATGAGTCAGAATATACGTTATAGGGAGTATCTCTCTTCAAAATGGTATTTAGTCATCATTGCCACTATAATTTCCACCATTTTGGCCTCCTTTTATACATACTTTGGATGGGAAGCTTATGCGGCTGTATTGGTGGGAGCTATCTATAATATTGGGATTAACAGTTATTTGGTGCTTTGGGGCGGGGCCTATGTGAAAACACCCATTGACCTCACTTCCAACAAAAAGGCCTTTGGAGATAAACAAGCGTTCAATGCAAAGACATTGTTATTGACCTTGCCCAAGCTGGCCTTGCCCATGATCATATATGCGATAGGTCACCTTTTGATCGGTCCGTTGGCAGGATATCTTTTTGTTGCTATAGTAGGATTGTTGGGCTTTGTATTCAAAAACAAAGCCTTTAGAATGATAGAGGGCATTTACAAAAAAGAGAAATATAAAACTTTATTGGCCTACAAACAGAAATAAAAATCGTTTACATATACAGCACATGATTACAGCGCAAGATTTGACAAAAACCTACGGTTCACAGACTGTACTCAATATAAATCATTTAGAAATCCCCAAAGGCCAAAGTTTTGGGTTGGTGGGGAACAATGGCGCGGGAAAGACTACTTTATTCAGTTTGTTGTTGGATTTGATTCAACCCTCAACGGGACACATCATAAATAATGGGGTGCAGGTGGACCAAAGCGAAGCATGGAAACCATTTACCTCTGCATTTATTGATGAGACTTTCCTAATTGGCTATCTCACCCCAGAGGAGTATTTCTATTTTATCGGAGAATTGCGTGGAAGAAACAAAGGCGACGTGGATGCCTTACTGGCCAACTACGACGATTTTTTCCATGGAGAGATTTTGGGCCAAAAAAAATACCTTCGCGACCTTTCCAAAGGAAACCGAAAAAAGGTGGGCATTGTGGCTAGCTTTATCGGGAATCCAGAAGTGGTGATTCTGGACGAACCTTTTGCCAATCTAGACCCCACCACCCAAATACGATTAAAGGGCATTATCAAGGATTTGGCGGCCAAGGAAGAAGTGACCGTTCTGGTCTCTAGTCATGATTTAATTCATGTGACCGAAGTTTGTGAGCGCATCGCGGTGCTCAACAAAGGTGAAATGGTAAAGGACATCAAGACATCAACAGAAACTTTAAAAGAGTTGGAGACCTTTTTCGGCGGATAAAAAAGGGACGCTCGGCATAAAGCGCCCCAAAATTAAAGTTCCCATGGAATTGCGCTACTATCCCATTGCTGAAGTGTCATAATGAAACGATACTTTTTTGATTTTTCCATCCTGTACTTGATACAGGGCGATTTCCTCCATGTTCATTCGGTTGCCATCCTTAAAGGTAACATCGCTGGTCATGGCCAAGGCAAAATGATTGCCTGCCACAACGGGATCGCCAACCGTGCCACCATGGGTTTCTTGAATACCCTCAACCCATTGTTGAAAGCCTTGTAGGATGTTGTCCAATCCTTCAGTCACCTCATTGGGCATATTGGGCATTTCTAAACTTACTGCGTCTTGGGCGTAAAGTCCATACGCTTCTTGGTATTTGCCTTCCCTACATAGGGCAACCAGTTTGTCTGCAACTTCTTGTGTGCTCATTGTGTTTCTGTTTTTATAATTAATAAACGTATACTTGGTCAAAGGCTTGGCTCAAATAGTTGTTCAAAGGTTTTACAGCTCCAAAATGGAGCAAGATTTCGTCAAGAAGCTTTTCCGAATTATAAAAAGGGTCCAACGGAAATTCCGCCATGGCATAAAACTGTTTGTGATAAATAAGTTCATTTTTTTCAGAAGCAGAAAGCAAACTTTTATCCAACCGCTTGGCTTTTTCTCCTTTCAACCTGCCAAAATTTTGAGTAAAGTCAGGGGTTTTTACAATGGCTTCTAGGGAAGATGGATTTTTGGCAATATGCTCCCGTATCAATTTTAATTCAGGTGGACGAATCATGAATAAACCTCCTCCCACATGAATACTTGTGGCATCTATTCCCAGATAATAGCCCGGCAGCATGGATTTTTTGCCATCGGGCGAGAACCCGGCCTTGAGGATGGTATGATATGGAGATTTATCTTTTGAAAATCGCACATCTTTATTGATACGGAATAGGGCTTTTTTAGGGTCAGGTGGAATTCGTTCATCCCAAGAAGTCAATGTAGTCAGCAATATGCCCAGCAACTCCAAAAAAGGAGTTTTTACCTCATCCTCATATCTTTTTTTGTTCTTGTGGAACCATTCCTTGGTATTGTTTCGGGCAAGTTCCTCAAAAAATAATGTATGCTCTTGGTTGATCATGCGTATTGTTTTTGTAACAGTTCTAGGGCCACTTTGGTCAGGGTCTCCCATTGGCCATGATGGTCAAAATGGGATTCGTACCAACCAGCCAAAGGCTTTTTGGTTCTAAATGGATTGAACTCATTCAATGGAACCGATATTTTTTCAATTGGATAATTCTTTCCCAATTTGAAAACCATTTTGTCCTTCTTGGAGAAGAAGGCAAAGACCTTCTTTTTGTAATGGATGGCCTCCGAGCTCATCATTTTGCCCTTGGTCACATCTGCATATTGTATACAGAACTTTTCACGAATCTCATTGAATTTTTCAAACTCCATGAACCAAAGCTACAAAAGGAGAAAAAGCGAGCATAAGGGCAAATAAGACACTTTAACGGGTTGTTTCGGCCAAGGATTACCACTATATTTATCATGTCTAAACCAATGATTATGAAACACGTAAGTATTTTGGTGCCCAAGGGCAATGCTATTTTGAGCAGCGTGGTGGGTCCGTTCAAGATTTTGTCGGCAGCCAATCGTTTTTTACAGAGCACAGGGGTTAGAAACGACAACTTTTTTGACATTCATTTAGTGGGCTTGGATGGCGACCAATCGCTGTACAATGGGTTGTTCAGTATTCATTGTGATAAAACCATTGTTGAAGTAGAGAAGACAGATCTTATCCTGATTCCGGCCTTACGTACGGACAAGTTGGTCGAGGAACTAAAATTGAATCAACCCTACGTGGATTGGATTATTAGTCAAAGAAACCGAAACAATGCAGAGGTGGCCAGCATGTGCTTGGGTGCTTTTGTGCTGGCACGAACGGGTTTGGTAGATGGAAGACAGTGCTCTACCCACTGGGCAGCCATGGAATTGTTTAAGCGGATGTATCCCCAAGTGAATTTGGTTTCCAATAAAATTGTGACCGAAGAGGACGGCATCTATACCAGTGGAGGGGCTTATTCTTTTTTGAATTTGATGATTCACCTTATCGAAAAATATTGCGGTAGGGAAGCGGCCGTTTATATTTCCAAATTTTTTGAGATTGAAATTGACCGTGAAGACCAGAACCAGTTTGTAATCTTCCAAGGCCAAAAGGAGCATGACGACAGCGCCATAAGAGCCGCCCAGAATTATATTGAGAACAATGTGAACGACAAAATATTGGTGGAAGAACTGGCTCAAAAATTTGCCATCAGTAGTAGAAATTTTGTGCGGCGATTTAAAAAAGCCACCCAGAACACCCCATTGGAATACATTCAACGGGTGAAGATAGAAGCGGCCAAACGCAGTTTGGAAACCACCCAACAAAATGTGAACGAGATCATGTACCAGGTAGGCTACGCGGACCAAAAGGCATTCCGCACTGTGTTTAAAAAATACGTGGGATTATCACCCGTGGCGTACAAAACCAAATATAACCGGGCGCAACTGGAATATCAAGGGTCCAACTCTTGGTGACAACGTGAAGCGTTTTAGTATAGAGTCCCCAAAAAAACTTGTATTTTATCGATGAGCCTTATAATAATCTGTGTTTTTTTAAGTTAAGGTTACACACGATTATCGATAATTTTGAAGTTTCGACATACACTTATCATCGCCACGGTTCTTGGAGGGCTGCTCATCAATTCTTGCTCTACCAAAAAAGACAAGTTCATCAACCGGAATTGGCACGCCCTCAACACCAAGTACAACACCTTGTACAATGGCAATATTGCCTTTGAACAGGGCCGTGAAGAATTAAATGCGAGCTATCGGGATGACTACTGGGAAATCCTACCCGTGGAGCGCTTGGAAGTGACCGATGAGGTGAAGCTCGATTCTGAGGATAACAACCCCAACTTTATCATTGCTGAGGAAAAGGCCACCAAGGCCATCCAAAAACACAGTATGGACATTAAGGATGAGGAGCGTAACCCACAAACCGATGAAGCTTTTTTACTGCTGGGAAAGGCACGTTACTTTGACCAACGCTATATTCCTGCATTGGAATCCTTCAATTATATCCTTAGAAAATACGTGGAGAGCGATAAACTGAACGAGGCCACCATTTGGCGTGAAAAAACCAATATGCGGTTGGACAATCCGGAAGTGGCCATCAAGAACCTGAAGCGTTTGTTCAAATATGAATCGCTGAAAGATCAGGAATATGCAGATGCGAATGCCGTTTTGGCTCAGTGCTACATCAACCTGAATGTACCGGATACTGCCATTCAAAAATTGAAGATTGCCCAGGCCTATACCAAGAAAAATCCTGAAAAAGGAAGATACCTCTTCATCATTGGACAATTGTTCAACCAATTGGGGCATAAGGACAGTGCTAATTATGCGTTTGACAAAGTCATTGCGCTGAATCGAAAATCGCCCAGGGTATATATGATCAATGCCCACCTACAGAAAATTCGGAATACGGAAATCACCGATTCCAACAAAGAGGAAATGCTGGAATACCTGACTGATTTAGAGGAAAACAGGGAAAACCGTCCCTTTTTGGATAAGATTTATCGTGAAGTGGCCCAGTTTCATCTCACCAACCAATCAGATAGTTTAGCTCTGGTCTATTATAACAAATCACTACGCGCCACCCAAGGCGAACGAAAATTAAATGCGCTCAACTACCAGAGTCTCGCTGATTATTATTTTGATGAGGACGAATACAAAACCGCAGGGGCTTATTATGATAGCACCTTGACGAATCTGACCGAGAACACTAGAAAGCACCGAGACATAAAAAAGAAATTGGACAATCTGGAAGACGTCATCAAATACGAGGACATTGTTCAGTATACCGACAGTGTCATCACTATTTACCAAATGCCCGAAGCGGAACGAAAAGCCTATTTTGAGGATTATATTGCAGAATTGAAACGCAAGGCAGAAGAAGAGGAGGCCAAGAAACAGGCAAAGGCCGCCGCAGGGTTCGCCACCTTTGCGAATAGTAAGGGAGGTAAGGAAAACAAAGGCAAGTTCTATTTCTACAACATCACCAGTTTGGGATACGGAAAAAATGACTTTAGAACCCGATGGGGCGATCGCACCTTGGAGGATGATTGGCGTTGGAGCAACAAGTCGAGAACGTTGGTCTCCGAGGCCACCGGTGAGCAAGTTGCAGGAAATGACCCATCTGCACAAAGCCTTACCGAAGACCAAAAATATTCGGTGGATTACTATTTGGGGCAAATACCTACAGATGTTTCGGTAATTGACAGTTTGTGGACGGAACGGAATTTTGCCAACTATCAATTGGGGTTGATCTATAAGGAAAAATTTAAGGACAACCTTTTGGCGGCTGCAAAACTGGAACGGGTTTTGGCGTCCAATCCTGAAGAGCGTTTGATCCTTCCCTCAAAATATAATCTGTTCAAGATTTATGAGGAAAGCGGCAGTCCGTTGGCCCAAAATATGAAGCAGGACATCATCAACAACCATCCAGATACCCGTTATGCTGAGATTCTGTTAAACCCACAAGCGGTGTTGGAAGGCAATACCGATAGCCCCGATGCACGGTATGCCGCGTTGTTTAAAATGTATGAGCAGCAACAATTCCTGCGGGTCATTACCTTGTCTGAAGAATACATCAATAAGTTTACCGGTGACCCCATCGTTCCTAAATTTGAAATGTTGAAGGCCAACGCCATTGGTCGCTTGCAGGGTTTTGAACCGTTTAAGGAAGCTTTGAACTATGTGGCCCTGACCTATCCGAACAATCCTGAAGGGAAAAAAGCCGAACAAATTGTGGAGGAACAATTGCCCAAATTGGAGAACAAGGAATTCACTCCAGAGACAGGCTCAACCGGAACATCCAATTGGAAAGTGGTATTCCCATTTAAAATAAGGGACAATGAAAAAGCGTTACACCTAAAGAAACGATTGGAAGAGGCCATTACCGATCTTAACTACAAGAACATTGTTTCCAAGGATATCTATAATTTGGAAGATGAATTTGTGGTGGTGCATGGATTCCGTTCCAAGGATTTCGCTCTGGGCTTTGCCGAGCTTATTAAAAACAACCGGGACTACCTTATTAAAGATGAGAATTTTGTAGTTTTATCAGAGAATTACAAGATTGTACAGGTCCACAAGAATTTAGAATCATACAAAGAACATATTTTAACCCCAAAACCCTAGAACACAATGTTTTCTGACAACAAAAAACCACGACCTATGAATGAAATTGGCGGACAACCCAATAGAATTGAAAAGAACACGAAGATTAAAGGAGACATTACTTCCGAGGCCGATTTTAGAATTGACGGTAAGCTGGAAGGGAATGTAAAAACATCCGGGAAAGTGGTCATTGGAAAAGATGGCTACATCAACGGAAAAGTGGAATGCGTAAATGCTGATATTGAAGGCAAATTCAACGGCGAACTTTCGGTAAAGGACTTACTTTCATTGAAAGCCTCTGCCATTATTGAAGGTACCGTAACCGTGGCTAAATTGGCGGTGGAGCCTGGAGCTACATTCAATGCGGCCTGTACCATGGGCAAAGGTGTAGCCACGACTACTTCGTCGTCTTCAGCAGCACCAAAATTGGAGTCCACAAAGAGCAATGAGCCAGCAAAAGCCTCCTAAAAAGAAGAACAACTTCAGAAACGCGGCCATCCTAACAGGCATTGGTTTTGAAATGGGGGCCATTATTTATCTGTCCGTGCAAGGCGGAAAGTGGTTGGACGCCGAATATCAAAACGAAAAGAATATTTTTACCGTAATTGCCACTTTATTGGGAGTGGCAATTTCTATTTGGCTAGTTTTGCAGCAGTTAAAACGTGTCAAATACTGATGTCAAGACTTAATCTGTTTGCTCAATTTCTTATCCTTCTTCTGGTTTTATTGTGTTTTGCTTTTGCCGGGCATTTGTTTGTCTTATCCAGCAAGGGACTTCCTCTTTAT
>JBNLBG010000051.1:0-20309 GCA_050303195.1 Allomuricauda sp. | reverse complement strand
TGTATTATGCGGCGGTCTCTGCTTCCATGGAAATGGCCAAAGAAGAGGGAACCTATTCCAGCTATGAGGGGTCTCCCATTTCCAAAGGTGAGTTCCAACACAACCTTTGGGGCGTTAAGGATCAAGAACTTTCTGGACGATGGGACTGGGAAAAACTTAGAAAAGATGTCAAAAAACATGGGGTAAGGAACTCACTGTTGGTAGCTCCCATGCCAACAGCCTCAACTTCCCAGATATTAGGAAACAATGAGTGCTTTGAGCCCTATACTTCCAACATTTATACCCGTAGGGTATTGTCTGGAGAGTTCATCGTGGTGAACAAGCATCTTTTGGAAGATTTGGTACGATTGGGCCTATGGAATGAAAATCTGAAACAAGAGTTAATGCGAGCCAACGGTTCCATTCAACATATTGATGTGATTCCACAGGAAATCAAGGAGCTTTACAAAACCGTATGGGAACTCAGTATGAAGGATATCATTGATATGAGCAGACAACGGGGCTATTTTATTGATCAAAGCCAATCGTTGAACCTCTTTATGGAAAATGCCAACTATTCCAAACTTACTTCCATGCATTTCTATGCTTGGAAGAGCGGCCTAAAAACGGGAATGTATTACCTCAGGACCAAAGCTGCGGTGGATGCCATTAAATTCACCTTGGACAACTCCAAAAAGAAAGAAGAACCGGTTAGTGTGGCAGTGAATTCTGAGATGACATCTATAGCCTCTGCGGAAGCCGTGAAGGTGGAAGCTACGGACGTGAATCAACAAGAAGTGGACATACAACCTATGACGCCCGAAGAGATGAAAGAAATGATCGCACGGGCCAAGGAAGGCCAAGCAGACGATGATTGCTTAATGTGCGGATCATAAGTTTGTACTGAACTTTATCAGTATATGTGATAGTGTTTATTGATTAGATACCTCGGATAACGTTCACCCCACATTAGAACCATCCGAGGTATTTTTGTTTGGGAGGACGCACCATTCAATACCAAAAAAACCTCCTAAAAGGAGGTTTTTTTAATTCAAAAAGGAGAACAAAACTACAACGACCAGGCTTTACCGTTGGTCAATGTAGTTACATCGTCACATGGAATATATTCACCTGGAATAGGAGCATAGGCCAATACTTCCTCACCGATAAATTCTGAAGACTTGTAGGCCCAAATGGCCATATCCCTTACATCATTGGCAAAGGAGAAACAGGCCACGTCATCATCAATATCACCTTGGCCACCACTCATTGTAGCTTCCATATAGCTATTGATAGCCTCCATGTGGGCTTCTTCTTGCTCTGGAGTACGTTTGGCCAAATAGGTCTTTAAAACAGGCTCTATTTCGGCTGCTTCCACATCACCTAGAGACTGCTTTCCAGAGTCGGATAGAATCTTATCAAAAAACTTGTCCATCTTCAGTTGAACGAAATCCAATTGGTCTTCGGGCATAACCTCATCTAAAAAGGAATCAATAAACACATGAACGTTCATTTCCGTTGCAGAGGGCGTGTCTGTCTTTGGAAGGATTATGTCCAAGGTTTGTGCAAGCGCATAGCCTTGATCTTTGCTCAAAAAGGAAGGTGTCCATTCGGCATAGGCAGGCTTGTCTTTGCAACTTTGAAGTATTCCCAATAACGTTGGAGTGGCCACGGCATAACCAAAGGCCAATCCCATATTTTTTAGTGCAGATCTTCTTTCCATTATATATTTCCTTTTTTAAGTTCTTGAGCGGCATGATTGGCGGCTCTTGCCGTAAAGGCCATATAGGTCAATGAAGGATTCACACAACTTGCAGATGTCATAAAAGCTCCATCGGTAACGTATACATTCTTGCAGGCATGTACCTGATTGTTTCCATTGAGGACTGATGTTTTGGGGTCGCGACCCATTCGGGCGGTTCCCATTTCATGGATTCCAAGCCCTAAAGCTCCAGGGGCATCATAAGGTTCAACATCCCTTATACCTGCTTTGGTAAGCATTTCTACGGCTTGTTCCTTCATATCTTCCCGCATTTTCCATTCGTTTTCATGCAACTCGGCATCAAAAGTAACGGTTGGCAATCCCCATTGGTCCAACTTATCGTAATCTAAGGTCATTCGGTTGTCCTCATAAGGGAGGACCTCACCAAAACCAC
The DNA here is from genome assembly GCA_050303195.1 of Allomuricauda sp. Taxonomy (GTDB): domain Bacteria; phylum Bacteroidota; class Bacteroidia; order Flavobacteriales; family Flavobacteriaceae; genus Flagellimonas. The sequence goes on along the minus strand of JBNLBG010000051.1, from coordinate 18,174 downwards.
CCATACCAAAGGACCATCCACCTGGTTTAAGAATAGCTTCCTTAAGGTCTTTTCCATACGAAAGTTCAGCCACGGTTTCTTCCCAATTGCTTCTTCCGGCACCACCTTGATATCCATAACCTCTGATAAATCTGTCGGTATTGGAACTTCCGCCCAAGTTTCTGAATCTTGGAACATACACGCCATTTGGTTTTCTGCCTTTGTAATATTTATCTTCGAATCCATCAAATTTGCCGGCCGCACCCACATTTAAATGATGGTCCATAATATTTCTTCCCAATTGGTCAGAATCATTACCCAACCCGTTGGGGAAACGATCAGATTTGGATTGCATTAAAATGGAAGTAGAGGCAATGGAAGAGGCACATAAGAAAATAACCTTGGCCTTAAACTCAAATTCCTCTTTGGTCTCCCGGTCTATTACCTTGACCCCTGTTGCTTTTTGGGTGTCTGGATCGTAGATTACTTCGTGAACAATGGAATCTGGTCGCAAGGTCATATTGCCTGTTCTTTCCGCAGCAGGTAGCGTTGATGAAACACTACTGAAATAGGCTCCAAAAGGACACCCTCGAATACAACGGTTTCTAAACTGGCAACGTACACGGCCGTCTCCATCAAACTGTTTATCACTATTAATGTGGGCCACCCTTCCTGCAGTGATTACCCGTCCATCAAAATGTTCGGCTACTTTTTCCTTTACATGGTTCTCCACGCAGTTAAGTTCCATCATGGGCTCAAAAATACCATCTGGAAGCTGTGGTAATCCCAAAGTTTCACCGGTGACTCCAATATAACTTTCAACCTTATCATACCAAGGGGCAATATCTTTATAGCGAACGGGCCAATCCACGGCAATACCATCATTCTTATTGGCTCCAAAATCAAGGTCGCTCCAACGGTAACTATGACGACCCCACATAATGGAACGTCCACCTACGTGGTAACCCCGCATCCAATCAAATCGCTTGATTTCATTATAAGGGTGGTCAATATCATCCACAAACCAAAAATTATGTGGAGCTTTCACCGTATATCCAGTCCTGGCCTGTTTTTCCTGTCTGGCCACTTTTTCTCTCGGCAATTCACCATTATGAGGGAAATCCCAGGGATCTAAATTAGCTGTAGGATAGTCATCTCTGTGTTTTACCATAGGACCACGTTCCAAGACGAGGGTCTTGAGGCCTTTCTCGCATAGCTCCTTTGCAGCCCAACCACCACTAATACCTGTTCCTACTACAATGGCATCGTATGATTCCTGCTCCTCGTTGTAATAAAATTTACTCATTTATTCGGATTGTTTAGTTGCTAAATGTATTAATTATTAAATTAATTTTCTACATTTAATCCCTATGTTTATTGAGAATTCCCTACTATAACGTTGTAGTTTTTGGATTCTATAAGAAAATCAATAGTTTGAATTTATGAAGAAAAAGAATGTTTTTCAAAATGGTCTTTTGGCCGTTATGGTGATTTTAGTATCGGGATTTTATTCCTGCAAGCAAAACCAAAAAAAAGAAACCTCTGATGCTCAAGTATCCGAAGAAGTTATGGCCGAAAAAACAGAACCTTCCTATAAACTTTCCTTGGCCCAATGGTCTATCCACAGAATGATCAACGAGGATGGCGTAGACCCCTATAAATTTGCCGAAATGGCCAACGAATGGGGTTTTGAAGGGCTTGAATATGTAAGCCAATTGTATTATCCAGAATTGGAGAAGGAAAATTTTTCAGAAGCTGCCATGGCTATTTTTGTGGAAAAATGTAAGGCTGAAAGTGAAAAATATGGCCTTGAGAACCTGTTGATCATGGTTGATGGCCAGGGCAATTTGGCCGCAGAGGACGAGAATGAACGTAAAGAGGCCGCAGAAAAACATCATAAATGGGTGGATGCAGCCGCAGCTTTGGGCTGTCATTCTATTCGTGTTAATTTAAGTGGGACCATGGATCTAGATTTGTGGACAGACGCTTCTGTTGATGGACTTACCCAACTATGTACCTATGCCAAAGACAAAAACATCAATGTTATTGTTGAAAACCATGGAGGACCTTCATCCAATGCGGAGTGGTTGGCCGAGGTAATTGAAAAAGTAGGAATGGAGAATTGTGGTACACTCCCAGACTTTGGCAACTTTTGCATCAAGAGGGAAGATGGGTCGTATTATGAGTCCAAATGTGTTGAGGAATACGACAGGTATAAAGGGATTGAAGAATTGATGCCCTATGCCAAAGGGGTCAGTGGCAAATCGTACAATTTTGATGAAGAGGGTAAGGAAACCACCATTGATTTTGCCAGAATGATCAAGATTGTTAAAGATTCCGGCTATACAGGCTTCATTGATGTTGAATATGAAGGAAATGAACTGAGTGAGGAAGAAGGTATCTTGGCCACTAAAAGGTTATTGGAAGAATTGCTTTAACCCACCATTATAAGTTAAAGACTGTATGAAGGGATTTTTACAACAACTCTTCGACTATAATTTTTACTGCAACAAAAAATTGATTGCACAGTGCGGTTCCCAGGATACAATCCCGGAGAACACCATTCGCCTGTTCAGTCATATCTTGAACGCTCATCATATATGGAACCAACGGATTTTGGGAGCGACACCTGAGTTTACGGTGTGGCAGGAACATCCCTTTGAAAATTGGGAGGACGTCCACTATGAGAACCAAAGGACTTCGTTTGAGATCATCACCAATGCAAATGATCTTTATAAAAGAGTTGAATATGAAAACAGCCAGGGAAGAACCTTTGCAAATGACCTACAGGACATCCTTTTTCACATTGTGAATCATTCCACACATCATAGAGGTCAAATTTTGATGGATTTTAGGAATTCTGGTATCATTCCAGAACCTTTGGACTATATATTTTATAAAAGGTAATCTCTTTATGGGCACAAAAATAAAGTTCCAGCTTTCGTTTATGATGTTCTTGGAGTTCTTCATTTGGGGAGGCTGGTTTGTGACATTGGGTACCTTTTTGGGCAACAACTTGAACGCCACAGGAGGTGAGATAGCTCAGGCATTCTCAACCCAATCTTGGGGGGCCATCATAGCCCCTTTTATTATTGGGTTGATTGCCGATAGATATTTTAATGCTGAACGAATACTTGGAGTGCTTCATATCTTAGGAGCTTTGCTGATGTATCAAATGTACCAAACTACAGATTTTGGTTTGTTCTACCCGTATGTGTTGGGATACATGATTTTATACATGCCCACGCTTGCCCTTGTAAACTCCATTTCCTTTAATCAGATGAAAAACCCCGCAAAGGAATTTTCTCCCATCCGGGTTTTTGGCACCATCGGCTGGATTGTGGCCGGGCTTGTAATTAGCTATGTGTTTCTATGGGATTCTCCCAAAGGTATCCAGTCTGGAATGTTGAAGAACACATTTTTAATGGTGGCATTGGCATCGGCTATATTGGGACTGTTCAGTTTTACCTTACCTAAAACACCTCCAAGAGTGGACAGAAACGAGAAAGTAAGAATTTCAGAAATGTTGGGATTTGATGCCTTGAAATTGTTGAAGGATAGAAATTTCTTGATTTTCTTTGTTTCATCAGTATTGATTTGTATCCCTTTGGCATTTTATTACCAAAATGCCAACCCGTTTTTATCTGAAATCAGAATGGATAATCCCACTGGGAAAATGACCGTCGGCCAAGCTTCCGAAGTGCTTTTTATGTTGTTGCTCCCCTATTTTTTCACAAAATTCGGATTTAAAAAGACAATTATGGCTGGGATGTTGGCCTGGACTATACGATATTTGTTATTTGCCTATGGCAATGCCGGTGAAATGGCCTTCATGTTGTTGATTGGTATTGCGCTCCATGGTATTTGCTACGACTTTTTCTTTGTATCAGGTCAAATTTATACCGATTCAAAGGCTGGTGATAAATACAAAAGTGCAGCGCAGGGACTCATTACTTTGGCCACTTATGGTGTGGGTATGCTCATAGGATTTTGGGTGGCCGGACAGATAACTGATGCAAACCTTATTGGCGAAAATGAACACAATTGGACAAGTATATGGCGCTTCCCCGCATTTTTTGCACTGGGGGTGGCCTTTATTTTCATGATTTTCTTTAAAAACGAAAACGTATCATATAAAGAGTAATTAACCAACTAAATTGAACCTAATGAAACAAGTAAACAAGAATCAAATTTTTATAGCGGCATGTATTTCCCTTGTGGTTACCGCCATGACCTTTGCCATTCGGGCAGGGATATTGACCCAATTGGGAGAGGAGTTTGAGATTTCCAATCAGAAGTTGGGTTGGATAAATAGTATGGCCTTCTTGGGTTTTCCCGTTGCCATGATCATTGGAGGATTGCTGTACAATAAATTGGGGGCACGAAAACTTATGGTCGCAGCTTTTGTATGTCACCTCCTCGGGTTGGTGCTGACCATTGCAGCCGGAGGTTTTTGGACTCTGATTATATCCACTTTCTTTATTGGATTTGCAAATGGTTCCGTTGAAGCGGCTTGTAACCCCATGATTGCGGACATGTACACCAAGAACCGTACAGCCATGCTCAACAAATTCCATGTATGGTTTCCCGGAGGGATTGTAATAGGCTCCCTTATCTCTAAATTTATGACCGATTTTGGTATGGGTTGGCAATTGCAGATAGGTGTCATGCTTATCCCAACACTTATTTATGGGTATATGTTCTTCAAACAAGAATTTCCTGAAAGCGAACATATTGAAAAAGATACCGCTACAAACATCAAATCACTGGTAGACCCGCTTTTCATTTTTATATTGATATGTATGACCCTAACGGCAATCTCGGAATTTGGACCTCAGCAATGGGTCGAAACCATTCTGGGCAACTCTGGGGCCAGTCCAATGTTGGTATTGGCTATGGTAACCGGAATTATGGCGATAGGCCGTTATTTTGCAGGGCCTATTGTGCACCGATTGAACCCTATTGGCGTACTTTTAATGTCGGCCATCATTACTACCGTTGCAGTATATAGTATGAGCATAGCAGAAGGGTCCATGATTTATCTCGCTGCAGTTCTTTTTGCGTTGGGAGTTTGTTATTTTTGGCCTACCATGATAGGATTTACCTCAGAGTATTTGCCCAAAACAGGTGCACTTGGAATGTCACTGGTTGGAGGAGCAGGAATGTTTTCCACATCTATATGGCAACCCGTTATTGGTACTTGGTTGGATGATGCCAAACAAGCAGCGGTCTCTTCGGGTCTAACAGAACAAATTGCAGAACTTACCGCAGGAAAAGCAACTTTGGGTAAAATGATGTTCTTTCCCTTGACCGTGGGCGTGTTGTTTTTCATACTGTTTATGTTCAGGAAAAAACTAGAGGAAAGACGGGTGCCCCAAGGCCATGCAGCAGAAGAAATAGTGTAACAAATTGAATTGATAAGAATAAATAAGACAGAAATGCCAAAAAAAATCAGACTTGGAATTCTTGGAGGAGGAGGAGATTCACTAATTGGAGTACTTCACAGGGTTGCCTCCTTCATTAATGATAATTATGAAATAGTAGGAGCCGTTTTCAATCCAAATTTCGAGGATAACGTGGACTTTGCTAAGGAAATTGATGTGCCCACCAACCGAATCTATAAAGATTTTGATACGCTGGTGGAGGAAGAACTAAAGCTTCCGAAGGAAGAACGGATACAAGTGTGTTCAATACTTACTCCTAACTTTCTGCACTTTCCCATGGCCAAAAAGCTCTTGGAAAATGGATTTCATGTCATTTGCGAAAAGCCTATGACCACCACCTATGAAGAAGCCAAGATTTTACAAGATACCTTGGCCAAGGCCGGAGCCGTTTTTGCCGTTACCCATACCTATACCGGGTATCCCATGGTACGTCAGATGCGAGAAATGATCAAGGCCGGGGAATTGGGTAAAATCCATAAAGTAGATGCCCGATATTACCAAGGTTGGATTAATCCTATCATTCATGATAAGGAAAAACGATCATCCGTATGGCGATTGGACCCCAAAAAGGCAGGAATCAGTTCCTGTATGGGAGACATTGGGGTACATGCCTTCAATATGATTGAGTTTACCACGGGCCTTCAAGTAAAATCCCTATTATGTGATTTCAACTATATGTATGATGACAACCAGATGGATGTGGACGGAACGGTGCTCATACGTGTAGGTAAGAATGTAAAAGGCGTGATCAGGGCAAGTCAGGTAGCCACTGGTGAGGAAAACGGATTGGCTATTGCCATTTATGGTGAAAAAGGTGCTTTTAGATGGGAACAGGAAAACCCTAATTTCCTCTATAAACTGAGCGATACGGAACCGGTGCAGATTTATAAACCAGGACATGCCTATAATTCTGAGCTTTCCTTGGATGGAACCAAATTGCCTCCTGGACACCCAGAGGGTATCTTTGATGCCATGGCCAATATCTATCTAGGTGTCGCAAGGGCGATTCGAGGAGAGAAGTATAATGATGGCGAATTCCCTACGATGTTGGATGGTGTCCGTGGGCTAAATTTCATTGAGAGTACCGTAGCCTCACATAAGCAGGGCAACGTTTGGGTAGATATGGATTAACTATTCCATTAAAATAGTAAAGTAAAATGGCCGCTAATTGCGGCCATTTTTTATCGTTTAAAAAGCATTTCAATACCCTGAAACACCACGATCATACTTTCGCGGGGAACCTTTCCAAACTGGGCAAGTTCACGGGAAAAATACGACCAATGGGACTTTTTCCAATGTTCTAGACTTTTGTCACCCTCACCTTCCAATCGGGCCAGTTCCTCCCGAACAGCAAAAAATGGGACCAATTTTACCGAAGAGGTCCGGATAACACACTTGGCATTGCCATTCCAATCCGTAACCACTGAAAACTCCCCAATTTTAGGAAGTGGTTCATTTCTGTGTTGAAATCCCATAAGGGAATGCGAAACCACTCTTTTGGTTTCTTTACAGATTAAATCGACACACATATTGGCATCTTGTTCATTATCGTAAAAACGAACGACTTTGGGAGCATCTTTTGAAGCAAACTCCAAATGGGCGTCTAAAAAGTCGCCCCACAGATTCCGGGCAGATGCATTTTCCATAAGCAGGGATTTTAAAAAACTTTATGTTGCTTTAATTGTTGGCGAATTCCTATATTTATGTTTTCTACATGGGGAATAAAAATATCATAGAAATTTTTTAAATATAGAGGATAAATCGCAAAATTTTGTGGATTTGTCGATTCATAAAACCAAATTAAATGAAAACAATCAAAGGACCGGCTGTATTCTTAGCACAATTTGTGGACAGTCAACCACCGTTCAACTCTTTGGATGGATTATGCAAATGGGCCTCCGACCTTGGCTATAAGGGAATTCAAATACCAACATGGGAATCGTTTCTTATCGATTTGGATAAGGCTGCCGAAAGTCAGGACTACTGCGACGAACTCAAAGGCAAAATAAACTCGTATGGCCTTGAGATTACGGAGTTGTCCACCCACTTACAGGGGCAATTGGTGGCAGTGCACCCAGCCTATGATATCATGTTTGACAATTTTGCACCGGAAGCACTCCATGGAAAACCCAAGGAACGTACAGAGTGGGCCATTGACACCGTAAAGAAAGCAGCAACGGCAAGTAGAAGATTGGGATTGAATGCCCATGCCACATTTTCGGGAGCCTTGCTTTGGCATACCATGCACCCTTGGCCACAAAGACCCCCAGGATTGGTGGAAATGGGTTTTGAGGAGCTGGCCAAAAGATGGATGCCCATTCTTAACCACTTTGATGAAGAAGGGGTGGATGTGTGCTACGAAATCCATCCGGGAGAAGATCTTCATGACGGGGATACTTTTGAGCGCTTTTTAAAAGCCACAGGAAACCATAAAAGGGTAAACATTCTCTACGACCCAAGTCATTTTGTATTGCAACAATTAGATTATATCAAGTACATCGATTTTTACCATGAGTTTATCAAGTCCTTCCATGTCAAGGATTCCGAATTTAACCCCACTGGGAAGAAAGGTGCTTTTGGAGGCTACAACGATTGGGGAGATAGAGCGGGACGCTACCGTTCATTGGGGGATGGACAAATCGACTTTAAGACCATTTTCTCCAAATTGACCCAATACGGATGTGATGTTTGGGCCGTCATGGAATGGGAGTGTTGCATTAAGAGTCCAGAACAAGGTGCACGTGAAGGTGCCAAATTTATTCAGGACCACATTATTGAGGCCACCCAAAAAACCTTTGATGATTTTGCAGGGTCCGATATTGATTCAGAAAAACTAAAAAGAATACTCGGACTATGAAAAAAACAATTCTATTGATGGTATTGACCATGGTCTTTGCTTGCAAAGAAAAGGCCAAAGAAAAAGCTTCTCAAGAAGTTGAACAAGAAGAAATGGAGGTTGTGGAAGAACCTGAATGGACCGTTCTGTTTGATGGTTCATCGTTTGATGGTTGGCATATTTATAATGGCGAAGAAGTAGGAGCACCCTGGAAGTTGGAAGATGGCGCTATGATTTTTGATCCTTCCTTGGATGAATCCGAAGGAAAACATTTCAACTTGGTCACCGATAAGGAATACACCAACTTTGAACTGTCCTTGGAATGGATGGTGACCGAAGGAGCCAACAGCGGTGTCATGTGGGGTGTTGTGGAAGATGAAAAGCATGGAGAACCCTATGATACTGGACCTGAAATCCAAGTGTTGGACAATATTGGTCACCCCGATGGAAAGAATGGACCAACCCGCCAAGCAGGTGCCTTGTATGATATGATTCCTACGGATTCGACTGCCGTAAAATCGGTTGGGGAGTGGAATCGTATGGTGATTACCATAAACCACGAAACCAATGAGGGGAGTGTAGTCCTGAACGATATTACAGTTGCAGAGTTTCCAGTTAATGGAGAAGCTTGGGAAGAAATGGTTTCCAAATCCAAGTTTGCAGATTGGGAAGGTTTTGGCGAATTCAAAACAGGAAAAATCGCATTACAACACCATGGCGAACCCATTGTGATCGGTTATAGAAATATTAAGATTAAAGAATTATAAAATGCAAAAGCTTAGAAATATTTTGTTGATTGTGTTGGCGTTGGTCGCCACAAATGTTTTTTCCCAACTAGAAGTGGAACCCACCGAACCAGAGGCCACTGAATTTTATGAACCTGTAGTGCCCGTTGTGACACCGGGGAAGGATGGCGCTCCTCCCAGTGATGCCATTGTTCTTTTTGATGGTAGCAGCTTGGATAACTGGATCAGTACCGCGGATAGCACTGCTGCCAAATGGACGGTAAACAAGGATGGCAGCATGACGGTAAAGGACAGAACCGGTGACATTCAGACCAAACAAAACTTTGGAAGCGTACAGCTCCATATCGAATGGAAATCACCCGCCGAAATAAACGGTGAAGGCCAGCATAGAGGTAATAGCGGTGTTTTTCTTTCAGGATTGTACGAAGTACAAGTATTGGACAACAACGACAACGACACCTATGTGAACGGTCAGGTAGGGTCTATTTACAAGCAACATGTGCCCTTGGCTATGGCCTCCGTTCCAACTGGGGAGTGGAACACCTACGATATTATTTACCATGAACCTTTGTTCGAAAAAGGTCAGAAGGTAAAATCGGGAACGCTTACGGTGATCCATAATGGTGTGCTTATCCAGGATAACGTAGAAATCAAGGGAACTACACCTTACATTGGCTGGCCCAAAAACCCAATCCATGGAGATGGACCACTTCGACTTCAGGATCACGGAGATAACAGCAGGGTAAGCTACAGAAACATTTGGGTAAGGGAGTTGGACTAATCTCTTTTTTAAACCCAACGCTCATTAAGGTCAAGGGGCCAAATGCTATTTTGGTTACCTTTGGCGAAATATATATTTCTATATGATTCAATCCATGACCGGTTTTGGGAAGCATGTGGCGCAGCTTCCATCAAAGAAAATTACTGTGGAGCTTAAATCCCTCAACAGTAAAAGTTTGGATATCAATGCCAGAATTCCACAGTCGTATCGAGAAAAGGAATTGGAGCTACGTAAAATGATAGCTGATGTGCTTATACGCGGCAAGGTGGATTTGGGACTCTATGTTGAAATTACCGGTGAGGAGACCACGGCCGAGGTCAATCAAGGCGTGGTTAAAAATTATATGGAACAATTGGCGCAAATAGCCAAAGGAGACGATATAAAACTTCTGGAATTGGCATTGCGCATGCCTGATACCCTTAAAACGGATAAAAACGACATTGATGAAACGGAATATGAGGCCATAAAAGAAGCCATGAAACAGGCCCTTTCCGAAATATCAGCATTTAGGAGTGAAGAAGGCAAGGTATTGGAACAGGATTTTGTGGAGCGCCTTAAAAAGTTGACAGAGCTACTCGATGAGGTCAACACCATGGACCCCGAACGTTTGGCAACGGTACGTGAACGTTTGGAAAAGGCGGTGGCAGATCTTAAGGTTGAACTTGATGCGAACCGATTTGAACAGGAACTGATCTACTATTTGGAAAAATACGATGTTACCGAAGAGAAAGTACGCTTGGCCAATCACTTGAACTATTTTGAAGCCACTCTAAAATCCGACGACTCCAATGGGAAAAAGTTAGGTTTCATTGCCCAAGAAATTGGTAGGGAAATCAATACCATTGGCTCCAAGGCCAATTACGCGCCCATGCAGCAATTGGTGGTACAGATGAAGGATGAATTGGAAAAAATAAAGGAACAAATGCTCAATGTACTATGACAAAGGGTGGTAAACTTATTATTTTTTCGGCACCTTCAGGTAGTGGAAAAACTACCATCGTCAAGTATTTACTGGACCAACCCGAACTGAATCTCGCATTTTCCATTTCAGCTACTTCCCGTCCTCGAAGAGGGAAGGAAAAAAATGGGGTGAATTATTACTTCATGTCCATTTCCGAGTTCAAAAAGCATATTAAAGAAGGAGATTTTCTGGAATGGGAAGAAGTCTATCGCGATAACTTTTATGGCACTCTAAAAAGTGAGGTGGAACGCCTCTGGGCCGAAGGGAAAAATGTCATTTTTGACATTGATGTTTCTGGAGGTCTTCGGATAAAAAAGAAATTTCCTGAAGAAACCTTGGCTGTTTTTGTAAAGCCACCCAGTGTGGACGAGCTAAAAATTCGTTTGAAGAAGCGCAGCACCGAAAGTGACGATAAAATCAATATGCGAATTGCAAAGGCATCGGTGGAATTGGCCACAGCTCCCCAGTTTGATAAAATCATCAAAAACTATGATTTGGATGTTGCCCTAAAAGAGGCACATCAGTTGGTAGCCGATTTTGTTGGTGCCAAAACTGCAGATACAAAAGAAGATTAGCACCATGAAAAAGGTAGGGCTCTTCTTTGGAACATTCAACCCTATTCACATTGGCCATTTGGTGATAGCCAATCATCTGGTGGAATTCTCAAATTTGGATGAGGTGTGGTTTGTCATTACCCCTCAAAGCCCTTTCAAGACCAAACAATCCTTGTTGGATGACCATCACCGTTACCAAATGGTGTTTGAGGCTGTACAGGAGTATCCTAAATTAAAACCCAGCAAGATTGAGTTTGATTTACCGCAGCCAAATTATACTATTAACACCTTGGTAAACTTGGATGAAAGCTATGGGAAAGACCATCAATTTTCACTGATTATGGGAGAGGACAACCTGAAAAGCTTTCACAAATGGAAAAATTATGAAGCCATTTTGGAGCATTATTCCATTTATGTGTATCCTAGAATTTCCGAAGGAAAGATAGAACATCGGTTTGAGGGTCATCCAAAGATTACCAAGGTAAATGCACCCATTATGGAGATTTCATCCACCTTTATTCGCAGGGAGCACAAAAAGGGAAAGAATGTAAGGCCATTACTTCCTTGTACTGTTTGGAAATATATGGATGAAATGAATTTTTACCGATAAGCGGAAGGCCTTACCTTTTAGCCTTGACAACCCCTACCATACTATCGGCGGTACCGTAGTACAGGTACCACATATCGTTAAAAAGCACCAATCCTTCCAAGAAGGTTGTACCGTCCTTGTATTGTCCTGATTTTTCAAAAGGAAGTTCAGGCTTAATAAAGGGTTCATTGGTGCGGTCAAGCAATTTCCAAGGCTCTTTGGGATCAAATAAAGCTTGCCCGCCTGTATAAATTCGATTGCCCAATTCCTTAACCCCAATATTTTGGGAATTTCCAGCATTGTAGAGCACCACAATACCATTTTCAGTGAGCAATGGAGGTGGACCGGCCTCTACCAACCAGGAATCAAAATACCCAGGTCTTGGATTCAGAACAGGGGCCAATTTGCCTTCATAGGTTTCTATGGGCTCCCAATCGATGAGGTTGGTTGAAGTCGCCAACCAAATGTGCGGAACGCCATAATACATCCAATACTTTCCATCGATTTTGGCCGCAACCAATTTTCCATTTTTGAGTTCGGTGACAATGGCTCCGGATTTTGTTTCCCGATTAAGATATATCCCATTCTTATGATTCTTGAATGCAGGACCATGTTTTTCCCAATGGATAAGGTCTTTGGATGTGGCCACTGCCAAACGTGGAACCTTCTGGTTCCATTGCGTATACGTGAGTACGTACAAGCCGCCTTCTGTCTCCACAATACGGGGGTCTTCTGTTCCTCCCGGCCACTCATTGATTTTTTGCTCATCAAGGTTTGGATGGAAAACGGGTTTTGGGCTTTTGGAATAGGTGATGCCATCTGTTGAGGTGGCCATGCCAATTCTGGAACGATGTCCACCTATTTCTTTTTCACCCAATTTTTCTTCGGCTCGGTAGAGCACATGAATTTTTCCATCCTTAACAATGGCTGCTGGGTTGAAGGTGGCCATGGATTCCCAATGAGCCTCTTGTTCTGTGATAGGATCTATGAATACAGATACGGTGTCTTTTTGAAGAACAGGTTGGGCATTTTGGGGCCGTTGAAAAGGGCCCAACATCCATGGTTTTTCCATTTTTGCGAAAATATGGAAACCACAGGTGTGAGTATGATAAATAGAAAAAAGAGAAGCTTCATTTGGGAGGCTACTATTTCAGTATATCGGTTCCCAGATATTTGTTGTCCTTGTTTAGATACCATGCTCGTGTTTTGGGCATTTGTATGCCGTTGATTTCCTCCAACCCTTCCAAAAGGATGTATTCCCCATCATTTTTGCTTTCATCATGGTAAAATTGATACACTTCCATGGCATAGGTCTTCGGGTCAAAATAGAAATACCACACATTGCTGCCCACACCTTTTTCATAGGTGACCTTCAACACCAAATATTCCTTGCCTTTAAAGGTTTTCTTTTGAACCTTGTCGTCTAAAATAGTGCCAGGATCCTTCAACTTCATGGGAAGCCCATAGAGATAGGTGTAGTAGTTTTTCATCATTTCCCCACGCTCACAGGTAAGGTTGTACTTCTTTCTGTCCTTATCACTGATTTCAGGAGAACCATTGAGGTGAGTGCCACACTCTTTGCCCAAATGATACCCATAGGAATCACCGTCCTTTTGTACCAGAAGATCGAAGTGCTGTTTTGGAACATCGAGCGTTATCGTGCTTAATCGATTACTTGAATTAGGACTTTTCATCAAGACCTTGAACATACCATCAAAGGTTTTCCAATTCCCGTTCGGGTCGTGAAACGCAATGGTTTTGTCCAAAAGCTGTTCGGCGGTAATACCCTGGGCCAGTGAAAGGTTGCCGAGGCATAGGGCCAACAATAAAATAAAGTAGCGCATAGAAACAAAAGTAAGCAATCTACTTGTTGTCATTCTGCTTCTCTATACGCGCGGGCTCCACGGTGCTGTCATGCTCAGAATAATAGAGCTCCAACAGTTTTATGGTGGCTTTTACCATATCCTTGCTCTCCGTGAGCAGAGAAAAGTACAACGTGGTATTCTTTGGACTGGTTTCTTCGGTTCTGGTCCGGGCCACCTGTTTTTCCACTTTGTCCGAAATCAAATCAAAATATTGGTCCTTATCATTTAAGATGCTGGCAATATTCTCAAAAGATTTTTGACTGAAGGTTTCAGTAGTCTTGCTGAACAAGCCCTCTAAAAGATGATCTAAATCCTTAAGTTCCTTGATTTGGTTGTACTTCAACTTTTTATGATTGTTGCGCACATGGGTATAGCTCACTTTGGAAATATATTCCAACGATTGGGTAAAATCCTGGAGAACCCCCAATAAGATGATATAAAAATTACTGGCCCCTCCTACACTGGATTCATCCAAGTTTTTGATGAAGTAATACAGGTTGTTTTTGAGACCATCCACTTCCTTGGATAATTTTTTAACGCCCTTATTGTTCTTTTTCAAGGCTTCAAGATCATGCTTGGCCAAACCGTTTATGGCCCCTGAATAGATTTTATTGCTTCGTTTTACCACGCTGGCAATATTGGTGGCGCTTTCTTCAATGACCCCTTGTATGGAACTGCTTTCGGCCTTTCTTAAGATATCTTCAACCTTGGTCTCCACTTTTTTACGAGTATGGCTCAAATAATTTCTGACCAAAAGAACCCCGGCAAAGAACAATAGTACTATAAGTGCGATAAAACCTCCAATGTGAAGTAAATAGGCAATGGTGGCAGCAGCCACAAAGGCAGAAATGGCCGTAAAGAACCAACCGCCAATTACATTGAGCACACCAGCTACCCTATATACGGCACTTTCCGAGCCCCATGCCCTATCAGCCAACGAACTTCCCATGGCCACCATAAAGGTGACGTAAGTAGTGGACAAGGGTAATTTCATGGACGTAGCCACAGAAATAAGTACACTGGCCACCATGAGGTTAACAGAAGCCCTTACCATATCAAAAGCTGGCAAATCCTGTACCTTGCCTTTTGGAACGTATTGATTGGGTTTGGTAAGTCTTCCCAAAACCCGATTCCTAAATCCATTAGGAGCGATATTGCCCAAACTATCAAAAGCTGTCATTGAGAATTTAACAATTTGACGCGAAAGAAAATTGGGTTGAAAGCGTTCTTCCCCTTCTCCTTCACGGGCAAGATTGATTTCGGTTTCTGTTACGTAACGGGCTTTGGTGGATAACCAAAGGGTAATGATCATTACCAAGCCTGAAATCAATAGTAAATAGGTAGGTGTTCTCACAGCTGCGGTCAATCCGCTCATAGAATATTCAGAAGCGGCCACGCCAGAAGCTTGCCAATCCTGAAAAGATTGCCATGCCGCAATGGGGACCCCTATAAAGTTGACCAAATCGTTGCCTGCAAAGGCCATGGCCAACGCAAAGGTTCCTAAAGCAATAATGATTTTATAGATGTTAAGTTTAAAAGTGGTGGTAAGCACTAAAGAAACAATCATCCAAAAGATAAAATTACCCAGCAAAAAAAGCTCAGGTTGTGTGTTGGCAACCTCGGTAAGCGCTCCATCAAACAAGTTGGCACTTTTTAATCCCTTTACCAAGATAAAATGGATAATTGCTGTAATGGCCAATCCACCAAAAACAGAACCGATCCATTTAGGTTGCTCATTGAAGCGGAAAGAGATCAGTAATCGGGAGAAAAATTGAACAACAGCCCCAATGGTAAATGCGATAACGACCGATAGTAAGATTCCCAAAATAATTTCGGTGGCCTTAGCTGTGTTAATGTAACTTCCCAAGGCTTCAAATCCACCTCCGGTACCAGAAACCTTTATCAATGCCATGGCTACAGCGGCACCCAACAATTCAAATACGATGGAAACCGTAGTAGAGGTGGGCATACCCAATGTGTTGAAAAAATCCAACAGCAGTACATCTGTAATCATTACAGCCATGAAAATGATCATGATCTCTGCAAAAACGAATTCAGAGGGGTTAAAAATACCTTTTCGGGCCACTTCCATCATGCCACTTGATGACATTGCACCCAAGGCAATACCAATACTGGCCACTACCATTATAGTCTTAAAGGAAATAGCTTTTGATCCCAATGCAGAATTAAGGAAATTCACTGCATCATTACTGACACCAACGACCAAATCTGTGATGGCCAATACTGCCAGGGCAACCATTATTACGAGGTAAATATTATCCATAATTAATACTTCAGAAAAAATTTTTCAAATATCTTGATAATGACCAATGCTTAAGTTATGTTAAGGTTATCTTTTAAAGGTGCACCTCCATTTGTAAACGCCACATTAGTTCATCAATGCCATTGTTTAAAGTTAAGTAACTTAAATCGGTTTGCACCTTTAATTTATGACCCACAATATATTTTGAAACTCCCAAAGTATATTGTTTTTCACGTTCCTTTCCTGTTATCGCTTCATCTAGGTGAATATTGGTAAACCGTCCTGAAACTTCCCAATTATTTTTAAAAAGATATCCGGTTTGTAGGTTTAGCCCATTACCAACCTGTACCACATCTCCCGTTTCGGAGCCATCTGAATTTAGGGCAATGGGATTGTCCGAATCGCGATGGGCATATTCGCCCATCAATGAGAATCCATTGTATTTCAACATAAAATCCACAAATGCAGTGGATATATCTGTTTGGTACAGCCCCACATCATTGAACATATAACTGCCCATATTACTTCTGGTTTTCACAGCATCTTTATTGATGTCATAGGTGGCTCCGAGCATCAGTTTTACGGTTTTTTCCCTTTGAAGGTCGGCCCCAACGTAATCCCCTTTTGAAGCAAACTTGCCAAAGGGCAGTAATTCCAATCGAGTGGTATATTGGTGTCCGCCTAGGTTGCCTTCGGTAACATTTCTGCCCTCACCTTGGGAAAAGGCAAATTTTTCCCGCACCAACATCTTTTTGCCCAATGTAAAATGATGTCTTAGCTGAAACCCCATGTCCCGATCAATGTTAAACCTACTATTGAGCAGAGAACGGTCAACTTGCTGTAGATTTGCGGACGAAATGACTCGCTCAATATTCCCGGGAAGCTTTGTTTGACCAAACCAGAGTACAAAATTTTGGTAAAAGTTCCATTTAATCACCGCATCCAGAATGTATCTGGGTGTATTTCTGGTGAATTCAGAGCCTCCAGAAATATCACGGTTTGAAAGTCCCAACTCTATTTTATATTGAAGTTTTGGAGAATGTACAAAACCATCGAACTTTAGTCGTGCCCTCCGAACCAAGAAGTTTTGCTCTGGATTCCCATACCCTTCGTCGTCCTTGCTCCAGTTTGAAATGGATAAAAGCTGTATTCTTGCCCCTACCTTTGCGGACCAAGTACTGTCCTTACCGATCAAGTTCAGCAAACCATTGCCAAAAGTTGAAGTTTGGATTTCTTGTGAGTAAGAAAAAGATACGTGTAGAAAAAGGAAACAAAACCCAATAAGGGTTAAATTTTTGAAATTCATTACGGTACTAGTTTTTGTCGCCGCAAAGAACACCACTCAATGTTAAGATAACGTTTCCTTTATGTTATATTATAGATGTTTTATTGGCAACAAAAAGTTACCTTAAAAAGATAGCCTCTAGGATTTCGAAGAATAGTCGACAAAAACTAATATCCGTAAAGAAATCCTTAGGTTGAAACAACGGTGTTAGATTAGGAATGTTTTATCGACAAAAAAGAGGCTACCTTAAAAAGATAGCCTCTAGGATTTCGAAGAATAGTCGACAAAAACTAATATCCATAAAGAAATCCATACGTTGAAACGACAAAAGTGACCGTTGGAGATTTCTTAACCGTAATGTTAAGTTTAAGGAATCATTAAAACTTCTAATTATGGAAGATTGTAGCGATACCCTTTCTTTCTTTTGAGTTGATAAAGGTTGATCGTATATTGCGCTTCAAATTGACAACGAATGGAATGGGAACGACTACTTTCCTTAAAACGACAGGGAGATACCCATAAACGACTCCGCAAAGAACAGGAAGAGACTCGTTTGGGCTTTGAGGTGGATTATGACCGAATTATTTTTTCCTCAGCATTTAGAAGTCTTCAAGACAAGACCCAAGTGGTGCCCATGCCCATAAGCGTAGGTTCCAATAAGGATTTTGTGCATACCCGGCTTACCCATAGTTTGGAGGTTTCCGTAGTGGGGCGGAGCTTAGGTCGCACCGCGGGACAACAAATTTTGTCCAAATATCCGTATTTGGCTGAGGTCCACGGCTATCATTTCAATGATTTTGGGGCAATAGTGGCCGCCGCCGCGTTGGCACACGATATTGGCAATCCCCCTTTTGGGCATAGCGGAGAAAAG
>JBNLBG010000050.1:0-20952 GCA_050303195.1 Allomuricauda sp. | reverse complement strand
TCCTTTTTATTTGTCATTGAAAAGTAAAAAAGAAACAGATAGAGTAGTAACTACCGAGGCAATCTGCTAGACATCTCTTTTCATCACATCATAAATTAATTAGTACTCCCTTTGTCACTAAATATTTGATATTATTTTTTATATTAACTAGTTGATAACCTCATGTATTGCTGTAGAAGGAGTAACACACAGTTTAAGAGAAAATTAAATATCATATGAAGAAGAGGAGACATTAGATAGTTTTTAGCTAAACTTGGCATGAGATGGAAGATAATTGATACAAATATGATTAAAATAGAAAAAAAAATATTAGATATAATTAGGGACAAAAATATAAAGGAATACAAATATGAAGTTGTAACGCCCTGATTTTCGAAAAGAATAGAATTCTATAAGGTTATATATTTAAATAAATAATTATTTGTTGCATTCATGCCGTTGCATATTTTTCTTGGTGTGATGAAGTGCTCTTGTATTTTATTGTGCGAGTAGAAGTCATTGAAATTCAAATTTGATTTGAATTCAAATTAGTTTGAAATTTATAAAAGATTTGGAAAAGAACATGGGGTTTTCTATTTTGTCCTTTACGGCCAAAAATGCGGGATTGAAGCGTTCCACATGCCCTACTTGACCTTTAACGCCACGGTTTTGTGATAGCTTCAACAATTCCTGGGCCTCTTCAAAAGTGTTGGTGATGGGCTTTTCAATAAAAATATGCTTTCCTTTTTCAATGGCTTTCTTGGCACAATCAAAATGGGAAAGGGTAGGGGTTACGATATCCACTACATCCACGGCATCCATTAGGGTGTTGATGTTTTCAAAATAGGTGTACCCAAATTCGGTGGCTACTTTCTTGGCATTGATTTCATCAGGGTCATAAAAACCAATGAGTTCGTAGTGTTCTGATTGGTTTAGGAGCCGAAGGTGAATTTTACCCAAATGTCCTGCACCCAGGACACCAACTTTAAGCATATCTCTGTTTTTTTCAAAAATACGGATATGGAGGCACTCTTCATAAAAATAACACGTGAACTGTCGGTAAAGTTTTTGAAGAACTTTTTAAATTCGTGTACCAGACCAAAACCATGAAGGATACACATAAGCATAAGGGAATGCGCAACCAATTGGCAGAATTGTTGGAGGCCAAGGGAATACAGGACAAACAGGTGCTCAATGCCATTAAAACCATACCTCGGCATTTGTTCTTGGATAGCAGCTTTGAGGATCATGCCTATCAAGACAAAGCGTTTCCCATTAGCGCGGAACAAACAATTTCGCAGCCTTATACGGTTGCTTTTCAAACCGAATTACTACAGGTGAAACCCAATGACAAGATTTTGGAAATAGGGACGGGGAGTGGCTACCAAACCGCAGTTTTGTTGCATTTAAAGGCCAGGGTCTACACGATTGAACGGCAATTGGAGCTTTTTAAAAAAACACGCTTGTTCTTCAATAAGATGCACTATAGGCCCAAGAAAATGATTTTTGGGGATGGGTACAAAGGCTTGCCTGAAGAAGCTCCATTTGACGGTATTATTGTAACAGCCGGAGCCCCTGAAGTTCCCAAACCGTTGATGTCACAGCTTAAAGTTGGGGGTAGGTTGGTCATACCTGTGGGTGAGAATGAGCAGGTGATGACACTTTTTGTCCGTAAATCTGAAAAAGAATTTGAAAAGAAGGAACTGGGTGCTTTTCGTTTTGTTCCTTTATTGGAAGACAAAAATTAAGTATTGAAACTTTTCTTGATTCGAGCTAGATTACGTTTGCTATCCCGGTCTTTAATGGTTTCCCGTTTGTCGTACAATTTTTTACCCTTGGCCAATCCAATATTCATTTTAGCGAGTCCCCTATCATTGATAAAAAGATTCAAGGGAATAATGGTATTTCCTGTAGTGGTGACTTCTTTCCTGAGCTTTTTTAATTCCCTTTTATTGAGAAGTAATTTTCGTTCTGCCTTAGGCTTGTGATTGTAGTGCCCTCCATGGCTGTACTCATCAATCTGCATATTGATGACAAAAAGCTCGCCCTTATCATTGAACTCACAAAAACTTTGGGATAAAGAAGCTTTTCCCAGTCGAAGGGATTTAATTTCGGTACCTCCCAAAACAATCCCTGCGGTGTAGGTGTCCAAAACCTCATAATCGAACCGGGCCCTTCTATTCTTTATGTTAATGTTTTTCTGCATTGTGGGCAAAAATATAAACTCTTTGCCAAGAAAATTGTAATGTTACGGTAGATTTTGCGATTATCTATAAAACTAAATTCATGAAGAAAGGTTTAGTTCCCCTAATCCTACTTTTGTTTATTGCGTGTAAAGAAAAACCGAAAACGTTATTGACGGCGCAAGAAATTGT
Organism: Allomuricauda sp.; assembly: GCA_050303195.1. Taxonomy (GTDB): domain Bacteria; phylum Bacteroidota; class Bacteroidia; order Flavobacteriales; family Flavobacteriaceae; genus Flagellimonas. The sequence continues at coordinate 18,598 of JBNLBG010000050.1, read as the reverse complement.
GGACAAATCCATTGCAGACAGTGGTGGAGCCCTGTACGAAGATCATAATACCTCCTTTGAGTTTCGGGATAGGATATACGTTTCTGAAAATGATGGAAACACCAAGGTTTTAAAACGCATTTTTGAGGTAGATTCGGTTACGATCACAGATGTGAAAACAGGAAAGGAGTTTCAACGCTTCATGAATGATTCGCTTGTGGTTGTTCCGGATACCATGGCGGTGAAGTATGCCAATTCCGTAAATTCCGTGCATTATTTTGCGCGTCTTCCGTATGGTTTGAACGATGCGGCTGTAAACAAGGAACTTTTAGGAAAGGAAGTTATTAAGGGTGAGGAGTATCATAAAATCAAAGTAACCTTTGACCAAAATGGAGGAGGAGACGATTACGACGATGTTTATGTGTATTGGTTTGATATGGAGACGTTTAAACCTGAATATCTAGCGTATAGCTTTCATGTTAATGATGGGGGGCAACGGTTCAGGAAAGCCTATAATGAACGGTATGTGGGTGGAATCCGGTTTGTGGATTATGAAAATTACAAACCAGAGGATGAGGCTGCTGACATACTGCAGATTGGACAACTTTTCAATACAGATAAATTGGAACTCCTTTCAAAAATAGAACTTACCGATATCAAAGTAGAAAAGGATTAATCCATTTTTAAACGGATGTCTGTGGGCACGCCATCGATGATTCGAACAATAAACAAACTACTGTTATCATCGTCGTCCATGGCATTGTATTTTTCAAGGTTAATGACCTTATTCACAAAATCTGGGGTAGTATTGCTATGCCCGACGACTAAAACATTTTGCCCTTTATTCTCAGCTTTAAATTGCTCAATATCGATGGTATTGGGGTCATAGTACTTCACATCGATATTCTTCTTTACTGAAGTTGGAGCAGCCGTCATGGAGGTACGTTCATAGTTTGTGGAATAAATGACATCCAAATCAATGGGGTCAAAGACTTCCGCCCAACGAATGGCCCTGTCCAACCCATCTTGGTTTAACTCTGGATCAGGATTGTCCGGGTTGGTTCTGTCCTTTTCGGCATGCCTTATAAAATAGAAAGTGGAAACTACAGGTTCTTCCACAATTTTCGTATCTTTTTTGCAGCTGATACTTCCAATAATAATCGCAAAAGCAATTAAGAGTTTGGTTATTCGCATAGTATTGGTCTAAAGTTTCCCTTAGTTTATAGTATTCGCTTTTAAAAGTAACGTTTAATTTTCTATTTTCCTGTATGCGTAGGCTTTTGGTTTGTATCCTAATAGGATTGATGTTTGCGGTTGGATGGTCACAAGAGGTTGATTTACCTGCTGATTTCAGGCAACATACGCTGACCCAGTTCAATGCCAATCTGTTGAATGCCACTTATACTTCTGACTGGAACAATCCCAATTCTTTTTCCATTTGGACCCGCTGGCAGTGGCAGTCCGTAGATGGGGATCCCACGACTATTTTCGCCAATTATTCGCGACAAATCAATACCACATCATCCATTGCCCTGGGATTTCTTCAGCATAATACTGGAGTTTTCTTGAATGTGGGAGCAAATATGAACTATGTCCATGCCTTTCAATTGGGTGATGGGGTTGAGCTACTCGCAGGATTGAATCTTTTTGCCTTTCAAGAAAGCTTGGCGGATGATCGTTTTGAGCCAGTCCCTGGCCCAGATTCACCCCAATTGGAAAACAGCAATAATTTTATACTACAGTTTTCGCCTGCAGTTCGCCTGAAAGTCAACCAGTTTAGTGTTGGCGTTGCTTTTGAAGATGGATTTGGATTTAATTTGTCTGATAGCGAGAACGGTCCGGAAAATTTCCAAATATTTACAGGTATCTTGAGCAATGACTTCAATGTTGGATTGTTCCCTACCTGGGGCGATGGTTTTATAAGGCCGATGTTCTATGTAAAGTCGATTCCCAATGCAGATACCCAATTTGGACTTAACACCCTTCTTTCAACTCCCAAATTTTGGATGCAAGGGGGATATAATAGTTTTTATGGCGCTTCTGGAGGATTGGGAGTGACGTTTGCCAACACATTTTCCATTGGAGGGTTAATGGAGTTTGGAGCAGACTCCATGTTGAGTGATGATGAGTCAACCTTTGAATTGGTCGCTTCCTACCAATTTGGCAAAACGGATAATCGGAAAAAAGTGGTTGGCTTTGATATAGAAGAAGATGAAGCCTTGGCTCAAGAGCGATTGGCCGAGGAAGCAAGATTGCAGCGAATGAGGGAACAAGAGGAGGAAGAGGCCCAAAAAGACAAAGAAATACAACAACAGCAGGTATTGGAGGAACGAAGGATACGAGATTCCATTGCCCAAGCCCAATTGGCGGCTCAAAAGTTAAGAGAGCAAAGAGAGCGAGACAGTATTGCCCAAGTCCAAAAACAACAACAAGACAGTATAGCACAAATATTGGAACAAAAGAAACAGGACAGCATAGCTGCTATTCAAGAGAAGGCGGTGGAGCTACGGCCCAATGAAAGATATGAAGAAGTTGCGGGCGAAGATGGCCTGGAACCTGGATTTTATCTGATTGCCAATGTTTTTGGAACCAAAAAATACTATGAAAGTTTTATACTCACCCTGAAACAAAAAGGCCTAAATCCAAAATCGTTCTACCGAAGCCTTAATAAATATAATTATGTTTATCTGGAGCGCTACAACACCATGGAGGAAGCCCGAAAAGCCAGGGATAGCCAGTTCAATGGGAAATACACGGATAAAACCTGGATTTTTAGGGTTCGTCGCCAGTAGCCCGTTCATTTTTGATCCAATTGGGATTTTGTTATTCAATGACCCTGATCCTAACCGCATTTGGGCGAACAAGACCGCCGGCACCAGCGCTTACTAGATTCTTGATGAAATTTCCGCTGGAATTATATTGCCTTACCTCCGAAGTCCCACCGCTTCCTATCAAAAAGTCACCATTAGGGAAGAAATCCACACCTTCTGGCTGATTTATACCTGAGGTGATTACGTTTTTGACAAAATTTCCTTCCGAATCAAACTCAACAACTTTATTGCCGGTCCAGTCATTGGCAAAAAGATGACCATTTTCATCAAACCAAATATTGGTGGGCCCTTCAACGTCCGAAGAGATGAACTTTCCGAGGTCGTTGCCCTCTGAATCAAATTTTTGAACAAAGGCGCCACTATAGGACGATACATATAGGTTGCCTTCGGAATCCCAATCCAGGCCGATGCTTTGAGGGACAGCTACACTGGTGAACTTGTCGATCAAGGTACCGTCCAACCCATACCGTAGCACAAGTCCGTCGCCTTGCCACTGTAATACATATAACAAATTATCTGCGCCAATTTTCATTCGTGTAGGGCCACTGATGTCAGTTGCAAAGCTGCCAATTAGGGCCCCGGTGGAGGCATCGTGTCTATTGATTTTGCCAGAACTTAAATTGGAGATGAGTACTTGGCCTTGGTCTTCCAGAAAGACAATGTCTTGGGGCCACGCAAGGTCCTCATCAATAAAGACTGTTGGATTCTGCCCGTTTTCATCATATCGGAATATTTTCCAAGGCCCGTTGTTAAAGTTTACGGCATCGCTCACATAGATATACGTGCCAGGTTGCGGTTCGGAATCAACTATGGTCAGCGTAATGGTTTTTGATAGGCTTCCCACAGTGGCTTCAACCATGGAATTTCCAACTTTCTGGGCTGTTACCATTCCATTTTGGTCGACGCTGACATTGTCGTTATTCACTGACCAAGTGACGGTTTCAGTAATGGCAATGTCTTCACCAAACTGATCCATTCCCTTGACACTCAGTGAAGTGGTATTGGTTCCAAAAAGGTCAAGTTGGCTGCCATTCGAGGAACTGATGCTAATGCTGGACAGTATAGGGGTGGGGTCAGGGGAATCATCCGTAGTATTGGAATCTGAACTACAAGCACCGAACAATGCGAGGAAAAGTAAAAAAATATGGCTCATATATAGGTGTTTTATTCCCATTATTTAAAAGTTTGAAGGTTGGGGAGGCATACCATAATGTATCCACACAAATGAATACATAAAACTTATAGAGGTTATAAATCCTTATAAAGATTTACATATTGGTTTAAGAGCTTGGGATTAGTTGGCGGTAGATTCCAGAAAAGATTTTGGAGTGGTCCCCGTAAACTTTTTAAAAGCATTGTAAAAAGACACCCGGTTGTTGAAACCACAAGCGAACATTACATCGGAAATGGTTAAGGATTGATCTTTTTCCAACATTTCCTTGGCTTCTTTAATTCTATATTTATTGATAAAATTAAAAAAGGTAGAGTCAAAATGTTCATTGATGACTTGGGAACAATGGTGTCTGGAGACGTTGAGGTTTTCGGCCAAATCATCCAGTCTGAATTCACTTTTTAAATAGGGCTTCACCTCTTCCATATACTTTTGCAGGTCTTCTTTAAGTTCCTGTGAATGCCCTTGGGTCAATCCAGTGGTCCTGTATTTGATGATGGGTATTATTTTTTTCATGGGAGTGCCCTCAAAAACTTCTGGTTGGGCAAATCCGAAATAGGCAAGCATGGAGATAAAGAAAATCATGGATGCTCCAATGAAGTAGTCGTGTTCTTTTTGCAAAACACCCAAACCCTGCAGGACAAAGTAGGATGAAAACGAAATCACATAGGCCAAATACGAAAATGAAACCCATTTTAACCAAAGGTCTTGATTGAAACCAGCGGTTCCTTTTTTAAGTCGGGTGTAGATGAGTGCAAAATAGAGTAGCATGAGTGCTATTATCGCAATCTCCTCATAGTATGTAAAAAAGTACAGGTGTATAATAATTGTTCGGTTCTGTAACAATTCCATTTTTGTTGCGGAATCCATTACATATACTTGGGAGTAGTTCAGTAGAAGAATCAAAAACGGCAAAAGGTGCAGGAGGTCTTTACCTCTAAATTTGGTACCATGGAGCACCCTTCGGATGTAAAAATATAGTAACGGCCCATATAGCACCCAAACCAATACGTTGGTAAAAAGTAGTCCGATAAAATCTTCGGTGAAGAGTTTTTTTGACCAGTACAATGCATTATAGAACACATTGTAACCAAAAAGCAATACATAAACACCCAATAGGCTATTGGCCCATCGGTCTCCCTTTTTCTTCAAAAAAAGAAGAATTGCCAAAACCAGGGCGAGAAATGAAAATAGGGAAAATAGGTATTCGTAAACGTTCATCTGTATCAACTAAAGCACCTTGTTTTGTAGAGGGCACCCGAGTGGAATTCGGAGCAATTATTTTTTCACTTCCTTTTGCACCAAATGCTCCAGATAGCCCAAGGTATTGATTAAATACTTGCGATCACGGGTCATGGTGCTCATGGCGATGGCCCCTTGGATCATGGTGAACAATTGTCGTGCAAACTGAAGGGGAGGTACGGGTAAGTGGATTTCATTTTGATTGATCCCATTTTCCAGCACCAAGGCAATCTTCCCTTCAATCTCTTTTATGGTCTCCTTTACGGCAGCAGCCAAAAGATTGTTGTTGCTCTGGGCATCCACCCCCACATTTAAAATGGGGCATCCGCCCAAGGGAAGTGAAAAAACATCGTATTGTTTGTAAAAATTCAGTAAGGAAAACAATTTATCCAGAGCGGTACCCTCAACATCCAATTTTTCATCAATGGCGGTCAACAAATGTTTTTGATTATACTCAAACGCAGACAAGGCCAAAGCCTCTTTGTTCTCGAAATTTCCGTAAATGGCACCTTTGGTGAGCCCGGTGGCTTCCGTAAGGTCACTCATACTGGTACCTACATAACCAAACTTGTTAAAAATGGGTGCTACGGTCTCAATAATGTATGCTGTGGTACGTTCTGCTTTCTTGGTCATTGTGGCTGGTCGGTATTGGGAAGAACTAAGATATAAAAAAACATATACTGTTTGGTATGATAGTAACCTAAAGCCGCTATTTTAACAGTGTTTCAACCTTTTAGTGCCCAAAAAATTGGGCAGAGCAGGTGTTTTTGGAAAGATACGCTGTTTATTCCCAGACCCTTTTCAGGAATTTGATGAAATTTTGGCTTGTGATGTTTTCAATATCGGAAGCGGAATACCCTCTTTTGGACAACAATTCAGGGATTTTTTGTAAATCGGCAATCGTATCCACGTCATAAGGCCCTTGTTCGGTACCAAAACCGCCATCCAAATCGGTGCCGATGCCAACATGGTTGGCATTTCCGGCCAGTTGACAGATATGGTCCATATTGTTCACCATAATCTCCAAACTGACACTCATTTCTTTGGGATTGGATTTTCCCCGAACCCAATTTGGAACCATCATCCAAGCATCTAGAGCAATCCCAATAACTGCTCTCCTTTGAATCAATTCTTTGAGCTGTTCATCTGAAAATTGCCTATTGTGGTCCACAAATTTTCGACAAAGGTTATGGCTGGCCCAAACCGGACCGTTATAGGCATCCATGGTCTCCCAAAAGCTCATATCGCACAAATGTGTCGCATCCAAAATAAGATTGAGTTCCCCTATTTTTTTGAGCAGTTCTCGACCTTTTACGCCAATACCACCAATGGAATCCGTGCCATGGGCATAAACGCCGGGACCATAATGTGCCGGACCAATGGCTCTTAGTCCAGATTCGTATGATTTTTCCAAATAGCCCATATCTACAATGGAATCAGCTCCTTCGAGGCTTAACATGTATCCAATGGGTTTTTTGCCTTCCTCATTTTTCCATAGGTCAAGATGATGGTCCAAACTTTCCGTATCCGTAATCTGAACTAGTTCTCCTGCTTGTTCCATCGCTTTGTACCATGCCAATTGCCCTTGGGTCTGTGCCCAAGCTTGGTATGGGGAGTGCCAACCTGGAAGGGGGTTGTCTTTTTTTACATAACGCGCAATCTGCGTGGCCACACAAAGGCCAACATTGCCGTTGCGCATAGCAGGGAAGGAAACCGTATTGTTACCACGGTCCGGTTTGTCCGTTTTTCCTTTTTCCCGTTCTCGTATTTCCGAAACGGGGAGGGTTAAGTCTCGATTCCACTCCATCGCGTTCATGGCGAGGTCTAAATGAACATCAAATAGAAACATAGGATTTATTCTTTGTGAAGTTCGAACATGGCTTCAATTTCCACAGGGATATTTTCGGGTAGCATCATGCCCACGGCACTTCGCACCCCAATGCCATTTTCCTTTCCGAAGACATCGGCCATCAATTCGCTAAAACCATTGATGACGTAGGGATGTTTTCCAAAATCGGGTGTACAATTGACCATTCCCAGCACCTTGACGACCCTTTTTATCTTATCCAAGCTCCCAAAATGGGTGATGATTGTGGACAGCATGGTCAACCCTACCTGTCTGGCGGCTAATTTGGCTTGGTCGGCATCCAAGTCGTCCCCGGCTCGCCCTTTCATCAGGGAGCCATCCAAATTAACGGTGCCTTGACCCGACACGTATAAAAAATTATCCACGACCAATACGGGTCTATACACTCCAGCAGGTGGTGGAGCAGGAGGGAGCTGAAGATTCAATTCCTCAACTCGTTTTGAAGGTGAACTATCCATAGTTATTAGATTATTGTGCTTAATACCAAAACCCCAATGAGTCCCATAATACCAACCAAGGTTTCCATTACGGTCCAGGTTGAAAGGGTTTCCTTTACCGTAAGATTGAAATATTCTTTGAACATCCAAAATCCTGTATCATTCACATGAGAAAGCATTAAACTACCAGAACCTATGGCCAGAACCATCAATTCCGGGCTAGTTCCAGTTCCAGATGCCAAGGGCAGTGCAATTCCCGCAGCGGTCAACCCAGCAACGGTAGCTGAGCCCACACTCACTCGAATGGCGGTAGCAATCAGCCAGGCTAAAATTAGGGGTGATATACTGGAACCTTTCAAACTATCGGCGATGTAATCACTTACCTGGCTATCAATCAACACCTCTTTTAATGCCCCGGCACCAGCTATGATCAATAAAATCATGGTAATACTGGAAACCGAGGATGAAATGGAATCCATAAGGGTTTTCATTTTCTTCCCCTTGGCAATGCCCAAGGTATAGATGGCCAAAAGAACGGAAATCAAAAGTGCAATAACAGGGTTTCCGATGAAAATAAGGATATTCCTAAGGAGACCTTCTTCTAGAAAGTTTTCGGCTGCAATGGCAACTCCGATCAATAATATTGGAGAGAGTGCGGTAAAAATACTCGTAAAGGTTGATGGAAGTTCTTCCTTGGGAATGATATTGGGATTGTAAAATTCTTTAAGTGGTTTTGCCTCAACGTTTTTAATGGTACGGGCAAACAATGGACCTGCGACGATAATTGCAGGTACAGCAACAATAAGACCGTACAACAATGTTTTACCGATATCTGCATTGAACATGGCGGCAATGGCCGTGGGTGCAGGGTGGGGAGGAAGGTATCCATGCGTCACCGACAATGAAGTGAGCATGGGGAGCCCCACATAAAGCAAAGGGAGCCCTGTTGAAATCGCTACCGTAAACACTAATGGAATCAAAATAACAAAGCCTACAGAGTAGAACATTGGAATTCCCACGATGAAACCGGTAACCACCATGGCCCATTGTACATGTTTTATGCCGAATTTGGCCACCAATTGGGTGGTTATCTGTTGCGCGGCGCCACTATCGGCCACCAATTTACCCAACATGGCGCCAAGGCCCAAAATCAATACTAAAAAACCTAGGGTGTTCCCGATGCCCCTTTGAATGGATTGCACCAAATTTTCAAGCTCCATTCCTTGAAAAATCCCTACAAAAAGACATACAATGATGAAGGCAAGAAAGGCATTGAGTTTGAATTTGGCAATTAAAAGGAAAAGCAGAATGATACCCAGAACGGCAATTACGATTGGCATATTTGGATGGTTGTTTGTAGCAAAAGTTATGTGTTGAAAGCTAAAATAAGGATTTAAACCAAATGCACTGTGATTGTTTTTGACTTTGGATTGTTTATCAAAGGAATATGGATAAATAAAAAACCTTCCCCGCAATGGCAGAGAAGGTTTTAAGTATAGTTATGCTGAAAATTATTCTATCAATTCACCTTGATTTCGGAAGACAAGCTCGTCATCAAAGGAATCCAATAGCACAACACTGTTTGATTTTATAGTTCCAGAGAGCAGTTCTTTGGACAAATTGTTCAATACCTCTTTCTGAATCAATCGTTTTACAGGTCTCGCACCATATTGGGGGTCGTACCCTTTAGCGGCGAGATAATCGATGGCCTCTGGGGTAGCATCCAAAGTAATATGCTGCTTGGACAACATCTTTTTCAAGTTGTTCAATTGAAGTTCTACAATAGCCTTGATATCAGCCTTGTTCAATGGAGCGAACATGATAATGTCATCTATCCGGTTCAAGAACTCGGGACGAATGGTCTTGCGCAACAATCCCATGACCTCCACTCGGGCTGCTTCCGAAGCACTTTCCACATCCACAGCATTTTCAAACTTCTCCTGAATGATATGGCTACCCATGTTGCTCGTCATGATGATGATGGAGTTTTTGAAATCCGCTACGCGACCCTTGTTGTCGGTCAACCTACCTTCATCCAGTACCTGCAACAGGATGTTGAAGGTGTCCGGGTGCGCTTTTTCAATCTCATCCAACAGAATCACGGAATAGGGTTTTCTGCGTACAGCTTCGGTCAACTGACCTCCTTCATCATACCCCACATATCCTGGAGGTGCACCTACCAATCGGCTTACGGAGTGCCGCTCTTGGTATTCACTCATGTCTATCCGGGTGATGGCATTTTCATCATCGAACAGATAGGCGGCCAATGTTTTAGCCAACTCGGTCTTACCGACCCCGGTAGTACCCAAGAAGAGGAAGGAACCGATGGGTTTTTTCTCATCCTGTAATCCAGCCCTACTTCTACGAATGGCATCCGAAACGGCTATAATGGCCTCATCTTGGCCGACCACGCGTTTATGGAGTACATCTTCCAATTTCAACAATTTCTCGCGCTCACTCTGCATCATTTTGGTCACTGGAATTCCGGTCCATTTGGCCACCACTTCAGCAATGTCCTCATAGGTGACCTCCTCCTTGATCAAAGTACCTGCAGTTTGCTGTTCTGCAAGTTCATCCTCCAATTTATCCAACTTTTCCTGAGCTTCCTTGATCTTCCCATAGCGCAACTCGGCCACTTTTCCATAATCGCCGTTCCGTTCAGCGCGTTCCGCTTCCAATTTATAGTCTTCAATATCCTGTTTGGTCTTTTGGATATTGTCCACCACGGTTTTTTCACTCTCCCATTTGGCGAAAATCTCATTGCGTTCTTCTTTGAGATTGGCCAGCTCCAAATTCAAGGTCTTTAGTTTGGCCTTGTCATTTTCTCGTTTGATGGCTTCAATCTCAATTTCCAATTGCATGATTTTTCGATCCAATACATCCAGTTCTTCGGGTTTGGAGTTGATTTCCATCCGAAGTTTGGATGCGGCCTCATCCATAAGGTCAATGGCCTTATCGGGCAAAAATCGGTTGGTGATATACCGTTGAGAAAGCTCAACTGCGCCAATTACAGCCTCATCTTTGATGCGCACCTTGTGGTGATTCTCATATTTTTCCTTGATACCCCTTAAGATAGAGATGGCACTTTCGGTATCGGGCTCGTCTACCATAACCTTTTGGAACCTACGCTCCAAGGCTTTGTCCTTTTCAAAGTATTTTTGGTATTCATCCAAGGTGGTGGCTCCAATAGCTCGTAGTTCACCTCGGGCCAAAGCAGGCTTCAAAATGTTGGCTGCGTCCATAGCGCCTTGTCCACCTCCAGCACCGACCAAGGTGTGGATTTCGTCAATGAAGAGGACAATATTACCGTCTGAAGAGGTTACCTCTTTGATTACAGCTTTTAATCGCTCTTCAAATTCACCTTTATATTTTGCACCGGCGATCAAGGCACCCATGTCCAAGGAATAAATGGTCTTCTCCTTGAGGTTTTCAGGGACATCTCCTTGTACAATTCGATGGGCCAAACCTTCGGCAATAGCGGTTTTACCCACACCGGGTTCACCAACCAGCATAGGGTTGTTCTTGGTTCTACGGGATAGAATCTGCAACACCCTTCGAATTTCCTCATCACGACCAATAACCGGGTCCAATTTACCGCTATCGGCCAATTGGTTGAGGTTTTTGGCGTATTTATCCAAGGAATTATAGGTTTCCTCAGCACTTTGCGAGGTCACCTTTCCGCCTTTGCGCAGTTCTTGGATGGCAGCGTTCAGGTCTTTTTCGGTAACGCCTTGATCCTTGAGAATCTGTGCTATTTTACTTTTTGATTTAAAAATGGCAAGTAACAAATGCTCCACGGACACAAATTCATCGCCCATGTTTTTTGCAACGATACTGGCTTCGTTCACGGTTTTGCCAGCTTCTCTGGAAAGCATGATCTCACCTCCTGAAACTTTGGAAAAGCTCTGGAGTTCCTTGTCCAAGATTTGATTGAGGAGTGCGACGTTAACGTTCAATTTTTTTAAAATAAACGGAAGAACGTTTTCATCGACCTCACCAATTGCCTTGAACAGGTGTTCATTCTCAATTTGTTGATGGCCAAATTCTTGGGCCAATTGCTGTGCCCTTTGAATGGCCTCCTGTGATTTTATGGTAAAATTATTAAAGTTCATAGTCATCGTTTTCTGCTTCAGCGTCAACAATCTTACCAATGCACACTTACCGTCAAAATGTCTGTAAAACCCTAGAAATGCAGGACATTTCGTCAGTTGTAAGTTTTTTTATGGTTCCCGACTTATCCCTTAAATTTGCGAAATGGGAATATTTGACAGTGTCTTCGGGAAGAAGGAAAAATCAGTTGAGAAAAAGAAACAATTGCCTTGGGCACAGTTGGAATCTTTGGAGCAGTTAGACGAAATAGTGGAAAAGTCCAATCATGGAACCCAGGTCATTTACAAACATTCCAAGACCTGTGGAATTAGTGGCATGACATTGAAAATGTTCACCGATACATATGAATTGGATACGGAATGCGATTTGCATTTTTTGACCATACAGTCACATAGAGATATTTCTAATGCCGTGGCATCCCAATTTGGTGTGCGGCATGAATCGCCTCAATTGCTCATCATTAAAAATGGAAAAGTATCCTTTCACACTTCGCACGGTGCAATTTCTGAAGTCAATCTAAAAGACTTTTTATAAAAAGAGAAGTTGTCACATCGAGCGTAGTAGAGATGTGTCTCGTTCTCGACTTCACTCGAACTGACATAAATTTTTAATAATTAAACTGATTTTGTGCGACAATGCCTTTTAACCTCGCCTTGAGGTCTTCGCCGGCATCATATACCATTTGTTCATTGGAAGGGAAGGGAACTTCCCTGGCATTCAAATAAATCAAAAGGTCGTCTTCCAATGCTCTTTTGTCACCTTGGAAGTTGGCAAAAATATGCTCAAACACAAATTGACTGGATAGGGGATAGGCATTTATTTCCTGCCCGCTTCTTAAATCGGTAAACCTAACTTTGGCGCCAATTTGAGCACTTTTACTCTGTGTAAATTGAAAAAACTTACAGGTAACCGTACGCATTTTATCAACTTTTATCTTGTTGCCCAAACTATCCTTAACCACATTTCCTTCTCTGTCCAATAAATATTCCCAACCATCTTTGATTTGTCTTTCCTTAATGATTTGGGTTTCGTTTACACGCTCCGGTGAAATATTGATTTCCATAAAATCCAAGTTCATGGCATAGTCATACTTTACATTGGACAACGGATTGGTATGGTACTGCAACCAAAAATTATCGATTCCAAAAGCATTGAAGTCCAAAAGTTCCTGTTCCAAACGTTCTGGGATAATCTGCTCGGTTTGATTGGCAATTTCTACACGGACAAACTCCAAACCTTTGTTGTAGGCCTCATCCATTTTGGCAACGGTTTCCCTATATCCGGGATTGATTTCCTGCAAATACTTTAGATCATCGTACGCGGCCCTGTAATCGGCTTTGTATTTGGCCGCGGCCAAAAGACCCAGGGCATTTTCATATAAATACGCTGACAGCTCATCTTTGGTATTTAGGATTTTGTTGTCATAGTTGACAAAGCTGAACCTTGCATCCCTACCTTGTTCATAAATCGTAAGGGGCAGCAAGGGCCTAATACGTTGTTGGATGTTCTTCAACCCCAAATACTTGTTGTATATGGTCTCCAAATTGGCTGGGTTGCCATCATTCTGTAAAAAAGCGATTTCCTGGTGCTCTCTTTCAGCGTTTTTGGCAAAAGCCTCTTCCAATAGGGTGATATACTCCTGATTTCCCTTTTTGGTCTTGTTTTCGGCCAAATTTTTAATCGCCTTGTTCATAGCTGTCTGATAGTTCCCACTATTGAGTGCTTCTTGGGTTTTTTTCACCCCTCCGCAAGCGGCAAGTAAAACCAAAACGGTAATAAGTAGAATTCTTTTCATGGTTTTCTGATTTTATTGGTTATGGATGGTTTTTCAATTGCTGTGCCAAAAACCAACATTTTAATAACGAAAAAGGTTGAACGGTAGTATATTATCGGTGAAATACCTAAAATAAACTAGTTTTCAATGATTTATTGAGAAACAAGAAATTGTTAATTGCTGTTTGATAAAATCCATTCCATGTTGCTTTTTTATAACGATTAATCAATATGCAATTCGTAATTTTGGCCTTTGTTTAATTTAAGGCAGGATGCAAAGAGACCACAAGATTTTTGAACTAATAGCGGAAGAAAAAGAAAGACAGATTGAAGGTATTGAATTGATAGCTTCTGAAAATTTTACCAGCCCACAGGTCATGGAGGCCGCTGGTTCTGTGTTGACCAATAAATATGCAGAAGGTTATCCCGGAAAGCGTTATTATGGCGGTTGCGAAGTGGTGGATAAAGTGGAGCAGCTTGCCATTGACCGGGCCAAGGAATTATTCGGAGCCGTGTATGCCAATGTGCAGCCTCACTCGGGTTCTCAGGCCAATGCTTCGGTGTATCATGCCTGTCTCCAGCCTGGGGATACCATTTTAGGTTTCGATTTGTCCCACGGAGGACATTTGACCCACGGTTCTCCCGTAAATTTTTCTGGAAAACTATATCGCCCTGTTTTTTATGGAGTGGATGAGGAGACCGGAATCTTGAACTATGATAAAATCCAAGAGATTGCCGATAAGGAAAAACCCAAATTGATTATAGCGGGTGCCTCAGCCTATTCCCGTGATATGGACTTTAAACGGTTCAGGGAAATCGCGGATAGTGTAGGTGCCATTTTGGTCGCTGATATTTCACACCCAGCTGGTTTGATTGCCAAGGGTATTTTGAATGATCCCATCCCACACTGCCATATTGTTACCACAACCACCCACAAAACCTTACGTGGTCCAAGGGGAGGCCTTATTTTGATGGGAGAGAACTTTGACAACCCTTTTGGTATCAAACTAAAGAACGGAAATCTTAGAAAAATGTCAGCCCTGTTGGATTTGGCTGTTTTTCCGGGAAACCAAGGAGGTCCACTGGAGCATATCATTGCGGCTAAGGCCATTGCTTTTGGCGAAGCTCTTTCAGATGAGTACCTGCATTATATGATTCAAGTAAAGAAAAATGCAGAGGCCATGGCCAAAGCATTTATGGATCGGGATTACAAGGTGATCTCAGGGGGTACGGACAATCACATGATGCTCATCGACCTAAGAAATAAGGGTATAACTGGTAAAGATGCCGAAAAAGCATTGGAAAAAGCTGCCATTACCGCCAATAAAAACATGGTGCCTTTTGATGATCAATCCCCGTTCATTACTTCAGGTATTCGTTTTGGAACCCCAGCCATAACCACTAGGGGGCTGAAGGAAACGGACATGGTAACCATTGTGGAATTTATTGATGAAGTAATCACTGACCCTGAAAATGAGTCCCATATTGCTGGAATAAAACAAAAGGTCAAAGATTTAATGAAATCCAGACCTCTGTTTAATTCATAATGCTTGGGTTGTTGGTTTAAAAATCGCCCCTTAATCTTTTTATTCCAGTAGAAAAAGGTCCTCATGACAGAGTTCCTTATTATTTAGGGAATATATCATTACCCGATGGTGTATGTTGTCCTCAAAATAGAGGCCCCAAAAGTCAAAATAACTACTTTGGCTTTTCTTGGGTTCGAAAACATTTTGTGCTTTTCCCTCATAGACGGGAACAAATACTTCATAAGGCATCTCTGTTAGGCCTTTGGTGAAATAGACAAAATGTTCGTTTATTTTGGATAGAATGGCCCCGATTTGTTTGGGAATGCTATACTCGCTTGTTCTGGAAATTACAATAGAAGTATCCTTATAATGAAATGAAGCCTCAATAATATCCAAGGAATGGCTGTTCTGCGCATTTAGTTTTTCCAACGCTTTTGTGAAACGGGATGACACTCTTTGCATCTGACTTTCCTGGGGATAGGAAAAGTTACCCCAATCACCCCCGTTAAAATGACGTAGGATTTCGGTAAGGCTAAAATTGAAATTCAGGTCAAGGATTAAATCAGCTTTGTTATGGGCACTATTAAAATGGCATTGTATTTTGGCTTCTGCAAAAAATTCTCTTTCCAATGTTTTGATAAACTCATCAACACCATTGACGGCCTCAAAAATCTTTATTCCACCAAAATGGAAATTAGGGTTGTTTTTTCGTTGGGATGACATAGTTTTCAGCATTACAATTTCGTACCACTAAAGTTAGAACGATTCTTTTTTTTTGGATTGGAGGAAATCCTTAAAAATTTTGGGGTTTTTCCTTTTTTTGTAGGGTTTTTGCCTCAAAAAGAAGTGATATAAATTACGATGCGGCCTATTGCCAGGAGGAAAATGGAAGAATCCCTTAGATGAACCCTCTATTTTTTGCGGCAAGAATAAGTGCTAGGTCGTTTTCGTTTTCGGTACCAAAAAGGGTTTTTAAATGACGCTTTCTATTTTCACTGGAAGATGGGGAAAGTCGTATATATTTTTCCAAATCCTTGTTTTTGGTGCCTTTGGAGAGGTGGTACAATATCTGTCGGTCCTTTTCATCCAGATCAATATCGCTGGACATTTTCTTACGGATGGCGGCGAGCGCTTTTGAAGAATAGTATGGTGGATTTAACACAATGGTCTTTACGGCATCTTCCAAGGTTTTTGGGTCGATATCCGTTTTTACCAAATAGCCATCGGGGTCCACAGTTTTTAATATGCTATTGATGCGATAATTGTCGCTGAAAGACGACATGTAGACAATTTTACTTTCGGGTACTATTTTGCGCGCCAAAATTCCCAAATCTTCCCCCGTATAGGGTTGGTCTTCATTGGGGGCGAAAAGTTGAACATCCAAGAATAGGATGTCGTATTTAAAGGAATTGGCGGAATTTTCAATAAGCTTTTTGCCGGACTCATACGTATTAGCGGTATCTACAAGGATGGTGTAGCCATCAAATGCAATGCGTTCCAATATAAATTTGTAACCAAGCATTGTCATTTCATGGTCGTCTATGGCCAATATTCTAAGCGTACTCATAATCTGGTTTTTATAGTAATAAGATTTAGGCTTTTAAAACTTGTTTTTGCGCTACATCATTTAGCGTGTTCTCCAACCCAATATACTTACTGGGTATTGTAATGGTAATTGTGGTGCCCTTGCCCTTAACGCTGTCAATGGCAAAAGTTCCTCTAATTTTTTTGACCCTTGACATGATATTACGTATGCCGATTCCCCGTTTTCCTTTGTTGGTATCAAAACCAACTCCGTCGTCCGAAACGGTCAACTTCAACTTTCCGCCATTCATTCCAAATGCAATATCAACATGTTCGCACTGGGCGTGTTTCACACAATTTTTTAGTGATTCTTGGACAATCCTATAGGCATTGATTTTAATGTCGCCCAAGAGATTGTCCCAGTTCACTTTATTGTCATACGTAAAAGAACATGCAATCCCAGAAGATTTTTCAATACCCTTTATCAAATCTTCCAGCGATACAATAAAGTTATGAAATTTTTCATAAGACGCGTGGTTCAGCTCATGGGAAATGGTTCGTATTTCTTCTTCTACTTCCCGTAAACGCTCTATTAAATCGGCGCGCTGTTCTACTGAAGCATCATCGCCCCGCTCGTTTAAACCGCTCAATATGAGCCTGATGCCGAGCATTTCGCCTAGTATGCCATCGTGCAGCTCTTCCGAAATGCGTTTTTGCTCCAACTGCTTGCCCTCTTCAAATTTTCCTTGTTGGGAAAGCATAAGGTTATAGATCTCATGATTGCTTTCCTGTTGTTTTTGTCTGTATTTGAGCCTATTGTTGTTGATGTACTGTGCCAAAATGATGATCACGGCCATGCCAAACAAAATAATCCCAAGCACTGTGGCGATCCAAATTTGTTTTTCACGGGAGAGTATTTGGTTTTCTTCAATAACTTGATCCGTTTCCAAGCGGATGCGGGCAAATTTGTCCCGTTTGGTGCGCTCCTCTTCTTTTATGGTCTCGTTAAGATCATAGTAGGCATTGGAATAGGCCATGGCGTTCTCGCCATCCAACTTGGTGAGCAAGCGCAGCACCTCGGTCAATCGTTCGTTGTTATAGGTTTCTTGCGCAAGAGCCCGAGATTGTTTTGCATAGGCAAGAGCCTCGGCGGTATCGCCCTGCTGGGCCAAAAGTTCTGCGTAGTACTGTTTTGCCCTGGGTTGGTCAACGGAATAGTCGATACTGTCATTCAATGCAATGGCCTCATTCAACAATTGCGCCACGGTATCGTAATTTTTTTCTGATTTTAAAATAGAATAGGCCTGACTGGTGAGGGTTAATGAATATAATTTTGGGTTTTCTTCTTTGATGGTTTCGTTGGTCAACAATTTGCCAAAAACCTTTTCCGCGGCTCGAAAATCCTCTTTTTGTAGCAACTCATGGGCAATGTTGTATTGATTTTGTTGGGTAAATTCTGCTCGTTTGTCTTCATCAACCTTTTTTATATAGGTTCCTGCTTTTTCAAAAAATTCCAAGGCTTTGTCCCGGTCATCCATGCCACTGGCAATGATACCCAGGAGGTTATAACAATTGTAAATCCGCTTATCGTCCTCTAAATCTTCAAATATCCGTAAAGCTGAAGTGATACTGATTTCCCCCCCTAGGAAGTCTTTATAGGAATCTTGAATACGCCCCATACTGTATAACATCCTACCTTTATTCGAATTTGAAATAGAGTCTATTGGTAATTGTTCAAAACTTTTTAGGGCTTTTTGGTAGTGATAAAACGAACTATCCAAAACACCATGAGAGCTGAATAAATAACCAATATCCCAATGAGAATATCCCAAAACATCGTACAATTCAAATTTTTCGGCCAACCGCATAACAAGTTTGTTGGTTTTTCTAAACTCCAGAGAATCAGATAAATTCCTGTAAGCCAGAGAAATGTTGGAAAGCTTTTCAACACAAAGGCTATCATTGGATAGAGCAAAGGCCTTGGCCTTCGCCTGTTGTAGTAGGTTCTTTCGTTCCTCCATGGGTAAATCAACGCTATCACTGGCAGCGATAACCCAAGCATCAATCAATTCAACATCTGGGTCTATCAAAACTGTTTCCTTTTGAGACTGTTTGGTACAGCCCAAAAGAATGATGAA
>JBNLBG010000049.1:0-23462 GCA_050303195.1 Allomuricauda sp. | reverse complement strand
GTAATGTCCCGGATGTTTATGTTCGTGGTCAGGGCGGGTTGATGGACATTGAACTACATCCCAATTATACCGAAAATGGATGGCTCTATCTATCTTATGCTTCCCCAGAAGGCGAAGGAAAGGGCGGCAACACGGCCATTATGCGGGCCAAACTTTCCAATAACAGACTGGTACAAAAACAATTGCTCTACAAGGCGGAACCCAATTCCACCCGAGGACAGCACTTTGGCTCCCGGTTGGAATTTGACAATGAAGGGTATCTCTACTTTTCAGTCGGAGAACGTGGAAACAGGGACGTAAATCCACAGGACATCACCCGGGACGGCGGCAAAGTATACCGAATCCATGATGATGGCCGCATTCCCAGTGATAATCCTTTTGTTGGAAGGTCTGGGGCAAAGACTGCCATCTATAGTTATGGACACAGAAATCCCCAAGGATTGGCCAAACACCCTGAAACAGGAAAAATATGGGAGCACGAGCATGGTCCAAGGGGTGGAGATGAAATCAATATCATTCAGAAAGGAAAAAATTACGGCTGGCCGGTCATTACCTACGGTGTTAATTATAGCGGTACCAAAATCACGGATGAAACATCAAGACCAGGCATGGAGCAACCTTTGTACCAATGGACACCCTCTATTGCTCCCTCGGGAATGACCTTTGTGACTTCGGATAAATACCCCAAATGGAAAGGAAATTTGCTTGTGGGCTCCCTTTCATTTCAATACCTAGAGCGCTTGGTACTGGACAATAACAAAGTCATCTACCGTGAAAAACTATTGGATGGCATGGGACGGGTACGCAATGTGAGACAAGGACCGGATGGTTTTATTTATGTAGGGATAGAGGGTAAGGGAATTTATCGATTGGTTCCCAAATAGCACCTATTTTAGGGCATCAATGGCTTGCTTAACGGAACCATACTCCTTAAGGGCCTTTTCCGCCTCCTCATAATTTAGTCCCAATTCTTCCATAATATAACGCGTACCTCGGTCCACCAATTTGGTATTGCTCAATTGCATGTTTACCATTTTATTCCCTTTTACCCGGCCAATACGAATCATGAGGGCGGTTGAAATCATATTGAGTACCATTTTTTGACTGGTACCACTTTTCATTCGGGTGCTGCCGGTTAAAAACTCAGGACCTACATTAATTTCAATGGCAATATCGGAATTCGTGGCCAGAGGCGACCCTGGGTTATTGGTGATTCCTGCCGTCAATATACCATTCTCTTTAGCCTTTGCTATACCACCCAAGACGTAGGGTGTAGTTCCAGAAGCTGCTATTCCAACCAGTACATCATTGGGGTTGATATTGTATTCTTGCAAATCCTTCCACGCTTGGTCCAAATCATCCTCCGCGAACTCCACCGCTTTTCGAATGGCCTTGTCCCCTCCCGCTATCAACCCAATGACCTTATCGTAAGGCATTCCAAAGGTTGGTGGAATTTCGGAAGCATCTAAAATGCCCAAGCGCCCGCTGGTTCCTGCACCGATATAAAACAAACGGCCTCCTTTTTCAAAGCGTGCTGTAATTCCATCCACCAACTCTGCTACCTTGGGCAACACTTTTTCCACGGCATCGGCCACTTTCCTATCCTCATTGTTGATGTTCCTAACAATATCCAAGCTTGACATTTCCTCCAACTGGTTATAGAGGGAAGCTTCTTCTGTTATTTTGATGTGTTTTTTCACTAAGACTACAATAATTGTATGTTCATATTTTTGAATGCTGCGAGTTTTTCATCCCATGGCTCTAACTCGGTCACCATGGTATTAATGGCATTTATATCGCAGGTCTTAAATCGGTGTTGGGAATTCAACTTCTCCGAAATGCACAAAAGCACCGTTTTCTTTGAAGCATTGATTACGGCCTTTTTGGTTTGGACTACATCCCAATCAAATTCGGTAAGTCCAAATTCTACATCTACATAACCCGTTCCAATAAAACTATAATCCACTTTTATTTCAGACAGCGCATGGATGGCACTAGAACCCATGGCAATCTGGGAGTCCCGAGAAAGGGTTCCCCCTATAAATATGGTCTCAATGTTGGGTTTGGTCAACAATTCCATGGCCACTGGTAGGCTAAGGGTAAAACACGTGAGTTTTAGGTTGGCCGGAAGCAAACGGGCGAGTTCCAGACAAGTAGTTCCCCCATCTATCAGAACAACACTGTTCTCCCGAATCAAAGCTTTAGCTTTATTAGCAATGGTAATTTTTTTGTCCAACGCGTACACATTGCTACGGGTGGGGCTATGGTTGGCAAAGCCGAGTGAAACAGCACCACCATGCACCTTTACCAATAAGCTTTCTGCATCCAGTTCCTTTACATCACGCCGAACCGTGTCAATGGAAACATCCAATTTATCGGCCAAATCGGTCAAGAGTACCCTATTGTGGAGCTCTACTTCATTTAAGATTGCGTGTTGTCGTTCTTCTTTGAGCATTAAAGCCATCATTATAATTCAGGTTCAAAAGTAGAAAACAATTCCAGATTATGTTGTTCATGTGCCCACCTATGTTGTTCAGCGATAAAAACGCATAAAACTGCAAAAATATTGCAATAAACAGCAAATATAAGCTATATTTGCAACATTAAAACCTTTAATCCTGACAAATCATGCAAGAATTGGTCAAAAACCCGTTGAAATCCGAACCTTTGGATACCGAAACCGTGAAGTTTGAAAAAGTCAACACGCACATCTACCAAGATTCAGACAGTGCATCTTGGTATGTTGCCAACGAAATTGCAAGTCTTATCAAACAAAAAGAAAAACAGGGTAAAAAAGCTGTTCTCGGTCTGGCCACTGGCTCCACTCCAACCAAAGTTTATGATTACTTGGTCCAATTCCATAAAGAAGGAAGGCTAAGTTTTAAAAACGTGGTCACTTTCAACTTGGATGAATATTTTCCCATGGAACCCGATTCCATCCACAGCTATGTGCGTTTTATGAACGAGCACCTTTTTGACCATATCGATATAGAATCGTACAACGTACATATTCCTGATGGAAACCTATCCAAAGACGATATTAGAAAGTATTGCGTAGACTATGAAGAGAAAATCCAAAATGTAGGAGGCATTGATATTCAGGTACTTGGTATCGGTAGAACCGGACATATCGGTTTCAATGAGCCTGGCTCCTCATTGAACAGTAAAACTAGATTGGTCCGTTTGGATCGTGTAACCCGACTTGATGCTGCCAGTGACTTTTTTGGCGAAGAAAATGTACCCCGAAGGGCCATTACCATGGGAGTCGGCACCATTATGAATGCCCGTAGAATCATACTTATGGCTTGGGGTGAAGGCAAGGCTCCCATTGTGCAACAAGCCGTTGAAGGTGAAATTAAAGAGTCTGTACCAGCAACATTCTTGCAACATCACGAAAATTGTGACTTTGTCCTTGATGATGCTGCTTCTTCCTTTTTGACCCGTGTAAAAACACCATGGTTGGTCACCGAATGTGAGTGGGACGAAAAACTTATCAAAACAGCGGCCATTTGGCTGTCCGAGAAATTGGGCAAAGCCATATTGAAACTGACCAACGAGGACTACAACGAATACGGCATGGGAAATCTAATTGCTGAAGTAGGCTCTGCAGAATCAATCAACCTTTCGGTGTTCAACCAGTTACAGCGCACCATCACCGGTTGGCCTGGCGGAAAACCCAATGCAGATGACAGCCAACGTCCAGAAAGAGCGCAGCCCCACCCTAAAACTTCCTTGATTTTCAGTCCGCATCCTGATGATGATGTTATATCTATGGGGGGCACCTTATTGCGATTGGTGGACCAAGGGCACAATGTCCATGTGGCCTATCAAACCTCAGGGAACATTGCCGTCTTTGATGATGAAGTCATTCGATTTTTGGATTTTGCAACCGATGTGCAAAAAGAAAATAAAGAGCTTAAAAAACAATTTAGGCAGGTGCGGGAGTTCCTTGCCTCAAAAAAACCAGGAGAAATAGACAGTGCCGAAGTGCAACACTTCAAAGGGTTGATACGAAAAGGTGAAGCATTATCAGCTTGCCGTTATTGTGGTGTTCCCGAAGAAAACGCACACTTTTTAAACCTCCCATTTTATGAAACCGGAGCGGTTCGAAAGAAACCTATCTCTGATGAAGATGTAGAAATCACGTATAAACTCCTCAACGAGGTTAAGCCCCATCAAATTTTTGCTGCCGGTGACCTTTCCGACCCTCACGGCACACACAGGGTTTGTTTGGATGTCATTTTTAGGGCTATTCAACGCCTGTTGGACGAAGGTTCTGACTGGATACGGAATTGTTACGTATGGTTATATCGGGGTGCTTGGCAAGAATGGGACATTGCCGATATGGAGATGGCGGTTCCTATTGGCCCTAAGGATATGGCTCGAAAAATCAATGCCATCTTCAAGCACCAATCCCAAAAAGACAGTGCCATGTTCCCTGGAAATGATGAAAGGGAGTTCTGGCAGCGTGCCGAGCAACGAAACAAGGATACCGCCAACCGATACAATGCCCTAGGTATGGCAGAATACGAAGCCATGGAAGGTTTTGTACGCTATCGATTTGATTCCAAATAAGGGTACTCGATGAAAATTTCCATTAAGTAGTTAATTATTCAATTCAATCAAAAAGGCCTACATTTATTTTTAAAGTAGGCCTTTTCAGCTTTTATGCGCAACGTTTTATTTTTTTCGGTTCTCGTATTTTTTTTAGCTTCTTGCGCGGTTACCAAGGCTCCAAAAAGGGAATTTAGGGGTGTTTGGATTGCTACAGTGACCAATTTTGACTGGCCTAAAAATCCCAACGATTCACCTGAGAAAAAGAAGAAGGACTTTGTTGACATTTTGGATTTTTATCAAAGACTGAATTTCAACGCAGCCATTGTACAGATTAGAACTGCTGGCGATGCCTTTTACAAAACCGATTTGGCGCCTTGGTCCAAATATCTTTTGGGAAAAGAGGGCGAAGCACCCCGAGGATTTGTTGACCCTTTGCCATGGATGGTTCAGGAAGCCCACAAACGGGGGATGGAATTTCACGCATGGCTGAACCCATATCGTGCCACTTTTGATTTGGATACCTTGGCCCTATCCAAAACCCATGATTTTTACCAACATCCCGATTGGATGGTTAAATACGGAAAAAAATATTACTACAATCCCGGATTACCCGAGGTCCAAAAGAAATTTGTGCAAATCGTAGAGGAATTGGTCACCCGTTATGAATTGGATGCCATTCATTTTGATGATTATTTCTATCCCTATAAAATTAAAGGTGAAGTGTTCAATGATTCCTTGGCGTATCAAACCTACGGTTTGCCCGATCAATCCTTAGAAAATTGGCGGCGCAGCAATGTGGACTCCTTAGTGAAAAATGTTCACAAGACCATCAAGAAGAATAAACCGTGGGTACAATTTGGCATCAGCCCGTTTGGAGTATGGAAAAACAAAAGCACCGACCCCGCAGGCTCTGATACCCATGCAGGACAAACCACCTATGAAGATTTGTATGCAGACCCTGTACTTTGGGTAAAAGAGGGCTGGTTGGACTATTTGGCGCCTCAAGCGTATTGGAGCATGGACTATCCTCCGGCTTCGCACAGAGCCGTAGGTACTTGGTGGGCCAACGCCACACCCAACACCAATCTGTATCTCGGCAACGGTGCCTACAAGATTAAAAACAATAGTGACAAAGCATGGAAAAGAAGGAGTGAAATTCCAAAACAGCTGACCTTTGCTAGAGATCAGAAAAACATTGATGGCAACATCTTTTTCAGTGCCAAATCACTTATAGGTCAGCATGAAAAGGTGGTAAAAACCCTAAAAAGGAAATTTTATCGATTCCCTTCCGAAAATCCAACCACACTGAACAAAATTTCCAGGGAAATCCAACTTCCCGGAATTGAATCCCTCCAAAAACAAAATGAAATTCTTGAAATCTGCATCTCGCATACCGATTCGGTACCCAGATTCCTGAATTACTATCAACTGAATCACAACGAAAAACAACTCATAGGAAAGAAGTATCTTTCCGAAAGTCAAAATTCTGGGTGTTTTCAGCTTAAATTGACCAAAAAACAACAAAGAAAAGAGGTAGGCATTTCTATATCGGATGTATACGGTAATGAAAGTGCTGTACTACCGTTGAATTTTTAAAATCACCTAAATGAGTGTCGCACCAAAGGACAAAAATGCTTGGTTATGGATTCCTTTCCTCTATTTTACGCAAGGGATTCCCTATATTTTGGTGGTCACTGTTTCTGTGATTATGTACAAACGGCTCGGTATTGGCAATGCTGAAATAGGCCTCTACACCAGCTGGCTTTACCTTCCCTG
The DNA here is from genome assembly GCA_050303195.1 of Allomuricauda sp. Classification (GTDB taxonomy): domain Bacteria; phylum Bacteroidota; class Bacteroidia; order Flavobacteriales; family Flavobacteriaceae; genus Flagellimonas. The sequence goes on along the minus strand of JBNLBG010000049.1, from coordinate 17,129 downwards.
GGTTCTAAAACCCCTTTGGAGCCCTATTGTAGATTTAAACGGCACCAAAAGAACCTGGTTTTTGGCCATGCAACTCGTTATCTCTTTGGCCTTTTTGGGTATAGGTTTTTTTGTTCCCTCCAATTCATTTTTTATCATCACTTTGGCCTTCTTTTGGATGGCCGCCTTTGCCTCGGCGACCAATGATATTGCTTCGGATGGCTACTACATGCTGGGCCTCACTCAAAAGAAACAGTCCTTTTTTATAGGAGTACGAAGTACTTTTTACCGTTTGGCCATGGTCACGGGGCAAGGCCTTCTGGTCATTTTTGCGGGTTTTTTGGAAAACAAATATGGGGACAATACCAAAGCATGGTCCCTAACCATGGTGAGCGCTGCAGCACTGATGCTGATATTGACCCTTGCCAACTTTTTTAGTGCTCCTAAATTTGAAAACGCAAAAGTTGAGCCTGCCGAGAAACCAGAAGGATTTTTACAGGTTTTTACATCCTTTTTTAAGAAAAATCAAATTGGAATCGCTCTTTTGTTCATCCTCACCTATCGTTTGGGGGAATCACAGTTGGTAAAAATGGCCTCTCCTTTTTTATTGGACAAACTGGATGTGGGCGGCTTGGCCTATTCCACGGAAGCGGTGGGTACCATTTATGGTACGGTTGGAATCATCATGCTATCCCTTGGAGGAATTGTTGGCGGTATTTTGATTTCCAGGGATGGCTTAAAAAAATGGATGTTGCCCATGCTTCTCGCTCTTAATTTGCCCAACGCATTATACGCCCTACTGGCAGTAACCCAAACCACCAGTATGTATGCTGTGGTAGGAACTGTTGTCGTGGAACAATTCGGATACGGATTTGGGTTCACCGCTTTTATGATGTACCTCATCTTTGTGGCCGAAGGGGTCTCAAAAACATCACATTACGCCATTGCCACTGGATTTATGGCTTTGGGCATGATGCTTCCTGGGATGATCAGCGGATATATTCAGGAGTGGTTGGGGTATGATGGTTTTTTTATCTGGGTAGTGATAGCCGCCTTACCAGCATTTTTGGTGTTGAAATTCCTTAAGTATCCTGTCGATTATGGCAAAAAGACAAATGAATCAAATGCCTAAAGAAATTATTCCATATTCCATAGCATATAAGGAACTGAGCCTCCACGAAAAAGTAGGCCAGTTGTTCATGCTGGCCGCTTTCATCAATGATACAGAAGAAGCGGTGCAGGAAATGGAACAATTGATTCGTGAACATCATATCGGAGCACTCTGCTTTTTTCATAGCAAGGCCAGTGCTGCTACTAATTTTGAAGGTAAGAAAGCTATTGTTCATAATGCAAACAGCTATGACCGTTTAAAAGAGCTCATCGCACGCTATCAAAAAGCTGCAAAATATCCATTATTGATAGCCATGGATGCCGAATGGGGCCTTGCCATGCGAATTGAAAACACACCTCAATATCCGTATGCCATTACGTTGGGAGCTATTCAAAACAAAAATGAACTCATTTTTAAAGTAGGACAGCAAATTGGAATGGATTGCAAGAAAGCTGGCATCCATTGGAATCTTGCCCCGGTGGTCGACATCAACAGCAATCCTGAGAATCCAGTGATTGGCTATCGCTCATTTGGGGATGATAAAGAACATGTTTGTTCCAAAGCCGAAGCTTACTTAAAAGGAATGAAAAGCGCGGGAACCCTGAATTCCATAAAGCATTTTCCTGGGCATGGGGATACTGCCACCGATTCCCATCTAGGACTTCCTGTTATTGATAAGTCCATCGAAGATTTAAAGGAAAATGAGCTCTATCCTTTTCAAAAACTCATTAAGAAAGGGGTTGATTCCGTAATGGTGGGACATTTATCCCTACCTCAATTGGATGATACGGAGCCATCCACAACCTCAGAAAAAATCATTAAGGGCCTGCTTCGGATTCAAATGGGTTTTGAAGGGGTAATTATCTCCGATGCCCTGAACATGCATGCCGTTTCCAAAAAATATCAAGAAGTGGGTAAACTGGAAACAGCAGCTTTTGTGGCTGGAATGGACATACTATGCTTTAGCGAACATCCTAAAGAAGGAATCAAAAACATATTGCACGAAGCCTCAGAGAGTCGGATTGAGGAAAGCTTCAAAAGGATATGGATTCTCAAGGAAAATGTGTTTTTAAAAAAGGATTTCACTGAAACAAATGGGATAAAAGATGCTTCAACTTTGAACAGTGTCATTGCCCAAAATACGCTGACGGAACTTTTTGGCAACCCTAAGAAAGTAAAGGAAATCAAGAGTTCTTCCTTTTTGAACCTTTCTTTCGACCCAAAAGGCAACAACAACTTCTCTCAAAAGTTGGAGGAAGATTTCAGGCAAAAGACCTGGGAACTATCATCTCAGTGGACAGAAATAAAACGAGAACTGAAGAAACATGAAAATGTGGTACTGGCCATTTTTCCACCGGCAGTGAAGCCTAAAAATCAGTTTGGCTTTGATTCTGTAGTATTGGATTTTATTCGAACAGTGATAGCGAAGAAAACTGTTTTGGTCTACCTTTTTGGCAACCCCTATGTGTTAGATATTTTGGAATTACAATCCAATGCCAATGCCGTTTTGGTTTATCAGGATTTTAAAGAATTTCAAGAACAGGCAGTGGGTCATTTTAAAGGAGAAATACCAGCTCCGGGAAGACTTCCCATCCAACTAAAAACCTTACACCCATGAGCAGTGTTTATAAAGTTTTAGGATTGATGTCCGGCACCTCATTGGACGGATTGGACATGGCCTATTGTCATATCTGGGAGGAGAAAAGCGGTTGGCAATTCACTATTGAACGCACCAAAGAACTCCCCTATTCCGATGAAATGCGTGAGTACCTTAAAAATGCCATTCATCTTTCTGAAAAGGACCATGCCCAGCTCCATAAGGACTACGGCAAATGGTTGGGGGAACAGTCCAAAACTTTCATAGAGGAGAGCGGTATTGAGGTTGATTTCATTGCCAGTCATGGGCATACCTCTCACCACAGGCCTGAGGATGGAGTTACTTTTCAACTGGGCGATGGACAGGTTTTGGCCAATGTTAGTGGGAAGCAAGTGGTGTGTGATTTTAGGACGAAAGATGTTGGTTTGGGTGGACAAGGTGCTCCTTTGGTTCCCATTGGGGACCGCCTTTTGTTCCATGACTATGATTTCTGCCTGAATTTAGGGGGAATCAGCAATATCTCTTTTGAAAAAGAGGGTAAAAGAATTGCCTACGATATCGGAATGGCCAACATGCCTTTGAACTACATTACGCACAAAATGGGCTTGGATTATGATGAAAATGGAAAGCTGGCCCGAAGCGGAAAATTGGATGAAGAGCTTTTGAAAAAACTCAACAATCTGGACTACTATCGCCTACCCTATCCCAAATCCACAGGGTACGAATGGTTTACTTCAAAGGTTGTCCCATTAATTGAAGCCTCCGAAAGTCCCGAAGCTGACCTATTGCGCACCTTTATCCATCATAATTGTGAGCAGATTGCCTCACAAGTTCATAAACATGCCGATCAACCCAAAAGTAAATTATTGGTCACGGGGGGCGGGGCACTCAACCAATTCTTTATGGATGTTCTTCAAGATAAGTTGGGCCCAATGGTTGAAGCTATTATCCCCAATACAACCTTAATTGCGTATAAAGAAGCCTTGGTTTTTGCCCTGATGGGTGTGCTTCGGTTGAAAGGTATCACCAATGTGCTAAACTCTGTCACGGGAGCTCATGAAGATTCGTGTAGTGGTGAGGTTTATTTTCCTGAAAATTCCTGAACTGGTGCCAAACGTTTGGGTCTTCTCACCATCATAAAAATAAGAAGGGAAAACAAGCCGCAAATACCCAACCCAACAAAAAGGGGCCAAACACTGTGCTCCACAAATTCACCGATAAAGGTCGCTATGGGTATGGCTACTATGGTTGAAACACATCCGTTGATGGCCGCACCTATTCCCGCTATGTGACCGATGGGTTCCATGGCTATGGAACGGAAATTCCCCCACATAAAGCCCAAGCAAAAGAACTGTGCCGATAGAAAAGGCACCAAAACAAAAATGCTGGGATTTGGAGCGTTCAGGAAGAAAATGGTATACATCAAACCTATGATAGTAAACGCCAAAGTGGCCATCCAAGATAACTTTCGCATACCAAAACGCATTACCAAAGTTCCATTTAAGAATGTGGAAAGCCCTATGGAAATGGCCAGTCCAGCAAAAATGTATGGGAAGACTTCTTTCATTTGGTAGATGTCTTCAAAAATATGTTGGGCCGAACTGAGATAAACCAAAAAAGCACCAGTTACTAAGCCAGAGATAATGGTAAAGGCCACTGTTTCCTTGAACTTCATAAATTCCTTCAGCCCATCGATAAAAACGTGACTTGAAAAAGGAATTTTATACTCGGGATGTAAGGTTTCCGGTTGTCTTTTCCAAAACCATACGGCTATGATCAAAGCAAAAATGAGCTGTGCATAAAAAATAGCTTCCCAACCAAAGGCATCCAGAATCACTTTCCCTATGGCCGGAGCTACCACGGGGACCAAAATGAAAAAGGCAACCACAAACGACATTATCTTGGCCATGTAATCCCCCACATACGTATCCCGAATAATGGAAATCGCCATGGTTCTCGGAGCAGAAAGTCCTATTCCCTGAAGGATTCTTCCAACAATCATTATTACCAATGATGGGGCGAACAAACATATCAAACTTCCTATCAAGAACATACCAAAACCACTATACACAATGGGCTTTCTTCCGTAGCAATCGGAAAGAGGGCCAAAAAACAATTGCCCCAAGCCGAGTCCTAAGAAAATCATGGTCACCAGCATTTGGTTATCCGTAGAATCCATGCTGTGAATGGCCACACCTATATTGGAAATAGCGGGTAAAAGGGCATCTATGGCCAACGCTACAATAGACATCAAAGCGGCCATTAATGCAATAAATTCGAAATTGGGTTTCTGATTTTCTTTTTGCATCCCGCAAAATTAGGCATACCCTATGGATTGGTGAAGTTTTTAAGAAAGGTTTAATGTTATGTTTTTGTATGTTTTGCCCCTTACCCTTTTAACCTTCAACCTTCTCCCGGTCAATAGATTCTTCGCTCCGCTCAGAATGACAATTAGGCTAGTTTACAACGGAATATTTCCATGCTTCCGTTTGGGCGGTTCCACCTGTTTCTTTTCCAGCATGGCAAAGGCCTTTAATAGTTTGCGTCTAGTGTCTTTGGGCAAGATTACCTCATCTATAAAACCCCGTTGGGCCGCTCTATACGGATTGGCAAACTTTTCCGCATACTCGGTTTCCTTTTCTTTCAACTTGGCCTCAGGGTCTTCGGAAGCCGCTATTTCCCGCCTAAAAATAATCTCACTGGCACCTTTGGCTCCCATAACCGCAATTTCCGCAGATGGCCATGCAAAGTTGAAATCGGCCCCGATGTGTTTGGAGTTCATCACATCATAAGCGCCACCGTAGGCTTTTCGCGTAATGACGGTAACTCTCGGAACCGTGGCTTCACTCAAAGCATACAACAATTTTGCCCCATGCATGATGATGCCACTCCATTCTTGGTCGGTACCTGGCAAAAATCCAGGAACATCCACCAAAACCAACAGTGGAATATTGAAGGCATCGCAAAAACGAGTGAAACGGGCTGCCTTTCGAGAGCTTTTCACTCCCAACACCCCGGCCAAAAACATCGGTTGGTTGGCAATGATTCCAATACTTCGACCTCCTAAGCGGGCGAAGCCCACGATAATATTTTCTGCGTAGTCTTTATGGATTTCGTAGAACGATTCCGAATCGATAATCCCATTGATTACATCGTGCATGTCATACGGTTTATTGGGATTGTCAGGAACGATGGCTGACAATTCCTCCCGAAGTTCTTCTCCTAACTCATAGTCTTGATGCGGAGGAAGCTCCGTATTATTTTGGGGCAAATACTCCATCAATTTTTTAATGTCATCCAAACAGGCAGCATCGTTGGTTGAAGTTTTATGGGCTACACCCGATTTAATGGCATGGGCACTGGCACCCCCCAATTCTTCCGAAGTCACTTCCTCATTGGTCACCGTTTTCACTACATTGGGGCCGGTAACAAACATATAGCTTGTCTCTTCGACCATGATAATAAAATCCGTCATGGCTGGAGAGTATACCGCTCCGCCCGCACAAGGTCCCATCACCGCAGATATTTGCGGAATTACGCCAGACGCTTGTACATTTCGGTAAAAAATATCGGCATACCCCCCAAGGGATTTCACGCCTTCTTGAATTCGTGCACCCCCGGAATCATTCAATCCAATAATGGGTGCCCCAACTTTCATGGCCAAATCCATCACCTTACAGATTTTTTCGGCATGGGTTTCTGATAAGGCTCCCCCAAAAACGGTAAAATCCTGTGCGTACACATATACCAATCTACCATTGATAGTACCATATCCGGTGACCACACCATCTCCGAAATACACTTCCTTGCCCATTCCAAAATCCGTGGTACGGTGGGTCACCAGAATGCCCATTTCCTCAAAAGAGCCTTCATCCAACAGATAGTGGATGCGTTCCCGCGCGGTGAGTTTTTTCTTTTGGTGTTGCTTTTCTATCCGCTTTTCCCCACCACCCAAACGGGCCTGGGCCATTTTTTCTTCCAGTGCTTTTATTTTGGGGTCCATTGAACTCAATTTATTGGGATTTGTATTGTTTTGTTGTCTTCTAGGTATTGATATAGGGCTACCAAAGCCGCAATTTCTGCTTCCTTGGCATTCTTTTGATAGATTTTTTCAGGGGAATAATGCTCCTTTACAAAATGGGTGTCAAAATTCCCTGACCGAAAGGCTTCATGGGCAAAAACAAAACTTCCGAAGGGCAAGGTAGTCTGAACGCCTTTCACCTTGTAATTTTGAATAGCTTCCAACATCAACTCCATGGCCTCTTCCCTGGTTTTTCCGTAGGTAATCAATTTGGAAAGCATGGGATCGTAATAAATGGGAATATCCATGCCTTCTCGAAAACCATTATCCACCCGTACGCCCTCTCCTTCGGGTAACCTATAGGTCTCCAAAGTGCCTACGCTGGGTAGAAAATCATTCAAGGGGTCTTCTGCGTATACCCGTAACTCCAACGCATGCCCATGAATTTTTAAGTCCTCTTGTTTTAGGGGGAGTTCTTCACCGCGGGCCACTTTTATCTGTAATTCCACTAAATCGACCCCAGTGATCAACTCGGTAACGGGATGTTCTACCTGCAAGCGGGTATTCATTTCCAAAAAATAAAAATTGTGGTCGGCATCCATCAAAAATTCCACTGTACCTGCTCCTACGTAATCGCAGGCCTTGGCTACTTTGGTGGCCGCGATGCCCATTTCCTCACGAAGTTCAGGGGTAAGAATGGATGAAGGTGCTTCTTCTACCACTTTTTGGTGACGTCTTTGGATGCTACACTCCCGTTCAAAAAAATGAAGGACATTACCGTGAGTATCCGCCATCACCTGTACCTCAATGTGTCGTGGAGAGGTCACGTATTTTTCCACAAAAACGGAACCATCCCCAAAGGCTGAAGTGGCCTCACTAATCGCGCGCTTCATCCCGGATTCCAAATCCTGTTCTTTTTCCACAATCCGCATACCCTTTCCACCACCACCGGCTGAAGCTTTTATCAAAATAGGATAACCAATCTCGTTGGCAATCTCATGGGCTTTGTCCACATCAGTTATGGCTTCGTCAATGCCGGGCACCATGGGAATGTTGTATTTTTTTACGGCTTCCTTGGCGGCCAATTTGCTCCCCATGATTCGGATGGCTTTGGATTTTGGCCCAATGAATGTGAGTCCGTTTTTTTCAACGGCCTCGGCAAAATCCGCATTTTCACTGAGGAAACCATAGCCTGGGTGAATTCCATCCACCTGGAGCTTTTTGGCGACTTCAATGATTTTGTCCCCTTTTAAATAGGATTGGTTAGAAGATGCTGGTCCTATGCACACGGCCTCATCAGCAAATAGTACGTGGGGTGCATTTCTGTCCACTTCAGAAAAAACTGCAACGGTACGAATACCCATTTTTTTGGCAGTTTTCATGACGCGAACCGCAATTTCTCCTCGGTTGGCAATCAATATTTTTTTCATGGTGTTTTATTGAAATTCAATCAAAAGCTGTTTTTTATCCACGGCGTCACCTTGGTTTACCATAATTTTTTTGATGACTCCATTTCGGGGGGAAGTAATAATATTTTCCATTTTCATGGCCTCCAAAATCAAGAGTTGCTCATCTTCTTTTACTTCCTGACCTTCTTCCACTGAAATGTCCAAAATTAATCCCGGCATGGGAGCAGAAATAGAATTAACGTTCTTGGAGCCATTGGTGGCATATCCCATTTTTTCAATAAGTTCATCCAAAGGGGTTTGAATGGAAACCTCATGTTCATTTCCATTGATGCTTATTGTGTACAATCCTTTGTTGAAATCAGCAGAAACTATCCGCACATGGTACGATGTGTCTTCCTTTAAGATATGAAAGTCGTCCTTTCCTGAATGAATTATATCCAACTTGGAAATAGCATCTTTAGACAGTGGAAAGTCAAAGTTACCATCAACCTTGACCGTATAAGAATTATCCATAAAAAAAGTTGTCATGGGTTACCTAGATAAATATAAGATTAATGATCAAACCCTCACAAAGCTACCATCATTAACTTTTAGGGTTTATGATAACTGTCATTCCTTTTATAGAAAATGGACACTAACTATGCAGAAGTTTTGGTTGCTGGCAAATCTTATCAAATGCTTACTTTTGGGATTAAAATAATCTGTATGCTGATCCTAGGGATAGCGGGGGGCACGGGGTGTGGAAAAACCACGGTTGTCAACCAAATTGTGGACCAATTGCCGGAGAACGAAGTAGGCGTAATCTCCCAAGATTCCTATTACAACGATCTTTCACATTTGACCAGGGAAGAGCGGGGCAAAATCAATTTTGACCATCCCAACTCCATAGATTTCGACCTCATGATTTCGCATTTGGAAGAACTCCGACAAGGAAAAACTGTGGATGTCCCATTGTATTCCTTTGTGGAAGAAACTCGGTTGGATGAAACCATTGCCACACCTCCCAGCAAGGTGATGATCGTGGAGGGTATTTTGGTTTTGAGCAATCCTCAGTTACGGGATATGTTCGACATTAAAATATTTGTACATGCTGATTCTGATGAACGATTGATCAGAAGGTTGCAACGCGACATTCGGGAACGGGGCCATGATCTGGAAAAAGTATTAACACGCTACCAGACAGCGGTAAAACCCATGCACGAGCAGTTCATTGAACCCTCCAAAGAGTTTGCGGACATCATCATCCCCAATAATCACTACAATACGGTTGCAGTGGATATGGTACGAACCATTATCAATAACAAATTGGTGTAGTTATGGGGCTGAAGGAGCTGAGAAAGAAAAAATGGTTCAAGCTCATGACCAATATGTACATTTTGGTGTTGACCATTTTTGTCATCTGGATGGCATTTTTTGATACGAATTCGCTGCTGATCCATTTGGAACTCCGCAGGGAAATCAAAAAGTTGGAGGAACAAAAAGAATTCCTGAAAGGCGAGATTGAAAAAGACAAAAAAGTGCTTGAAACCTTATCGGATAAAGAGGAGCTTGAAAAGTTCGCCCGGGAAAAGTATTATATGAAAAAGGAAAACGAAGAAATCTTCCTGATTGAATACGAAGACAGCTTAAAAAACAAAAAAGATGAGTAATATCGGTTTGTTTGACGAGTTCCCCCCAATTTCCTCAAAACAGTGGAAACAAAGGATTCAATTTGACCTCAAGGGTGCTGATTATAATGACACCTTGGTATGGGAATCTTTAGAGGGCATCAAAACAAAACCGTTTTATCATTCTGAGGATTTGGAAGGACTAAAAACTTTCAATCTTCCTAAAAACCACTGTTGGAATATTGCGCAGACCATTTATGCTGGCGATGCCAGTAAAGCCAATACCAAAGCACTGGATATTCTAAAAAAAGGAGTGGAAAGTTTGGTTTTCACTGTTCCAAATAAAGGAATCGACTTCGCTACTTTATTGAATGGTATTGATTTGGAAGCCACTCCACTTCATTTCAATTTTCAGTTTTTGGATGTGAAACCTGTCAAAAAATTGATGACCTTTCTTGGGGACAAAACAACCCAAGTCCATCTGAATATTGACCTCATTGGAAATTTAGGCCGCAGTGGAAATTGGTTCCATAGTTTGGAGAAAGACCATGCTATTTTGGAAGAAATCCACACCATCACTTCAAAAAAAGAGGGTGTCAACGCCATGGGTGTGGACATAGCACTCTACCAAAATGCGGGAGCCAATATGGTGCAACAATTGGCCTATGGATTGGCGCATGCCAATGAATATTTAAATCATTTTGTCACTTCCAGTGGAGTCGAGAAGTTCCCAATCACCATTAAAGTAGCCGTCGGCGGCAACTATTTCTTTGAAATAGCCAAACTAAGAGCACTGCGCTGGTTGTGGAACAGTTTAGCGAAGGAATACGGTATTGAGGGTGATTGCCACATTATTGCCATGCCTTCCAAACGGAACAAAACGGTGTACGATTATAATGTGAATCTGCTCCGAACCACCTCAGAAAGTATGTCAGCCATTTTGGGAGGAGCCGATACGGTTTGTAATCTTCCGTACGATGCCATCTATCACAAGGACAATGAATTTGGAGAGCGCATTGCACGAAATCAATTGTTGCTGTTGAAGGAGGAAAGTTATCTTAAGGAAGCTTCCCAAATAGCTCAAGGAGCTTATTACATTGAATCGCTTACGGAACAACTGGCTGAAAAAGCACTTATTCTCTTTAAGCAAATTGAGAAATCAGGAGGTTTTTTGGATGCTTTGAAAAAAGGAATCATACAGCAAAAAATTAAGGAGAGCGCTGCCAAGGAACAACAGTTGTTTGATGAGGCCCAACTGGTTCTCGTCGGGACCAACAAATTCCAAAACAAGCAGGACCACATGAAGGAAAATCTGGAGCTGTATCCTTTTGTAAAAACCCAGCCCCGAAAAACCTTAATAGAGCCCATTATTGAAAAAAGATTGGCAGAAACGGTGGAACAAAAAAGATTGAACGATGAGTAGAAAAGACCTTCAACAGTTGGAATTGAGTTCAGGGTTCGGAGTTCAGAGTACAGAGTTGGGCAATACTCAAAACTCAAAACTCAAAACTCAAAACTTTCGCCACTCTAATTTTGCTGCTGGTATCCCTCCATTCTTACGTGGCCCCTACTCCACCATGTATGTGCGTAGACCTTGGACCATTCGCCAATATGCCGGATTCTCAACTGCCGAAGAAAGTAACGCTTTCTACCGAAGAAATTTAGAGGCAGGCCAAAAAGGGCTTTCGGTAGCTTTTGACCTTCCTACACATCGCGGTTATGATTCTGATAATGGGCGTGTTGTAGGTGATGTTGGAAAAGCCGGGGTCGCCATCGATTCCGTGGAGGACATGAAAATTTTATTCGATGGTATTCCCTTGGACCACATGTCCGTATCCATGACCATGAACGGGGCAGTTATTCCCATCATGGCCTTTTATATTGTGGCTGCTGAAGAGCAAGGGGTTTCCATGGAGCAACTTTCTGGAACCATCCAAAATGACATTTTAAAGGAGTTTATGGTGAGGAATACGTATATCTACCCACCTACGCCTTCGATGCAACTTGTGGCTGATATTTTTGAGTTTGCCAGCCAGCATATGCCCCGTTTCAACAGCATAAGTATTTCCGGTTACCACATGCATGAAGCAGGTGCTCCGGCAGCCATGGAATTGGCCTACACCTTGGCCGATGGGATTGAATATATCCGCACCGGAATCAAAGCGGGATTGAAAATTGATGAATTTGCCCCCAGACTTTCGTTTTTTTGGGGTATTGGCATGAATCATTTTACAGAAATCGCCAAAATGCGGGCCGGTCGGATGCTTTGGGCCAAGTTGGTGAAGCAGTTCAATCCCCAAAATGAAAAATCACTGATGCTCCGCACCCACAGTCAAACCAGTGGTTGGAGTTTAACGGAGCAAGACCCCTTCAACAATGTGGCCCGGACCACTATCGAAGCCATGGCAGCTGCTTTTGGTGGAACGCAAAGCCTTCACACCAATGCGTTGGACGAGGCCATTGCCCTACCCACGGATTTCTCTGCACGAATTGCCCGAAATACCCAGATTTATTTACAACAAGAAACGCATATCACTCGTACCGTTGACCCTTGGGCGGGAAGCCATGTTGTAGAAAAACGTACCCAAGAAATCGCGGAAGAGGCCTGGAAATTAATAGAAGAGGTTGAAAAATTGGGGGGAATGACCAAGGCCATTGAAAAAGGCATTCCCAAAATGCGCATTGAAGAGGCCGCGGCCAAAAAACAGGCTCGAATTGACAGCGGTCAGGATGTTATCGTTGGTGTGAATAAATACCGATTGGAGGATGAAGATGAGCTTCAAATTTTGGAGGTGGACAACGCCAAAGTTCGCAAACAACAGATGGAACGTTTGGAACACATAAAATCCACTCGGGACACATCTCAAGTTGAAAAAACCTTGGAAGCCATTCGCATCGCCTCTAAAAAAGCCATCCAAAATAAAACGGACCGTGGAAATTTGTTAGCTTTAGCAGTACAAGCGGCCAAAGCTCGTGCAACCTTGGGAGAGATTAGTAATGCCATGGAAAGTGCATTTGGACGTTACAAAGCAAAAATCCAATCCTTTACCGGAGTGTATTCCAAAGAAATCAAAGACGACAAGAGTTTTGAAAAGGCCCGAAAAATGGCGGATGAATTTGCCTTGCATGAAGGGCGAAGACCGCGAATCATGGTGGCCAAAATGGGTCAGGATGGACATGACCGCGGTGCCAAAGTGGTCGCTACCGGCTATGCCGATCTTGGCTTTGATGTGGACATTGGTCCCCTCTTCCAAACGCCTTCCGAAGTTGCCAAACAAGCCGTAGAAAATGACGTGCACATTCTGGGTATTTCATCCTTGGCCGGAGGGCATAAAACCTTGGTTCCCGAGGTGATTCAGGAATTGAAAAAGCAAGGTCGCGAAGACATTATGGTCATTGTGGGTGGCGTTATTCCAAAACAGGACTATCAGCATTTATTGGACAAGGGTGCAGTGGCCGTATTTGGGCCTGGCACCAAAATCAGTGAGGCTGCCATTGAAATCTTAACGATTTTAATGGACTGAACCCCCGTAACGATCTAATAAATATAACTTTAACTTTCTTTAACGCAGATTGCCCCAGTTATTCACCTCCTGTTAACAAAATACATTTTTTGGCATCCTAAATAATCGTATTTTTAGCACCTAACTTACTATGAAATGGGCAAGATTATTGCTATTGCAAACCAAAAGGGCGGTGTTGGCAAAACAACCACTACGGTAAACTTGGCTGCCTCCCTTGGTGTTTTGGAAAAGAAAGTGTTGCTGATTGACGCCGACCCCCAGGCAAACGCCACATCCGGTTTAGGAATTGATGTGGATTCCGTGGAACAAGGTACGTATCAGCTTTTGGAGCACACCATGCGTGTGGAAGATGTCATCATCCCTACCGATTCCCCCAATGTAGATTTGGTTCCGGCCCACATAGACCTTGTGGCCATTGAAATTGAATTGGTGGACAAGGACAACCGGGAATACATGATGAAAGAGGCTCTCAAAAATTTGGGCGACCGTTACGATTATGTCCTCATTGATTGTGCTCCTTCTTTGGGATTATTGACACTGAACGCCCTTACTGCGGCAGATTCGGTGATGATTCCCATTCAATGCGAATACTTTGCGCTTGAAGGGCTCGGCAAATTGCTGAACACCGTAAAAAGCGTACAAAAAATACACAACAACGATTTGGACATTGAAGGCATGCTGTTGACCATGTACGATTCAAGGTTACGCTTGTCCAACCAAGTTGTTGAAGAAGTAAAGAAACACTTTGCCGATATGGTGTTCGACACCATCATCCAGAGAAATGTTAGGCTGAGTGAAGCACCAAGTTATGGAGAGAGCATCATAAAATACGATGCCAGTAGTAAAGGGGCCTCCAATTACCTTAACTTGGCCAATGAAATTTTAAAGAAAAACAAGGAGAAAGTTTAGATGGCGAAAGCAACCAAAAAACAGGCTTTGGGAAGAGGCCTGTCCGCTCTATTGAAAGACCCCGAGAACGATATTCAATCCGTTTCGGACAAAAATGCGGACCAGGTCATAGGAAATGTTGTAGAATTGGATATAGATTCCATTGAGACGAATCCCTTTCAGCCCCGTTCCAATTTCAATGATGAAGCCCTAGAAGAATTGGCCAGTTCCATACGGGAGTTGGGCATCATTCAACCCATAACTGTTCGTAAGCTCGATTTCAATAAATTTCAACTGGTTTCTGGAGAGCGAAGGTTCCGTGCCTCCAAATTGGTGGGCTTGGAAACCATTCCTTCCTATATCCGAATTGCCAACGACCAAGAATCCTTGGAAATGGCCTTGGTGGAAAACATCCAACGGCAGGATCTTGATCCCATTGAAATAGCACTTTCTTACCAACGGCTTATCGACGAAATTCAAATCACCCAAGAAAAACTGAGTGACCGAGTGGGGAAAAAGCGTTCTACCATCACCAATTATCTCCGTCTTTTGAAATTGCACCCCATCATCCAAACCGGGATGCGGGACGGTTTCATCAGCATGGGACATGGACGCGCCCTTATCAATATCGACAAGAAAAAGGAACAAATTGCGGTTTATGAAAAAGTTGTTTCCGATGGTCTCTCGGTTAGGGATACTGAACGATTGGTAAAATCCCTGAAAGAACCAAAAAGCGAATCCAGTTCTGGAAAGAAAGAGACTAAAAAAGTACCCAGCTTTGTGACCAAAGGAGCTGATGTCCTGAAAGAACATCTTTCCACAAAAGTGGACATTACCGCTTCCCCAAACGGAAAAGGCAAGATTGTGATTCCGTTTCATTCTGAAGAGGAGTTTCAGCGCATTAAAAAAATATTGACAGGTGAATAAAAACCTTTTTTTGCTGTTCTTTTTTTTGCTGTTTCTTCAAGTTGGCCTTTCCCAAGAGGATGAAGAAAAGAAACAAGAGGTACAACCGCAACCCACTGCCGTGGATTCCTTGGCCCAGAATTTGGAAGGCGAAGGCATCACCATTCAGGAGGTCACCTATGAAAAAAAACGAATTAATCCATTGGCCCCTAGCAAAGCTGCTTTTTTTTCCGCCATACTTCCCGGATTGGGTCAAATTTACAACAAGCGTTATTGGAAAGTTCCCATTGTATATGGTGCCATAGGAACCGGTATCTATGTCTATTCCGTCAATAACACCAATTATAAAAGTGCCCGAAATGCCTTTAAAAGAAGGCTTGCCGGTTTTGAAGATGATGAGTTTTTTGACATTAATGGTGATGGAAGTGGCCCGGATGTGTCTGACGAAGCCTTGCAAGATGCCCAGGAACAAGCACAAAGGGACAGGGATTTGGCCTTGGTGATCACCATAGCCATGTATGCTTTGAACATTATTGATGCCAACGTGGATGCGCATCTAAAACAATATAATGTGGATGATAATCTATCGATGGATTTTAAACCCTACTTAGATTTGAACCCGGTGACCAACCAACCCAACTATGGAATGGCACTGGTCGTAAAATTTTAAAATATGAGGATAGCTTTGTTCGGTTATGGCAAAATGGGTAGGATGATTGAAGAAATTGCCCAAAAAAGAGGCCATGACATCGTTGCAAAAGTGGATGTGGGCACCACCGATATAGATTATACCGCTATGGATGTGGCCATCGATTTTAGTACCCCTGATGCCGCTTTTGATAACATTACCGGTTGTTTTGAGAATGGTATTCCAGTGATTTGCGGCACAACAGGTTGGTTGTCACGTTACAATGAAGCTATGGACCTTTGTCAAAAGAACAAGAGTGCTTTTATCTATGCTTCTAACTTTAGCTTGGGGGTAAATATCTTTTTTGAACTGAATGCACATTTGGCCAAAATGATGTCCTCCTTGAATCAGTATAAAGTGTCTATGGAAGAAATCCATCACACCCAAAAATTGGACGCCCCAAGTGGAACCGCCATTACCTTGGCTGAGGGCATCATAAAGAACACGGCGTATACCCAATGGAAATTGGATGAGTCTGGTGACAAAATCATTCCCATAACATCAAAACGGGAGGGCATGGTTCCGGGAACGCACAGCATTTCCTATGAAAGTGATGTGGACAGTATTCACATTAAACATGTTGCACACAATCGGGAAGGCTTTGCGCTGGGAGCGGTCATTGCCGCAGAATGGATTCAGGAAAAAACAGGGGTTTTCTCCATGAAGGATGTGTTAAACCTAAGCTAAAAAACGTAACAACAACTTAGACAAAAAGTCTAACTAAGAAATTTTCACATGAACGGCATACAGTGGATCATTTTTATCTTGATCATCCAGATTATTCATTTTCTGGGAACCTGGAAGCTTTATAGTAAAGCAGGGCGAAAAGCATGGGAGGCTGCAATTCCAATTTACAATGGCATTGTTTTAATGAAAATCATCAATCGCCCTCGGTGGTGGGTGATATTGATGTTCATTCCCATCATAAATTTATTGATGATTCCCGTGATATGGGTGGAGACCATTCGAAGTTTTGGAAAAAACACCCTTTTGGATACTTGGTTGGTGATTCTTACCCTTGGCCTTTATATATACTATATAAATTACGCCGAAGATGTGACCTACATTGAAGACCGAAGCTTAAAACCCCGGACAGGATTGGGAGAATGGGTAAGCTCCATTGTCTTTGCCATTGTAGCGGCAACCCTGGTTCATACCTATTTTATTCAACCGTATGTGATACCCACCGGTTCCCTGGAACGTACGCTCAGGGTTGGGGATTTTCTTTTTGTGAGCAAGTTCCACTATGGAGCTCGTGTCCCCATGACCACCTTGGCTGCGCCCATGGTACATGATACCCTTCCCATCTTAAGAACAAGGTCTTATTTGGCCGATGTAGACCCAGAGACCTATAAAACTTCTTGGATCAACAAACTGCAGTTGCCCTACATGCGATTGC
>JBNLBG010000048.1:14722-23606 GCA_050303195.1 Allomuricauda sp. | reverse complement strand
GGCGTGGCAACACGTGGAGCACGTCGCGATCCATCGGGATGGCCATCGCCTTGGCCGCTTCGATGACCCGAGCGATGTCGGGCTCTCGAATCTCCTTCTCCTTGACCGCCACCACGCCATGGGAGTTGAGTCCACGGATGTGCCCACCAGAATGCGTTGTTTCATTTGGGGTATAGAGAAAAGTATGGAGCGCATTGAAGGCGGGAGCCATTTTTTTGCCCTGATACTTAACTTTTAGCTGATGTAATTTTTCTTTCATTCCCATATTATCCTAGTTCTTTTTGCAACAAATCCAATCCTTCCCTGATTATCTGCTGGTGCGGTTGTTTTGAGATGCATATGAATTCTGTGAGTGAAAAGTCTTCTGGGGCCACTTCATAAAGACCCAACTGCTCCATGTTATCCAAATCCTTAACCATACAAGCCTTCAACAATTGAAGCGGATAGATGTCCATGGGAAACACCTGTTCATATTGGCCTGTAACCACAAAAGCTCTGTGCTCACCATTGGTATTGGTATCCAAATTGTATTTTTTCTTTGGCTGAAGCCAAGAAAAGGTAAGGGCCCTGGTGGTTGAAATTTTATTGAAAATAGGCTTGTTCCACCCAAAGAAATCATAATCATCCCCTTCAGGAATCGCCGTAACGGTATTGTTATAATACCCCAAATGACCTTCGGTATTGGTCCTGGTTCCGGTGAGCACATCCCCATTGATCAATCTATACCTATCCTTGTTAACACCACTGGCATATAGAAAAGTTGAAATCTCCGCTCCTATTTTGGTGATATAATACTGAGGGCTTTTGATGATAGAGCCTGCCAATGCAACAATACGTTCCGCATTGAACTTTCCGGTCAGCAGCAGTTCTCCAATGAGCACCATATCCTGGGGGGAAATGGTCCAAACCACCTCACCTTTGTTGACAGGATCAATTTTATTGATTTGGGTTCCCACCAACCCGGCTGGGTGTGGTCCCGATATTTTATGCAGTTCAATTCCTTCCACATCCACAAAAGGGGATCTTCCAGATTTACCAACCGTAACATGAATCTTGCCTGGGGTCAATTTGCGCAATGCCATAACAGCAGCCCCCAGTTCCTGTTCTTTATCCCTGAGCACATAGTCCGCATTGGCGGCCAAAGGCGCAGTCGTATATGCTGATACAAATATGGCCTTGGGAGTCACATCCGGGTCGGCAATGATATCATAAGGACGTTGCTTGATGAAGGGCCAACCTCCATTTTGCAACAAGAAGGTTTTAATGGTCGCCGCATCTGCCGTATCAAGGTCTGGAACCTTGCTTTGGGTATACTTTTGGGTTTTATCGGCAAGAATCTTGAGGGTCAAAATTCTTCTTCTAGCCCCACGAACAATCTCCACCAACTCTCCGCTTACTGGAGACACAAAGTGCATTTCTTCGTTGTTCTTGTTATAAAAAAGTGGCTCTCCCGCTTTAACCTCTTCCCCTTGCTTTATCAGCATTTTTGGGGTGATTCCGTGAAAATCATTAAGGTTTAGGGCATACACGTTACTTAAAACGGCTTTGGAAGTAGTCTGTTCTGCTGCCCCGACGAGGTTGATGTCCAACCCCTTTCTAATCCGGATGTCTTTAGACATATTGTTGTAGACCTTTTGTTATCAAAATCGGTGGCAAATTTAGCACTAAAAGGGATGTTTTCATAATTATTAACCATAAAAATGGGATTACATCGAGCTAAATTTTCAAGGCACACTTTTTGTTTACCTTTACCCAAAAATAAGCCCTAAATGCGCTTTTTGATCAAACACTTATTTCTATGCCTCTTTGTTTCAGGCATTTTTGCCCAGGTACAAGAAGAGGTAAATCCCCCGGAAAACATAAAGACCGTAATTTTTAGGGGACCCACCGAAGATCAATTTCCAGTAATCCTGTTGGGCGAATCCATGACCTTGGAATTTGATGACCTAACGGCAAGTGAGCAGGATTACTATTATAAAATTATTCATTGCAATTACGATTGGACCCCATCCCAACTCTTAAAATCCCAATATTTGGTAGGGACGGACAACCAACGCATCATAGATTACGAAAACAGTTACACCACCTTACAGCCCTATTCCAACTATAGATTGACCATCCCCAATGAAAATGTCCGATTGAAGGTCAGTGGAAACTACGTCCTGGAAATTTATAACAACTATGGGGAAATTCAATTTTCCAGAAGGTTTGTGGTATACCGCGATGCCGTTGCCGTTGGGGGCACAGTGAAGCGTTCCCGTGATTTTAATTTTCTGAATGAAAAACAGGTAGTGCAATTCAATATCAACACAGCCGGATTTCCAGTGGTGAATCCTAAAAATGAGGTGAAGGTCGCTATTTTGCAGAACCATTTTTGGCCTACGGCCCTGTACAACATCAAACCGCAGTTTACCATTGGATCGGAACTGGTTTATAAATATGATCAGGAGACCAGTTTTTATGGTGGCAATGAATTTCTGAATTTCGATACCAAAGACCTCCGATCTCCTTCATTTGCCATTTCACGGGTGGAATTTGGGGATGTTTACAATCATTATCTGTTTACCAATGAATTTCGCCATGATAGACCGTACACCTACTTTCCAGATATCAATGGTGATTTTGTTGTGCGAACCTTGCAGGGCGAGGATGTTTCGCGCGAAGCGGAATACACCAAAGTACACTTCAGTCTTCCCTATACCAATGAAATAGGATTGGACAATGTATATGTCGTGGGAAAGTTCAACAATTATGACCTATCGGAAGAAAATAAAATGACCTTCAATCAAGACACAGGTAAGTTTGAAGTGACTTTACTGATGAAACAAGGTTTTTACAACTACAAGTATGTGGTGGAGCGCGCCAATGGCACCTTGGAACCCAATTACGTGAGTGGCAATTTCCATTTTACCGAAAACAACTACCTCATTTTAGTATATTACAGAAATTTTGGCGATCTATACGATAGTATTATAGGTATAGGATCTGTCAATTCTAGAACTATCAGCAATTAACTATCTTTAGTTCCAAATCCTAAAGGGGCATGGGCAAAAAAGACAGCTTGGTCAGTAAAGGCCGCTATGAACTTAGGTTTAGGGGCGATCATTGTTTAAACTGTGGACATCCTTTGGATGTAAGTGACAAATATTGCCCCAATTGCTCACAGGCCAACAGCACCAAAAAGTTGGTCTTGAAGGATTTTGTGGATGAGTTTTTCTCCGGACTGATCAATTACGATTCAAAGCTGCTGAAAACTTTATCTGCCCTATTGGCCAGACCGGGCACCATTACCAAAGACTATATCAACGGTAAACGGGTAACCTATACCAATCCCTTTCGGTTTTTGTTGAGCTTGGCATTCCTGTATTTTTTAATGGTCACTTTCAATAACGGTTTTGCCCGTTTGGATCAAACAGCCTCAGGGTTTGACGGCAATATTTCTGTTGTAGGAGCCCCCGTGGCCTACAATGTTAAATCCGGTTCTTTTTCCACGGATAGTGTGGAACTTCAACAGCAAACTGCCAAAGTTTTGGCACAATTGGACTCAACGGATGCCGATTCCAAGGATATAAAAAAGGGTGTAGACATTCTAGATTCTCTAATGGTTGCAGTGAACTTAAAAAAGGTGAATCGGGACTCTCTCATGGTCGCTGACCCTACAGGGTATTATAAAAGTTTGGAAGAGGAAAATTCAGGAATCAATACGTTTTCCTCGAAAATGGAATTCTTTGGCCGAATGATCAAAGTGGACACTCTGTACAGTTTTCAACAGGCACAGGACAAATACAGCATTAAAAGCTCGCTTTCAAACAAAATGGCTTTTCAGTTTTCCAACAGTTTACTGAAAGTGGTGCGGCAGCCCGGTAGTTTTATCAATGCCACTATCTCAAAACTTCCTTTTGCTATTTTCCTCTTTCTACCTGTGTTTGCGGTGTTCATTTGGTTGGTGTACATCAGAAAAAAATATACCTACACCGATCATCTCATTTTTAGCTTTCACAACCAATCCTTATTATTTATATTGCTCATCCTTAGCTTGATAATAGATGCTATTTTTGATGTAACAAGTGCAGGCATATTTACCACAATATTTGGTGTGTACCTGTATCTGGCGATGAAGAAGTTTTACGGGCAAGGAACGTTTAAAACCATTGTTAAATATCTCTTTCTGAACACTATATTTACCTTTTTGGCAGTATTTGCGGTAATTATGTTGTTAACAGGGAGCGTTTTTACCTATTAGTCTATGTTCACTCAGGTTACAAAAGGAATCAAAGTTTCGGTGCAAACCACTTTTGAAGGTACATTTTTCAAAAATTATAAAATGCACTATGCCTTTGGGTATACCATTACCATTGAAAACTTAAGCCGGGACGTTGTTCAGCTTACGGCACGGCATTGGGACGTTTTTGACGCTCTAAAAGACGTTGAAACCATTGATGGTGAAGGTGTTATTGGCAGAAAACCTGTCATCAAGCCTGGAAAGTCCCATACCTACAGTTCGGGTTGTTTACTGGCTTCGCCCATTGGGGCCATGCATGGGCATTACAACATGGTAAACTTGGCCACTTCCCAAGAATTTGAAGTGGAGATTCCAGCCTTCAAATTTGCCGCTCCGTTTGCCATAAACTAAGCCCATATCATTTTCTATTCGGCCTTTGTTTCCTTACCTTTGATGAATTTCTAACATCAAAATAGCGCATCTATATGGGAAAAGGTTTTTTTCAAGTTCCGACTGCATATAACGAACCCGTAAAAAGTTATGCCCCCGGCACACCAGAACGTGAAGAAGTACTGGAGCAGTACAACACCTATTACAATGGAAACGTTGAGGTTCCGCTTTACATCGGTTCCAAGGAAATTACAACAAACAATACCAAGCCAATGTCACCACCACACGAACACCAACATGTGGTAGGGCACTACCAATTGGCCGAAAAAAAACATATTGAAGAAGCCATTTCCACTTGTTTGGAAGCTAGGGAGGCTTGGGCCAATTTAAGCTGGGAGCAACGCGCTGCAGTCTTTTTAAAAGCTGCTGATTTGATTGCAGGTCCGTACAGGGCCAAAATAAATGCGGCCACCATGATGGCGCAATCCAAGACCATACACCAGGCCGAAATAGATTCTGCTTGTGAACTTATCGACTTCTTGAGGTTCAATGTGGAATACATGGCGCAAATCTATGCGGAACAACCAGAATCTTCGGAAGGTGTCTGGAACCGTGTGGAATACAGGCCCCTAGAAGGTTTCACGTATGCCATTACACCGTTCAACTTTACGGCTATTGCTGGAAACTTACCATCCTGTATGGCTCTAATGGGCAATGTGGTCATTTGGAAACCCAGTGATAGTCAAGTCTTCTCCGCCAAGGTAATTATGGATGTCTTTAAGGAAGCTGGATTACCCGATGGTGTCATCAATATGGTAACTGGTGATCCTGCGATGATTTCAGATGTGATTCTCTCCAGCCCAGACTTTGCGGGATTGCACTTTACAGGTTCCACTTTTGTGTTCAAGGAGCTTTGGAAACAAATCGGAAACAACATCCACAACTATAAAACCTACCCAAGGATTGTTGGGGAAACGGGAGGTAAGGATTTTATCATTGCCCACCCCACTGCAAAACCCAAACAAGTGGCCACTGCCATTGTTAGGGGTGCTTTTGAGCTTCAAGGGCAAAAATGTAGTGCGGCCTCGCGGGTATATTTGCCAAAATCCACAGCCAATGAAATCTTGGATTTTGTTAAGGCCGACTTGGCATCGTTCAACAAGCCGGGTTCACCTGCTGATATGAGCAATTTTATCACAGCAGTGATCCATGAAGGTTCTTTTGACAAATTAGCCAAATACATTGATCAAGCCAAAGCAGATGACAATGCCGAAATTATAGCAGGTGGAGGATATGACAAATCCGTAGGGTATTTTATTGAGCCCACCGTGATTTTGACCACCGATCCAAAATACACTACCATGTGCACTGAACTTTTCGGTCCCGTGGTCACCATATATATTTATGAGGACAAGGATTGGGCCGACACCTTGAAATTGGTGGATGGCACTTCTGAATATGCCCTAACCGGTGCTGTTTTATCTGCCGACCGATATGCCATTGATGAAGCCACCAAAGCGTTGCAAAACTGTGCCGGTAATTTCTACATTAATGACAAACCCACTGGGGCCGTTGTGGGTCAACAGCCCTTTGGTGGTGCAAGAGCATCAGGAACCAACGATAAAGCAGGTTCTGCCCAAAATCTTCTTCGCTGGGTTTCTCCACGATTGATCAAGGAGACCTTTGTGACCCCAGAAGATTATCGTTATCCTTTCTTAGGGTAGGTTCAAAGTAATTTAATTTGATAGCCGTTATTTCCATATTTGAGGAGATAACGGCTATTTTTATGGTATCACAAACACCAATTCCACATGCCTAGACCTTATGTATTGGCCGAAACCAATTGGAAACACCTAAAAGATGAATCATTTGATTTGGCCGTGTTACCTTGGGCAGCCACCGAAGCACACAATTATCATCTACCATATTCCACAGACATAATTGAAGGAACGGCAATAGCCGAAGAATCGGCCAGAATCGCATGGGAACAAGGAACCAAAGTGATTGTGCTGCCCACTATCCCATTTGGGGTCAATACCGGTCAGTCTGATATTTATTTGGACATGAACTTGAATCCCAGTACCCAATTTGCCATTTTGAAAGATCTTATCACTGTTTTGGACAGACAGGGTATTCATAAATTCATGATTCTAAATAGTCACGGAGGCAATAATTGGAAGTCAATTATCCGAGAATTAGGCCTACTTTTTCCAAACATGTTTATTTGTGCTACGCAATGGCCCGCTATGTTGGATCGAAAGCAATACTTTGACATCCCGGGAGACCATGCCGATGAAATGGAAACCAGCTTAATTATGCATCTCGCCCCAGAACTAGTGCTGCCGAAAAAAGATTGGGGCAGTGGAGCAGAAAAAAAGAACAAAATCAAGGCTTTTAGAGAAGATTGGGCTTGGACCGAGCGCCCATGGTCAAAAATTACTGAGGATACCGGGGTCGGAGACCCAAGTCAGGCCACCAAGAAAAAAGGGGAGCTATTTTTTAACGCCATTTGTGCAAAAATGGGGCAATTGTTCATAGACATTGCCCAAGCGGATATTGACAATCTTTACGAATAGCCATGTCGGGTAACCAAAGATTCTTTTTTCTTATACCACCACAAGTCCAACTGCTGGATATTACCGGTCCAGCCCATCTATTTTACGAATCCAAGGAATACGGTGCTGAAATAGAAACGATTTACCTCAGTCTAGACAATGCTATTGAACAGCAATCTGGTGCAGGCATTGCTTTGGGAAACTTGACCCCTTTCCACGAACATAGCCTAGGCCCAAATGATTTACTTTTTGTTCCCGGTATGGATGTTCAAATTTTGTTTGCCGAAAACATATCCAAAATATTCCATTCGTTTTTTGGGTGGTTAAGGGAACAATATCAGCATGGTGCTAAAATTTGTTCGGTATGCACAGGGGCCTATCTGTTAGGATACGCAGGACTTTTGGATGGGAAAGAATGTACCACCCATTGGAAATACATGGAAGACTTTCAATCTAGATTTCCCAAGGCCAAAGTATTGTCGGACAGGTTGATCATCAAGGATGGCGATCTCTATTCCAGTGCTGGGGTTTCTTCAGGAATAGACCTAGCACTTTTTCTGATTGAGGAACTGTTCGGGCCTGTTTTTGCATCCAAAATAGCCAAAGAGGTGGTGATTTTTCTCCGTAGAACCGAAAATGACCCCCAACTCAGTGTTTTTCTTCAATATAGAAACCACATCGATACCCGAATCCACCAAGTGCAGGACGCCTTGGCGCAAAACCTCAGTACCAAGACCACCATAGAAGAACTAGCTGAAATGGTACACATGAGCCCCCGTAACCTTACGCGTTTGTTCAAAAAAACAACAGGAATAACCATTGGGGATTATCTGGACAAGCTTAGAGTGGAAAGGGCCATTCAAATGTTGTCCTCGGGATCAAAAGTAAGTGCTACTGCTTCCGCCTGCGGATTACAGAGTCCCAATCAACTTCGATCACTTCTAAAAAAACACACCACTTCTCTCCCATCGGATTGGCACAAATAATTGTCCCAATACTGCGGATGGTTGTCCTTTGACCCCATTATACTTCGGTATACTTTTGACGAAAATCATCAAAAAATGAACAAGTCAATTTTTCTTTTCGCAATCTGCCTGTCCACTTTGTGCACCATGGCCCAAAACAACATCCCTATGGAAACTACCTACATTTGCCCACCTTGCAACACCACATGCGATAAAGTCGAACATAATTCTCCAGGAGTGTGCTCCCATTGCAACATGGTTCTCATCAAAAAAAGCGATTCAAAAACCATTGCCTTTTATCTACAAGACGGGGTTGAAGTGCTGGATTTTGCAGGACCGATGGAAGTTTTCGCCTATGCTGGATACAAAGTATTTACCGTTTCGGCCGACCAAAAGCCCATAAAATCACAAGGCATACTTACCGTAACTCCAGATTACAGCATTGAAAATGCACCTGAGGCGGATATTTTGGCCTTCTTTGGAGGGAATTCGGGAGCGGCCTCCCAGAATCCAAAAGTTATTGAATGGGTGCAACGCCAAAAGAATGTACAATATCATTTTTCAGTTTGTACAGGAGCTTTTGTCTTGGCCGAAGCTGGAATATTGAATGGACAAACCGCCACTACATTCCATAATGCACTGGACAATTTAGAATCCAACTATCCAAAAATCGATGTCCGCAAGAATGTCCGTTTTGTGGATAATGGAAGAGTCATCACCACGGCCGGAATATCCGCAGGAATCGATGGAGC
>JBNLBG010000048.1:0-14674 GCA_050303195.1 Allomuricauda sp. | reverse complement strand
TGCCTATTATATGGAATATGACAATTGGAATTTGGGCAATGGCCTGATTCTTTCAGAGGACAATCCCTATTCCCAAAAGAAACCCGTATCCTTCTTTAAAGACCTTGAAGGCACCTATAAATACAAAAACAACACGGAGTTAAGACTATCTTATCATGAAGAAGAAGGCAATCTCACTGTACATATGAATGGTATTTCTTATCCTGTTTACCATGAAAGAGAAGATATTTTTTCTGATGTTCAGAATGAACCGGTTTTCTTTCAACGAAATGAGGCTGGCGACGTAATTGGGTATTCACTTTCTGAAAATGGAAAAGTGTACAGAAAATTATGATCCATTCCAACCCATTTTTATTTGCTTTTGTTCTTTTGATTTCGATTTTCCGCCTTCAGGGACAAAACACAAATACCATTCAAAAGGGATCGGGTCATTTTCAAATGGTGGTTGGCTGCCCGGAGGACATCACAGAAATAAATGTGTATTACCATAGGCCCAAAAACTTCAATCTCAATTCAAAAATAATACTTGTGGTTCCTGGAGCAGGTAGGAATGCCGATACCTATCGGGATGCATGGGTTTCAACTTCCGAGAAATACAATGTATTGGTCCTTTCACCCATGTATCCCAAAAGTGCATATAAGTTTGAGGATTACCATCTGGGAGGTATTATTAAGAATCCAAATATTTCCGAATCTGTGTCGTGGAAAGCTGGCACAAATGAAGCGATATTGGACGAGGATAAATTCAGCTACCAAGTGAACGCCGATAATAAAAAGTGGCTTTTCAATGATTTTGATAGGATTTTTGATTTTGCCGTGAAAGCAACCCAATCAAATCAAACTTCTTATGATATTTTTGGTCATTCAGCCGGTGGGCAAATCCTTCACAGGTTCGTTTTGTTCCATCCCTTTTCAAAGGCAGACCGTATATTGGCTTCCAATTCAGGGTTCTACACACTCCCAAGCTTTGAATTTAACTTGCCTTTTGGTCTGAAAAATAGTTCATTGACTAGGAGTAGCCTAAAAGCTTCTTTTGACAAAAATTTGATTCTTTTTATTGGCGAAATGGATAATGAAAGTGAGACAAGAGGTACCTTGTTGCGCTCAAAATCGGTAGATGAACAAGGCCAACATCGTTTGGAGAGAGCGCAATATTTCTACCATTTATCACAAAAAGTTTCCGAAGAATTAGAAACAAAATTTAATTGGGAAATTAAGATTGTACCTAAAATTGGGCATAATTATCGCAAAATGAGTCAAGCTGCCGGTAAATATTTATATGAATGACAAAATATTTATCTAATTGAAAATCAATTAATTAATAAGCGCTATTCGAAAAAATCACCCGAATGAAAGAAATCAACATACTTTCAATGTAAATTTAACGTTAATTAATTGTAAACTCAACGTAATCTACTTACATTTACATATTAAAACCCAATTACAATGAAAGAGCAAGTTAATGTATGGGGGAAATTGACCAAGTGGTTGAATGACAAATGGCAGTATGCCAAAACGTATTCCAGAAAGTGCAGAGGGGTTTACTATAGGATGTTGAACACCTAAATGTAGATCAACCCCGAAACTTCTGGGGCAAATAGACCACTTTTTTGGTCTCAAAGAAATCCTCCTGAAAATAGTCTTTTAAATCGAAGATCTGGACGTTTTTATAATCCTTCAACTCTTCGGTTAGGTCGCCGCCTTTTAAGTAAAAAATGCCATTTTTACGTTCATGGGCGGGGTCCTTTTTTATTTTTCCTTTGGTCCAATGCACAAAAGTGGGCATGGCGGCCACAGCACGACTCACGATAAAATCAAACTGCCCTTCAATGTCCTCGACCCGAGAATGGATTGCGGTCACATTGTCCAATTTTAATCCTTCCACCACTTCCTGTACTACTTTTATTTTCTTTCCAATGGCATCCACAAGGGTAAATTGCACTTCCGGAAATAGGATGGCCAACGGAATTCCCGGAAAACCGCCACCTGTGCCCACATCAAGGATTTGCGCCCCTTCATTGAACGACTGAATTTTTGCAATTCCCAAAGAATGAAGCACATGCCTTAGGTAAAGCTCATCAATATCCTTTCTGGACACCACATTTATTTTCTGGTTCCAGTCCTGATATAACGCTTCCAAATCCCTAAATTGCTGTTTTTGCACATCAGTGAGCGTTGTAAAATAATTGAAGATCAATTCGGCATTCATCTGCAAGCTGTTAATTTTAGCAAAATTAATACTTTTGAACACGTTAACACCGTTCTAACAACTAAGTGTGATTGTTAAAGGTGCTTTTTAGCTACCTTTGTAAAAATTATTTATATGGATAAGAGTACCATCCGGTTTTCAAGAAAGGATTCAGCACAATTTTTTAGAACCCTTAACAAAAGAGTAAATGAATACTTCAATGAAAATAAAATAAAGAAAACCGGGAACTGGAAACTTCACCTGAAAACCATAGTGATGTTTGCCATTTTTTTGACCCCCTATTTTTTGATTTTAACCCTAAATCTTCCCTTTTGGGCCTATCTTTTGCTTTCCATCACCATGGGAGTAGGTATGGCCGGCGTGGGCATGAATGTAATGCATGATGGCAATCACGGAGCCTATTCAAACAAAAAGTGGGTGAACAAGCTTATGGGGAGCAGCATCTACATCCTAGCGGGCAATGTCTATAACTGGCAGGTACAACATAACGTATTACATCACACCTATACCAATATCCATGAACACGATGAAGACATGGAGGCTGGTAGAATTCTGCGTTTCTCTAAACATGCCGAATGGCAAAAACACCATAGGTTTCAGCATTATTATTCCATCTTTCTTTACGGGCTACTCACATTTAATTGGGCTATTACTACGGACTTCCAGCAAATGTATCGCTACATGAAGCGTAAATTGAGCTATGGAAAACTACCCAATCCCGTAATCAATTGGAGCACTTTGGTCATCACCAAAGTCATATATTTGACCATTTGGATTGCGCTTCCCATGATTTTTGGAGGTGTTACATGGTGGCAAGTACTTTTGGGCTTCTTTATTATGCATTATGTTGCAGGAGTAATCCTCAGCGTGGTATTCCAATTGGCGCACATTGTTGACGAGGCAGAAACGCCCCTACCTGATGAAAATGGTACAATGAAAAACACTTGGGCCATCCACCAACTCTTTACCACGGTAAATTTTGGAACAAGAAACAAGGTTGTAAACTGGTTTACCGGTGGATTGAACCATCAGGTAGAGCACCATATATTCCCTAACATCAGCCATATCCACTACACAAATATTTCAAAAATTGTGAAACAAACGGCAAGGGAATTTAATTTACCCTACAACGAGTATAAAACTACCAGAAAAGCTATAATTTCGCACTTCAAACATTTGAAGGAATTGGGGAAAAACCCAGCACTTCAGTACTAGTAAAATAGCAAAATCAATGAGCAACCATTTATCTGACAGGATTCAGAACATGTCCACGTCAGCAACTTTGGCCATGGCTGCCAAAGCCAGGGAGTTACGGAGTGAAGGAAAGGATATTATTGGATTAAGTTTAGGGGAACCCGACTTTAATATTCCAGATTTTATAAAAGAGGCCGCCAAACAGGCCATTGATGATAATTATAGTAGCTACACCCCGGTTGACGGGTATGCTGACTTGAAAAAGGCCATTACACTTAAATTTAAACGGGACAATAATTTGGACTATGGCCTAAGTCAGATTGTGGTCTCCACAGGGGCCAAACAATCTCTATTTAATGTGGCCATGGTGGTATTGAACCCAGGTGATGAGGTTATTCTACCTGCTCCGTATTGGGTGAGCTATAGCGATATTGTGAAGTTGGCCGAAGGCGTTCCCGTTGAAGTATCAACGGGTATTGACACGGATTTTAAAATGACTCCCGACCAATTGGAGGCTGCCATAACCCCAAAGACCCGTATGATTTGGTTCAGTTCACCCTGTAACCCCAGTGGTTCGGTGTACAGTAAATCGGAATTGGAAGGGTTGGCCGAAGTCTTGAAAAAGCACCCGGACATTTATGTAGTTTCCGATGAAATCTATGAGCACATCAATTTTACTGAAGGTGGACATACCAGCATTGCCGGTATTGATGGCATGTACGATAGGACCATTACCGTAAATGGGGTATCCAAAGCATTTGCCATGACTGGATGGCGTATTGGATATATTGGAGCTCCAGAATGGATTGCCAAAGGATGTACCAAACTACAAGGTCAAGTAACCAGTGGGGCCAACGCCATTGCGCAACGTGCCGTAATTACAGCTTTGGAAGCTCCTGTGAGCAAAATTCAATATATGATTGACAAGTTCCGCGAAAGAAGGGACTTGGTATTGCAACTTTTGGGCGAAATAGAAGGCTTTAACCTCAACGTTCCCGAAGGAGCGTTCTATGTGTTCCCTGATATTTCAGCTTTCTTTGGAAAGACCTTGAATGGGGTTACGATCAACAACGCATCAGACTTTGCACTCTATCTTTTGGAACACGCCAATGTGGCCACGGTAACCGGAGAAGCTTTTGGAAACCCGAATTGTATCCGAATTTCCTACGCTGCCTCGGAACAAGAATTGAGAGAAGCCATTGCAAGGATCAAGGCGGTGGTTTAATATTAGATGTTACCCCGATCAAGATGGCGGAGTGACCATATTCTGAAACAATACAATTTCAAATAAACCTCTTGGAGTCCAACTTCAGGAGGTTTTTTAGGTCTTTTTCCAGAAATATGGAGTGAGGAGAATCAGTACCGTAAATAACTCCAACCGTCCCAATAACATCAAGAATCCGCACCACCACTTTCCGGCATCGGGTAGACTATCGTAATTGCTGACCGGGTTTAAACTACCAAAGGCCGGACCAACATTTCCCAAAGATGAGGCGGCTCCCCCCACGGCAGAAATGAAATCAAGACCCAAGAAACCCAACACTAGTGAACCAATAATGAACAAGAGCATGTACAGTACGAAAAATGCAATTACGTTGTACACGATATGCTCGGTAACGGTCTTTTGATTGTAACGAACCGGAATAACGGCATTGGGGTGCAGTGTCCGTTTAAACTCCAAAATACCATTTTTGATGATGATCAAATGCCGCATCACCTTAATTCCCCCTGCGGTAGACCCTGCAGAGCCCCCTAAAAACATCAATCCAAAGAAAAATACGGTCAAAAATGGTGTCCACGAGGTAAAATCTGCCGACACAAAACCTGTTGTGGTAATTACAGCTATTACTTGAAAAAGTGCATGCCTGAATGCACTTTCAGCCTTTCCCCAAACCATTGGGTGAAATTCCGAGACCGCCACATCAGCTTTAAAATAAATGCCCAAAGTGACCAGCACAGAAAAAATAACAATAAAACCAAAATAGTATTTGAACTCTTCATCCCTAATGATCCGTTGGACCCTTTTGGTGAAAGCAAAATAGCTGAGAACAAAATTGCTTCCTGCCAAGAACATAAAAAGGATGGTGATATATTGAATCATGGGCTGATGGTTCCAATAGGCCAAACTGGCATTCTTGGTGGAAAAACCTCCGGTGGACATGGTGGCCAAGGAATGGTTGATGGCATCAAAAAAGGTCATTCCTGCCCATTTTAACAACAAGGTCTCCACTACGGTATACCCAAAATAAATCAGCCACAACCGCTTTGCAGTATCCGTGATCCTAGGGTGCAATTTATCCCCGCCTGGGCCTGGAGCTTCGGCTGCAAACAGCTGCATACCCCCAATACCCAACAATGGCAAAATGGCTATGGCCAGAACTATGATACCCATTCCGCCGATCCAGTGGGTAAGGCTCCGCCAAAGGAGAATACCTTGGGGAAGGGATTCAATATCGTTTAAAATAGACGCCCCTGTAGTAGTATATCCAGAAATTGTCTCAAAAAAAGCATCGGTAATGGAAGGAATTGATCCAGAAAAAAGATAGGGCAGCATCCCAGAAATAGACATCACTATCCACCCAAATGTCACTACAATATAGCCCTCCTTTCGCTTTACTTCCTTTTTATGGCCACGTGTATAGAACATCGCCATCATCCCAAAAAGCATGGTTACTATTGCCGCGAGTGTAATATCCAATGTAGCGCCATCCTTGTAAATGCCACTGGCAAATGCGGCCAAAAGCATAAAAGAGCCATTGCACAAGAGCAACAGTCCCAGAATATGGATGATGATTCGCGTGTTGAGTTTCATTACAGGAACAACTTTTCTATCCTTGGGATAGCTTTGGGCAGGCAACAGACCACTACTTTATCACCTTCGGCAATCCTAAAGTCCCCAAGGGCTATGATTCCCTCTCCATTTCTAATGACCCCACCAATGCTAGCCTCTCTGGGGAAATTCAACTCCCTGATGATCTCACCATTCACCAATGAAGATGCCTTCACCTCAAACTCCAAAATTTCTGCATTGAGGTTGTTCAACCGGGTCAAGGCCAATACCTCCCCTTTTCGGATATACCGGAATATACTGTTTGCGGCAAGCAGTTTTTTATTGATAAGGGTGTCCACCCCAATGGAATGTGACAGTTGAAAATAGTCCATGTTCTCCACCAAGGCGATGGTCTTTTTAATCTTTTTAGACTTGGCTACCAAACAAGACATGATATTGGTCTCTGAATTTCCAGTAACCGCGATAAATGCATCCATGGATTCAAGATTCTCTTCATCAAGCAACTCCACATTTCTTCCATCACCGTTTATGACCAGGGCGTGTGGAAGTTCATCTGCAATATCAAATGCTTTTTCCTTATTTTTCTCGATGAGCTTTACATTGAATCGGTTGTTGCAAAGGTCTCGAGCCGTTTTGAATCCTACTTTGCTTCCGCCGAGAACCATCACATTCTTGATGTCTTGCTTCTGCATGCCCGTAAGCTTATACAGTTCTTCCACTCCCTTATCTAAAGTAATGAAATACACCTGATCACCTTCCTTAAATACCGTGTCCCCCCTGGGAATCAATGTAAATTGTGTTCCCATACGTTGCAAGGCTATGGGCATAAAGTGAAGTTCTGGAAAAATCTGTGCGGCTTCCTTTACCATTTTGCCCACAAACGGGGCTGTTCTGGGAAGAATGACCCCAAACATGGTCAACAATCCACCTTCAAACTCATAGGTGTCATTAAATGCGGACTGGTTGAGCATCAACTGAATTTCCATAGCGGCCAATCGTTCTGGAGAAATCAATTCATCCACGCCCAAATCCTCAAACCGTAAAGATTCCCGATTATCCATAAACTCAGTATTGGAAATTCGGGCAATAGTCCGTTTGCATCCCAACTGTTTCGCCAAAAAGCATAGGGTGAGATTTGTGGTTTCCGAGGCGGTTACCCCAATAACCAGTTCCGAGGATTCTACTCGGGCATCCCTCAGTACTTGTATGGAAGTAGCATCGCCCCGAAGTACTTTAATGTCCAAATGTGTGTCTGCATAGGACAAACTCTCCCTGTCCGTATCGATCAATGTAATATCCTGTGCTTCATAAGACAATAGTTTTGCCAAATGAAAGCCTACCTCACCAGCTCCTGCAATTATGATCTTCATCGATTAATATAAGATGTGTTCTTGAATAAATTCAATTTGTGCGCTACAAATGATAAAAAGAATAGTGGCCGTGGTCTAAATGACATATTTTTAACAACATACGGAAAGATTCCCCGTTGCTGGGCAAAATTACACAAATATTTTTGTACACCTGCCATATTGCTAAATTGTATATTTGCCCCCAAATGCAATAGATGTCAAAAAAAGTTACGCCCTACAAAGAATCACAACTTGGCAAAAAGGAACAGGTTCGCCAAATGTTCGATACCATTTCCAAAAATTATGATGGGCTCAACAGGGTTATTTCTTTTGGAATTGATCTAAAATGGCGTAAGCGAATGGTAAAGTTGCTCAAGGCTAAAGCGCCCAAAACCATCTTGGATATTGCTACCGGAACAGGGGATTTGGCCATAGCCATGACCCAAACGGGTGCTGAAAAGATTATTGGATTGGACATCTCCCCAGGCATGCTGGAGGTGGGCAAAAAAAAGATATTGGACAAAAACCTGCAGGATACCATAGAAATGGTTGTGGGCGATAGCGAAGACCTGCCGTTTGAGAACAATACATTTGATGCCATTACCGTAGGCTTTGGGGTTAGGAATTTTGAAAATCTGGAAAAGGGACTGGCAGAAATTTATAGGGTATTAAAACCTGAAGGCACTTTTATGGTTTTGGAAACTTCGGTACCCACGAAGTTCCCATTTAAGCAAGGCTATCGGCTCTACTGCAATTATATTCTTCCAACAATCGGGAAAATTTTCTCCAAAGACCGTTCGGCCTATGCATATTTGAGCGAATCTGCATCAGTTTTCCCCCACGGTAAGGCTTTCAACAATATTTTGGCCAAAATTGGGTTTATAGGAATAGAGAACAAACCCCAGACATTTGGAGTGGCCTCCATTTATGTCGCGACAAAATAGCTTAATGAAGAACGTCTTTTTTCTGTTTAGCTTGCTGGTACTGGCAAGCACAACTTCCTTGGCACAGTTATCCGATGACCGTATCCTTAATCTTCAGAATGAGGATAAAAAGTTCTTGAATTGGGGGTATTACCTCGGTTTTAACCAATACGATTTCCAATTTGAATACAAGAATGATATCGGCAGGGATGTTTTGGTCGATAAAAGTTTTGGATTTAATGTGGGATTGATCGGAGAATTGCGCATCAATGAATTTTTAGATGCCCGCTTTGAGCCCGGACTACTCTACACAGCTAGAACATTGGGGTTTCCTGGGTTTACGGATCAGGCTGACGCGCTTAGAGAGGTGCGTTCCACGTATATTAGATTTCCTTTGCTCCTAAAAGTCAGTGCAAAACGTTTTGCCAACTGGAAACCATTTATCATTGGAGGTGTGTACACTTCCATGAATTTGGGAAGCAAAGAAGACAGTTTGGATGATAACAGCAGCGGGGAATTTCGTATGAAAAAAAACGTTTATGGTTATGAGTTGGGGTTTGGCATCGACTTTTACACCGAATACTTTAAGTTCACCCCTTCCATTCGAGGTGTTTTTGCCCTTTCGGACGAGTTGGTTCCCGATGAAGACCCCAACAGTCCATGGACGGGAAATATAAATGCCATGCGCACACGAGGAATCTTTATCAATTTTACATTTGAGTAGCATTGGATAGTTGAATAGAAAAGGCTGAAAATTTTAGCAAACAACAAACCTAAACATCCAATAATCGAACAATTCTAAATAAAAATTACCTTCTAATCTCATTCAAAAGAATGGCCGTGGCCGTGGCCACATTAAGGCTTTCCGTGGTGGCTTCACCAAATTGTGGAATTGAAATACGTTCCGTGATATGTTCCTCAACCGTTTCGGATATCCCATTGGCCTCATTGCCCATCACTATAATTCCGTTTGGAGGAAGTTTTTTGTCATAAACAGCTTCCCCATCCATAAAAGCGCCGTAAACCGGTACTGTTGTATTTTTTACATACGCTTCAAGATTCGTATAAATTATGTTCACCCGAGCAATGGATCCCATGGTAGCTTGCAGCACTTTTGGATTATAGCAGTCCACCGTATCTTCGGAACAAACCAATTGTCTTATCCCAAACCAATCGCATAATCGGATTATGGTGCCCAAGTTTCCGGGGTCTCGGACGGCTTCCAAGGCCACTATCCAATCCAGATCTTCACTTTTTTTAGCCTTGGGCATATAAAAGACTCCCAATACCCCACTGGGATTGGTTAAACTGCTCATTTGTTTCAATAGGGTTTTGGAAACAAGCTCAGACCCCTCAAAATCTTCGGCGTTTTTTGAATCATCAACAAATAATTTAAAAGGTTCCAACCCCCACTGCAATAGTTCATTGACTGTTTTTTTGCCTTCCACCACAAACAGTCCGTGTTGAGTTCGGTACTTTTTTTGCTTTAGGCTTATAACTAGTTTGATTTGGTTTTTCGTAACCATCTAAATCGTGTATTTTTGGCGTCTATGAAGGGTTCTTTACGTCTATTGTGCAACTGGGCAAAAATAGGATTATTGTTGCTTATATTGACCACTGCTGGTTGCAACACCCTCAAAAAGGTTGGTGAGGATGAGTTATTGCTCACCAAGAACAACATCCGCGTGGATGATGAAAAGGTCACGGACAGTGAGGTCAAGGGCCTTATTTCACAAAAACCCAACAGTAGTGTTCTGGGCTATCCCCTTCGATTGAATCTGTACAACCTGGCCAAGGAAAATCCCGATTCTTCTTTTCAGAATTGGTTGCACCGAAAAGAAAAACGTCAAAAAAGACTCAACAATTTACTTTCCAAAAAACAGGTCAATAGATTGCAAGAGTCCTTTATGGTCAAAGGGTATAGTGAGTTCCTAAAAAGAATTGGGGAGCCTCCGGTAATCATCGATACGGCCCAAACCCATAAATCCATAAACAGATTGGAGGCCTATTACAACAGCAAGGGTTATTTTAACAACTCAGCATCATATACAATTGTTGAAGGAAAAAGAAAGAAAAGGGCTGAATTGGACTATGAGGTGACTCTGGGAAAACCCTTTATCATAGACACCGTTCAAAAAAACATAACCTCCCCCGAATTGGATTCCATTTACACTATTTCCTCTAGGGGTTCCTTAGTCAAAAAAGGAGAACAATTTGACTTGGACAACTTTACGTTGGAACGTGAACGACTGACCACATTGTTTCGAAACTCGGGAGTGTACAATTTTCAGGAAAGTTCCATCAACTATGACATTTTAAGGGATACTACGCTGGCATCGGATGATCAATTGATGAATGTGCAACTGAACATAAGAAAGTTTAGGAGTACCTCAGATAGCACGGACACTGCTGACCCCTACCGAATCTATCGCCACAAAAAAATAAATATATACACCGATTATCTGTTCGGTGATCAAGTAGACTCCTTAAATTATGTTGAACACGATAATTACACTATTTACTATAAGGATAAACTGAAATACAAGCCCAAGGCTCTTACAGATGCTATTTTCTTTGAAAAGGACAGCATTTATAGAGATTTGGATAGGATTCGAACATACCGACAGATTACCAACCTGAACACCTTTAAGTATCCCAATGTTGAGTTTATTCCAGATACGGACCAAGCACAATTGATTTCCAATATCTATTTGGCCCCTAGACCTAAATTTTCGTTGAACATGAATTTTGATGTGACCCACTCCAACATTCAGCAGGTGGGGACCGCGTTCAGTACCTCCGTGATCACTCGAAATGTCTTTGGGGGAGCCGAAACCCTTAACATTTCAGCTAGGGGATCCATTGGTTTATTGAGCGATGCTTCTTTGTCCAATGAAACATTTACGTCAGAACTGGGGGGGGACGTCAACATTACCTTTCCCAGAATCTGGCTACCCTTTAACACCGAAAAAATCATTCCTTATTACATGCTGCCCCAAAGCCGGCTTTTGGCGGGCACCAATTTCCAACGTAACATAGGTTTGGACAAACAATCACTGAATTCTATCCTTTCCTATAACTGGTCCCCTACCACGAGATTGAGAAATAACTTGGAACTATTGAATGTGGAGTTTGTGCGGAATGTAAACCCAGACAATTTCTATAATGTATACCGGAACACTTTTTCCAATTTGGATAACCTTGCGGACGATTTTCAAGACGATCCAGAATACGCTTCTTTTTTTGAAGACTCCAAAAATGAGACAGACCCGCTTCGGCTTTCCATTCCTGAAGGTGCCAACAGCTTTGCACAGGCTGTTCTGAACAACGAAATTCCCGTATCCGAAGAGCAACGCGATGAAGTCAATAGCATAGAAGAACGAAGAAGACGCCTTACCGAGAACAACCTCATCTTTGCTACAAACTTTACCCATACCAAAAACAGCAAGTCAGATATTAACGATAACGATTTTTATCAATACCGAATAAAATTGGAAAGTGCAGGGAACCTGCTTTCCCTAATCGCCAATGCTGCCCCTTATAACGAAAATGATGATGGTCAACTCTTGGTTTTTGACGTACCTTTTTCCCAATATGTGAAAACGGAATTTGATTATATAAGACATTGGCAAGTGGGCAATTCCCAAGTAATAGCCTTTCGGAGCTTTATGGGCATGGCAGTTCCCTACGGAAACTCCAATAACATCCCTTTTGTACGAAGTTACTTTGCAGGAGGTTCCAATGACAACAGAGCTTGGAATGCCTACGAATTGGGGCCTGGAAAGACCAACAACATTAACGATTTCAACGAGGCCAACCTTAAGCTCGCCTTTAATGTGGAGTATCGTTTCCCTATTGCAGGAGATGTAAAAGGAGCTCTTTTTGCCGATGCAGGTAATATTTGGAACGTGTTCGACAATGAAAATAATCCCGATGCCATTTTTACCAATTTTTCCTCCTTGGCCGATATTGCTTTGGGCACAGGCCTGGGACTACGCTACGATTTCACCTATTTCGTATTTAGGTTGGATGTAGGGTTCAAGACCTATAACCCAGCTGAAGAAGGTTCTGATCGGTGGTTTAATGATTACAACTTTAGAAAAGCTGTCTTTAATATCGGAATCAATTATCCTTTCTAGAGGAATTATTTTATTACTTTTGTGGCCTATTTTAACCCGAAAACCATCTTAAACTATGTCCCACAATATTAAGCCAGGCGTTGCCACAGGCGATGAAGTTCAAGCGATTTTTAAACATGCCAAAGAAAATGGGTACGCCCTTCCCGCCGTAAACGTGGTTGGATCCAATACCATAAATGCCGTAATGGAGACCGCCGCTTCATTGAATTCTCCCGTTATCATCCAATTTTCAAACGGAGGAGCACAGTTCAATGCCGGAAAGGGGCTTTCCAACGAGAATCAGAAATCTGCTATCTTGGGAGCCGTTGCCGGTGCTAAGCATGTTCATCAATTGGCAGAAGCCTACGGTGCTACCGTTATATTGCACACTGACCACTGTGCCAAAAAACTATTGCCTTGGATTGATGGGCTTTTGGATGCCAGCGAAGAGCACTTCAAAGCAACAGGTAAATCATTGTTCAGTTCCCACATGATCGATTTGTCTGAAGAACCCATTGAAGAGAATATTGAAACCTGTAAGGGATATTTGGAGCGTATGAGCAAAATGGGCATGACCTTGGAAATTGAATTGGGAATCACCGGTGGTGAGGAAGACGGTGTGGATAACACTGATGTTGACGATTCCAAATTGTACACCCAACCCGAAGAAGTGGCCTTTGCTTACGAAGAACTTTCGAAAGTGAGCCACAGATTCACTATTGCAGCTGCATTTGGTAACGTCCATGGAGTGTACAAGCCTGGAAATGTAAAATTAACGCCAAAAATCTTGAAAAACTCCCAAGAGTTTATTTCTAAAAAATATGGTGTAGAAGAAAATCACATCGACTTTGTTTTCCACGGCGGTTCAGGTTCCACTTTGGAAGAAATCAGGGAAGCCATCGGATACGGTGTCATTAAAATGAACATCGATACCGATCTACAATATGCATTCCTTACCGGAATCAGGGATTACATCCAAGATAAATCAGCATATCTACAGGCCCAAATTGGAAATCCTGAAGGAGATGACCAGCCCAACAAAAAATTCTACGACCCAAGGGTTTGGCTCAGAGAAGGTGAAAAAACTTTTGTGGCACGCCTAAAAAAGGCCTTTGAAGATTTGAACAACGTCAATACCTTGTAAACCTTCGTTTAATTTAATTTTGATTGCATGTCGTCTTGGTTTAAAAGAAAGGAAAAAGGAATACAGACCCTA
The DNA here is from genome assembly GCA_050303195.1 of Allomuricauda sp. GTDB lineage: Bacteria > Bacteroidota > Bacteroidia > Flavobacteriales > Flavobacteriaceae > Flagellimonas. The sequence continues at coordinate 874 of JBNLBG010000048.1, read as the reverse complement.
ACAGAGGAAAAAAAAGATACTCCCAAAGGGTTATGGTATAAATCCCCCACAGGTAAAATTGTTGAATCCGAAGACCTTGCCAAAAATTACTACGTAAGTCCAGAAGATGATTACCACGTTAGAATAGGAAGCAAGGAATACTTTGAAATCCTTTTTGATGACAACAAGTTCAAGGAACTGGATGTAAATATGACTTCTAAGGACCCCTTGAAATTTGTGGATACCAAAAAATATTCTGATCGCTTAAAGACTGTACAGCAAAAAACAGGTTTAAAGGATGCTGTCCGTACCGCCGTGGGAAAATCCATGGGCAAGGACATTGTTATTGCCTGTATGGATTTCAGTTTTATTGGCGGGTCCATGGGCAGTGTGGTAGGTGAAAAAATTTCTCGAGCCATTGATGTGGCCAAAAAGAAGAAGCTTCCATTTTTGATGATCTCAAAATCAGGTGGAGCTCGAATGATGGAAGCTGCCCTTTCACTTATGCAATTGGCAAAAACATCAGCAAAACTGGCACAATTGGCAGAGGCCAAAATTCCGTACATTTCACTGTGCACCGACCCCACAACTGGGGGAACCACCGCCTCCTACGCCATGTTGGGCGATATCAACATCGCCGAACCGGGAGCTTTGATCGGGTTTGCAGGACCTAGGATAGTCAAGGACACCGTTGGAAAAGATCTTCCTGAAGGGTTTCAGACCTCAGAATTTTTGAAAGAACACGGGTTTCTGGATTTTATTGTCCACCGAAGAGATTTGAAAAAGAAAGTCAATCTTTATATAGATTTGATTACAAATCAACCTATTAGAGCATAAAAAAAAGCCCCTAGCTAGGGGCTTTTTCAATCACTTTGTTCTCAAAATCAAAAAAAGA
>JBNLBG010000047.1:0-23671 GCA_050303195.1 Allomuricauda sp. | reverse complement strand
GGCTTACATCCCTAACAAGACCTCCAATGACCAAGTGGATGAGAGTTCAGACACTTACGATACTATTGAGTGGTTGGTGAACCATGTGGACAACAATAATGGTCGAGTGGGCATTTGGGGTATTTCGTATCCCGGGTTTTATGCTACCTATGCCACAGTGGATGCGCACCCTGCCCTAAAGGCGGCTTCACCGCAAGCTTGTATCGGGGATTTCTTTTTTGATGATTTCCACCATAACGGAGCCTATTTGTTGAGCTATTTTAGGGCCACCTCCCTTTTTGGAACACCGCGCCCCAATGGTGACCAACCCATAGATACGGCTTGGTATGTGCTTCCGGAGCTTCCAACAGAAGATCAATATCAATTTTTTCTCGATAAAGGACCACTCAAAAACTTGGATTATTTCTACGAATATGAAACGGCAGATACGCCTAAAATGCGCCCCGAAGGTGTTACCGATGACTTTTTCTGGAACGAGTTGAAGGAACATCCCAATTATGATGAACTATGGAAAAGTCGCGGGCTCATTCAACATTTGAAAGATGTGAAGAGTAGCGTAGCCACCATGATTGTGGGCGGATGGTTTGATGCCGAGGATTTGTACGGACCCTTGGAAACCTACAAGAATATTGAAAAATACAACGATGGAAATTACAATACCATGGTTTTTGGTCCATGGGACCATGGTCGTTGGGCCAGGCGTAATGGCCGAAGTCTGGTGGGCAACTACTATTTTGGGGACTCCATCTCCGAATTTTTTCAGGATAATATCGAGACGAAGTTCTTCAACCATTTTCTAAAAGGTGATGGCGATATGAATTCGGGTTTGCCTGAAGCCTACGTGTTTGACACCGGTAAAAAAGAATGGAAAAAATACGATACATGGCCACCAGCAAATATGGTAAAGGAGACCATGTACCTTTCCGAAAACCAAGAACTGACTTCGGAACAAAAGGAAACCACCGGAATTCAATTTATCAGTGACATTAAAAAACCAGTGCCTTATTCGGAAGATGTGAAGACTGTTTTCACCCCCAGAAAATATATGACCGATGACCAACGTTTCGCGGCCCGTCGTTCTGACGTTCTTGTTTTTGAAACCGATGTGTTGAATGAAGATTTGACCTTGGCTGGGGATATCATGGCCCATTTAAAGGTAGCCACAACAGGCACCGCAGCGGACTGGATTGTAAAAATCATAGATGTGCATCCTGCCGATGTAGAGACCAATGAAGAAATGCAAGATCACCTAAGAATGAGCAACTACCATTTAATGGTACGTAGTGAGGTATTACGAGGTCGTTTCAGGAACAGCTTTTCCAATCCAGAACCCTTTACGCCCAATAAAAAAACAGATGTGAACATCAAACTCCAAGATGTCTTCCATACGTTCAAAAGAGGCCACAAATTACAGGTTCAAGTGCAGAGCACATGGTTCCCTTTAATCGATTTGAATCCACAGACCTATGTGGAGAATATCTTTAAGGCAGATGAATCCGATTTTAAATCCCGGACCCATACGGTATTTACGGATTCTAATATTGAGTTTTCGGTTTTAAAGTAGGGTGAATGACGGTTCTTCTGTGAATTTTTCCAAAAAGATTAGGAATTTCGGTTTTTCCATCTGTATATTTGTCGCTCAAAGTTCAAACACGTATTGAATAGTTATCAAGAAAGGTGGAGGGAATAGACCCTATGAAGCCTTAGCAACCCTTGGCCCCTAGTGTCATGAAGGTGCTACATTCTATCCCATGTGGGAATAGATAACGACAATCGACTTTTTTCGATTCACTTTCTTATAACTTTTTGATTATTCCTATGGGCTGTGCTCACAGGGTTTGACTTTTATTTTTATTGATGTACAAATTAAACAAGCAAAAGTCATGAGTGATCAAAAATTTTCAACCAACGCCCTACATGTAGGGCACGATGTTACGGTAAATGGTGGAACCAGAGCAGTGCCGATTTATCAGAGCACCGCCTATGTATTCAACAATTCGGACCATGCCGCAAATCTTTTTTCGTTGGCAGAGTTTGGAAATATATACACTAGGATCAATAACCCTACCAATGATATTTTGGAACAACGTTTGGCGGCCCTTGAAGGTGGTATTGCTTCCGTTGTTACCGCTTCAGGAACCGGTGCAATCAACACAGCATTGTTGGTCCTGTTGAAAGCGGGTGACCATATTGTATCTTCCAACAGTTTGTACGGGGGAACTTATAACCTGTTTAGCGTAACCCTGCCCCGTTTGGGTATTACCACCACCTTTGTTGACCCTTCGGACCCGGCAAATTTTGGTAAAGCGGTTCAGGAGAATACCAAAGCTTTTTTTGTGGAGTCATTGGGCAACCCCAAATTGGATGTGTTGGATTTAAAGGCCATTTCCAAAGAAGCCAAAGCCGCAAAAGTTCCATTTATTGTGGATAATACCGTGGCTTCCCCAGCTTTGCTGAATCCGATTGAGCATGGGGCCAATATTGTGATTCACTCCTTAACCAAGTACATCAACGGGAATGGAACGGCCTTGGGTGGTGCCATTATCGATGCGGGAACCTTTGATTGGGCCAATGGAAAATTCCCAGAGTTCACTTCACCTTCTCCCGGATATCACGGATTGGTGTATCACGATGCCTTGGGTCCTGCCGCATTTATTGCAAAAGTGAGGATTGAAGGTTTGAGGGACCATGGAGCATGTTTGAGCCCATTTAACGCGTTCCAGATAATCCAAGGATTGGAAACCTTGGAGATCCGTATGAAAAAACACAGTGAAAATGCACTGGCCTTGGCCCAATGGCTGGAAAGTAGGGATGAGGTTACTTGGGTGAATTATCCAGGGTTGGCATCTAGCAAATACAAGGCTTTATCTGACACCTATTTACCCAAAGGACAGAGTAGTATTGTTACCTTTGGGGTTAAGGGAGGATTTGAATCAGCAAAAAAGATTGCGGACGAAACCAAGATTTTCTCCCTTTTGGCCAATATTGGGGATACGAAATCCTTGATTATTCATCCCGCCAGTACAACCCATCAACAATTAAGTGATGCGGACCAAGAGTCCACTGGGGTAACCAAGGATTTGATTCGCCTTTCAGTCGGATTGGAGGATTTGTCCGATTTAAAAGCAGATTTGGAGCAGGCTTTTGCCACCATCTAAATGTTTTGATTAATAGATTAATGACGTAGAACAGCTATGCTGAAGCATCTGAACATAGAACAATTTACTACCCAAAGTGGTGCCACCCAAGACCTTAAGTTATCATACCAACTTTTCGGCCAACCCTTGTATTCCGCCCCCATTGTGTTGGTGAACCATGCCCTTACTGGAAACTCCAATGTGGCCGGCGAAGAGGGTTGGTGGTCCGATTTGATAGGGGAAGGCAAGTGTATCAACTTGGATACCTATACCATTTTGGCTTTTAATATTCCCGGTAATGGTTACGATGGCTTTATCATTGAAAATTACAAGGATTTTGTGGCTGGTGACATTGCCCGAATCTTTCTTCTGGGATTGGAACAGTTGAAAATTGACCGATTGTTTGCCATCATTGGCGGTTCTTTGGGGGGTGGAATTGCATGGGAAATGGCTGCGTTGCATCCAGCCATCACAGAACATTTGATTCCTGTAGCTTCTGATTGGAAATCCACCGATTGGTTGATTGCCAACTGCCAGATTCAGGAGCAGTTTTTGGTGAATTCCAAACAACCCGTTCATGATGCCCGTATGCATGCGATGTTGTGTTATCGTACTCCTGAATCTTTTAAGGAACGTTTCAAAAGGAGCACCAACGAGGAGCTTCAGGTATTTAATGTGGAGAGTTGGTTAATGCACCATGGAAAGAAACTGCAGGAGCGTTTTCAGTTGTCCGCCTATAAATTGATGAACCAGCTCTTGAAGACCATCGATATTACCCGAAATGGGGACGAGGCTTTCAAGGCACTTCAGGATAGCGACACCAAGATTCATATTATTGGCGTTAATTCCGATTTGTTCTTTACGGCGGAAGAAAACAAGGAAACCTTTAAACGGTTGGCCCAGGCCAATACCAATGTCACCTACGGTGAGGTGCAATCCTTGCATGGGCACGATGCTTTTTTGATGGAGTTTGAGCAGTTGGAGAAACTGTTGGAAACCGTTTTTCAGAAAAATGGGAAACACGAACGCATCAAGATTTTCAAATTTGGAGGTAAATCCTTGGCCAATGGTGAGGGGATTGAACGTGTGTTGAAAATTATTAACAAGCGGGCAAAAGACAATGAGCATTTTGCGGTTGTGGTTTCCGCTCGGGGAAAAGCTACTGACCAATTGGAGGATATGTTGGAAAAAGCAGCTAAGGGAGAGCCCTTTGCTGAAGATTTGAAAGCGTTCGCTCTGTATCAAGAAAATGATTTTGATGGGGTTGACCTCGCAGCAGAACTCAAAGCCATTGAAAAAATATTGAACGGAGTTTCGTTAACCGGTGATTACAGCTTGCGGACCAAAGATGAATTGTTGTCGTATGGGGAGTTGATATCGGGTAAAACGGTCACCGCACTGTTAATCAATCTGGGATTAAAAGCGCAATTGATAGATTCAAGAAGCTTGATCAAAACCGATGATGCCCACAATAATGCCGAGGTGGACCAAGGCATCTCCAAGGAAAATGTGATTCGCTGTTTCCATGACTTGGATGCAGATGCCATTCCTGTGGTGACCGGTTTTATCGCATCCACCAAAGAAGGGGTAACAACCACTCTGGGTAGGAACGGAACCAACTATTCCGCGGCGCTCTTGGCCAATTTTTTAGATGCCTCGGAATTGATCAATTATACCCATGTGGATGGGATTTTTACCGCTAATCCCGATATGGTGCCAGATGCGAGGCTTATTGATGTTATCTCCTATGATGAGGCCAACGAATTGGCCAATTTTGGGGCCAACATCTTGCACGCCAAGACCATCATCCCATTAATTGAAAAGAACATTCCCCTGCGTATCTGCAACACCTTCAATGATGACAACCAAGGCACGTTGATCGGACCCAAAACGGATAACGGAGGGATTAAATCCTTGTCCGTCTTGGACCACATGGCACTGATCAATTTGGAAGGGCGTGGATTGTTGGGCAAAGTGGGTATAGATGCCCGAATTTTTAGGGCTTTGGGCCTAAATGGTATAAGCGTGGGAATAATTTCCCAAGGGTCATCCGAGCGGGGTATTGGTTTGGTGGTCGATGCATCAAAAGCGCAAAAGGCTAAAAAAGTATTGGATCAAGAGTTTGAGACTGACTATTCCTCCCAGGATATCAACCAAATAACCGTGGTGAAAGATGTTTCGGTGATTTCTATTGTGGGAATGGATTTGAGCAGCTTTCACAAACCGTTCAATGCTTTGGTGAAGAATCAGGTGATTCCCTTGCTTTTCAACAATACCGTAACTGGTAAAAATGTGAGCATGGTGGTCAAAAATGTAGACTTGCACAAGGCCATCAATGTAATCCACGGACAGATTTTTGGAATTGCGAAGAAAATCAATCTGGCCTTATTTGGACATGGTATTGTGGGGGGGACTTTAATTAAACAACTGTTGGATTCCAACAAAAGCATTGAGGCCCGAAAAGGGATTGATCTTAAAGTATTTGCCGTGGCCAATTCCAAAAAAGTGCTCTTGGATGCGAGGGGAATTGGTGCCAATTGGGCAAAACGATTGGAGAAGGAGGGAAAATCGTATCAAATTGAGGACATTATCGCTTTTGCCACAGCGCATCATTTGGAAAACCTAATTGCGGTGGACAATACGGCCAGCACACCCTTTGTTGAAAATTATGAACCGTTGATCAAGCATGGTTTCGATTTGGTTTCTTCCAACAAGATTGCCAACACCCTCAGTTTTGAAAAATATAAATCCATCCGAAAATGTTTGGATAAAAATCAGAAACAATACCTGTACGAAACCAACGTGGGGGCCGGACTTCCGCTTATCGATACGATTAAGCTTTTACACCTGTCTGGCGAGAACATTACCCGAATCAAAGGAGTGTTTTCTGGGTCATTGAGTTATATTTTCAATACCTTTTCAGAGGCGGATACCTCTTTTTCATCCATTATAAAAGAGGCGATGGAAAAAGGATTTACCGAGCCCGACCCAAGGGAAGACCTATCCGGAAATGATGTAGGTAGAAAGCTGTTGATCTTGGCCCGTGAACTGGATCTTCAAAATGAGTTTTCGGATATTTCGGTGGAAAATTTGATTCCTGAAGCATTGCGAACCCTTTCTTTTGAAGATTTTTCAGTACGTATTGAGGAGATGGATGATATTTATGCAAAAATAAAGAATGATCAGAAGGAGGGACATGTCCTTCGATATGTAGGAGACCTGCACGGTGATTTGCAGCAAGATAAGGGCATACTGGAAGTGAAATTGATTTCGGTACCTAAAGAAAGTGCCTTGGGACAGGTAAAAGGTTCCGATTCCATTATTGAGATTTACACAGAGTCTTATGGAGAAAACCCCTTGGTGATTCAAGGTGCCGGAGCGGGTGCCGCAGTAACCGCACGTGGCGTATTTGGTGATATATTACGAATAGCAGAAAAGATATAACTTCGGCTACGCTTAGTTACCAGATTTAAGAGAGTTGGTGGCTGAGCGAAGTCGAAGCCACAAATAAAATACAATGGGAAAAAGAAAGTTTGAAACAGAAGCCATCCGGACGCAAATGGAGCGTACCCAATTTTTGGAACATTCCAGTCCTCTGTACCTGACCTCCAGTTTTGTATTTGAGGATGCAGAGGACATGAGGGCTTCTTTTGCAGAGGAAAAGGATCGAAATATTTATTCGAGATACTCCAACCCCAACTCATCAGAGTTTATTGATAAAGTGTGTAAAATGGAAGGGGCTGAAAATGGTTTTGCCTTTGCCTCGGGAATGGCAGCCGTTTATTCCACTTTGGCCGCTTTGTTGGAAAGTGGAGATCATATTGTGTCCTGTAAAAGCATTTTTGGGTCTACTCATACGCTGTTCACCCAGTTTTTTCCAAAATGGAATATCACTACGAGCTATTTCAGAGCCAATGATGTGGACGCTGTGGAAGGGTTGATCACACCAAATACCAAGATCATTTATGCAGAATCACCTACCAATCCGGGTGTGGATGTGCTTGATTTGGAACGCTTGGGGAACATTGCCAAAAAACATGGACTCATTTTTATCATTGATAACTGTTTTGCATCCCCCTATCTGCAGCAACCCATAAAATTTGGGGCCGATTTGGTCATCCATTCCGGTACAAAGTTGATGGACGGCCAAGGTCGTGTTTTGGCTGGAATCACCGTGGGCAGTAACGATTTGGTGGACAAGGTATATCGTTTTTCGCGAATAACGGGTCCCGCGCTTTCCCCTTTTAATGCCTGGGTATTGTCCAAAAGTTTGGAAACCCTCGCCATTCGGGTAGATAGGCACTGCGCCAATGCGTTGGAATTGGCTACCTATTTGGAGGGTCATGACAAGATTGAATGGGTGAAGTATCCGTTTTTGAAATCACACCCCCAACACGAGTTGGCCAAAAAACAGATGAAGGCTGGCGGTTGTGTGGTCGCTTTTGAGGTTAAGGGCGGTCTTGACGCGGGACGAAAATTCTTTGATAATATCGAATTGTTATCACTTTCAGCCAACTTGGGGGATGCAAGAAGTATTGTAACCCACCCAGCATCTACCACACATAGTAAACTCAGCAAAGAAGATAGGGAATCTGTGGGGATTTCAGATGGAATGGTTCGGGTTTCGGTTGGGCTGGAACACATCAAGGATATCATAGCCGATATTGAGCAAGCCCTGGGATAGTTGGTTAAGACCTATGATATTTTAAGAGGCGGATTATTAATTTTCGCTATATTCGTGGGATGCTCTCCAAGAAGACAAAATATGGTCTAAAAGCACTTACCTATCTCGCTTCCGTGGGAACAAAAGAGCCTGTTCAAATTGCCGAGATTGCTAAACATGAGAACATTTCCCAAAAGTTTTTGGAAAGTATTTTGCTCACGCTCAGGCGAAACGGATTCCTGGGTTCCAAAAAAGGAAAGGGGGGAGGTTATTACCTGATCAAGGAACCCAATGAAATTCCTATGACTGCAGTAATGCGGGTTTTGGAAGGTCCTATAGCCATGGTCCCTTGTGTAAGCCTGAATTTCTACGAAAAATGTGATGACTGCCCTGATGAAATCGAATGCTCTGTCCATAAATTGATGCTACAAGTGCGGGATAGTGCACTGGAAGTGTACCGAAACAATACTTTGGCCGATTTGATTTCCTAGGTTGAATTGCAACAGCACAATAGCGCATATTGATTGAGAATTTGGCAAAACAGAGTGCTAAATTTCGATAATCTACCAAAACTATAGGATAAAAGTAATTTTAAGATTCATTTTGCTTTTAGTTCTAAAAAATAATTTTACTTTTGAAATTCCTACTAAAACGATAGACATTATATAATATGGCGCTCAATATTAATTTGGATTACTATAACAAACAATTTAGGGGGATACCTCCCGAGGAAATCATCAGTTGGGCATTGCAATTGTCCCAAAAAAGAATTGTTACCACAAGTTTTGGAAAATATTCGGCTGTGCTCCTCAACACATTTAGCACTATAGATCCGGGGATAAGTGTGGTTTGGTGCGATACAGGGTATAATTTACCTGAAACCTATGAGCATGCTTCGTATTTAACTTCTTTGCTCAATCTTAATCTTAACACTTATGTTCCCAGGGAAACAAAAGCATATACAGAGCACCGTTTGGGATTCCCTACCATTGACCAACCAGAGCATGCCGAGTTCTCTGACATTGTTAAACTGGAACCGTTTAGAAGAGCTTTAGCAGAACATAACCCAGATATTTGGTTCACCAATATTAGGATACGCCAAACAGAATTGAGAAGTTCCAAAGATATTTTGAGCTTCAGTAAGGATGGTATCCTTAAAGTAAGCCCGTTTTATTATTGGACCGATGATGATTTGGATGCGTATTTGGAAGAACATAACCTACCCAAAAACAGCACGTATTTTGATCCGGTAAAAGCTTTGGAAACCAGAGAATGTGGAATCCATTTGCAATAAGATTGCCCAGTAAAATGAATAAGGGCATTTGAGGATATGCAACATAATGAAACCTATTAAGTATATAGGAAAAATAGAAATATGAAGAGTTTTAGAACAGAAATAGAAAACCCTGTAGTTGAGAAGGACATCATTGACCTGGAAAGAAAAATTCGCCAGTTTAAAGGGGGTGAAGTGGACGAGGAAAAGTTCAGAAGTCTTCGTTTGGCCCGCGGTGTCTATGGACAACGACAACCTGGGGTTCAAATGGTGCGGATTAAATTGCCTTATGGTAAAGTGACTTCCAATCAACTCCTACGTATATGCGATGTTTCTGATGAGTATTCAAGAGGTCGTTTGCACATCACCACTCGACAGGATATCCAGATTCACTACGTGGATTTGGAACGTACACCCGAACTGTGGGCCCAATTGGAAAAAGATGAGGTGACCATTCGTGAAGCCTGTGGAAATACAGTTAGAAACGTTACGGCCAGTGAAACAGCAGGTATTGATGTTGATGAACCTTTTGATGTTTCCCCTTACGCCCATGCAGTGTTTGAGTATTTCTTGCGAAACCCCATCGGACAGGAGATGGGACGAAAATTTAAGGTTTCTTTTTCTGCCAGTGATGCCGATACAGGACTTTCCTATATGCACGATTTGGGCTTTATCGCCAAAATCCAAAATGGAGAAAGAGGCTTTAAGGTACTATTGGCCGGTGGATTAGGTTCACAACCCCGTCACGCAGATGAATTGTACAGCTTTTTGCCAACGGACAAGATTATCCCGTTGATGGAAGGTGTGATTCGAGTGTTTGACCGATATGGCGAACGAAAAAGTCGCGCTAAGGCCCGTATGAAATTCTTGTTGAAGGATATTGGTCTGGATGGCTTCAAGCTGTTGTTGGAAGAAGAACAAACAGCAGTTCCGCATCAAACCTATCAAATCAATATTGAAAATTACCCAGAGATAAAGGTAGCTGAGGTAGAAATACCTGAAGTTACCATTGAAGACAAAGAAGCTTTCGAGCAATGGAAATCCACCAACTTGGTACCCCAAAAACAGGAGGGTTATGTGGCCATTGGTATCAAAGTGCTTTTGGGTGATTTCTACACCGACAAAGCTAGGGAATTGGCCAAATTGGTACAGGATTATGCCGCAGGGGAGATTCGGTTGTCCCTCAGACAAAATATTTTGATTCCCTTTGTAAAAGAGGAATTGGTGCCCTTCTTCTATGTAGAGCTTAAAAAATTGGGCTTTTCCGAAGCTGGTTACAACAAGGCTTTGGACATCACGGCTTGTCCTGGAACGGATACCTGTAATTTGGGGATTGCCAGCAGTACCGGAATCGCCGATGAGTTGGAACGCGTGATCAAGGCAGAATATCCACAGTACATCAATAATCCTGATGTGGTCATTAAGATAAGTGGCTGTATGAACGCCTGTGGGCAGCACAACATGGCCCATATTGGGTTTCAGGGAATGTCCGTGCGTACCAAGGACAAATTGGTGGCCCCCGCTTTGCAAGTGTTGCTGGGTGGCGGAAATTTAGGAAACGGAAAGGGTGTATTTGCCGATAAAGTGGCCAAAATTCCAAGTAAAAGAGGGCCTCAGGCATTGCGTTTAATTTTGGACGATTTTGAAGCCAACGGCAATGGAGCATCTTTTACGGAGTATTATGCGGAACAAGGACAGCATTATTTTTATGATTTCCTAAAACCACTTACCGATGTGGATAACCTTACCCCTGAAGATTTTATTGATTGGGGAAATGAGGAAAAATATAAAAAAGAGATTGGTGTTGGAGAATGCGCCGGGGTCATTGTTGATTTGGTGGCCACCTTGTTCTTGGAAAGCCAAGAAAAAATTGAAAATGCAGAGGAGGCCATTAATGAAGGAAAATGGGCGGCCAGTATCTATTATTCCTATCAATCCATTGTCAATTCAGCCAAAGCGTTGTTGACTGCGGAAAAAGTGAAGGTCAACACTCATTCAAGCATCATTAAGGATTTTGATGAACTCTATGTGTCATCAGGAAAAGTAGCATTTAATGGAAGTTTTGAAAGTTTGGTCCTTCAACTGAATAAAAATGCACCATCCGAATCATTTGCCAAAAGCTATTTGGAAGATGCCAAAGATGTGTTGGAGCGTTTGGAGAATCACAGAAAATTGGAGTTGGAACATGCATAACGGAAAATTAACAGTAGTTGGGGCAGGTCCCGGGGATTTGGAGTTGATCACCCTAAAGGGTGTGAAGACCTTACAGAGTGCCGATGTTGTGCTGTATGATGCTTTGGTGGACCCGGCCTTATTGGAATATGCGCACAATGCGGAGCATATTTTTGTGGGCAAGCGAAAAGGGTGCTATCAACATCAACAAGAGCAAATCAATGAACTGATTGTGCAAAGAGCTTCTCAAGGTATACATGTGGTACGGTTAAAAGGTGGCGACCCTTTTGTTTTTGGACGAGGCGCGGAAGAAATGGAGTTTGCCTCAAATCACGGTATTGAAGTAGCTGTGGTTCCGGGGATTTCATCTTCGGTATCAGTGCCAGCTGCGCAGAACATCCCTGTGACCAAAAGAGGTGCAGCCGAAAGCTTTTGGGTGATTACAGGTACCACAAAAGAGCATAAACTATCCAAGGATGTAGCCTTGGCTGCAAAGTCCAACGCTACGGTGATCATCCTTATGGGGATGTCAAAATTGGGTGAGATTATGGAACTCTTCAAAGAAGAGGGAAAACAACATACGCCAGTGGCCATAATTCAGAATGGTACCACTGAAAACGAAAAAATAGGTATTGGCACTGTTGCTTCCATTGAGCACAAGGCAAAGGAGCAGCAGTTAGCCAATCCTGCTATAATAATTATAGGAGAGGTGGTCAACCACCGTCAACATATATTGGATATTCAAAAAGAATATCAAACCAAAGGAAAAGAATTGTTTGAAAAAGTATAAAACCTTGAGTGTCCCCTTGAGGGGACTTTAGGGGTGTCGATTAAAAGCAAAATTATGATTAAAACAGACATACTAATTATTGGAGCAGGACCAACAGGATTGTTCACCGTTTTTGAAGCAGGATTGTTAAAGTTGAAGTGTCATTTGATAGATGCTTTGGCACAACCCGGAGGGCAATGCTCCGAAATCTATCCCAAGAAGCCTATTTATGATATTCCAGCCTATCCCGAGATTTTGGCTGGGGATTTGGTAGGTAAATTGATGGAGCAAATTAAGCCTTTTGAACCTGGATTTACTTTGGGTGAACGTGCTGAAACCTTGGAAAAACAAGAAGATGGCTCTTTCATTGTAACCACTACCAAAGGGACGCAGCACCATGCTCCCGTGGTGGTCATTGCCGGCGGATTGGGCTCTTTTGAACCTAGAAAACCGTTGATTGCCAACATAGGACTCTTTGAGAGCAAAGGGGTGGAATATATGATCAAGGACCCAGAGCAGTTTCGGGATAAAAAAGTGGTGATTTCCGGTGGAGGTGACTCGGCATTGGATTGGGCCATTTTCTTGGCCGATGTAGCCTCCGAAGTTTCTTTGGTGCACCGAAGAAATGAGTTTAGGGGAGCCTTGGATTCCGTTGAAAAAGCACGGGAATTAGCCAAGTTAGGCAAAATCCAGCTTTTTACTGAAGCCGAAGTAAAAGAAATCCATGGTAAGGATGAACTCCACGCAGTGGTGATTAAATACAACGATGAAGAAAAGGAACAAACCTATGTGGAGACCGATTTCTTTATTCCCCTATTTGGACTTTCTCCCAAATTGGGCCCAATCGGTAGCTGGGGCTTGGAAATTGAGAAGAACGCCATTAAGGTAAACAATGCCAAGGATTATCAGACCAATATTCCCGGAGTATTTGCCATTGGAGACGTAAATACCTATCCGGGAAAATTAAAATTGATTCTGTCCGGATTCCATGAGGCAGCCGTAATGTGTCAGTTTGCCTACCAAATCATCAACCCAGACAAGCGGTATGTCATGAAATACACTACCGTAGGAGGCGTTGAAGGATTTGATGGTTCCAAAAAGGAAGCCAAAAAAGAAGTGGTGCAAAGCATCAATTAGTGTAAAATCAGATGTTGATAAAGACACCTTTCCAAAGCAATTTAGAAAGGTGTTTTTTTATACTTTATATTTGAATTTTACAATCTATGCAAAGTCTGTTCACTTTACGCGATTTTTACAGTAAGCTCAACCTTCCCATTCCGGAGAACATTGGAAAGGATATTGGGCATTTCAATGTTTTTAAGATTGACGAGTATCGCACAAAATTGGACAAAGGGGAGATGCGCTACGACCGCCGGTCCTATTTCAAGATAAGCCTAATTAATGGTCGGAATAGGGCTGAATATGCCGACAAGGAAATTCACATTGAGGATAAAGCCTTATTGTTCGCTTCTCCGAAGATTCCTTATCGTTATGTTCCTTTGGATAGTGATCAATCTGGTTATTTCTGTGTGTTTACCGATACTTTTTTGTCCAAGGACAAAAGTGGTGTGATTTTGGATAACCTGCCTCTGTTTCAACCCGGTGGATATCCCATTTTTACTATTTCGGATGACGATTACATGGAGTTGGAACAACTCTTTAAGAAGATAGATCAAGAACTTTCATCGGACTACCCCTATAAATTTGATTTGATTAGAGCGTATGTAATTGAACTCTTGCACTTGGGTCAAAAATTAAACCCGGTGGAACCCCTTGAAAACGGCAAAAATGCAGCGACACGAATCACCGATTTGTTTGTGGAGCTGTTGGAACGCCAATTCCCCATAAATTCCCCGGCACAACGATTGGGATTAAAAACAGCCAACGATTTTGCGGAACGTTTGGCGGTACATGCCAATCATTTAAACAAAGTGCTCAAGAAAACCACAGGGAGTACCACTACGGCCATTATCCATTCCCGAATCTTTGAAGAATCCAAGATTTTGCTCAATAACACAGATTGGAATATTTCGGAAATTGCATATAGCTTGGGCTTTGAGGAAGTGGCCCACTTTTCCAATTTCTTCAAAAAGAATGCACAACAATCCCCTTTAAAGTTCAGGTCTACCACCATCAAAGTTTGATTTTTGCAAAAAACCGTTTGATGCTTGCAACCCAACCCAAGCATGCCTCCCTAATTTTGCTCCGTAATCAAAAATTTAATACAATGAACAATGAGAAAATAGCACTGGTAACCGGTGGTAGCCGGGGACTGGGTGAGGACATGGCCATCAATCTGGCCAAAAAAGGATTGCATGTGTTGTTGACCTACCGCAGTAATAAAGAAGAAGCTGATAAAACGGTTAGTGAGATTGAAAAAATCGGTCAAATAGCTTACGCATTGCAATTGGATGTGGCCGAAAGCCAAAGTTTCGATGGATTTGTTGGTGAAGTAAAAAAGGTAATTGCTGCACATTTCGGAGCGGAAAAAATTGATTTCTTGATCAACAACGCCGGAATTGGAATCAATGCCTCGATTGCCGAAACTACGGAAGAACAATTCAATGCCCTTGTGGACATTCATTTTAAGGGAGCATTTTTCTTGACCCAAAAGTTGTTGCCTATCATGGCTAATGGTGGTGGTATTGTAAATATTTCAAGTGGATTGGCCCGTTTTTCTTTTCCGGGCTATTCAGTATACGGCTCAATGAAAGCTGCTATCGAGGCACTTACACGATATCAGGCTAAGGAATTGGGGGGCAGACAAATTAGATCAAATGTGGTGGCGCCGGGTGCTATTGAAACGGACTTCGGAGGTGGCACAAATAAAACTGATGAGGCCAAAAGAGCTGCCATAGCCAACTTTACGGCCTTGGGGCGTGTAGGCATTCCAAGCGACATTGGTGGCGTAGTCGCTTTTCTATGCACAGAAGAAGCCAAATGGGTCAATGCGCAACGGATTGAAGTTTCCGGAGGCATGATGGTTTGATCTTTTGTTATATATGATACAAAAGAGCCGCTACTATGAAAATTAGCGGCTCTTTTTTTGCTTTTCGTTTCTATGTGCCGTTAATTTGCACCCTAGTTCATGCAAAAATTGAAATGGTTATCAAGAAAGGTGGAGGGATTGGACCCTGTGAAGCCTTAGCAACCCTCGACTTCGAGAAGGTGCTACATTCTACCCCTTCGGGAAGGATAACAAAAGAATACATTCCAACCGTATTTTTCCACATTTTCTTGATACAGCCATATCCTTTTTTAAGGGATATTATACTATGGAAAAAATTGAAGACATTCTGCAAAAACGAATCCTGGTTCTGGATGGGGCCATGGGTACCATGTTGCAACGCTATAAATTTACCGAAGCGGATTTCAGGGGAGAACGTTTCAAAGATTGGCCCAGTGATTTGCAAGGGAATAATGATCTATTGTCGTTGACCCAACCACAGGCTATTGCAGATATCCACCGGGTGTATCTGGAAGCTGGCGCGGACATTATTGAAACCAACACCTTTTCCGGCACCACCATCGCCATGGCAGATTATGGTATGGAAGAATTGGTGTACGAACTGAATTACGAATCTGCCAAGATTGCAAAGCAGGTGGCCCAAGAATTCACTGAAAAGAATCCAAGCAAGCCGCGATTTGTGGCAGGAAGTATTGGTCCAACGAACAAAACGGCCAGTATGTCGCCAGATGTGAACGACCCTGGTTTCCGTGCCATTTCTTTTGATGAACTTCGAAAAGCGTATAAACAGCAAGTTGAGGCACTCCTTGATGGCGGGTCCGATATTTTATTGGTAGAAACCATTTTTGATACCCTAAACGCTAAAGCGGCACTTTTCGCCATCGAAGAAGTAAAGGACGAGCGAAACATTGAAGTACCCGTGATGGTCAGCGGAACCATTACCGATGCTTCGGGACGGACATTGTCCGGACAAACGGCCGAAGCGTTTTTGATTTCCATTTCCCATATTCCAATTTTATCGGTTGGATTCAATTGTGCTCTGGGGGCGAAGCAACTGGTACCCCATTTGGAGGTGATTTCGGCAAAATCAGAATATGCAACTTCTGCCCATCCCAATGCAGGCTTGCCCAACGCTTTTGGAGAATATGACGAGACCCCGGAACAGATGGCAGCACAAATAAAGGAATATGCGGAAAAAGGCTTGGTAAATATTGTGGGGGGCTGCTGCGGTACCACCCCAGAACATATTAAGGCCATTGCTGATTTGGTAAAGGATTATGAACCTAGACCGTTGGTCGTTAATCGTTTGTCGGAGATTTAGTCATGGACATAAACGAACAACAAACAACGAACAATAAACAACGCTTTTTGCGTTTAAGCGGTCTGGAGCCCCTGGTCATCACCCCGGAAAGTAATTTCATCAATGTAGGGGAGCGTACCAATGTGGCTGGTTCCAAACGGTTTTTAAGGCTTATCAAAGAAGATAAATTTGATGAAGCCCTTGATGTTGCCCGAGATCAAGTGGACGGTGGTGCCCAGATCATAGACGTGAACATGGATGATGGCTTGATCGATGGTAAGGAAGCCATGGTGAAATTTTTGAACCTCATAGTTTCCGAACCTGATATCGCTCGGGTGCCCATTATGATCGATAGTTCCAAATGGGAAATCATTGAAGCCGGACTGCAAGTGGTGCAAGGGAAATGTGTGGTAAATTCCATCAGCCTTAAGGAAGGAGAAGAAGAATTTATTCGCCATGCCAAATTGATCAAGCGCTACGGAGCTGCGGTAATTGTTATGGCCTTTGATGAGGTTGGACAAGCTGATAACTTGGAACGCCGTATTGAAATAGCCCAACGATCTTACGATGTTTTGGTCAACAAGGTGAAATTTCCTCCCGAGGATATCATTTTTGACCTTAATATATTTCCAGTTGCTACTGGAATGGATGAACATAGGCGCAATGCCGTGGATTTTATAGAAGCAACTCGATGGGTTAAGGAAAACCTTCCCTATTGTAGCGTGAGTGGTGGGGTGAGCAACGTTTCATTTTCGTTCCGGGGGAACAACCCTGTGCGTGAGGCTATCAACTCTGCCTTTTTGTACCATGCCATAAAAGCGGGGATGAACATAGGGATTGTAAACCCGACCATGTTGGAGGTGTACGACGATATCCCTAAAGATCTACTGGAATATGTGGAAGATGTACTGTTGGATAGGCGGGACGATGCCACAGAAAGACTGTTGGAATTCGCAGAGACCGTTGTGGGTACCAAAAAAGAGTCAAAAGTAGATTTGTCCTGGAGAGAAGAACCGCTTCAAGATCGTATTACCAGGGCCCTGGTCAAAGGGATAGATCAATATATTGTCGAGGATGTAGAAGAAGCCCGTCAAAATGCAACTAAACCACTTGAGGTCATTGAAGGAAATCTGATGACAGGAATGAACGTGGTGGGAGATTTATTTGGTGATGGAAAAATGTTTTTGCCCCAAGTAGTGAAATCGGCCAGAGTGATGAAGAAGGCCGTAGCCTACCTTACGCCTTTCATAGAAGCAGCAAAAGATGAAAAATCCAAACCAGCGGGCAAGATTTTAATGGCCACCGTAAAAGGCGATGTGCACGATATCGGAAAAAACATTGTGAGTGTGGTATTGGCCTGTAACAATTACGAAATTGTGGACTTGGGCGTAATGGTCCCTCCAGAAAAAATCATCAATAAGGCCAAGGAAGAGCAAGTGGATATTATTGGTCTGAGCGGATTGATCACGCCTTCTTTGGATGAAATGGTGTTTTTGGCCAAGGAGATGGAGCGTCAAAACTTTGATGTTCCCCTTTTGATTGGGGGTGCCACAACAAGTAAGGCCCATACCGCAGTGAAGATTGACCCACAATACAGTCAGGCTGTGGTGCACGTGAACGATGCTTCAAGAGCCGTAACCGTTGTTGGGGATTTACTCCAAGATGAGACCTCCATCAAGTATAAAAAATCCATCAAACTGGATTACGAAAGTTTTAGGGATAAGTTTTTGAAACGTGGTAAGCAAAAGGAATATTTGACCTTGGAGGAGGCCAGAAAGAACAAGCTTCAAATCGACTGGAACCCATCGGAAATAAAAAAGCCAAATCAATTGGGCATCCAAGTTTTGGATGATTTTGATTTGACCAAACTAGAGGAATTTATCGATTGGTCTCCATTCTTCCGAAGTTGGGATTTGCATGGAAAATACCCGGATATTTTGACGGATGAAGTTGTGGGAGCACAGGCCAAAGAACTTTTCAAGGATGCAAAGGAGCTTCTAAAACGTATTTTGGACGAAAAACTATTGAAAGCCAAGGCTGTTTTTGGGCTTTTTCCGGCCCATCAAATTGGTGATGATGATATTAAAGTTGATAATAATGGCGAAACCTTCGTGTTTAGAACCCTTCGCCAACAACTCAAAAAGCGTGAAGGCGTCCCCAATATCGCTTTGGCGGATTTCATTGCCCCAAAAGATTCTGGTATTCAGGATTATATAGGCTGTTTTTGTGTCAGTACAGGATTCGGAACCCAAGAGTTGGCAGCTAAATTCGAGGCGGAGCATGATGATTACAATTCCATCATGATCAAGGCTTTGGCCGATAGATTGGCGGAAGCTTTTGCGGAGTACCTGCACAAAGAAGTCCGGATCAACTATTGGGGTTATGCCGTTGATGAGGCCTTGGATAACGAAGCCCTGATCAAGGAAAAATATCGTGGAATTCGCCCGGCACCCGGTTATCCCGCCTGTCCTGATCATTTGGAGAAATTGACCATTTGGGACATGATGCAGGTAGAGGAGAAAATCGGGGTAACGTTGACCGATAGTTTGGCCATGTGGCCCGCTGCTAGTGTCAGTGGCTATTATTTTGCACATCCCCAGGCCAAATATTTTGGTCTGGGAAAAATACGGCAAGATCAAGTAGCGGATTTTGCCAAAAGAAAAAACATTGAATTGGAGAAAGCCCAAAAATGGCTCGCTCCCAATATAGTTGACGAATAACACATGAAAGTAATTGACCACATAGAAAAAGCAAAAGGAAGAACGCTTTTTAGTTTTGAGATCATACCACCGGTAAAGGGGAAGAGTATCCAAGAATTATACGATAACATTGACCCTTTGATGGAATTTAAACCTCCATTTATTGACGTAACCACCTCTAGGGAAGAGTATGTTTATATTGACAGGGATGGTTTGTTGGACAAGAAATTGACCCGGATGCGTCCCGGAACCTTGGGTATCTGCGCTTCCATCAAACACAAATATAATGTGGATACCGTACCCCATGTACTTTGCGGTGGATTCACCAAAGAGGAAACGGAGTATTTGTTGGTGGACTGCCATTATTTGGGCATTGAAAATGTAATGGCCCTAAGGGGTGATGCCATGAAAGAGGAAAAATATTTTTCTCCGACCAAAGGTGGACACCAATATGCGTCCCAATTGGTAAAGCAAATCCAAGACATTAATTGTGGCAATTATCTGCATGAAGTGATAGAAACGGACAACTGCTCCGATTTTTGTATCGGTGTGGCGGGTTATCCAGAAAAACACATGGAGGCTCCTTCCTTAAAATCGGATTTAAAACGATTGAAGGAAAAAGTAGAGTTGGGAGCTGATTATGTGGTAACCCAGATGTTCTTCGACAATAAAAAGTTCTTTGCCTTTGTGGAGGCCGCTCGCGAAATGGGCATTGATGTACCCATTATTCCAGGGATTAAGCCCATCGCCGTAAAAAGACACTTGCAGTTGCTTCCTCAAGTCTTCCGTGTGGATATTCCTCAGGATTTGGTAGATGCCGTGGAAGCTTGTAAAACCAATAAGGAGGTACGTCAAGTAGGGGTGGAATGGTGCATAGAGCAATCCAAGGAGCTCAAGGAAGCCGGAGTACCTGTGTTACATTACTATTCCATGGGAAAATCAGATAATATCAAGGCTGTTGCCAAGGAGGTGTTTTAATTTCCTACTTTAGTGCCCCATGAGGCCCCTTTTCTGTTTTACAACCTTCTTATGCATTTGCTTTGGATATGCCCAAGACGTGGATATCCCAAAGAAATATGTGCTGGATGCCAATCAGTTCTATGGCTCCGTACTCTTACACAATCCTGATATTTCCCATTTGATCACCAATCATCCTGCGGGGTTTATTCTGGGCTTCAGTAGAAAACGGTTTGGGAACGAGGATTGGGAATCCGCATTTGGCTATCCCGATACCGGTTTCTCGTTTGTGTACCAAGACATGAACAACCCAACCCTTGGAAAAAACTTTGGACTATATGCCCATTACAACTTTTATTTTTTCAAAAGAAACCTTCAGTTTCGGATTGGGCAAGGGGTTGCCTATAACACCAATCCGTATGACAAGCAAGATAATTTTAGGAACAATGCTTTTGGCACCCATTTGTTGAGCACCACAATGATGATGTTCAACTACCACAAGGAGAATTTATTTACAGGTTTGGGCGTTAAGGCAGGAATTTCTCTTATCCATTATTCCAATGCCAATTTTAAGGCCCCCAATACATCAACCAATACCATGGCCGTGAATTTTGGGCTGACATACGACTTGGATGGTGGAACGCACTATGAATATGTTTTGCCAGGACCCAGGGAAAAAATTACGGAACCTATTCGGTATAACCTTGCATTGCGTGGTGGGGTGAATGAGAGTGATGTGATTGATTCAGGCCGATATGGATTTTGGATTTTATCAGCCTATGCCGACAAACGTTTAGGTCGAAAAAGTGCCATTCAATTGGGAACGGATGTCTTCTTTTCCAATTTTCTAAAGGAGTTGATTCGGTTTCAGTCTATCGCATTTCCAGAAATGGACGTAGCCGCAGATACCGATTACAAAAGAGTGGGTGTGTTTGTGGGTCATGAGCTCTTTATCAATAAAATGAGTGCCATTGCCCAGTTAGGATACTATGTGTATTACCCTTTTGATTTTGAAGGACGGATGTACAACAGAATTGGATTGAAACGCTATTTTGGGGACAAGGTTTTTGGTGCCATCACCCTAAAATCACACGGGGCCAAAGCGGAGGCAGTGGAATTTGGTATAGGAATAAGGTTATAGTAGTGAGATTTGAGATGTTAGTATTGAGAAGATTATATAAAAATGAGAATGTCACCTCAAGAAACGGCATCCTGAGCAGAGTCGAAGGAGCAGTTGAGAGGTCATTATTTTTTCTGACCATCCTCCTTATGATGTCCTGCAATGGTGACAATGTCCCGGATTGCTTCCAAAATGCTGGTGATACGGTTCGGGAAACGGTGGATGTTCCCGAATTCAATACCATAACGGTTTTTGAAAACCTAAATGTAGTGTTGAAACAAGGGGAAGAGCAAAAAGTGGAAGTTGAAACCGGGGAGTTCCTTCGGAATGATGTGTCCGTTGAAGTGGTGGAGAATCGGCTCATTCTTCGAAATGAAAACAGTTGTAATTATGTACGGGAATATGGTTTAACGACTGTTTATGTGACATCCCCCAACATTTCTGAAATACGGAGTAGTACCGGATTGTTGATTTCGAGTGATGGCGTTTTGGAGTATCCCAGCTTGACCTTGATTTCAGAAAGTTTTACCAACCCTGAGACTGAAACTACAGATGGCTCTTTTGATTTGGAAGTAAATTCCACAACCGTGAAAATTGTAGTGAACGGCATTGCCTATTTTAAGTTGAAGGGAGAAACCGATACATTCATTGTAACTGTGGCCGCCGGAGATTCCAGAGTTGAAGCCGAAAACCTTGTTTCCCAAAGCGTAACGGTTAGTCATAGAGGCTCCAACGATGTTTTTGTCAATCCCCAACAACGCATAGGTGGGGTGATTCGAGGTACTGGGGATGTCATCAGTGTTAACCGCCCCCCGGAAGTTGAGGTTGATGAATTGTTTAATGGCCGATTGATTTTTCAAGAGTGAACCACTTCTCTATTCAATAAAAATAGGTTTCCCTTTCCTTTTGTTGGATTTCTCACTATGTTCGGAAGAACAAACCAACACTGTTGAATTCACTATTTGCAAATATCAAGCAATTATTTTCAAGTTCCCCAAAAGTGAAATCGGAGGAAGGCCTCCAAGATTTGGAAAAGGCCGATGTGCTCTTTCATAATCTTGTGGCAGAAGAGAAGGTACCAGGGATTTCGGTGACTGTTCTAAAAAAAGGAGAAACCATCCTTCAAAAGGGGTATGGTTATGCTGATGTAGAACGGAAGATTCCAGTGGATGCTCAAAAAACCGTATTTCGGATTGCCAGCATTTCCAAATGTATTACGGCGTTGGCTCTCGGTAGAATGATGGAAGATGGTATGGTCGACTTGGATGTATCATTTTATAAATATGTGCCCTACTACCCTAAAAAATCCTTTGACTTTACCTTACGTCAACTGGCAGGTCATACCGCGGGTATTCGGAGTTATCGAGGAAAGGAATACGCCTTGAACCAGGATTTTTCCATAAAGGATAGTATCACGGTTTTTAAAGACGACCCACTGCTTTTTGAACCGGGCAAGGGGTACCTGTACAACAGTTTTGACTTTGTCCTCCTCTCCTTGGCGATGCAGGAAGCCGGTGGAATGCCCTTTGAAGATTATCTGGTGGAACAGGTACTCAACCCTTTGGGAATGCACCATACATTTTCGCCTTATCAGGTAGAGTGCCCGCCTGAACATCGGGCAGGCAGTCGAGACCTATGGCAACACAAAAAATTAGGACTGGCACAGTTCTACACTAAAACTTCAATCTATTTCAAAAAGGCGGTACCTGTAAATAATTTCTACAAATTGGCAGGAGGTGGATTTTTATCCACCAGTGAGGATGTTGCCACCTTAGGGCAGGCCATTTTGGAAGAAAAACTCCTCAAAAAAGAAACCTACGACCAATTATTGACTTCACAAATGGTCAATGGAGAGCCTACTTTTTACGGTTTGGGATTTCAAGTAAGTCAAGACGATCAAGGTAGGCCATTTGTAGGTCATGTGGGCAGTAGTGTTGGTGCATATACCAATTTCTTTGTATATCCCAATGAGGAAACGGTCATCGCAATTTTGATCAATTGCACGGACCCAAAAGTGCAAGAAATATTGGATGGGGCAATTGCTGTTTTATTGGACTTGTGAACTTCATGATTTTTATGGAAATTTATTCAAAATGGATTTTTTGAGGTCACTAGTCATTTTTTGGTTGCTTATTTCACTTTTCCTGACAAGTCATTTGTATGCTGGCGGGAAAAGTTTCTCTTTTGATGATTTTACTTCATTACAGGATAGTATTCATTCTGAACTGAGTACAAAGGAGTGGAAAAAGTTCAAATATTTTGAGGAGAAATTACAAGCATCCACCTTGTCCCAAAAGGAAAAAGAATATCAACTGACTGGATATGCACGGGATTCCCTTCAAATACTACAGGTGAAATTGGTGGCCATCAAAGTTTTGGATGAAAAGAACCTACTGAATCGTGATATAGCTGAAAACCCTTCCTACTATGTGGTTTTATTGGAAAAACTAAGGGAGAGCGACATTCCTCCTATAGAATATCTTTTTCTTGAAGAAAAATTGGCCTATGTAAACCAAGAAGCCATCGGTCAACAATTACAACAGAGCAGATGGTTGAATATTGGACTTCTTACCCTTGTTCTGTTGTTAACATTCATGGTTGTCCATCAAGTTC
>JBNLBG010000046.1:0-24489 GCA_050303195.1 Allomuricauda sp. | reverse complement strand
CTTTACCACATCTGAAAAATAGAATCTCCCTAGTTTCAGTATTAAATCTTCTTATACAGATTATAACTATCGTTTTTTGGGTTAAAAAATGTTAAAGTTTGGCCAGAAGACAAAAACTATGCACAAAGTATGCACTTTTTTGAAATAAAAAAGCCCCCACATCTGTGAGGGCTTGATTTTACTGGCGGTCTGGACGGGACTCGAACCCGCGACCCCCTGCGTGACAGGCAGGTATTCTAACCAACTGAACTACCAGACCAATGATTTTATCTTAATAGACTCTGGCTACAGCCAGATTCAAATCTTGTTCATTTGCTTTTTTAAAGCGAGTGCAAATATACATTCTCATTTCGGATTCAACAAAACATTTTTTAAAATTAATGACTACACAAATTTCTGCCGTTCAATCATAAACGTATTCAGCACTTGGGAGAAGTTTTGCCGTACATCAACACCCACATATTTGATTCGGTATTGGGCGCATTTTAATTGTAAACTTTCTTGATATTCCCGCACTTTTTTGGAGTAGGCTTTTTTGATATTATCGGCATACAAATCTATATGCGCTCCGGTCTCCACATCCACATAACGCTTGGGCGTATTTTCAAACTCAAAACCCAACTCGTGTTTCTCATCCAGTAAATGAAAAAGCACCACTGCGTGTTTGTTGTATTTTAAATGACGGAGAGCATCAAAGAGTTGGGCCTCTTCGGTTTCCGTCTGGAACATATCCGAAAACAAAAAAATAAGACTCCGGCGATGTATCTTTTCCGCTATTTGATGTAAAAATGTATAGGTCTTTGTAGTTTGCGAAGCGCTTTTGGTTTCCGAAACTTCATTCAGCTTAGAGTAGAGCATCTGAAAATGACGCTCGCTGTTTTTCTCACTAGCGTAAAAGTTGTAGGCATCAGAATAAATGCTTAGCCCAACGGCATCCCGTTGCTTTTTCAAAATTTGCATTAAAGCAGCAATGGACAAAACACCAAAACCAATTTTGTTGAGGTTGTCAATAGAAAGGCTTTTTACTTCGGGATAGTACATGGACGCTGAATTGTCCAATATCATATGGCATCGTAGGTTGGTCTCGTCCTCATAGCGCTTCGTGTAAAGTCGGTCTGTTTTAGCAAATAATTTCCAATCGATGTGCTTGGTGCTCTCTCCGGGATTGTAAATTTTATGCTCGGCAAACTCTGCAGAAAAACCATGAAACGGACTTTTATGGATACCACTGATAAAACCTTCCACAATCTGATTGGCCAAGAGTTCCAGATTTTGGAAAAGTTGTGCTTTATGAAGTTCTGACCGTATATCCATTTATGGTTTCAAGATAAAACAAAAAAGGCTTGGCGATTGCCAAACCTTTTTTAAAATAGGTATTCAAATATTGTTACAGTGCTGCTTCAATAGCATCAGTATATACTTTTTTAGGAGATACACCTACTTGACGGTTTACGATTTCACCATTTTTGAAGACCAATACGGTAGGAATGTTACGTACGCCATATTTGGCCGCAAACTGTTGATTGGCATCAACATCCACCTTGCCAACAACGGCCTTGCCTTCATATTCTTGGCTTACTTCCTCAATGATAGGACCAACCATTCTACAGGGGCCGCACCATGCTGCCCAAAAATCTACCACGACAGGTTTGTCGCTTTTTAAAACTACTTCATCAAAAGTTGCATCTGTTATTTCTAGTGCCATCTTATTTGTTTTAATATTTGCAAAGTTAGTCAAATATTGCCCATGTGCCTTACGCGCAGAGCATTCGTTTTAATTATTGTGCCATCAGTATTAACTATATGGGCTAATTTAATTTATAATGGATTTCGTGGGCCTCCAAAGCCGAAAGCAATTCACTGCTAATTTTCACCTTTTGTTTTCTGCTGGACAATTTGAGTTTTATCTCGTCCTGCATTTCGTAAACCACAAAATTGAGCGGATGTTCTCCTTTAAATGACCGTAGCGTGTCTTTTAAGGTTTGAATGCGTTGCTCTTGCAAACGGGCCACATCCAATTTTATGGTCAATTTTCGGGCATAGGCATCCATCACATCCTGAAGCTGCTTAAAATCGTTGAATTGCAATCGAGGGTCTCCTTTTTTACCGGTTTCACGATTGACCCACCCCTCACGTACAAAAGCCTTTACATATACAAAGGAGTTGATCATCAAGAAATGTCGGAATTTGAGGTATTCTTCCCCAAAAATTCGGAATTCATGGGAATCGGTGTAATCTTCTAATGTAAAGAGTCCCCAGCCTTTTCCATTTTTTGAAATCCGGTGCTGTACATCGGTAATCACACCAGCAACCGACAGTTCCCTATTGACGTATTGCTCCAAATCCGTAAACGCGGAAACGCTGGTATTGCAGAATGCAGTAATCTCTTTTTTGAAATCATCCAAAGGATGTCCAGAAATATAAATCCCTACCACTTCCTTTTCGCGACGGAGTTTTTCCATGGTACCCCAATCTTCACAGGGAGGGACGATGGGTTCTGGAATCTGCACCTCACTGGCGTCTCCAAAGAGACTTACTTGGGATGAATTCTCATTTTCCTGAAACTTCGCTCCGTATTTAATCGCCTTTTCCAAAAAAGTAATATCGTCCCCATCATGATGAAAATATTGCGCTCGATGGGTATCGGTAAAGGAATCGAATCCTCCAGCCAGGGCCAGGTTCTCAAACGCTTTTTTGTTGGCAGCCCTCAAATCTACCCGTTTCGCCAAATCAAAAACGGACTTGTAGGGACCATCCTTTTTTCGGTTTTCCACAATGGTTTCCACTGCAGACCGCCCCACGCCTTTAATGGCACCCATGCCAAAACGTACCGCATTGTCCTTGTTCACCGCAAATTTGTAGTACGATTCATTGACATCAGGACCTAGCACTTCCAAGCCCATTCGCTTACATTCCTCCATAAAGAACGTCACCTGTTTAATGTCGTTCATGTTGTTGGAGAGCACTGCCGCCATATATTCAGCAGGGTAGTGGGCTTTTAAATAAGCTGTTTGGTAGGCAATATAGGCGTAACAGGTAGAGTGACTCTTATTGAAGGCGTAGGAGGCAAAAGCTTCCCAGTCTTTCCAAATTTTTTCCAAAACGTCTCTAGGATGCCCATTTTTTTCACCACCATCCAAGAACTGTGGTTTTAATTTTTGAAGCAGGGCGAATATTTTTTTACCCATTGCCTTTCGAAGCACATCCGCATCACCCTTGGAAAACCCCGCTAACTTCTGTGAAAGCAACATCACCTGCTCTTGGTACACCGTAATCCCATACGTTTCCTGAAGGTATTCCTCCATGTCGGGAAGGTCATAGGTAATTTCTTCCTCACCATGTTTCCGTGCAATAAAGCTGGGGATGTATTCCATCGGTCCGGGACGGTAAAGGGCATTCATGGCGATGAGGTCATCAAAAACCGTAGGTTTCAGGTTTTTCATGTGCTTTTGCATCCCAGGCGATTCGTACTGGAATATCCCTACTGTATCCCCACGTTGGAAAAGCTCGTACGTTTTTTCATCATCCAATGGAAAATCATCAGGGACCAAATCTATTCCCGTTCTGGCTTTGACAATTTTAACGGTATCCTTAATGAGGGTCAGGGTTTTCAATCCCAAGAAATCCATCTTAAGGAGCCCAGCACTTTCCACAACGGAGTTATCGAACTGGGTCACATAAAGGTCGGAATCCTTGGCCGTGGACACCGGCACGAAGTTGGTGATGTCATCTGGGGTGATGATAACCCCACAGGCATGGATTCCTGTGTTTCGCAATGAACCTTCCAGTACCCGGGCCATTTTTACGGTCTGACCTTCGAGGTCATCTCCTTCGGAGATGTTCAAGAGTTCATTGACTTTTTCAAGCTCATCCGAACGGAATCTTTTTCGCAAATCAGCTTCCTCAACCCCAAAAATTTTGTTCAACTTGGACATATTGGGAATGAGCTTGGCGATGCGGTCGGCATCGTTCAATGGCAAATCCAAAACCCTGGCTGTATCCCTGATGGAGGATTTGGCTGCCATGGTTCCATACGTAATTATCTGTGCTACCTGATTGGCACCATACTTATTGATTACATAGTCCATAACTCTACTCCGACCTTCGTCATCAAAGTCAATATCAATATCGGGCATGGACACCCTATCCGGATTCAGGAACCGCTCAAAAAGGAGGTCGTATTTGAGTGGATCAATATTGGTGATACCCAAACAGTAGGCCACTACGGACCCAGCAGCTGACCCACGTCCGGGACCAACGGACACATCCATGTTTCTAGCTTCACGGATAAAATCTTCAACAATCAAAAAATATCCAGGATAGCCTGAGTTTTTGATGGTTTCCAACTCAAAATCGATACGCTCACTGATTTCCGGAGCGATTTCTCCATAACGCCTTTTGGCACCTTCGTAGGTGATGTGTCGCAAATAGGCATTCTCGCCACGTTTACCACCATCTTCGTCATCTTCCTTGACTTTAAACTCCTCTGGAATATTGAATTTGGGAAGGAGAATATCACTGGCCAGATCATAAGGTTCTATTTTGTCAATGATTTCCTTGATGTTGAGAATAGCTTCGGGAACATCTTTAAAGAGTTCCTTCATCTCGTCCGAAGACTTAAAGTAGTACTCTTGGTTGGGCAACCCGTACCGGTATCCCCGACCTCGACCTATGGGAGTGGCCTGTTTTTCACCATCTTTTACGCAAAGTAAAATGTCATGGGCCTCTGCATCTTTTTTGTCGCAGTAATAGGTGTTGTTTGTGGCGACCAACTTAACATTGTGGTCCTTGGCCATTTGTAGCAACATCTGATTTACCCGGTCTTCATCCTCCTGACCATGGCGCATCATTTCAATATAAAAATCATCACCAAACTGTTCTTTCCACCACAAAAGGGCTTCTTCGGCCTGTTTTTCACCAACGTTCAAAATTTTACTGGGCACTTCGCCATAAAGGTTTCCCGTGAGCGCAATAACATCTTCTTTGTACTGTTCCACCACTTTTTTGTCAATACGGGGCACATAGTAGAAGCCATTGGTGTAGGCAATGGAGGACATCTTGGCCAAGTTGCGGTACCCATTTTTGTTTTTGGCCAATAGCACAATTTGATGGCCGTAATCTTTTACATTCTTATTGGTATGGTCCTCGCAAACAAAGAATTCACATCCAACGATGGGAATGATTTCTTTTTCGGTGGGTTGCTCACCTTTTTCCTCCAACTCGGCATTCTTATCCTTAACAGATTTGTTGTACGCCATGATTTCTTTCACAAAATGAAAGGCGCCCATCATGTTGGCATGATCTGTTAATGCTACGGCGGGCATCCCGTTTTGGGCTGTGGCCTTTATCAAATCCTTGATATTGATGGTGGACTGGAGCACAGAAAATTGGGAATGATTGTGCAAATGGGCAAAAGGCGCATCCTCCAGGGTCTCAATGTTCACTTGGATTTCTTCATCGGAGATGTCGCCTGTGTCTTGAGCCCAAAGCGCATCGGCAATCTTCTTGGAAGCTTCTTTGAGATTGATGTGCTTTAATCCAATAAGCTGGATTTCCTGTGGATTGGCTTTGGTAAATCGTTCAAAGTAATCCGGCTGTACATCCAGTTGTTCTTTGGTAAACTGTTTTTTTCGGACCAGTTCCAAGAAACAACGGGTGGTGGCTTCCACGTCTGCAGTTGCATTGTGTGCTTCGGCAAAAGCCTCTCCAAAAAGAAATTCGTGCAATTCGGTAAGGGTGGGCAGTTTGAATTTTCCACCACGTCCTCCAAGAATTTTGCAAAGCTCTGCGGTATGTTCCGTACAGGTATCAAGTACGGGAAGTTCCTCCAAAAGGTTGTTCATTCCTTTTCGGTGGAATTCACACCCCATAATATTTATATCGAAGCCTACATTTTGACCTACTACGAACTTGGTGCGCTCCAATGCACTCTTAAAAGCATGCAGGACATTTTCCAAAGATTCTCCTTCTTGTTCAGCCAATGCTGTAGAAATACCGTGAATCTGTTCAGCTTCGTAGGGAACATTGAACCCTTCTGGCCGTACCAAAAAATCTTGTTGCTCCACCAAGTTACCGAGCTCATCGTGCAATTGCCATGCAATTTGAACACATCTTGGCCAGTTGTCGGTATCGGTAATGGGAGCATCCCATCGCTTGGGAAGTCCAGTGGTTTCCGTATCAAAGATTAAGTACATAAATTCAATTGTAGGTCAAAAAATGCAATGAATAAAAGTACGGAAGAAGGTCGTTTTGGAAAAATAGAGTTTTTACGATTTATCAACCAATAAAAAATATAAATCCTATTGGACATTAATCGAATTGAACTATATTTGCACCCGCTTAAGGAACAAGCGATTAACAAAGAATTAATAACCAGGGTCGGGCACCCTACAAATTAATGTGATATGCCAGTTAAGATTAGACTTCAAAGACACGGTAAAAAAGGTAAACCATTCTATTGGGTGGTTGCTGCAGATTCAAGAGCAAAAAGAGACGGTAAATTTTTGGAAAAATTGGGAATCTATAATCCCAATACCAATCCTGCCACCATTGACCTTGATGTAGATGGTTCTGTAAAGTGGTTACAGAATGGGGCGCAACCCACTGATACAGCAAGAGCTATTCTTTCTTACAAAGGAGTTTTGTTGAAGCACCATTTATTGGGTGGTGTTGCTAAAGGAGCCCTTACCGAAGAGCAGGTTGAGGAAAAATTCAACGCTTGGTTGGAAGAAAAAGAAGCTGCTGTTCAAGCTAAAAAAGACGGTTTGACCAAAGCTGAAGCTGAAGCAAGGGCAAAAGCGTTGGCAGCCGAGAAAGAAGCCAACGAAAAACGAATTGCTGCCGCTGCTCCTGTGGAAGAAGAAGTAACTGAGGAAGTTGCCGAAGAAGCAACCGAAGCAACTGCTACAGAAGAAGTTCCTGCCGAGGAAACTGTTGCTGAGGCCGAAGAGGCGCCAGCTGCTGAAGAGGCTCCTACTGCTGAAGTGGAAGAGCCAAAAGCTGAAGAAGCTTCCAAAGAAGAAGAGTAAGATTTTAGACGATGCGCAAGGAAGATTGCTTCTACCTGGGCAAAGTCGTATCAAAATACAGTTTTAAGGGTGAGGTACTGGTGAAATTGGACACCGACGAACCCGAAATCTACGAAAACATGGAATCAGTTTTTGTTTCATTGGGAAACAATCTGGTTCCATTTTTTATTGACCGCTGCCGACTTCATAAATCCGCTTTGCTCCGCATTGATTTTGAAGAGGTCAAAGATGAACCTACAGCGGATAAGCTCATCGGTTCTGAACTCTACCTGCCCCTTTCCATGTTGCCCAAATTGAGCGGGGACAAATTTTACTTCCACGAAGTAATCGGGTTTACCCTCATGGATGAGGTTCATGGGGATATCGGAATCATAAAATCCGTGAACGATAGTGCTTCTCAAGAACTTTTTGAGGTTGAAAAGGATGGGAAGGAACTTTTAATTCCCATTAGTGATGATATAATCACCAAGGTGGACCGTAAAAACAAGACCATCCATGTGAAAACCCCAGAAGGGTTGGTAGACCTTTATCTCAATCAATGATGGGCAAGCCATTTGTCTTTAAACAATTCACGATCCACCAAGACAAGTGTGCCATGAAAGTGGGTACCGATGGGGTTTTATTGGGGGCTTGGGCCTCATTGGAACACCGGCCCACTACCATTTTGGACATTGGGGCA
This sequence comes from Allomuricauda sp., assembly GCA_050303195.1. Classification (GTDB taxonomy): domain Bacteria; phylum Bacteroidota; class Bacteroidia; order Flavobacteriales; family Flavobacteriaceae; genus Flagellimonas. Next base: position 16,782 of record JBNLBG010000046.1, on the reverse strand, counting down.
GGGACCGGGTTGATTGCTTTGCAACTTGCCCAAAGATCGGCGGCAGAAACCATAGATGCCATTGAACTGGATGATACCGCCTACGAACAATGTGTTTCCAATTTTGAAACTTCGCCATGGTCAGACCGACTGTTCTGTTATCATGCAGGTTTTGATGAATTTGTCGATGAAATTGACGACACCTACGATCTCATTGTTTCCAACCCACCTTTTTATTCGGAAGATGTTACTACCGGGGATGAATCACGAGATCAAGCTCGACAAAATAGTTCGTTGCCGTTTGAAGAATTGGTGGAAGGAGTTTCCAAACTGTTGAACAGCGACGGTATTTTTGCTGTAATTATTCCATTTAAAGAGGAAAACTTTTTCACTGTTCTGGCTAAAAACTTTGGATTATTCCCAAATCGAATTACTCGGGTGAAAGGAAATCCAAAGGCGGAGATCAAACGGAGTTTATTGGAGTTTGGGTTTTCCAAAGTTGAGCCCAGTATCAAAGAATTGACAATCGAGAGGGAACGACATCAATACACAAAAGAGTATATTGAACTTACACAAGTATTTTATTTAAAAATGTAACAATACTGAGGAGTAATGTTATATTTCGTTGCTATATTTACTCAAAATTTTTTGAATGAAGCCCGATTTGTTTGAAGCCCCAGATTACTACAACCTCGATGATCTTCTTTCCGAGGAACATAAGCTTGTTCGTGATGCAGCCCGCCAATGGGTAAAGCGAGATATTTCTCCCATTATTGAGGAATATGCCCAAAAGGCAGAGTTTCCCAAACAGATTATTGGAGGATTGGCCGAAATTGGTGCATTTGGACCTTACATCCCTGAAGAATATGGCGGTGCAGGCTTGGATCAAATCAGCTATGGGTTGATCATGCAGGAAATTGAGCGTGGTGACAGTGGCGTTCGTTCCACCGCGTCCGTTCAGTCTTCTTTGGTGATGTATCCCATTTTTGCGTATGGCACTGAGGAGCAGCGAAAGAAATATCTGCCCAAACTCGCAACAGGGGAGTGGATGGGGTGTTTTGGACTTACGGAGCCCAATCATGGTTCCAACCCCGGTGGAATGGAAACCAAATTCAAGGATGCTGGCGACCATTATGTTCTAAATGGTGCCAAATTATGGATTTCCAATTCACCCTTTGCCGATGTGGCCGTAGTATGGGCCAAAAATGAAGAGGGACGAATTCATGGACTTATCGTAGAGCGGGGTATGGAAGGATTTTCCACACCCGAAACCCACAACAAATGGTCGTTGCGTGCTTCTGCAACAGGAGAATTGATTTTTGACAATGTAAAAGTGCCCAAAGAAAATCTTTTGCCTGGTAAAAGTGGATTGGGTGCACCATTGGGTTGTTTGGATTCGGCCCGTTACGGGATTGCTTGGGGCGCTATCGGAGCGGCGATGGATTGTTATGATACCGCACTCCGCTATGCCAAAGAGCGAATCCAATTTGGAAAGCCTATTGCCGCATACCAACTTCAGCAAAAGAAATTGGCCGAGATGATTACCGAAATCACCAAAGCACAATTGTTGGCTTTCCGTTTGGGACAATTAAAAAATGAAGGAAAAGCCACTACGGCACAAATTTCCATGGCCAAACGGAATAATGTGGATATGGCCCTGAAGATTGCTCGGGAAGCACGCCAAGTGTTGGGTGGAATGGGAATTACCGGTGAGTATAGTATCATGCGCCACATGATGAACTTGGAAAGTGTGATCACCTACGAAGGCACCCACGATATCCATTTACTGATTACCGGGGCGGATATCACAGGTATTCCAGCGTTTAAATAATCGGAATTACGTAACTTTTTCTACAGTTACTTTGATGGATTTGCTGATAGGGGTTTGACTCTTGTCCGCAAAATGGTTGTAGGGAACCAACAAATTGGTTTCCGGAAAATAGGCGGCCATGTTCCCTTTGGGAATGTCATACGGAATTACCAAAAATTGTTCGGCGGTACGTTGAATCCCATCATAATTACTGTGCAAGTTGATGACATCTAATTTCTTCAATCTACGATTGACCATATCCGATTCGTTCATAAAAATCACTCGACGCTCATTGTGGATACCCCTATAGCGATCATTCAATCCATAAATAGTGGTGTTGAACTGGTCATGGGACCGGATGGTCATCAAAAGCAGTTCATCGGATTGGAGTTGATGGTCGGGCAAGGAAGTAATCGATAATTGAGCCATGCCATTGGGAAGCATTCTAAAATCACGCGTGCGGACGTTGTTTGGCAAATAGTATCCAAACCCTTTGGATTGTTCACTCGTTTTTTCAAATCCTTTTATGGTCTTATCGATAAGATCTCTGATGAGATTGTAATCTTGTCCCAAGGCATACCAATTCATGGAATGGTTTCCCCTAAAATAGGTATGGGCCAATAGTGAAATAATTTCTGGTTCACTTTTAATATGTTTGGACGCGGGCTTTAGCAAACCTTTACTTTGCCGGACTTTCCCCGTACTACTTTCCATGGTCAAAAATTGAAGCTCTCCATTTTTTTCATCTTTTTCAGAACGGCCAAAAGTGGGCAATAATAATGCGGTTTTACCGGTAACCAAGTGACTTCGGTTCAATTTAGTACTGATTTGGACCGTTAAATCACAATTTTGAATGGCCTCCGCAGTATATTTTGTATCCGATGCAGCCATTAAAAAATTACCACCCAAGCAGACAAAAACTTTGGCTTTTTTTTCGTGCATGGCCTCGATGGTCTCAACAGTATCATATCCCTTTTCAGTAGGTGGATCAAAATTGAGGTGTTCCCGAATTCTTTTGTTCAAGCCTTTGTTCACATAATGCATGATGCCCACACTTCGATCGCCCTGCACATTGCTGTGACCGCGAACAGGGCAGGTCCCGGCAAAGGCTTTGCCCACGGCTCCCTTCAATAACAAGATATTTACATATTCCTTAATGCACTCCACCGCATTTTTGTGTTGGGTGAGCCCCATGGCCCAGCAGACTACAATCTTGGAATTTTCGGCCAACAACGTAACGGTTTTGTCAATTTTTCGCATGGAAACCCCAGTCCTTCGCTGAAGACTTTCCATGTCGTAGCGTTCCAAATCCTTCAATAGGTCGTCATAACCATCAACGTATTCCACAATAAATTCATGATCAAGAACATTGGAATTTTTGGCATCGAGAGCGACCAATTTTTTCAAGATGATTTTTGCCAAAGCAATATCTTCGTTGATGCGTACCGGTAGGTGAATATCGGCAATCGCTTGCCCGCTGCCCAACATATCCGAAACACTTTGGGGGTTTTTAAAGCGGACCATGCCCGTTTCGGCCAATGGATTTATACTGATGACCTTGCCTCCATTGCGCTTACATTTTTCTAAGGCAGATAACATCCTTGGGTGGTTGGTTCCAGGATTTTGGCCCACCACCAGAACGACTTCCGCACCATACAGATCATCCAGTTTAACAGAACCTTTTCCAATGCCCAAAGTTTCGGAGAGGGCCACTCCGGATGATTCGTGGCACATATTGGAGCAGTCGGGCATATTGTTGGTGCCAAAGGCACGGGCAAACATGCCGTAAAGAAAGGCAGCTTCGTTGCTGGATCGGCCCGAGGTGTAAAAAATGGCTTCATTGGGGTCTTTCAGTTTGTGAAGTTCATCGGAAATCAATTCAAAAGCATCTTGCCACGAAATGGGCTCGTAGTGGATGCTGTTCGGTTGCAAGACCAAGGGTTCCACGACCCTTCCCAGTTTGTTCAGTTCATAATCACTCAATTGGGATAATTCTTCTACCGAATGCGTGGCAAAAAAATCCGCTCCAATATGTTCTGTAGTGGCCTCATCAGCCAAAGCCTTGGCTCCATTTTCGCAGTACTCTGCAATTTTTGAGGGGTGCTCGGGCACGGGCCAGGCACAACTCGGACAGCGAAAGCCATCCTCTTGGTTCATTTCCAACAAGCTTCGCATGGAACGCAGCATGCCCATTTCCTTAAAAGTGTGCCGCAAAGCTTCCTTTATTCCCAAAAGACCTGCCGAGGTCTGCATGGGTTCTTTTAAACGAAGTCCCGTGAATTTGATATTCCCGGTTAGGGAAATATTCCGTGCTGTATTTTTCTTCATAATGGGTAATGGTACAATGTTTATTGCTTCAACATGCTTTGATGCAGTGATTTATTTAGCCTTCCTAAGTTAAGGTATTCCATTTACTTGTTTGAGCCAAGCAACTTTTTGCTAGTTCGCATGTCGGCATATCTTGGGTCTTGGATGTAGTTTTCCTTTTTCATTTTGATGACCTCAATGCTCAAAAAACCAAACTCTTCCACCACTTTGCCATAAAACCGATAAATGCCCTTTCCCCTAAAAAAATATTTGGCGGCCACTGGCGGGAAGAGCACCGTATCAAAGACTTCTCCGTGTTGGTCCACCAAAGTGGCAAAATGCATCCGTTTGCCATGATGGGTGGAAGTGTTTTTTACGGTGACCAGATATCCATAAATATCAATATGTTTGTTGAGGTACCGTTCCAAATCTTTTTGTCCGTTGTTGTTTTTGGGAGGCTCTTCCAAAAGTTCAAAAGGACTACAAAGGCAGAACCCCAAAAGTTCCAATTGTTCAAAGGCTGTTTCTAGATAGGTAGTGTTAAGTTGGGGCATTTTAAATTTTTGATGTCTCGGTGGAAAAAGCTTTGGATGTTCCAATCGGTTGTTTTTGGACAGCATTAAATGGGCCTTCCAAAGTAGTTCGTGTTTGTTGATCCCCGTAAAGCGGAAGGCATCAATACGGATTAAGATGGAGAGCTGTTCCATACGGATGAACACACGGTCCAAGAAATCTTCCAGAGAAGAAAAACTCCCGTGAAGCGTACGCTCTTTTAAGATACGCTCCATGACTCTGCTCTCCAGATCGCGGAGGTACATCATCCCTAAATAAATATGCGTGCCATAAATACGGTTTACGGCCATGCTTTTGTTTACGCACGGCGGATGGATGGTGGCACCCATCATGCGGGCATCATGTACGTAGAATTCCGAACGGTAAAAACCACCTCCATTGTTGAGTACAGCGACTATATATTCCAATGGAAAATAGGCTCTCAAAAACAGACTTTGGTAGCTTTCTACAGCGTAGGAGGCAGAGTGTCCCTTGGCAAAGGCATATCCGGCAAAACTGGCCACTTGGTTCCATACCTCAAAAATGAGCGTGTCCGAATAGCCCTTTTTTCTACAGTTGGAAATGAATTTATCCTTCACTTTTTGAAACTCTTCCCGTGAACGGAATTTCCCGCTCATCCCCCTGCGAAGGACATCGGCTTCTCCCAAATCCAAACCTGCAAAATGGTGAGCCACTTTGATGACATCTTCTTGATAGACCATAACACCGTAAGTGTCTGGCATAATGTCCAGCATTACGGGATGGGCTTTTTCCTCAGCTCGTCCTTTGTTGCGATGGCGAAGGATGTATTCCCGCATCATTCCGCTTTTGGCCACACCCGGGCGAATGATGGAACTGGCGGCCACCAATCCCAAATAATTATCGACCTGTAGTTTTTTGAGCAACATCCGCATGGCGGGTGACTCCACATAAAAACAGCCCATACATTGTGCCGTTTTTATAAGATTATTGATGACAGGGTCTTTCTTAAAACCTTTGATGTCATGGATGTCGATTTCCTTGTGTTTTTCGGGTTGGTTGTATGCGACGATTTCCAAGGCTTCTTTGATTTTGCCCAAGCCACGTTGACCAAGAATATCGAACTTGTACAGTCCCACATCTTCGGCAATGACCATATCATATTGTGTAGTGGGAAAACCCTTTGGTGGCAGGTGGGTGGCCGAAAACCAATGTAAGGGTTTGTCGCTGATGAGGATGCCCCCTGCGTGAATACTTAAATAATTTGGTTTGTCTTTGAGCAAGTTCCCGTATTTCAGCACGAGTTTGGATACATGGTCCAGTTGGTCGAGGGAATATCTCCCTGTCAACAAAAAATCAATGTCTTGGGGAGGCAGCCCGAACACTTTCCCCAATTCCCGAATAACGCCCCGTTCCTTAAAAGTGACATAGGTGCCCAGCAGGGCAACATGTTCAAAGCGCTTAAAGATATATTCCGTCATGGCAGGGCGGTCTTTCCACGAAAAATCAATGTCAAAGTCGGGCGGGTTGGCTCGATATAGATTGATGAACCGCTCAAAATAGAGGTCGAGTTCCATAGGGTCCACATCGGTGATGCGTAGTAAGTAGGCGACGATACTGTTGGCGCCACTACCACGGCCCACATAGTAGAATCCTCTTCGGCGCGCTTCGGAAACAATATCCCAATTGATTAAAAAGTAAGAGACAAATCCCATTTTTTTGATGAGTTGCAATTCTTTTTCCAAACGGGTTTTAATGAAATCATTTACTTCTTTATAGCGATACGGAAGTCCCTTGGCGCAGAGTTGGTCCAAAAGTTGTTCGTCTTCTTCCACACTTCCCAAATAGTTTTCAAGGTTTTGGGGCTTTCTATCTTTGGAAAAATCAAAATGAATACTGCACTTATTGAGCAATTTTTCGGTGTTTTCCAGAATATGTGGGAACTCCGAAAATGCAGCTGCCAAATTTTGGATGGGGTACATCTTTTCCTCCTCGTTTGCTTCTTCTTCCTTTGGAAGTTTGCTCAGCAGTACATTATTGTCGATGGCCCTGAGCAATCTGTGGGCATTAAAATCTTGTTTGTTCCGAAAGGTAACGGGCTGCTGTACCACCAATTTGTTGGTAAGAGATATCAATTTTGAGAAGGGAAGTCTGCGTAGGTCTTTAATGGAGATTCCGATGAACTCATGTTCTTGAAAATATTCCAGCTCGTTGAGCAGCACCTGCTCAAACGGATATATCACATACACATTTTTAAAATTGGGGGCACGGTCTGGGATCTTGGAACCATCGTGAAGGTGACTGGACAAAAAATCGTTCAGTTCCAGATATCCTTTGTTATTTTGGGCAATGCCAATAAAGCAGGACTGGGTTCCATTCCTAAAATCGATGCCCAAAATCGGTTTTACACCAAATTCGGGTGCTTTTCGAACAAAATTCAATCCTGCCGAGGTGTTATTGATGTCGGTGAGCACCAATTGGGTCACATGGTTCTGTTGTGCCAATTGCAATAGGTCTACCTCCGAGAAGGTCCCGAACCGTAGACTATAATATGTGTGGCAGTTTAAATACAATGGTCAATTTTCAGATGTCAGGTCGAGCGTAGTCGAGACCGACTTATTAATTTCCAATTCAAAATGCCCTCTCGACTGCGCTCGAGGTGACAGGCAATCACTGTTTTCTGTGAGCTAAAACCACTGGAGGTTCCCCGTTAAAAGGGTTGTGCATGCTTCCAATGGTCTTTGCACCCATGGCAGAGGCACGCAGTACACTTCGGCTCCCAAACCTGTTACGGACATAATCCATGGCTTGGTAAAGGTTCAAGGTTTCTTCAGTATCCTCGAAAAGGTTGATTTGGTAGTTGCCCGAAACCAAATGGCTGAACCGAATTCCGATGAGGCGTACCAACATCCGCTTGTTGTACAGCGAATTGAACAGCTCTAAAATTTTTGGAATGAGCGTATGATCGGCACTCGTGTACGGAATACGCGATTGTTTGGAATAGGTGTTGAAATCGGAATACCGAATCTTCACGGCAACGCAGGCTGTCAACTTATCACCCCGACGCAGCTGGTAGGCCAAGTTTTCGGTCATGGCAATCAAAATACCCTTCAATTTGACGACATCGATGGTGTCTCGGTCAAAAGTCCTTTCGTTGGAGATGGATTTTCGGTCATGGAAGGGAATCACAGGAGTATTGTCTATACCATTGGCTCTTTTCCATATCACCCTGCCATGGGCGCCCAATACCCGTTGCATGATGTCCATGGGCATCTCTTGGACGGTTTTTACCTGTCGAATTCCCAAGTTTCTAAGGATTTGATAGGTTTTATCGCCCACCATCGGAATTTTTTTGATGGAAAGCGGGGCTAAAAAAGGCTTTTCCAATCCAAAATCTATTTTAAGCTGATTATTGGGCTTGGCTTCGTTGGTGGCCACTTTGGAAACCACTTTGTTTACCGATAATCCAAACGAAATGGGCAGTCCCGTTTCCCGAATGATTTTCTGGCGCATTTCCGTGGCATATTTGTAACAGCCAAAAAAGCGGTCCATGCCCGAGAGGTCAGCGTAAAACTCATCAATGCTCGATTTTTCGAAAAGGGGAACATGTTCCTTAATGATTTCCGTGACCACATCCGAATATTTGCTATACGTACCTGCATTGCCGCGGATGACCACGGCCTCCGGACAGAGTTCTTTGGCCATTTTCATGGGCATGCCCGAATGGATTCCAAATCCACGGGTCTCGTAGCTACAAGCCGCTACCACGCCACGGTCACTGGTGCCACCTACCAACAAGGGCTTGTTTTTAAGCTCCGTATTGATGATGCGCTCCACGGATACATAAAATGTATCCAAGTCCAGGTGCAAAATCGTCTTTTCCATTGTTCAGTTGAAGGAAAGCTAAATTATGGAAATATTCCTATAAAATGGAAATAATCCATAAAATAAATATCAACAACTTCTGCTGCTATTTTTTCCGAAAAATCATCCTATCTTTGTCATGTTGTGTTGGATTCCAGTCGCGATGATTGGAATCAGGTTGAAGCATCAAATCGATGTTCGCCAATGAAAGGCTTTCCTTTTGGAAGGCTTTTTTTGTTTGTGGTGGAAAGTGGAATTATAAATGTTGTCAGGTCGAGCGCAGTCGAGACCTTAGACAAAGAGACCTCTCGACTCCGCTCGAGGTGACAGTTCATAAAATATTAGCGGAAATTCGAGCAATTTGTGTCAAACTACCCTCATCTAAGTAAAAGATTCTTCGCTTTGCTCAAAATGACAATTATAAATGAGCTTAACTTCCAGAAATGCTATGTGCTACATGGTGCACCAGCGAAGCAGCTAATTTTGCCGTTTGCCCGTCAATATCATATTTGGGATTCATCTCGGCAATATCCAAACTGATTAATTTGCCAGAAGCAATTACAGTTTTCAGACATTCACGGACAATATGTGGGGTAAAACCCATGGGCGAAGCAGCACTTACTCCAGGAGCAAAAGCGGATGAAAATCCATCCAGGTCTATGGTCACATAAATATGGTCCACATTCTTAGCAAAAGCATTGATAAAAGTGGTGATTTCTTGTGAAAAAGTAGACTGAAACGTTTCGGACATCACATAGATTACGTTGAGGTCCTTAGCAGTTTGAAAAAGGGTTCTATCATTGGCGTCTTTTCGGATACCGAGACAGAGGTAATTAAAATCGATGCCTTCTTTCTCGCAGTCCTTGGCTATTTGATAAAACGGAGTACCCGAATTACTTTGCTCTGTGTTTTTTCGTAGATCAAAATGTGCATCAAAATTGATGATTCCAATGGTTTGCCCCTCTTTTTTGGCATTCAAATATGTTTTGATGCCTTGGTAATGCCCATAGGCTACATCATGTCCGCCACCCAAAACAATTGGGAATTGTTTTTTCACCAAAAGTAAATTAACAGCTTCCGTAAGCTGGTTTTGGGCGGATTCCATATCGCCTCCATCACAAACAATGGAGCCCACATCGTGCAAAAGCACATTGCTCCCCAAATGATTGGGCATTTTGGCTAAACTACTTTTGATTACATCTGGACCTTTCACAGCACCGGCACGGCCTTGGTTGCGCCGTACCCCTTCATCGCAGGCGTAGCCCAAAAGAGCAATGGATTTTTTTTGAGCTTCGGGAAGTTCCTCCAAGGGTGTGCAATGCACTTTTTCGTGCAGATACAGCCATTTATTGGATATTCTACCTGTCCAAAGTTCTTTTTTCGGCGGGTCGTAGTGTTTCATCACATTAAAAAAGGTGGTCCAAAATATCGGATTCCACAAGATAAGGCAAAGTTACTTTTAAATTGGGAGAGCGTTTCATTTCTCGTTCAATGGCAAACCGAGCTTCCTTGTTTCGTGCCCAGCTTCTACGGGAAATACCATTGTTCACATCAAAAAACAGCATTTTCTTTAATCGGTTGGAGGCCTCTTCGGAACCATCGAGTACCATGCCAAATCCTCCGTTGATGACTTCTCCCCAACCAACGCCTCCACCATTATGAATGGAGACCCAAGTGGCTCCTCTAAAACTATCGCCAATTACATTTTGAATGGCCATATCAGCAGTGAATTTACTTCCGTCATAAATATTGCTGGTCTCCCTAAAAGGTGAATCCGTACCACTTACATCGTGATGGTCGCGTCCCAAAACTACGGGAGCACTAATTTCTCCCTTGGCAATCGCCGTGTTGAAGGCATCAGCTATCTTACTTCGTCCCTCGGCATCGGCATAGAGGATTCGTGCTTGCGAACCCACCACTAGTTTGTTCTGTTCCGCTTCCGAAATCCATTTGATGTTGTCCTGCATTTGCTGTTGGATTTCTTTGGGTGCTTCCGACTTTATCTTTTTCATCACTTCCAATGCAATGGAATCGGTTTTTTGAAGGTCCTTTGGGTTGCCCGAAGTACAGACCCATCGAAATGGACCAAATCCGTAATCGAAACACATAGGTCCCAAGATATCCTGCACGTAGGATGGATACCTAAAATCGATATTATTTTCGGCCATCACATCGCCGCCCGCTCGGGAAACTTCCAACAAAAAGGCATTGCCATAATCAAAAAAGTAGGTGCCTTTTGCCGTGTGCTTGTTGATGGCATTGATTTGTCTTCGCAGCGATTCCTGTACTTTTTCCTTGAAAGCCTCAGGATTGTCGACCATCATGGCGTTGGATTCTTCAAAAGAAAGCCCTACGGGATAGTAACCACCCGCCCAGGGGTTGTGCAAGGAGGTTTGGTCGGAGCCTAAATGAACAAAAATGTTGGCTTCGTAAAAGCGTTCCCAAACATCTACCACATTACCGATGTATGCCAAGGCAACCACTTCTTTGTTTTCAACGGCCTCTTTGGTGCGAGCCACCAATAGGTCCAAGTCCATCAAAAGTTCATCCACCCAACCTTGATCGTGACGTTTTTTAGCAGCTTCAGGATTCACTTCTGCACAAATGGTAATGCCTCCAGCAATATTTCCTGCTTTGGGCTGGGCACCGCTCATACCTCCAAGCCCAGCAGTCAAGAAAATTTTTCCTTCTGGGGAGTCGTTTTTCTCTAAAACTTTCCGAAAAGCATTCATGACCGTGATAGCCGTTCCATGGACGATCCCCTGTGGGCCAATGTACATATACGATCCTGCTGTCATTTGCCCGTATTGAGTGACACCAAGCGCATTGAAGCGTTCCCAATCGTCTGGTTTGGAGTAGTTGGGAATCATCATACCGTTGGTAACCACCACTCTTGGAGCTTCTTTGGAGGATGGGAAAAGTCCCATCGGGTGACCTGAATACATGTTCAAGGTCTGTTCCTCGGTCATTTCGGATAAATATTTCATCGTGAGCAAGTACTGCGCCCAGTTTTGGAATACCGCCCCATTACCTCCGTAAGTGATCAGTTCTTCAGGATGTTGTGCCACGGCAGGGTCCAAATTATTTTGAATCATCAACATAATGGCAGCAGCTTGATGAGATTTAGCAGGATATTCCGAAATAGGTCGCGCATACATTTTATAATCGGGCTTGAACCGATGCATGTAGATGCGGCCATAGGTTTTTAGTTCTTCGGCAAACTCTGGAGCCAACGTTTTATGCCAAGTCTCCGGAAAATAACGTAGCGCGTTCTGTACAGCCAGTTTTTTCTCTTCTTTGGAGAGGATATCTTTCCGTTTTGGAGCTGGATTCCCATTTTTAGGATAGTCCTTTTTTGCGGGTAACTGTTCGGGTATGCCTTGTACTATCTGTTGCTGAAATTCAGTCATGATTCAAATGTTTAATGGATAGGAGCTCCTTTTTTCCAAACTTCACTCGGCTTTAATTGCCCTTGGTGATATGTGATTTCTTGATAATTGTCGGTTGGGAAAATAACAAAATCGGCTACTGCACCGGCTTCCAGTTTTCCTCGGTCCGTCAAACGCAAAGCAGCCGCAGCTCTCGAAGTGATTCCTGCCAAAACTTCGGTGTTGGAGAGTTTTTCAAAGGTGCCCAAAATACTGGCTTGGGTCAACAGGTCGCCCATGGGGGCAGACCCTGGATTATGATCACTGGCAATGGACAAAGCGCCACCTGCATCCAAAATTCTACGTGCAGGGGTGTAAGCGCATCCCAAACCAATGGATGCTCCGGGCAATGCTGTTGCAATAGTGTTGCTCTTGGCTAACAATTCAATTTCTTTTTCGGTGCTGGCTTCCAAATGGTCGGCACTTACCGCACCAAAATCTACTGCTATTTGACTTCCGCCTGTGGTAAATTGGTCGGCGTGTACCGTAATATCAAATCCCATTTCCTTTGCTTTTTGAAAATAGGGTTTGATTTCTTCTGGTGAAAAAGCACTTTCTTCCACAAAGGCATCCACACGATTGGCCAAGTTTTCGGTTTTGATGATGGGGAACAATTCATTGATGATCACGTCCAAATAATCTTTGTCCTGATTCCAACCCTTGGGCTTCATGTGGGCTGCTAAACAAGTCGGGACTAAAGTCGCATTTGAAGTTTCATTCGCCTTTTTGATGGCGCGTAGCATTTTCAATTCCTCATCCACGGAAAGACCGTAACCACTTTTTACTTCGATGGTGGTGACCCCGTTTTTGATATGTTTTTTACTTCTCGAAATGATTCCTTCAACCAACTCTTGCAATGATGCCTTTCGCGTTTGGGTCACCGTATCCCAGATACCACCACCTGCTTTGGCAATTTCCAAATAGGTTTTTCCTGCATTTCGGTAAGCATAATCCCGGGCACGGGTACCTCCAAAGCAAATGTGGGTATGGGAATCCACGAACCCTGGAAGGCAAACATGCTGCCCCTTTATGTTATGAATGTCGACATCATTGGAATTTAAATCATCAAAAACACCGACTTTGAGAATTTTTCCTTCAGAAACTAAAATCCCTCCGTGTTCAATGATGGTCAGTTGCTCATCTTTGAGTGCTCCTTTTAACGGGAGTCCCGTCATGGGAAGTAATTGGGTAAACGGTCCTATTAATAGCGGTCTGTTCATTTTAGTATGTTTCAAATTCTTCAAGATGTGGTGCATCCCAAGTAAGTTCTTTTTCTTTCATCACCGATTCCACCAAATCAATGATTTCTCGATTTTGGATGATTTCGATTCCCTTTTCAATATCATCAGCAAAAACACGATCATTTTCGGCAAAAGCCACCTTGGTTCTCAGAAATGTATGGATTTCATCCAACAGAATGCCCGATTTCAACGGTTTTCTATATTCGAATGCCTGTGCTGAGGTCAACAGTTCGATGGCTAAGATTTTTTCCACATTTTCAATAATGTTGAGTGCCTTTCGTCCACTGATAGATCCCATGCTCACATGGTCTTCCTGACCCAAAGAGGTAGGAATGCTGTCGGCACTGGCAGGAAAACATAAACTTTTGTTCTCGCTGGCCAAAGCGGCAGAGGTGTATTGCAAAATCATGTAGCCCGAGTTGATTCCTGTATCATTCATCAGTAATTTGGGAACTCCAGGACTGTTGCCTTCAAGGGCCAAATAAATGCGTCGGTCAGAAATATTTCCAATTTCAGAAGCAGCCAATGCGGCATAATCCAAAGCCATGGCCAAGGGTTGTCCATGGAAATTTCCGCCACTGATGGTGAGTTCATCGTTGATGATGACAGGGTTGTCCGTGACCGAGTTGAGCTCAATTTCCAAGAGTTCTTTCAGGTGGAGCCAAGCATTTCGGGATGCGCCATGTACTTGTGGCATACAACGAAGGGAGTAGGGGTCCTGAACCCGTTCGCAATCGATATGATCCTCCAATATCTCTGAACCTTGAAGAAGTGTTCTAATTCTGCCCGCTACGTGTTGGTTGCCTTTAAACGGGCGGAGTCGGTGCAATTCCTCAAAAAATGGTTTCATAGAACCTTGCAAGCCTTCCAGCATCATGGCTCCGATGATGTCCGCATGTCTTAGACAATACTGTAATTTGTGTACGACCATCACTCCATGGGCAGCGATGAATTGGGTGCCATTGATCAAAGCAAGCCCTTCCTTGGGGCCTAATTTCAAAGGCTCCAATCCAGTTTGCTGAAATAGCTCTTGTGTTGGGATGGTCTTTCCTTGGTATTCCACTTTACCCAGGCCAATCAATGGTAGAAACAAATGGGAAAGTGGAGCTAAATCCCCTGATGCACCTACCGAACCTTGGGAGGGAACCACGGGAATGGCATCGTTTTCCAAATGCCAGAGCATCCGTTCCAAGGTAGTTTCGGCAATACCCGAATATCCTTTTGCCAAGGCATGGATTTTAAGAATCAACATGATTTTTGCCAATTCAATTGATATGGGCTCACCCACACCCACACTATGACTCTGCAATATATTGGATTGAAGTATTTTGGTGTCCGCTTTAGATATTTTAGTGTTGCACAAGGGGCCAAAGCCTGTGTTGATACCATACACCGTATCACCTTTTTCCACGATGCGCTGTACCCGCTGGTAGCTTGCATTCACATTTTTCAGACACTCATCAGTAAAAATTCCCATGATGGTGCCTTTGGTCAATCCTAAAGCTATGCTTGCGGTTAAATGGTCTTCACCAAATTGAAATGTTCGGTTTTTAGACATACTTTTTCTTTTGAATAAAATTACCATTTAGGTTTAATAATCACCAATACTTATTTTTGTAACAATCAATAAGTATGAATTATCAAATAGAACTTCGACATTTCATTTATTTTCTGGCCGTAGCCGAAGAGCTCCATTACAGAAAGGCCGCCGAAAAACTCTTTATTTCCCAGCCTGGGTTAAGTACCCAAATCAAACAGATGGAAGAGATTTTGGGCACACAGCTTTTTGTGAGGGACAAGAAAAAAGTGAGTTTGACCCCTGCTGGGGCGTTTTTGAAAAAAGAGGTGGAATTTATCTTGAACCATCTCGAACAGACCAAAAAGCAAGTAAAACTAATCGGAGATGGACAGTTGGGTGAGGTGCGAATCGGTTTTTTAGGTTCGGCCATGCAAAATGTGGTTCCTAATTTATTGTTGGGGCTAAAAGAAAAATATCCTACGGTGCACACTACTTTGGAAGAACTATCCAATCGAGCGCAAATCAATGCGATATTGGCCGACCGCTTGGATTTGGGTTTTGTGCGGTTGTCGCGCGTACCGAAGGGGCTGGATGTAAAACCTGTTTTTGAGGATACATTTTCCTTGGTGCTGCCTGAGGAGCATCCTTTGGATGCGAAGAATTTCAAGGACATCAATCAAGTGGCGGATGAGGATTTTATTCTGTTTTCCCAAGATTATAGCCCGATGTATTATGATACGGTGCTCAGCATTTGTGAGGATAGTGGTTTTGTGCCCCATGTTTCGCATAAATCGGTGCATGCGCAGACCATTTTTAAACTGGTAGAGAATAAATTGGGTATTGCGATTGTGCCAACGACGCTTCAATATGGATTTCAAATGAAGGTGAAGTTTATTGAAATGAAGAAAATCAAACAGCGAGCGGTATTGAGTATGGTCTGGAAAACGGACAATAGGAACCCTGCGCTTCAGAAATGCATGGATTTACTTTTGAAATTATGATGTGAACCTTTTGGGGAGTAACTTTGGATTTCAATTTAATGGACCATTATGATTTTTGATTTGATCAAGAAAAGGAGAAGTATTTTTCCTCCGCAATATATCGATAAACCTATCGCAAAAGAAACCTTGGAAAAGGTATTGGAGGCCGCGAATTGGGCGCCTACCCATAAAAAAACGGAACCCTGGCGATTTAAGGTGCTGACTGGGGAGAAGAAACAGGAATTGGGTGTTTTCCTTGCCCATAAATATGAGGAAGTGGACCCTAGGCCAAAACAGATGAAAATAAAGAAACTGCAATTTAACCCATCCAATTCGGGAGCGGTTATTGCTATTTGCATGCAACGGGATCCCAAGGAGAGTTTGCCTGAATGGGAGGAAATTGCCTCCGTCGCCATGGCAGTTCAAAATATGTGGTTGTGCTGTACCGAACTGGGTATTGGTAGTTACTGGTCTTCGCCTGGACTTATAACATATATGGATGAATTCTTCGAATTGAAAGAAGGCGAGAAATGTTTGGGCTTTTTCTATATGGGCTATTTTGAGGGTGAGGTAATACCTTCACCAAGAACTCCCATTGCTGAAAAAGTGGAGTGGCTGGACTAACTAAAAGTAAATAGGTCGCCCGCATACTTGATTGAAATATATACGTAAAAGATGGCATAGAGAAATGTAACCACAAACTTCATAAAAGTACCTGTTAAAAACCCCAAAAAAGATCCAAAAGCCGCTTTTAAAGCTCTTTTTTGATCAATATTGTTGGAGAGCTCACCAACAAAAGCTCCAAGAAAGGCTCCAATGATAAAACCACCTGGGATAGGAAGGAAGAGACCAATTATAAGCCCTATAATAGTACCCCACATGCCCGCTTTACTGCCTCCAAAGCGTTTGGTGCCCATGGCAGGGATGACATAATCCAAAACCGTAATTGTTAAAGCAATAACCAAGGTAATGCCCAAAACCCACCAGTTATCGGGTACGGCTTTGGTCAAATAAAGTAATAAAAGACCGACCCAACTTATAGGCGGACCGGGTAATACGGGCAAAAAGCTACCCAATATCCCGACCAACATCAAAAGAAAGCCTAAAATAAGCAATACAATGT